>JAVETP010000024.1:0-36993 GCA_034006005.1 Pseudomonas sp.
GTGGTGGAGAGTGTTGAAGCTTTGCTGCCGAGTATTATTGCTACCTTACCTGCTAGCCTTGAAGTCAGGGTGCTGACCGACCGTACGCAAACCATTCGCGCAGCGGTCAGTGATGTGCAGTTTGAGCTGATGCTGGCGGTAGCCTTAGTGGTCTTGGTGACGTTTTTATTCTTAAAGCGCCTGACCGCCACATTAATTCCATCGATTGTCGTGCCTTTATCGTTAATCGGCACCTTTGCAGTGATGTATCTGTTGGGTTTTTCGCTGAATAACCTCACCTTAATGGCTTTGACCATTGCCACGGGTTTTGTCGTTGATGACGCCATTGTCATGCTGGAAAATATTGCGCGGCATATTGAGTTGGGCGAAACCCCGATGAATGCGGCGCTGAAGGGCGCGAAGCAGATCAGCTTTACTTTGGTTTCTCTAACGCTTTCGTTGATTGCGGTATTGATTCCACTGTTGTTTATGGCGGATGTGGTCGGGCGATTATTCCGTGAGTTTGCCATTACCCTGGCTGTAGCGATTTTAATTTCGTTAGTGATATCGCTGACGCTGACACCGATGATGTGCGCGCGGTTACTGCGGCCTGGCACTGATGACGAGAAGAAAGAAGATTGGCTCAGCCGTACCATTGATCATTATGGCAATGGCTTGCGCTGGGTATTGAATCATCAAGTGCTGACGTTATGGTTTGCTGTGGGTACTTTTGTGCTAACGGCGCTGTTATGGATATGGGTGCCGAAAGGTTTCTTCCCTGAGCAAGATACTGGGGTGATTCAGGGCATCTCGGAAGCGCCGCAAAGTATTTCCTTTGCTGCCATGAGTGAGCGTCAGCAGCGTTTAAGTGCGGTGCTGTTGCAAGATGAAGCAGTACAAAGTGTCTCATCACAGATTGGTGTGGACGGTGACAACCCCACGCTGAATACCGGACGTATGCTGATTAACCTCAAGCCCTTTAATCAGCGCAGCGTGTCGGCAGCTGAGGTGATTGATCGCCTACGCCCTGAGCTGGCGCAGGTGCTGGGTATTCAGTTGTTTATGCAGCCGGTGCAGGATCTCAGTATTGAAGATCGTGTGAGTCGTACGCAGTTTCAGTTTAGTTTGGAATCTGCTGATGAGCAGGAGTTGCATAGCTGGGTGCCAACCTTGGTCAGCCATTTGCAAAGTCTGCTGCAGTTGCAAGATGTGGCCAGTGATTTGCAGGCCAGCGGTTTGCAGTATTATCTGAATATCGATCGTGATTTAGCTGGGCGTTTAGGCATCAGTATTGCCAGTCTCACTGATGCTTTATATGACGCCTTTGGTCAGCGGCAGATCTCCACCATCTTTACCCAAACCAGTCAGTACCGTGTGGTATTGGAAAGCATCAGCAATCCCAATGATGCCTTAGCCGCTTTGCAGGATGTGCATGTGCGTGGCAGTGATGGCCAAGCCATACGTTTGGCCAGTTTGGTTAAGGTGGAAGAGAAATCAGCGGCGCTGCTGCTCAATCATATCGGTCAGTTTCCAGCGGTGACGGTGTCGTTTAACCTTGCACCCGGTGTGTCGTTAGGTGAGGCGGTGGAGGCGATTGAGCAGGCTGAGCTGGATTTAGCCATGCCAGCCTCGATTCAAAGCAACTTCCAAGGTGCGGCGGCGGCATTTAGAGCATCGCTGTCCAGTACCTTGCTGCTGATTCTCGCCGCGGTAGTGACCATGTATCTGGTGCTCGGTGTGCTGTATGAAAGCTATATCCATCCGCTGACCATTCTTTCGACCTTACCCTCGGCGGCGATTGGTGCCTTGCTGGCGCTGTTTATTACTGGCAATGATCTGAGCTTGATTGCCATTATCGGGATTATCTTGCTGATTGGTATTGTGAAGAAAAACGCCATTATGATGATCGACTTTGCTTTGGATGCTGAGCGCCATCAAGGGCTGAGTCCTGAGGAGGCGATTTTCCAAGCGGCACTATTGCGTTTTCGTCCGATCTTAATGACCACCTTAGCGGCACTGTTCGCGGCCTTACCTTTGATGTTTGCCAGTGGCTCTGGTGCTGAGTTACGTCAGCCGTTGGGCTTGGTGATGGTCGGTGGTTTATTGCTCAGTCAGGTGCTGACGCTGTTTACTACGCCGGTGATCTATTTGTTCTTTGATCGCTTAAGCACACGCACCAAAGCACGCTTTAACTTGGGCACTAAATCGTGAATCTGTCGGCACCTTTTATTCAGCGCCCGGTCGCCACCATGCTACTCAGTGTGGCGATTATCTTATTGGGGATTCTCGGCTTTAGGCTGTTGCCAGTGGCGCCGCTGCCGGACATGGATTTTCCGATGATTACCGTGCAGGCCAGTTTGCCCGGTGCCAGCCCACAAGTGATGGCGGCCACTGTGGCGACGCCCTTAGAACGCTCACTGGGCAGTATCTCTGGCATCAGTCAGATGAGCAGTAGCAGCAGTCAGGGCCGTACGCGGATTATGATCCAGTTTGATTTAGGTCATGATATTAATACCGCCGCGCGTGAGGTGCAGGCGGCGATTAATGCTGCGCATGAGCTGTTGCCCAGTGGTATGCGCAGTATGCCTTCGTATCGGAAAATGAATCCGACGCAAGCACCGATTATGGTGCTGGCGCTGACCAGTGAAGTGCTGGAAAAAGGCCAGATGTATGACTTGGCCTCGAGTATCGTCGCGCAAAAACTCTCGCAAGTGCAGGGTGTGGGCGATGTGCAAATTGGTGGCAGTTCCTTACCTGCAGTGCGTGTTGAATTGGAACCGCGACGTTTAGAGCAATACGGGATTGCTCTGGATGATGTACGCCAGACCATCGCCAATGCTAACCAACAAAAGCCTAAAGGTCAGTTGGAGCAGGGTGATCGGCATTGGCAAATTCAAGGCAATGATCAGCTTAATAAAGCCGAAGAGTATGCGCCACTGATTATCCGTTATCAGGACGGCGCGGCGTTGCGTTTGCGGGATGTGGCGACGGTCAGCGATAGCGTGGAAAATCGCTATAACAGTGGTTTTTTTAATGATCAAGATGCGGTGCTGCTGATTATTAACCGCCAAGCCAGCGCTAATATTATTGCTACGATTGAAGCGATTCAGGCTGAGTTACCGGGGCTGAAAGCCGTATTGCCTGCCAGTGCCAAGCTGGAAGTGGCCATGGATCGATCCTCAGTGATTCGTGCCACCTTGCGTGAAGCTGAGCGCTCGTTGTTGATTGCCACTGTGTTAGTGATTGGCGTGGTGATGCTGTTTTTAGGGCATTGGCGCGCGGCGGTGATTCCTGCCTTGGCGGTGCCAGTATCCTTGATCGGCAGTTTCGCAGCGATGCATATGTTGGGTTTCTCTTTGAATAATCTATCGCTGATGGCGCTGATTATTGCCACCGGTCTAGTGGTGGATGATGCCATTGTTGTGTTGGAGAATATCGCGCGGCATATCAATAACGGCAAAAAACCACTGCAAGCGGCGCTGGATGGTTCTCGCGAAGTGGGTTTTACCCTGCTGTCGATGAACGTATCGCTGGTGGTGGTGTTTGTCTCTATTTTGTTTATGGGTGGCATGGTTGAGCGTTTGTTCCGTGAGTTCTCCATCACCTTAACCGTAGCAATTTTGATTTCGTTAGTGGTGTCGCTGACCTTAACGCCAATGTTGTCGGCACGTTGGTTGCGTCCTGTGGTAGTGACTGAAGAGCGCAAGCCTAATCTGATTCAACGCTTTGGTTTATGGGTGGCTGCTGGTTATCAGCGCTCACTGGTGTGGACTTTGAATTATCAGCGCTGGATGCTCTTGGGCGTGATTCTAACGATAGGCCTGAATGTCTGGCTGTTTATTGCTGTGCCTAAAACCTTTATGCCGCAGCAAGATACCGGTCAATTAATGGGCTTTATTCGCAGTGATGATGGCCTGTCGTACCACACCATGCAGCCGAAAATGGAAATCTATCGCCAAGCTTTATTGAAAGATAAAGATGTGCAGACGGTGGCGGGTTTTATTGGTGGCGGTAGCAGTGCGTTTTTAATTGTGCGCTTAAAGCCCATCACGGAACGTGACAGTTCAGCGCAGCAAATCGTCAATCGTTTACGCGGCAAAATTCCGCAGGTTCCAGGCTCTCGGCTGTTTCTCATGCCGGAACAGGATTTAAGTATGGGGCGTCGCGAGGGCGGCACTACCGATAATGAATATGTGCTGTTGGCCAGTGAGTTGGATGATTTACGGACTTGGCAGCCACGAGTGCGTGATGCGTTAAAAGCTTTGCCGGAACTGACTGATATCGACAGTAAAGAAGGCCAAGGCGCGCAACAAGTCACCTTGCAAGTGGATCGCGCGACAGCGGCACGTCTCGGTGTGGATATGGCGATGGTCACCTCGCTGCTCAATAACGCCTTTAGTCAGCGCCAAGTCTCAACGATTTATGAAAGTCTCAATCAATACAGTGTGGTACTGGAAATTGATCCGCAGTTTGTTGGCTCGCCGCAGGTGTTAGAGCAAGTGCAGGTGATTGGTGCGAATGGCGAGCGTGTTCCTTTGTCAGCGTTTACCACGTGGGAATCCACTTTGCAGCAAGAGCGCGTGCAGCATGATGGCCAGTTTGCGATTGAAAGTATTGGTTTTTCTTTAGCACCGGGGGTCAGTTTAGATGAGGCTAATCTAGCTATTGAACACGCCATGGCGAAGATTAATTTGCCCAATGAAGTGCAAGGGCGCTTGGGCGGTACGGCCGGTGTCTTCCAGCAAAGCCAAGGTGGTCAGGGCTTAATGTTGTTGATGGCGATTATGATTGTCTATTTGGTGCTGGGTATTTTATATGAAAGCTATATCCATCCACTGACGATTCTTTCAACGCTGCCGTCTGCAGGTGTCGGCGCTTTGCTGGCTATTCAGTTGACCGGTGGTGAGTTCAGTTTAGTGTCGTTACTGGGGCTGTTCTTGTTGATTGGTGTGGTGAAGAAAAACGCTATTTTAATGATTGATTTGGCTTTGCAGTTGCAGCGAGAAATGAAAATGACGGCTGAGCAAGCCATTCAGCAAGCCTGTGTACAGCGCTTCCGTCCGATTATGATGACTACGATGGCAGCGATTCTCGGTGCTGTGCCGCTGTTGATCAGTAGCGCAGAAGGTTCGGAAACACGCCAGCCGTTAGGTTTAGCCATTGTCGGCGGATTGCTATTGAGTCAGTTGTTGACCTTGTATAGCACGCCTGCTGTGTATTTATTCTTTGATCGTTTAAGCGCCCGTGTACGGCGTAAAAAAACGCCAACCACGATGGAAGTAGCCCATGAAACAGATCGTTAAACTCAGTACCTTTGCTCTGATGGGCGTGGTGTTAAGCGGCTGTGCGCTGGGCCCAAACTATCAGCGTCCTGATGCGCCGCTACCGGTAGAGTTTCGTCATACGCCAGGCTGGAAAGTAGCGCAACCTGCTGATCTTGGCACTTCGGTGGCTTGGTGGTCCTTGTATCAGGATGCGCGGTTGGCGGATTTATTGAAACAGTTGCAAGACTCTAACCAAAACCTGCGTGCTGCCGAAGCGGCATGGCGTGAGGCACGTGCGTTAGTCGGTGGCAGTCGTTCAGCGTTGTACCCCAAGGCCACGGGACAGGTGGGTACTACACGCAGTGGTAATGATGTCGGTGTAGGTAAAAGCAATGATGTGGCGCTGGGCCTCAGTTGGCAGTTGGATATTTGGGGGCAGGTGCGCCGTCAAGTCGAGTCCAGCGAAGCCAGTGCGCAGGCCAGCGCCGCAGAGTGGGCCGGTGTGCGTTTAAGTCAGCAGTCTGAGCTGGTGCAGAACTATTTGCAGTTGCGCGTGATGGATGAGCAGATGCGTTTACTGGATGCGACGATTGTTGCCTATGAACGTTCCTTGAAAATGACCGAAAATCGCTATCAGGCGGGTATGGTCACGCGGGCGGATGTCAGTCAAGCGCTGACGCAGCTGAGAAATACCCAAGCGCAGCGTTTGGATTTGGATTGGCAGCGGGCGCGCTATGAGCATGCGCTGGCGTTGCTAGTGGGTAGCACGCCGAATGCGCTGCAGGTGGCCAGTGTCGAGACATTGCCGGCCTTACCTAACTTACCGATGGATGTGCCGTCAGCGCTGCTGGAGCGCCGTCCAGATATTGCTGCAGCAGAACGTCGAGTGATGGCGGCGAATGCTGAGATTGGTATCGCTAAAACGGCATATTTTCCTGATTTAACACTCAGTGCCAGTGGTGGTTATCGCGGTAGTAATTTAGCCGATTGGATTACCTTGCCCAATCGCTTTTGGTCAATTGGACCGCAGTTTGCCATGACTTTGTTTGATGCGGGATTGCGCCGTTCAAAAACCGAACAAGCCGAAGCGCGCTATGACCAACAGGTGGCGCGTTACCGTCAAACCACTTTGCAGGCGATTGGTGAAGTGGAGGATGCCTTAGTGCAGTTGAATGTATTGGAACAGGAAATTATCGTACAACGTGAAGCACTTGACGCTTCGCAGGACACCTTACGTTTAACCGAAAATCAATATAAAGCTGGGTTTGTGGACTTTCTGGCCGTAACCAGCGCGCAAACCACCGTACTGAATAGCGAACGCACCTTGCTGAATTTACTCGGCACACAACTCACAGCCAGTGTGCAGTTGATCAGCGCCTTGGGCGGTGGTTGGCAATTAGATGCAGAGACTCAGGCACCCAGCACACCGTAGAGCAATTCATCAGAGTCCTGAGTGGCTGCTGACGATAAGATACCAACACCTATAAACTGTAGGGCGGGCAATTTTGCCCGCGTTGTGCTGTATTTAACTGTCTATGTGAAATGATTGATTCCCGTGCATATCTGCTGTGGCGGGCATGAATGCCCGCCCTACTAGTATAGGTGCAGGGTGGTAGAGAGATGTCGGCCGTAATGTATGCTCTACAAGCCATCACAGCGGCCTTGGTTTGTCGGCCTGAAGAGCAACCCCTTTGACTCATCAAAATAATTCAGTGAAGAGCACAAAAACTTGCACTTAAGCAGAGTATCTACGGTAAAGCCTTAATTAATTTTGCAGCTACTGGAGTTTTTGCGGCGCCATTGTGCCCATAGATTATAAACCAAGTTACCCATATGGCTGATGCCAGGCAGGCCGAGTAGGGTGGCGGTCTTTTTCATACCTGCAATGCGCCAATACGCCAAAGTGGCGTTAAAGCCAATCTGCATGGTATGGCCATCAAAATAATGAATGCGTGTTAATAAATCTTCCAGCGTATAACCCAGCGGCGGTTCAAAATCGTTAGCGCTAATATCCACTAACTCAACCTGCGGCTCTAAGCGAGGGCGCAAATGCTCAATTTCGCGTTGGCATAAACCGCAGGAAGCGTCGTAATAGAGTTGGGCATGAGCAGTCATCAGGCGAGCACCTTATGTGGTGGTGTATATGTATTGCATAGTATCCGTCTAGGATGCGTATTAGTAAAGGCCTGCTTAACGTTCTATCTAAGCCTATTTTATGCAATATGTGCTGGTGGTATAGGGTGTTTTCTTTGTATGCTGACGTTAACGTAAAGCAGAGGCTCTCTGCAGCTTCGCTAAAATAATAAGGATAATAAAATGGAAGAAGGGTTTTGGCAGACGCGTTGGCAGCGCGATCAAATTGGTTTTCATCTGAATGTGGTGAACCCAGGTTTAGAGACCTATTGGCCACGTTTAGAGGTTCCTAAGGGCAGTAAGGTGTTTGTGCCCTTATGCGGTAAAAGTGTCGATCTATGTTGGTTAGTTGATCAGGGCTATACCGTACTGGGTATTGAGCTGATTGAAAAAGCCGTGACTGATTTTTTTGTTGAGCAAAATCTAACCCCAGTGATTACGCAAAAAGGTCCATTTACTTGCTATACCGCTGGCGCGATTACTATTTTATGGGGTGACTTCTTTAATCTGACTGCAGATGATTTAGTCGATTACCATGCGTTTTATGACCGCGCGGCATTAATTGCTTTGCCGGAAGATTTACGCAAACAGTACGCACAGCACTTAAGCGCTATTGTGCCTAAACCCTGTAAAGGTTTATTACTGACCATGGACTACCCACAGCACCAGATGAAGGGTCCACCCTTTGCCGTGCCGCCAGAGCAGGTAGAGCAATTGTTGGGTGAGAGTTTTTCGGTTGAATGCACTGAGGAGCGCGATATTCTTGAAGAAGAATGGCGTTTTAAAGCGGTAGGAATTACGCGCATGTTTGATTATGTGTATTG
Organism: Pseudomonas sp.; assembly: GCA_034006005.1. Classification (GTDB taxonomy): domain Bacteria; phylum Pseudomonadota; class Gammaproteobacteria; order Pseudomonadales; family Pseudomonadaceae; genus Denitrificimonas. The sequence continues at coordinate 8,201 of JAVETP010000024.1, forward strand.
CGTACGCTGCCGTAGCTTAGCTAATTAACGTTGAGTTTATCTGCACATTGCTAAGATTGATCTGCGCTCGCCTGTCCTAGGGCGAGCCACAAAAAACAGCCTGTTTATATTTAGAATCTGTGACGCAGTTCACAGATTGCTAGGCTGCTCTGCGCTTTTAGTTTAGAGCGCAGTATTTGCTGCTAATCTCTCGCATGTCTTTAACTTTCCCAAGCTTGCTGTGTTGGAATATCACCGGCATCTAATGCCGCTCTTTACTATTGAGTAGATGGATTTGAATCATGACGAAAAAAGGATTTTTTGCGGTATTTGGGCTTTCAATTGCATTGCTTGCCGGCTGTGCAACTGAAACATCACGCACCATTGAGGCACCCACAGTTAAAAGCGCTGCCAGTTATTATCAAGGACCGCGTGCACCGATTTCAGTGGGTAAGTTTGATAACCGTTCGAGCTATCAGCGCGGTATTTTCTCTGACGGTGTCGACCGTTTAGGCAACCAAGCAAAAACCACATTGGTCACCCATCTGCAGCAAAGTAATCGCTTTACTGTATTGGATCGCACCAATATGGGCGAAATCAAAGCCGAAGCAGAAATACAAGGTCAGCAGCAAAACCTTAAAGGCGCTCACTATGTCGTGACCGGTGATGTGACTGAATTTGGCCGCAAGGAAGTGGGTGATCATCAGTTGTTTGGTATTTTAGGGCGTGCTAAATCACAAGTTTCCTATGCCAAGGTCAGCCTGAATATTGTCAATGTGAACACCTCTGAAGTTGTATATTCGGTGCAAGGTGCCGGTGAGTATGCTTTATCAAACCGTGAAATCATTGGTTTTGGTGGTACTGCAAGTTATGACTCAACGTTGAATGGCAAGGTCTTAGATTTGGCGATTCGTGAAGCGGTGAATCATTTAGTAGATGGTATTGATAACCGTGCATGGAGCCCTGTAGCGCAATGAAAAAGTCATTTTTTATAGTGCTCGCTGCAAGTCTATTGATGGTCGGTTGTGTACAGCAGGCCACCACTCAGTACGAGTGGGAAGGTTACCAAGCATCGATTTACAGCTACTTTGTACCCAGTAAGTATGATGTTCAGGAGCAGATTGCAACCCTGGAAACCACCATTGAAAAGGCACAAGCTAAAGGTTCACTCGCTGCACCGGGGCTGCATGCACATTTGGCGTTACTGTATTTTAATGTGGGTCGCGATGAGGACGGTGTCGGTCACTTGGTGACGGAGAAACAACTTTTTCCTGAGTCAGCTGCGTTTGTAAACTTTATGTTGGAGAAACAGGGACAGTTCGAATGAGAAATTTAATGCGCGCGTGTGCTGTGCTAGCCGTTTTGCTCTTAGCAGGTTGTGCATCAGGTCCCACTACAGTGTATGACTACACCAAGCTAAAGGATGAAAATCCATTATCGATCTTGGTGCTACCGCCACTCAATGAAAGTTTGGATGTGAATGCCAGTTACAGCTTTCTATCGCAGGTGACTTACCCCTTAGCTGAGTCGGGCTACTATGTGTTTCCCGTAGCGATGGTCAATGATCTATTCAAGCACAATGGCATCACTGAGCCGGGTGAGATTCATGCGGTTCCAGCTAAGAAATTGCGTGAGATCTTTGCTGCCGATGCGGTGGTGTATCTGAAAATAACTGAGTACGGCACCAGCTACAAAGTGTTGGCTAGTGATACGCGAGTGACGGCTGAGGCACGTTTAGTGTCACTCAAAACCGGCGAAGAGTTATGGGCCGGCGCTGCATCGGCTTCAACAGCGGAACAGCAAAGCAACAGTAATAGTTTATTGGCTATGCTGGTTGTGGCTGTGATTGATCAGGTGGCCAATACGTTGAATAACAAAGGCCATGAGATTGCCGGTATTACCAGTGCGCGCTTGCTGCATGCCGGTGGTGCTAACCGTTTATTGCATGGCCCTCGTGCACAAAAGCAAGAACCTTAATGCTGCCAAGCTTGGGATAGCCCTCGATGACTCTTCTTTTCAATGAGCCCGTTCTGGGCTCAAGTGAAACTGCACGTTAAATAGAATGTCTCTATAAATGCGCTTGGTGTATCAACCCATTGTGCTGGATACCTTATTCTACAAGTAAGTATTCTGAAGACGCTAGCCGCTGATGCTTTTGTGTTAGCGTAAGGGCAATGTCAGTGAATGGAGGCAAAAATGTCTAAGCAAATCAATGTTGATGTAGCCATTATCGGTGCGGGTACGGCCGGTTTATATGCGCTGCGTGAAGTGCGTCGTGCCAAGAAAAGCTTTGTGTTGATTGATAGCGGCCCATTAGGGACTACCTGTGCGCGTGTCGGTTGTATGCCGTCCAAAGTGGCGCTGCATATGGCTGAATATTGGCATGGGCAAAAAGACTTTAAGCGTTTTGGTATCAGTGGTGCTGAGCACTTACAGTTGGATACACAACAGGCTTGGGCTGAGTTACGCCGTCAGCGCGATACCTTTGCAGGACGTGCTGCCGCAGGTGCCGAACGCGCCGCCGGTGAGCACTTGATCATGGGCCGTGCGCGTTTTTTAACGCCAACATTACTGGAAGTTGAACAAGCCAGCGGCACACAAAAAATTCAGGCTAAGTCAGTGATTATCGCTGCAGGTTCACGTCCTGTCATGCCGGGCTTTTTACAGCCTTTTGCTGAGCATTGCATCACCACTGATGACTTCTTTGAGATGCAAGAGCTGCCTCAATCCATAGGTATCTTAGGCTTAGGTGCGATTGGTTTGGAAATGGGGTTGGCGCTGGCGCGTTTAGGCGTGGAAGTGCATGGCGCAGATATGGCAACCAGCGTTGGCGGTATCAGTGACCCGCAAGTGAGCGAGCATGCTTTAGCTGAATTTGCTAAAGAGATGGAGCTGTATTTGGGTGCGCCCGCTGAACTGGTGCAGTCAGAGCAAGGTGTTGTGCTGAAATCAGGTGACACGCAAGTTCAAGTGGATAAGGTGCTGGTGGCACTGGGTCGTCGTCCGAATACGGATCAGCTCAATCTAGCTGAAGCAGGTTTTGAGTTGGACGAGCGTGGTCAGCCGCTGTTTAATGAAAATACCATGCAGCTGGGCCATCATCCGGTCTTTATTGTTGGTGATATCAATGGTCAGCGTGCGCTGATGCATGATGCTGCGGATGAAGGTGCGATGGCTGGTTATAATGCTGTGCAAACCACCCCCGTGGCCTTTAAGCGCAAAGTGTCGATTGGTATCGCCTTTACCAATCCTGATGTAGTCAGTGTCGGTGCGCGATTTGATCAGCTCGATCCAGAGCAAATTCTGGTGGGTACGGCGTATACGCAGAGCAATGGCCGCAGCCAAGTCTTGTCTGAACATAAAGGCGTCTTGCGTCTATATGCCGATAAAACTACGGGGCAACTGTTGGGCGCCAGTATGTTCGGTATGCGCGCTGAGCATGTGGCGCAGTTTTTAGCGTTAGCTATTCAGCGAGAAGAAACCGCGCACAGCTTGTTACAGATTCCGTTTTATCACCCTGTGGTTGAGGAAGTGATACAGGACGCTGTGCAAGATATCGCTAAACATATCCATGATCCAGCCGGATTACCCTTTGGTTTGGTTTTAGCCGACGCATAATCGTCTACACTATGCCCGCTGTTGCTTAAGTCTGTGATGAAGGACTTGGCCAATAGCGGGTTTTTTTATGTCTTATTTACTGCACAAGGACGCAACCGCAATGCGCATTTTACACACCTCAGATTGGCATTTAGGCCAGCATTTTATGGGCAGGACTCGTCAAGCTGAACACCGAGCATGGTGTGATTGGCTGGTGCAAACTGTGGTGGAGCAGCAAGCGGATGCGTTGATTATTGCCGGTGATATTTTTGATACGGGTACGCCGCCCAGTTATGCGCGTGAGCAATACAATAACTTTATTGTACAAATGCAGGATACCGGCTGTCAGCTGGTGATTCTGGCGGGTAACCATGATTCAGTTTCCATGCTCAATGAAAGCAAAGACTTGCTGGCGCGGATGAATACCCATGTAGTGTCCAGTGTGGCTGAGACGCTGAACCAGCAGTTGTTGGTGCTCAAGCAGCGTAATGGCCAAGTTGGTGCGATTGTTTGTGCTATTCCCTATCTGCGCCCGCGTGATATACAGCGCAGTCAGGCCGGACAAAGTGCCGATGATAAACAGCGCGATTTACAACAAGCAATTGCGGATCACTACGCACAGCTGTTTGCTCAAGCTGAGGCCTTGCGTGATGAGTTGGGTGTTCAGGTGCCGATTATCGGCACCGGGCACTTAACCACAGTCGGTGTGAGCTTAACCGAATCAGTGCGTGAGATTTATGTGGGAACACTGACCGCCTTTCCAACCGATGCCTTTCCAGCTTTTGATTATCTAGCCTTGGGCCATATTCACCGTCCGCAAAAAGTCGCTGGGCTGGAGCATATCCGTTACAGCGGCTCGCCAATTGCCTTGAGTTTTGATGAGGGGCAGCAACAAAAACAGCTGTTGTGTGTTGATTTAGCTGCAGATGGTTTACAGACGGTGACGGTGCTGGAAATTCCATGCTTTCAGCGTTTGATTTCCTTGTCAGGCAACTTAGCTGAGCTTGAGCAGCAGTTTGCCAGCTTAGCTCGTGAGTTGGATGCGGATGCTGTCGCTTGGTTGGAAATTCAGGTGCGCGGCGATGATTATTACAATGATTTAGAAGAGCGCGTGACGGAGTTGTGTACTGAACTTCCAGTCGAGGTGCTGCGTGTGCGTCGTCTGCGCGGTACTCAAGTGGCAGGATTAACAGCTGAAACAGGTGAGGTGCTGGCTGAATTGACTCCGCAAGAAGTGTTTGCCAAGCGTTTGCATGGTGAAGAGCTGAGCGATGAGCAGATCAGTGTCTTGCACGGTTTGCATAATCAAGTGTTAGCCCGCTTGCAGGAGGCCCAATCATGAAAATCCTCAGCATTCGCCTCAAAAATATCAATGCGCTGAAGGGCGAGTGGAAAATCGATTTCACTCAAGAGCCGTTTAATGGCAGCAGTCTTTTTGCCATTACTGGACCGACTGGCGCTGGCAAGACCACGCTGTTGGATGCCATTTGTTTGGCGCTGTATAGCCGCACGCCACGCATCAGTAATATCTCGCAAACCAGCAATGAGTTGATGACGCGGCACACCAGTGATTGTTTGGTGGAAGTTGAGTTTGCGGTGAAAAATCAGGGTTATCGTGCTTTTTGGAGTCAACGTCGTGCGCGTGGTAAAGCCGATGGTGCTTTGCAGCAAGCTAAAGCGGAACTGGCTGATCTAGAAGGTAATATTCTGACCGATAAACTCAGTGAAAAAGCTAAAGCCGTTGAGGAATTAACCGGTTTAGACTTTCAGCGTTTTACCCAGTCGATGTTGCTGGCGCAGGGTGGTTTTGCCGCGTTTTTAGAAGCCAACCCTAATAGCCGTGCCGGTCTTTTAGAACAGCTGACGGGGACAGAAATCTACGGTGAAATTTCCAAGTGTGTATTTGAAACACAACGCGAGCAGCAAGGCATCTTACAAGACCTGAGTACCCGTGCTGATGTATTGCAGTTACTCAGTGCAGAAGAGCTGAGTGAAACGCAGCAGCAATTCGCCAGCGCTGAAACACAGGCCGCAGAGTTAAAGCAGCAACAAGAGCGTTTGCAGCAGCAACAGCAATGGCGCAGTAATTTGGATCGCGGGCAGAGTGAGCAGCAGCACGCGCAAAGGCAATTGCAGCAAGCTCAAGCGCAACAGGCGCAGCATGCGGATGATTTGCAGCGTCTGGCTGAACATGCTCCAGCTGCACAGTTACAAGGCAATTATAAAACCCTGCAAACAGCGCAGCTGGCCGTGGAGCAGAGTCAGACAAGCCTGACCACTGCCCAGAACGCTGCTCGTCAAAGTGCGCAACAGATTGAGCAACTGTCATGGCAGCAGTACCAATATGCCCAGCAGTCGTTGGATGGCATCGGTACGCAATTGCAGCGTGATGAACATGCACAGCAGCAGCTACAGGCGCAACGTGAACAGACACCGCAGCATGCACAGTTGGCAGGGCATTTAGCAGGCTGGCGCAGCGAGTTTGCTCAGCTGACTCAGCAACAGGCCGCAATCGATAAAGAGCAGGCGCAACAGACAACGCTTGCTAGGCAGATACAGCTGCTGACGACTGCAATACATGACCAGAACATCGCCTTAAAGCGGCAGCAAGATGCACTTCAACCGCTGCACAGTGCGTGGCACGCACAGCAGCAGACATTGGAGCAGGTATTAGCACAACGCAGTGTCAATGATTGGCAGGAGCAGCTCAATACGCTGTATAGCCACGGTCAGCATTATCAGCGCTTAACCCATCTTTACAGTGCCGAACACACACAACAGAGCACCGCGCAGCGTTTGCAGTTACGCAGCACTGAGCTGGTCAGCGAGATTCTGACTCAAGAGCAGTTGCGCGATACATTGCGTGCTCAGTATAAAACTCTAAAAGAGCAGGTGGATGATAAAACCCAGTTGCTCAAGCAAGAGCAACGCATTGCTAGCCTTGAGCAACAACGTGCGCAGTTGCAAGCCAATGAAGCCTGTCCGCTGTGTGGCTCACAGCAGCACCCGGCCATTGGTGCTTACCAAGCATTGGATATATCAGGCACTGAGCAGGAGCTGCAGGCTAAGCAGCTAGAGTTGGAGGCGCTGACTGGGCAAGGTCAAACCTGCGCTACTGTATTGGCTAAGCTGCTCACTGAACATGAGCAATTGCTGCAGCGCCAAGCAGAAACTGAGCACGAGACGCTAAAACTGCAGACTGAAAAAGCACACTGTCTGAGTGCTTTACAGTTAGCTGATAGCTTAAATGAACTTGAGTTTAGTGCCGCACAAACCGCGCATCAGCAAACCTTGGCTGAGTGCCAGCAGCGTTTAACCGCGATCAGCCAAGCACAAGAGGCTGTCAAACTGAGTGAGCAAAAATACCGGATTGCAGAAAAAGCCTTAGCAGACAGCCAGCAGCATATCGCCACTCAAGAAAACACCTTGGCACACCAACAGCATCAGCATACCGAACTCGCTGAGCGTATCAGTGCTCAGCACAGTGATATGCAACAGCGCCAGCAGCAACTCAGTGAGCAGTTGGCTGAACTGGGTTACACCTTGCCCAATGAAACGCAGCAATGGTTAGCCGAGCGCAAGCTGGAGTCAGAGCAATGGCAACAGGGCCGTCAGCAACTTGAAGAGCTGGCGCTGCATATCAGCACCTTGCGCAGTCAGTATCAAAACGCCGAACAGTTACTGCAAACAGCACAGCAACATTGGCAGGCTTTAGATATCCAAGCGGGTCATGCCTGTGCGCCGGTAGCCGATCTCAGCCAAGCATTGGCAGAGACACAACGTCAGTTGCACAGTGCTGAAAGCCACTCTGCGCAACTGCAAGGACAGCTACACAGCTTAACTGAGCGCTTAAGCCAAGCGCATGATACCTATCGCGTGCAAAAGACGGATTGGCTTGAGTGTCTGGCGCAGAGTGTATTTAGCGATCAGGCGGCGTTCTTGCAAGCCTTACTCCCTGAACAACAGGCCCAGCAACTGCAAGCACTGAAAACTAAAATCGACAGCCAATTGCAAGATGCCAATACTTTGCTCAGCGCGATCACCCAGCGCATCGCTGATCTCAGTGCCGAACCGCAGACTGAACTGAGCAGTAGTGAGTTAGCTCAGCAGCGCACAGAGCTTGATGCACAGCATGATGAGCTTTACCGTCAGCTCGGTAGCTTGCAGAAAACCTTAGAGACCGATACGCACAACCGCAGCACGCAACAAGCATTATTGCTAAGCATTGCCGAGCAGCGTGTGGTGTATGACCAATGGCAGCAGTTGAACAGCTTGATTGGTTCTGCTGATGGCAGTAAATACCGCAGATTTGTGCAGGGCTTAACTTTGGATCACTTGGTGATTCTAGCGAATAAGCAGTTGGCTACATTGCATAACCGCTATCAACTCAGTCGCTGTGCTCAGGGTGAGCTTGAAATCCGCGTGGTGGATACTTGGCAAGCGGATATCCAGCGCGATACGCGGACGTTATCCGGTGGTGAAAGCTTCCTCGTCAGCTTAGCGCTGGCTTTAGCCTTATCCGAGCTGGTCAGTCATAAAACACGCATTGACTCGCTGTTTCTCGATGAAGGCTTTGGCACCCTGGATAGTGAAACACTTGAAATGGCGCTGACCGCCCTGGATAACCTCAATGCTGAAGGTAAAACCATTGGTATTATCAGTCATGTTGAAGCGCTAAAAGAACGCATTCCAGTGCAAATTAAAGTGCGTAAAAGTGCCGGTATGGGCTATAGCACGCTGGATGATTGCTACCGAGTGGATGAGTCTATTTTGGTCTAGTGTAAATAAATGCTTCAATCAGAGACAGTAGGCACAGCTGCTTTGAGTTGTGCAGGCCTGTCAACGGCTATACATTTTGCATGGATGTGTATGCCATGCCGGCAAAGCTGAGTTATTGAGTCACTGTAGAGTTTAAATCAGCACCTAGGGTGCTTGATTATTATTAGAATGGAGTCGCCTATGTTGTTGTCTAAAACTAAGTACGTGTTGGTGGGTGGATTGACTGTGTTGTTAGCGGCTTGTGGTGGATCAGAGCTGGATAAGAAATCAGCACAAGATCTATATCAGCAAGCCGTCCAGCATCTCTATGCTAAGGATGCGCAATACAATTTCAAAGCTGACATGAAAATTAAAGTTAATATTGAAAATCCGTTTTTTTCAGATGCGAAAATTAAATTAGCTGGAGCGGTTAACAATAGCGTACAGCGTTATGAGCTTGTGCCAGAGCTTGAAACTGATATTTTCAACTTTAAATTGCCTGCTTTAATTGATGTAAAAAAACAGGAGTTTTTGCTGTATCCATCTAATATTATAGATTTAGTCAGTATGTTTGCTCCAGAAAAAAATACAGAGCTGCAGCAGTATAAAAACAAATTTGTACGCTTCAGTGTTGATAACTTTGAGATTGATGCAGGTGATATGGCTGAAGCGCTGACTGTTTTTTCTGAAGTCGTCGACATCGGTTACGGAGCCTTAAGCGAATTGACTCAGTCTGTTCCTGAGTCGAGCATTCAAAAAGCTGATTTAGACGATAAAGCCAAAGACTTGGGTGCCAAAGTGGTGCTGCACGTTAAGCTTGATCAGCAGCAAAGCAAACAATTGCAGCAGCATATGAATACGTATATTTATGACAAGGTAAAAGTAAACTCTAAATTGCCTGAAGACTTCAAAGAGAGCGCTATGGAGGCTTTGTTAGACACTGATGACGATACGGGCTATGAAAGCTCAGAATCAGTCATCTATTTGAATGAGAAAGGACAAATCATTCACCAAAGAGACCTATTAACCTTTGAAGTTGAGGGTGATCAAATCAATATCGTTACGGCTGTTAATTACTCTAATTACGGCAACGCCATTTTTTCAATCAACCCGTCTAAAGATCAAATCCTAGATTTTACTGAAAAAGACCGATCCATGCTGCAAGCTCAGTAGTCACCTGTTCAAGCTCTGAAAACGCTTAAAAGTAAAGTTTTCAGAGCTGTTTCGAGAAGAAATATATCGATGCCGTCACTGATCAAAGTTATGTTTTAAAGTGTACGGATGTATAAATTATTGCTATATCTAATGAACATAAGCCGCTTTCTAAATAACCAACAAATGTAGAGCGCAGCAGCCGGTTATTTATGGCTGTTTGCCCTAGAGATCAATGAGCATAGCGAGTTAATAATAACAGCGGCAGGCTCAGGGTATTGGTTGAATCAGGCAACAGGAGTTGCATTTATGCCGGACACTTTCAATGTTGATCATTTGCCCTTTAGTGTTTTAACCGATGACGAAAAGACATTGCTGCTTGAGCATGTACAGCGCAAGGTGTACTCAGTTGCTGATGTTTTGATTACTGCTGGGCAGCCGCCGCAAGGTTTATTTGTGGTGTTTCAGGGACGAGTTGCAGAAAGTGAAGCGTATACGCAAAGCTCTGAGCCATTGCTGCAACAACCGGCCGCATTTATGCATTATGAGGCAGGTGAGTATTTTGGCAGTTGGTCAGTGTTTAATGGCCAAGCAATCCATAATTTTATTGCTATTGAGGCAACCGTTTGCCATCTGATTCCCACGCAGACGTTATTAGAATTAATCGATAGTAACTCTTCGTTTGCCGATTACTTCCAACAAAGCCTGACCGCTAAGCGCCAAATCATTGCCCAGCACGGGCCTAATCAGGATATGGCTGAGTTTATGCTGGCGCGCATTGCTGATAGCACGGTGCGTGAGCCGCTGATTGTTGAGGAAGGTACATCAATCGAAGAAGCCACGCGCTTGATGCGTGAAAGTAAGGCCGACTGCTTATTGGCCAAACGCGGTAACCGTTACGGCATGGTCACCGGCACCGACTTGTTGGATGCGGTGATTATCCAGCATCTGCCTTTGGATACCGATGTCTCGCAAATTGCCAGCTACCGTCTGATCCGAATTAAACCTGATGATTACTTGTTTAATGCGCTGATTATTATGACTCAGCAGCAAATTGAACGAGTGGTGGTGATGGGGGATAACCGTCAGCTGTTTGGAGTGATTGAGTTGACCGATGTACTCAGTCAGTTTTCCACCCACTCCCATGTGATTGGTTTACGCGTTGAGCGTGCGCAAACCGTGGATGAATTACGTGAAGCGTCGTTTGGTTTAACGGATCTGATTAAAGGACTGATCTCTACGGGGGTCAAAACCCGTTTTGTGATGGAATTGTTAGCGGCGCTCAATAGTCGTATTTTAAGCAAGTTGTTTGACTTGATTGTGCCCAAGGAAGTGCATCCGCATGTGTGCTTGATTGTGATGGGCTCAGAAGGTCGTGGCGAGCAGATTATGAAAACCGATCAGGATAACGGTTTGGTCTATCGTGACGGATTAGAGTGGCCGCAGATGCATGAGGTGATGCGCAAATACAGTGAGACACTGATCTCCTTTGGCTTTCCACCGTGCCCCGGCAATATTATGGTGTCCAACCCTGAATGGGTGAACTCGACCAAGCAGTGGGCGCAGAAACTGACACGCTGGAGTCAAAGCTACGAGAGTGAGGCCTCGATGAACCTAGCGATTGCCAGTGATGGCAAGCCAGTCGCTGGGAATGTGGCGTTATTTAAGGTGGCGCGTAATATTTTTTTCCGTCGTATTCAGGACAATGAAATTTTCTTTTCGCATTTTGCTAAGGCTGCGCTACTTTTTGATACGCCGCTGACATTTTTTGGGCGTTTAAAAGACAGTGTAGGTTTAGATATTAAAAAAGCCGGTATTTTCCCGATTGTGCATGGTGTGCGCACCATTGCCTTGGAGAATAAGATTAGCGATACCAATACTTTTAGGCGTCTGGAAATTTTGGTTGAGCGTGGTTTAATGCATAAAAGTTTGGGCGATAACTTGGCAGAGGCTTTGAGCTATTTTGTTCAAGTGCGTTTGCAGCAACAAATAGGTCGCTACACGGGTGATCCAACTGAGCTGGATAAGATACCCAATGAGGTGAATATTAAGCTGTTAACCGCGCTTGAGCGTCAATTGTTGCGCGATGCCTTGACGGTGGTGAAGGACTTTAAAAAGTATCTTGTGCACCGCTATCATTTGACCTACTAGTTACTTATGCAAGCACTCGCCCCCAGTAGGGCGGGCACTTGTGCCCGCGTTTCCGAGTCTTAGAAACGATCTGTATTGAGCGTTGCATCGTGTTTGAGATGAAATGTTTTTACGAGTTGTATGACTCATGGCGGACATCAAGTCCACCATGCATTGCCCGCAGACCAGCTGTGTTATTACGAGGCCTTTGGCTTAAAAAACAAGGTGGCACCGCGCTGCAAACCTAGCAGATTAATATCATCACGCGGCACTTCAGCTTCAATCGCCTCATCCTGACCGGCAACTTTTAAAGTGACACGGGTAATCGCGCCCAGTGGGCGAATATCACGTACTACGCCAGCCTGATGATCCGCTTGTGCAATCTGTGACAACAGCACTTCATGCGGGCGGAACTGGATATCTTGATCGGCAACTTTAAGGTGATTGGAATCGCCTAAGAAGTGATAGACAAACTCACTGGCTGGATTCTCATAGACTTCCGCCGGTGTACCAATCTGCTCAATCACGCCTTTATTCATCACTACGATGCGATCTGCCACTTCCATAGCTTCTTCTTGGTCGTGGGTGACGAACACTGAGGTTAGATTGATATCTTCGTGCAGATCAGCCAACCAGCGGCGCAGTTCTTTACGCACCTTGGCATCCAACGCACCAAAGGGCTCATCCAACAGTAAGATCTGTGGCTCAACGGCTAAAGCACGGGCCAGAGCAATACGCTGGCGCTGACCACCAGACAGTTGCTCAGGATAACGATCGGATAACCAATCCAGTTGCACCATGCGCAGCAGTTCTTGCACTTTTTCGGCAATCACCGCTTCGCTTGGGCGTTCACGGCGTGGCTTCATGCGCAGGCCGAAAGCCACGTTATCAAACACCGTCATATGGCGAAACAGCGCATAGTGTTGGAAGACAAAACCCACATTACGTTTACGCACATCGCGACGTGAAACATCATCACCATTAAATAGAATATTTCCAGTATCCGGTGTTTCCAGGCCCGCAATAATACGCAGCAAGGTGGTTTTACCGCAGCCTGATGGACCCAGCAACGCAACCAGCTCACCGGCTTCGATGTTTAAATTAATATTGTTAAGCGCAGTAAAATTGCCGAACTGCTTATGGACTTGGCGTACTTCAATACTCATGATTATTCGTCTCCATTATTGAGCTGGCGGTTGATGCGTGATTCGCTCCATTGCTTAAGCAAGAGCATAAACAACGCCAAAATTAGCAGTAGGCTGGCCACACTAAAGGCCGCAACGTGGTTGTATTCGTTATACAAAATCTCAACATGCAGTGGCAGGGTGTTGGTAAAGCCACGGATATGCCCAGACACCACCGAGACTGCACCAAACTCACCCATCGCACGCGCTGTACACAGCACCACGCCGTACATCAGGCCCCATTTGATATTCGGTACAGTGACATGCCAAAACATCTGCCAGCCACTGGCACCTAATAAGCGCGCCGCTTCTTCTTCTTGGGTGCCTTGTTGTTGCATGAGCGGAATCAGCTCGCGGGCGACAAAAGGCACGGTGACAAACAGCGTGGCTAAAACAATCCCCGGTACCGCAAAGATGATTTGAATATCGTGCTCAATCAACCACTCACCAAAGAAGCCCTGTGCACCAAACAGCAGCACATACACTAAACCGGCAATAATGGGTGAGACCGAGAACGGCAGGTCAATTAGGGTAATCAGTACGCTTTTGCCGTAAAAGTCATGCTTACTCACACACCAGGCGGCGGCAACGCCAAACACCAAGTTCAACGGCACCGAGATGCCAACAGCGAGTAAGGTCAGCTTGAGGGCTGAAATCGCATCGGGTTCCAGCATGGAATCAAAAAAGTGACCCACGCCCATTTTAAGTGCTTCAGTCAGCACAATAGTCAGCGGCAAAACTAAAAAGATAATAAACATCGCCCAAGCGCTAATGATTAGCAGTAAGCGGCCCCAGTTGGGTGCATAGCGGGTTTTCTGGCCGGTGGCGGTTAATGTAGTCGACATAGGTATTCCTTAGCCTTTAGCAACGTAGCGTTGGAGAAGATTGATCAGTAGCAGTAAGACAAATGACACCATCAGCATCATCACGCCAATCGCCGTAGCGCCGACATAGTCGTATTGATCCAGTTTGACCATGATTAGCAACGGTAAAATTTCTGTTTTCCCGGGCATATTGCCGGCAATAAAGATCACTGAGCCGTACTCACCCACGCCGCGCGCAAAGGCCAAGGCAAAACCAGTTAACCATGCAGGCAATAAAGCCGGCACTAAGATATGGCGAAACACTTGCAGTGGTTTCGCACCTAAGCAGGCAGCAGCCTCTTCTATTTCACGCGGGATATCGGCCAGTACCGGCTGAATGGTGCGCACTACAAAAGGTAAAGTGACAAAGGTCAGTGCTAGCGTAATACCCAGCGGTGTGTAGGAAATGGCGATACCCAAGTCCGCTGCAAAGCGCCCGACAAAGCCATTGGGTGCATAGAGTGCGGTGAGCGCAATACCGGCCACTGCCGTGGGTAAGGCAAAGGGCAGGTCGATCATCGCATCAATCACCTTGCGCCCTGGAAAGCGGTAGCGCACCAACACCCAAGCAAACAGGGTGCCGATCACACCATTGAGTAAGGCGGCGATAAATGCAGTACCAAAGCTGAGCTTCAGTGCAGCGATCACACGCGGTGCGCTGACAATGGCGTAAAACTCTGCCCAGGTCAGCTGCGCTGCATAAATAAACATGCCCGCCAGTGGGATAAAGATCACTAAGCTGAGGTACACCAAGGTGTAGCCAAGCGTGAGGCCAAAGCCTGGGATAACTGGGGAGGTACGTCGTGACATGGTGACTCGCCTTATACGTGTTTAAAAAAACAGCCAACGATTCAACGTAAGCTGTTATGACTCGGGTAGATTATTGCGCTTGGTAAATCTGATCGAAGAGGGCGCCATCATTAAAGAACTGCGCTTGTGCCTGCTGCCAGCCGCCAAAAAATTCGTCAATGGTCACCAGTTTGAGCGTGGCAAATTGGTCGGCAAACTCTTCAGCAATCGCGGTGTTACGCGGACGGTAAAAGTGCTTAGCGGCAATACGTTGACCGACATCGCTGTATAAATATTCAAGATAAGCTTCGGCGGCTGCGCGAGTGCCTTTGCGGTCGACATTACGATCGACCACAGCTACCGGTGGCTCTGCCAAAATGGAGATCGATGGTGCAATGATTTCAAAAGCATCCGCGCCGTGTTCTTTTAAGGTTAAGTAGGCTTCGTTTTCCCACGCCAGTAGCACATCACCCATGCCGTTATTGGTGAAGGTGTTGGTGGCTGCGCGAGCGCCGCTGTCTAAAACGGGGACATTGGCGAATAAGCGTTGTACAAAATCCTGAGCATCTTGATCACTGGCAGCGTTTTGTTTGGCATACGCCCAGGCGGCTAAAAAGTTCCAGCGTGCACCACCTGAGGTTTTTGGATTTGGAGTGATCACGCTGATGCCTGGCTTGACTAAGTCGTCCCAATCTTGAATCTGCTTGGGATTGCCTTTGCGTACTAAAAACACAATGGTTGAAGTGTAAGGGGTGCTGCCATGCGCTAAGCGGGTTTGCCAATCTTGCGCCAGCCACTTGCCGCTGCGGTGCAGCTCATCAATATCACCGGCCAGTGCTAGGGTGACGACATCGGCGCGCAAACCTTCCGATACAGAGCGAGCTTGCTTGCCCGAGCCACCATGGGATTGTTGAATTTGTAAGGCTGTATGGCCCTGTGCTTGCCAGTGCTGATTAAAGGCTTGATTAAACTCGCTATAGAATTCACGAGTGGGATCATAAGAGACATTGAGTAAGGTTTGAGCTTGCGCAGTGACTGCGGCAGTGGCGAATACTAAACCTGCAAAAAAACTTAAACGGCGACGATAAATTGACATGCTGTACTTCCTAAATAATCCATTCATTAAAGAAACGTTGACGCAAACAACTCTCACATTCGCCAACAGCAGCATGTCAGTGCTGGCTCAAGCGTATAGCGATGACCAAGGCTTGAAATAGAGAGGTGCATGATAGCTTCCTTATGCTAATACGCCGTTTGAGTGGTGGCGTTAGGGTGCTTATCATAGGCGTTGTTGCTTATTCATTAAAATACTGTTTAGTGCTTCTCTTATTCCTTTATGGTCTTAATGGTTCGTGGGCTTGCTTATTCTTTTTGGTTATAGATAAGTAATTTTATATTCTTTTGTTGCGCTCTGATCCTCAGGCATAGTGATGGCCACTGACCCCATGACTGAGGATTGCAACAATGAGTATTCAATTAGGCGACACAGCACCGAACTTCACCCAAGATTCAAGCGAAGGCGTGATTAATTTCCATGAGTGGTTGGGCGATAGCTGGGGCGTATTGTTTTCGCATCCTGCAGATTTCACTCCTGTGTGCACCACGGAATTAGGCTTTACCGCTAAACTGAAAGATGAGTTTGCAGCACGCAATGTTAAAGCGATTGCCTTATCGGTTGACCCGGTTGATTCGCATCATGAGTGGATCAAAGACATCAACGAAACACAAAATACCATCGTAAACTTCCCAATTCTGGCCGATGAAGATCGTAAAGTGTCTGAGCTGTATGACCTGATTCACCCGAATGCCAGCAGCACCTTAACGGTGCGCTCATTGTTTATTATTGATCCGAACAAAAAAGTGCGTTTGACCATTACCTATCCAGCCAGCACCGGTCGTAACTTCCATGAGATTTTACGAGTGATTGATTCACTGCAGCTGACCGACAACTATAAAGTTGCCACGCCAGCCAACTGGGTGGATGGTGAAGAGGTGGTGATTGTGCCGTCCATCCAAGATAAAGCTGAGCTGGATGAGCGCTTCCCTAAAGGCTACCGCGCGGTAAAACCTTACCTGCGTCTCACGCCACAACCGAACCGTTAAGATGTTTAACCGCTGAACTGCATAGCATGTATGTGCTGTGCAGCCGCGGTGTACTGACAAGGAGAGCGCTGATGCGCCAGACCACAGATGTGCGTTATCTAGTTGTACCGGGCTGGCAAGGCTCGTCTGCTGAACATTGGCAGTCACACTGGCAGCAGGTGTTACCTGAATGTACGCGTGTTGAGCAAGATGACTGGTTATTGCCACAACGTCACGCCTGGGTTGCGCAGTTGCAACGGCAGATTGCGGCGGATCGACGTCCGGTGGTGTTGATTGCACACAGCTTAGGGTGTGTCACCGTGGCGCATTGGGCGACACAAGCAGCGCCGGCCTTGCTGGCGCGAGTACGTGGAGCGTTGTTGGTGGCGCCGGCCGATGTTGAGCGCCGTGATTGCCCTGCGGCTTTACGTAACTTTGCCCCTATGCCACGTGCAGGATTGCCATTTCCAAGCGTATTGGTAGGTTCCAGTAACGATCATGCCGCTGAGGCACAGCGCGCTGTGTTGTTTGCCCAGCAGTGGGGCAGCGATGCAGTAATTTTGCCCGAAGCTGGACATATCAATGTGCAGTCGGGCCATCATCGCTGGGAACAGGGCTTTACTTGGTTGTATCAACTGCAAGCGCGCAGTGACAATCATTATCAGCGCAGTGCTTAAGAGGTACGCCTTGGTGCGCGCCTTTTAGATGCTGGATTAATCCAAATCTTCTAGCGTAAACGGAAGCTTAGGCTGTGGCCATTGCAAGTTCAGCGCCTCCATTTTTTGCGCAATCAGACTGCAAAACAGCAGGTTACGCAGCGGCTTATGATTGGCCGGTAAAATATGCCATGGATGTGATGTGGTGCTGCTTTGCTTAAAAGTCTGATCCCAATTGCTTTGAATGGCATCAAAATGCTGGTGACCGGTTAAATCCGCAGCAGAAATCTTCCAATGCTTTTCTGGATTGACAAAACGTTGCTGCAGGCGGCTTTTTTGTTGCTCTTTAGAGATATGCAGATAGACCTTAATCAGATGGATATTCTGTTCAGCCAACTGCGCTTCAAACTCCAGTAACTGCTGCAAACGGCCAGCGGCCTGATTGTCATCAATATAACCATCGGCTAAATCACTGGCTAAACCTTCATAAGGCGTACGGTTAAAGACTGTCAGCATGCCAGGGGTCGGCAACTCTCTGCGGTAGCGTTCTAGAAAGTTCTCGCGGCGTTGCAAATCTGTGGGCTTTTGAAAATCACTGACGCGCACGCCTTGTGGATTGAGGCCGCGTAAGCTGTTACGAATCACACCGTCTTTACCGGCACAGTCCGGTCCTTGCAACCAGATCACAATGGCGGGGTCGTTATTGGCCCAGAGCAATTGTTGCTGACGGTCTAAAGCATGGCGCACGGCTTTAAGGCGAGCATCGCATTCATGTAAAGTTAAGCCAAAATCTCGCCCCGGATCTAGACTTAATCCTGAGCTACTTTGATAAAAACACTCTTGCAGTACAGTGTCGGCGAGCCGCATATTATTCCTTGTTACGCTGAAGTTGGTCTTTAAGCTGCGTGGGCAGTTGACGAATAATCAACATATCGCGCGCTTCATCATATTCGACCTTAGAACCCAGTAGGTGCGACTCAAAGCTGATGGAGATCCCTTCAGCGCGGCCAGTAAAACGATGAAAAGCATTCAGCGTGCGTTTATCTGCTGGGATTTCAGGCGATAAGCCATAATCCTTGTTGCGAATATGCTCGTAAAAGGCTTTGGGGTTATCTTCATCCAGTGCTTCAGATAATCCTTCGATACTGACCACTTCACCTTTACGCGACTGGGTATTGGCATAGCTGAGTAGATTGTCGGTTTTCTCGCGGGCTTTCTCTTCTGGCAGGTCTTCGCTTTCAACAAAGTCGCTAAAGGCTTTCAGTAAGGTGCGGGTTTCACTGGGGCCATCCACGCCTTCTTGGCAGCCTAAAAAATTACGGAAACCGTCCACGACTTTCTTGCCATTTTTGCCTTTAACAAAAGAAATATACTGCTTAGATTGACTGTTGTTTTGCCATTCTGACAGATTGATCCGCGTGGCCAAATGCATCTGGCCCAAATCCAAATGGCGCGCGGCATTGACTTCTAAGTCAGCAGAAATCGCCATGCCGTCGCTGTGCTGGAGTACGGCAATACTCAAGTACTCAGTCATACCTTGTTGGTAGTGGGCAAAGAGCACATGGCCTGAGAGGCTGATATTGACTTCATCGATCAGTTTTTTTAAATGCTCGGCCGCTAGTTGGCTAAACTGGGTGAAATCCATTTTTTCTGCTACATAATCAGCCAACCAGCCCGGTAGTGGGTACTGGGTATGATCAGTCTGGAATAAGCCCCATACTTTGCTGGGTTTACTGTTGTAGCTGTCATTGATATCAGCGAGTAAGTGCTCCAGAGCTGTGCTGTGCGGCAAGGTTTCGCTGCGTGTTTCAAGCACAGCTGGGCTGTCATCAGGCTTTTTATCAATAAAGTGAACAATACAGTGATGTAGGGGCATGGTGATCTAACCTTTTATAACAAGGGGTGACGCGCTGTGCACAGAGTGCAGAGCGCTAAGACAGCAAGGGATCTAGATTATGACGAGCTTTGCTGTTGCTCTTTTAGATTGGCTAAACGCTTTAATACGTAACCGATATGCAAGTGCAGATCATAGAGTTCACTGGTGTAGGACAGCGGCACTTCAACTCTAGACAGCTCATTTTGCAGCTCAGTGAGTCGTTTGATTTCAGTATCAACATGCTGCGGTAAGGTGTCGTTATTGAGTTGTTTATCAATATCACGTAGGTATTTGTACCAACGGTAAATACGCGCACGAATGCGCCAGCGATAAATCGGTCCGGCGACTTTAAATAGTGGAAATAGCAGCACTAACAAAGGAATCACTAAAATAATATAGCGGTCGGCCAGTGAGGCGATTCTAAAGGGTAGATATCGCTGCAGTAGCGGTAAACCTTTAGTATGGAAGTATTCTGCTTCGGTCAGCTTTTCAAAATCATGCGGCAAGTTTTTCGGCCAGGTGTCTGGCTCGTCAATCAGTGTGCCGCTTCTCATCACTTCTTGGGCTGAGACTAAGATCAATGCAGTCAAGGCTGGGTGAAAGGATTCATTGGCCATCAGCATGGCCACAGGGCTGAGTATGGTGGTGCTGCGGGGCGGCTGATTAGTGGCAAGATTGAGTAAGCCAGGGCCCACTTCAACTTGGGTAATAAAGGGCATGCGTGCGCGGTAGGCAGCCGCTTGATTAAAACTCACCAGTTGCAGCTCGGGATGGCTGGCGGCTGCTTGAATCAGTTCGCCTTCAGCGGGGCCTAAAAAGAAGGCAGCATCCACTTGATCATCCAGTAATGCGCTCAGTGCTTTTTTACCGCTGAGTGTGCTCCATATCTCAGGTAAGTTTTCGCTGTCAATTTGATTGGCGGCCAGCATCGGGGCAATCATCATGCGCAGTCCGCCTTGTGCCGTACCAATGGCAGTGCGCAAAGGTACTAAATCATTCAGCGCACGAATCGATAGGTCTTGACGTGCAAACAACCACAGCGGCTCTTGGAAGACTGCGCCGAGATTGATCAGCTTATCGCGTTGCTGTTGATTGAGTTCCAGTCCTTGGCCACTTTGCAGCAGTGCCAGATTGATTCCGCTCTTTTTGTCGAGTAAGCGCTCGGTATTTTCCCGTGAGCCCTTACTGTGGACCAGCTTGAGTTCAAAGCCTTCTTTGGCCAGTTCATCACGCAATTTTTCAGCAAACTGTGTGTAACCACCGCCCACACCACCGGTACTCATGGTGGCATGCATGGGCGGCGGCGGCGCTACAAAGTAAAACAAAGCCGCAACCAGCGCAGCCAATACCGGCACCAACCAGAGGTTGGCGCGCAGCATAATGGAAAAGTCTTTGAGAATACGGTTCATCAGCGCTTCCTGTGATGTCGGCGTTGTTATGATTATGAGGTGCTTGGGCCTTTACTGCGTGGGATACCAAAACGCTGGCGACGTTCCCATAAGCATTTGCGGCTGATGCCCAATTTGCGTGCTAAGTCAGTTTCAGTCATATGTTCTTGGTGTTCGAGAACAAAGTGTTGGAAATAGTCTTCCAAGGATAGGCCGCTGGCAGCGACTTCGGATTCAACTTCAACCTCAGCTTCGGGTGCTGCTGGCGCGGCGACCTCAGGGGCTTCTACAGGCTCTGTTTGCGCAGCTAAATCAACATCAATACCCATCAGCTCGGTGGTGACTTGGTGGCCCTCACAAAGAATCACCGCGCGCTCTAGAGAGTTCTCTAATTCGCGTACGTTACCGGGCCAGGTGTATTTTTGCAGGGCTTGCTTGGCTGACTCAGTAAAGCTCATCGGCTCTTTGTTCATGCGTATGCGCTGGCGCTCGAGTAAAATCTCAGCAATTTCCAATACATCCTTCTCACGATCACGCAAAGCGGGAATATGCAGAGCAATGACATGCAGACGGTAATATAAGTCTTCACGGAAACCGCCGGTTTTCGAGAGTCCTTTTAAATCACGGTGGGTGGCAGCGACTAAGCGCACATCAACTTTTTGTGATTGCACCGAACCGACGCGGCGGATTTCTCCTTCTTGTAGCACACGCAATAAACGCGCTTGTGCTTCTAGAGGCAGTTCACCAATTTCATCTAGAAACAGGGTGCCGCCGTGTGCTGCTTCAACCAGTCCGGTCCGTGCGGAGACGGCACCAGTAAAGGCGCCTTTTTCATGACCAAAGAGTTCAGACTCAATCAGCGTTTCTGGAATGGCGGCACAGTTCACTGAAATCATCGGCGCTTTGGCGCGGTTGGACAGATTATGCAGTGCGCGCGCGACCAGTTCTTTACCCGTGCCTGATTCACCTTGAATCAATACGTTGGAATCAGTCGGGGCGACTTTGCGGATTTTACTGTACAGCGCTTGCATGGCCGCACTGCTGCCAATAATGCCAATATCAGAGTTATCACTATTAATTTGCTCAGCATCATCCAGTCCAGCATCAGTGCTGTCTGCAGTGGGCTGTTGGTGATCGGCAATAATGCGCGCTACGGTTTGCAGCATCTCATCATGGTCAAAGGGCTTAGCGATGTAATCAATCGCCCCCAAACGCATGGAATCCACTGCAGAGCGTAAGCTGGCATAGCTGGTCATAATCAATACCGGCCTCGGCTCGGCTAATTTGATCATTTCCGTACCCGGTGCGCCGGGTAAACGCAGGTCGCTGATAATTAAATCAAATGAGCTGATGTCATGTTGCTCTTGGGCTTCCTGTACAGAGCCGGCTTCTTTAACTTGGTAGTTATTGCGCTCCAGTAAACGACGCAGTGCCGAGCGAATAATCGGCTCATCTTCAACAATTAAAATATGATGCATTAATACGCTCTCTAAACAAACAGCAGCTTGGGTCAGGTGATGGCGAATGGCACATTGCCTGTCCTACACCACTGGATTGGAGGATGGAGTATGGCGCGGCAAGCTAATCCTAAAACGGGTGCCACGCTGCAGCTCTAGATCAGCTGGGCTATCAACATGGATTTCTCCATGGTGCTCCTCGATGATCGAATAGACCAAAGCCAGTCCCAGTCCGGTGCCTTGACCGGGGTCTTTGGTGGTGAAAAAAGGTTCAAATAAATGTTCTATATGGGCGGCACTGATACCACTGCCCTGATCCTCGATCATTAACTCTACATGAGAATGGGTGGCCGTTGTACGGATATAAATATGTCCGCCTTCAGGACTGGCATCACGCGCATTGGAGAGTAAGTTGATTAGCACTTGCGCTAAACGCTGTGGGTCAGCCAAGATCCAGTGCTCAGTACTGCACAGATTAAAAAAGTGTACGGTGGTGCCCAATTTGTTCAAGCTGAGCAAGTGAATGGCTTCATTGGCAATATCAAATAAACTCACGGGCTCATGGTAGTCATGCTGATTATGCCCGGAATGTGAGAAGCTCATAAGCGATTGGACAATGCGCGTCACGCGTTTGGTTTGCTCAACAATTTGACTGCTGATCTCAGTGATCTCTTCGTCATCATCACGCTCATAACGCAGGTTTTGTGCTAGGCAGGCAATGCCGGTAATCGGGTTACCAATTTCATGGGCGACACCGGCGGCCAAGCGACCAATAGAAGCCAGACGCTCGGAGTGCACCAGTTTATCTTCCAGTAAACGCGTTTGGGTTGCATCTTCGACTAGCAGCACGAGGCCACTGTTACCCGGCGCTAAGGGTTCATCAATTGCAGCTTTATGTAGATTGAGCCAGCGCGATTCATAAGGACCCCGTAAGGCATGTTTATATAGGTGTTCGTTACTGCCTTGGACAAAGTTAAGCAGCAACTCACGCCATGGCTCATCAATGCTATCTAGACGCGAACCCACTACGCGTGACGCGGTAATCCCCGTGAGGTCTTCTAGTGCGCGGTTCCACATCAACACCTCATAATCCTTAGCCAGTGAGCACACGCCCATAGGTAGGTCTTGTAAAGTCTGTCGGTGGTAGCGGCGTAGGGTGTCCAGTTCCGCCGCTAAACCAGTGAGCTGTAGCTTATAGTCTTCGAGACGGTTTTCAATAAAGTTAATATCTTCACTGACATAGGTCTCGCTACCGGTTTTATAGGGCAGAAAGTTATCGACTAAGTCTTGCGCAACGCTGGGACCCATCAGGCCTGATAAGTTGGCTTCAATGCGATCACGTAGACGGCGTAAAGCAAACTGACGGCGCTCATCAAAAGGGAACTGTAAATCCTTTAAGGCTTTTTCAACTTCACGTTGTGCGGTCACGGCACCTAGGGGTTTAGCCAGTTCGGCAGAGAACTCTTGTGGATTAACAGCATAAAGCTCGCGGCGTTCTGGGCGGCGAACATGGTTGACTACGCAGGCTTGTGCAGCGCTTTGCTCTTCTAAGCTGGTACGGGTGATCAGTGATACTAAAATAAAAATAACGCAGTTAGCACTCAGTGCAGCGATGGCAGAAACATGCCAGTTGCTTTGATCTAACACATACAAGTAATCAATAACGGGTATATAGAATTCATGGATGCTCGTAAACATCGGCAATAACATACCGATGGCCCAGGTTAACATGCCAGCGATAGCGCCACTGATAAAACCATAGCGGTTGGCTCGAGGCCAATAGAGCACAGCCAGTACACCGGGTAAAAACTGTAGGGTGGCGACAAAAGCAACTAAACCCAGATTGGATAAATCTTGCACGGTATTGAGCAGTAAATAAAAACCATAACCGGCAAGAATAATGGCAAAGATCAGTCCGCGTCGTGTCCATTTTAACCAGTGGTAAATGTCACCTTCTGCAGGGGGTTGGTATAAAGGTAGTACGAGGTGGTTAAGCACCATGCCTGACATAGCGAGGGTTAAAACAATAATCACTCCGCTGGCTGCAGACAAACCGCCCATAAAGGCCAGTAAGGTTAAGCGTTCACTCTCAATCGCTAAGCCTAAACCCAAAGTGTAGTATTCCGGCGCTGTGGGTGCGCCGACTTTTAAGCCTGCCCATAAAATCGGCAGAATCGGCAAGCTCATCAATAATAAAAACAGCGGCACGCCCCAGCTGGCAGTGACCATTGCACGTGGTGTCAGGTTCTCTGTAAAGGTCATATGGAACATGTGTGGCATCACAATCGCTGAGGCGAAGAACAGTAACAACAGGGTGCGCCAAGGACCTTCTTCTAACGGACGTTGCAGGCTTTGTAAAATATCGCTGTTGTGGTTCAGCCAGATATCTAGATCCCCAGGACCATCAAACACCACAAAGAGCGCATAAGCGCCAATGGCCAATAATGTAACGAGTTTGACCAGCGACTCAAAGGCAATGGCAAACACCAGACCTTCGTGTTTTTCTCGAGTGGCAATATGACGAGCGCCAAATAAGATTGAAAACAGCGTAATAAGAATACAAAACGCTAAGGCCACACGGTTTTGAATGGCTTGGCCGGTGAGGATGCCAATGGTGTCAGCCACCGCTTGAATTTGCAGAGCCAATAAGGGCAAAGCGCCCATTAACATACCGATAGTGGTAATGGCACCAACCCAACTGCTGCGAAACCGAAACGCGAGTAAGTCAGCTAATGAGGAGAGTTGGTAGGTGCGGGTTAGATTCAAAATCGGGTAGAGCAGCACCGGTGCTAATAAAAACGCTGCAGAGAGCCCTAAGTAAATGGCCAGAAAGCCATAACCGTATTGATAGGCTAAACCCACCGAACCAAAGAAAGCCCAGGCACTGGCATAGACACCCAAGGATAAAATATAAGTGATGGGGTGGCGCACAATCGCACGCGGGACCCAGCCGTTTTCACTGGCCCAAGCTGCACCAAACAGGGTTAGTAAATAGGTGGTGCTGATTAAAATCAGCTGGCTTAGGCTAAAGCTCATCGACATCTTTCTGACTCTGCAAAATAAAAGTGACCACGATTAGGATCAGCCACAATAAGTAGGGGCGATACCAGACGCTATCGGCTGCCGTCCACCATTGCATAATGGCAGGCGAGAACAGATAAATGCCGACAACTAAAATCAGGACTAAGCGATAAATATACATGTTGCCACTCATCATCGATGTGTCACCAATAGTAACGAAGTGGGCGGCAATCTGCCACAGGTCAGTATTTTCATATGTGTAGTTATCGGACAAAGTGGCCTTGACGGCGTTCAACACGAAACTCCAAGGTACTGGCGCGATAGCCTGCACGTAAGCTGGGCGTGGGGAGGCATGTTTGCCACTGAGCGCCTGCTACTAAAGGACTAGAGCTGCTATAGCGTGCTTCAGTAAATAGAGTTTCAACTAAATTGATGTTTTCACCTGGACGGTAGGCGGCGATACGCCATTGCAAGTCCTTGAGTGATTTGTCGGTGTTGTTACTTAATTGCACATAGAGCGGTGTGTCGGCTGAGCATTGTGCTGGCGCATAGCTGATCTGTATATCAAGATGATCGAGCAAGTGCTGATTATTGCGCTCATCTAGAATCACCCAGCCGGCAATGCCGGCGAGTAACGTCAGAAGTGGTACACCAATCATTAAGGTGCGCTGTGGGTAGCGTAACAATAGCGCGAGCCATGTCAGGGGAATAAAGGCGGCAGGCAGCATGTTTATTAATCCTCTGGGTGATCACGTAAGAACACCAGGTGCTCAGGCTTGGATTGTTCAGCGCTGTAGTAATAGCCTTGCTCTGTAAAGGCTTTAAGCGCTTCTACTGAATCAATTTTATGCTGAATGACATAGCGCGCCATAATACCGCGGGCTTTCTTGGCATAAAAACTGATGATTTTGTATTGACCGTTCTTCAGGTCTTTAAAATCCACATTGATCAGCGTGGCTTTGAGTTGCTTGGGTTTAACAGCTTTAAAGTATTCATTGGAAGCGAGATTGAGCAGTATGTCGGCTTTCTTTTCTGCTAGGCACTGGTTCAATGAATCAGTAATGTGCGAGCCCCAAAACTCATAGAGGTTATTACCTTGGCTGTTGGCCAATTTAGTACCCATCTCTAAGCGGTAGGCTTGCATTAAGTCCAGTGGGCGCAGTACGCCATACAGACCTGATAAAATACGTAAATGCTCTTGAGCGTATTGAAAGTCATCGCTGCTTAAGCTCTGAGCATCGAGACCGGTATACACATCACCTTTAAAGGCCAAGATGGCTTGGCGAGCATTCTCAAGAGTGAAGTCAGGCTGCCACTCGGTAAAGCGTGCCACATTGAGTCCGGCTAATTTATCGGAGAGCTTCATTAAGTCAGCTAGTTCATTGGGACTCAGCTCACGCAATATATCAATCAGCTGACCTGATTGCTCAAGAAAGCGTGGTTGCGTAAAGGTCTCAATGGCCAGGGGACTTGTGTAATCCAGCGTTTTTGCTGGGGAGATAACCATAAGCATAACATTTGATCCTTGTAGTACGGCTGCTAGCTGTATAGCACGCTAGCGCATAAGCGGACAATATGTAGCCGAGTATACAAGTTATCGAGACCGGTCACCGCAGCTATCAGAGCAAATAGCCAGCAAATACAGCGTAAATCTGCGACAATAGTCAACTTTGTATTTGATATGTATTAGTCGTTAATGAGCACACAATCGAACCAGCACGCCTTACTTTCACAGATTAAGCACGCCAAAAGCGCAGACCAGCATCGCTTACGTCGGCGCTTACTGTCCTTGCTAAAACTGCCCGAGCATCAAGAGAAGCTGGCGCAATGGCAGCAGGATCTGCAAAAGTCCTCGACTCAGGTTGATAACCGCCGTTTAAGTATTCCGCGAATTCACTACGATGACAGCTTGCCGATAGCTGAGCGTCGTGAGGCCATCAAGGACGCGCTGGAAAAACATCAGGTGTTGATTATTGCCGGTGAGACGGGGTCAGGAAAGACCACGCAGTTACCCAAGCTGTGTCTAGAGTTGGGGCGTGGTACCCATGGATTGATTGGTCATACTCAGCCGCGACGTTTAGCTGCGCGCAGTGTAGCGGCACGTATTGCTGAAGAGATTGGTACACCGCTGGGTGAGCTGGTCGGTTATCAAGTGCGCTATGAGGATCAGAGCCATGAGCGCACGCTAATTAAGTTAATGACCGATGGTATTTTGCTGGCAGAAACCGGCCGCGATCGTTTTTTACAGCGTTACGATACGATCATTATTGATGAGGCGCATGAGCGCAGCCTGAATATTGATTTCCTGCTGGGCTATATCAAACAGATTTTGCCGCGCCGTCCCGATCTGAAAGTGATTATCACCTCAGCGACCATTGATTTAGAACGTTTCTCCAAGCACTTTGATAATGCACCAATTATTGAAGTGTCGGGACGCACCTATCCGGTGGAGACCTGGTATCGCCCACTGGTCGCTACGCAAGATGAAGATGGCAATTCAGTCGAAGAAGATTTGAGTGCTGACCAAGGGATTCTCAATGGCTTACTCGAGATTGCCGACCATGAGCGCCGCGAGAAGCGTTTACCGGGGGATGTCTTAGTCTTTCTGCCGGGTGAGCGTGAGATTCGTGAATGTGCTGAGGTGTTACGT
Source organism: Pseudomonas sp. (assembly GCA_034006005.1). Taxonomy (GTDB): domain Bacteria; phylum Pseudomonadota; class Gammaproteobacteria; order Pseudomonadales; family Pseudomonadaceae; genus Denitrificimonas. Next base: position 35,783 of record JAVETP010000024.1, read on the forward strand.
AAGGCTCAGCTTAAGCACACTGAGATACTACCGCTGTATGCGCGTCTATCGCCCAGTGAGCAACAGAAGATTTTCCAAAGCAGTCCAGCACGAAAAGTGATTCTCGCGACCAACGTGGCGGAGACCTCATTAACGGTACCAGGTATTCGTTATGTGATTGATAGTGGTACCGCGCGCATCAGTCGTTATAGCTATCGTGCAAAGATTCAGCGCTTACCGATTGAAGCGATTTCCCAGGCCAGTGCCAGTCAGCGCCAAGGGCGTTGTGGTCGTGTTGAGGCTGGTATTTGTATACGTCTGTATAGCGAGCCTGATTACTTAGGTCGTCCTGAGTTTACTGATCCAGAGATTCTGCGTACTAACCTGGCAGCAGTGATTTTGCAGATGTTGCATCTGCGCCTAGGTGCGATTGAAGACTTCCCTTTTCTTGAGCCACCGGAAGGTAAAGCGATCAGTGATGGTTTTAATGTCCTGCAAGAGCTAAGTGCCGTCGATCGTGAAAGCAAACTGACTCCTTTAGGTAAGCAGCTGGCGCGACTGCCGATTGACCCGCGTGTTGGACGTATGTTGCTGGCTGCAGCCGAGCAGGGCAGTTTGCGTGAGATGCTGATTGTTGCCAGTGCTTTATCCATTCAAGACCCGCGTGAGCGTCCGGCGGATAAACAACAAGCCGCCGATCAAGCGCATGCGCCATGGAAAGATCCGGATTCCGATTTTGCTGTATTGATTAATATTTGGCGCAGCTTTGAAGAGCAACGTTTAGCACTCGGTAGTTCCGGTGTGCGCCGTTGGTGTCGTACACACTTTCTCAATTACTTACGGATGCGTGAATGGCGTGATGCGCATCGTCAACTCACTTTGATTTGCCGTGAATTGCAGTTGCCGTTTAATCAGCAGGCCTGTGATTACGCACAATTGCATAAAGCACTACTGACGGGTTTGCTCAGTCAAATTGGCCAAAAAACCGAAGACAATGATTATTTGGGCGCACGACAACGACGTTTCTTTATTCATCCCTCCAGTACCATAGGGCGTAAACGTCCACAGTGGCTGATGGCGGCCGAACTGGTCGAAACGACACGCTTATTTGCTCGTTTAGTGGCGAAGATTGAACCTGAGTGGGCCGAACAGTTGGCTGAGCATTTACTCAAGCGCACGCACCTAGAGCCGCATTGGGAGAAGCGCCGTGGCCAAGTTGTCGCCTATGAGCA
>JAVETP010000126.1:0-5870 GCA_034006005.1 Pseudomonas sp.
TTTTTTTATTCTGATACGTGCAAGGTACGCTGGATCGCCAGACTTACGCTTACGGACTACTATTGTTCCCATGCTCACCACCACAGTGTCACATTTAATTTTTCGGGGTCACAATGTTACACCAAGCCGCGCAAAACGTACAAAAACAGCCAAAAACAGACAATATCAGACACAAAAAAAGCACCGTAGAATCAGGCTCAAGCCCAGCAACCCCGCGGAATACGGTGTCTAGGCGCTTTTCCGTTGCCCCGATGATGGATTCTGAGCATGAGCAATGGCTAAATTTAAAAGACCATCAGCAAGCGCTAGGTGATGGCTACCGAGATGGATTCGCTGGCGTGCCGCCACGTGGGTTTCACGGAAACCTTGGTAACCTGAACGCGCAGGGCGACTTGCCTGCAGATAGCTCTATCCAGTTACGGGTGAATAGCCAGATAAAAGCGAGCTACGTTAAACAGGCACAGCGAGAGGGATTAAAACTGTCAGCATGGATAATTAAAACGCTGGATGCCGAGGTCACTACAAAATAAGCATCAAATTATTCACAGAACTATTCATGCTCGCGATCGATCGCGAGCCATCCTTTGGTGTTAATTTTTCTTTCCTACAATGTAGGCGCTAAAAATTAACATCCCTCTGCCGCTCAATACAGTCCTGCACTTGCACTGCGCAACTCAGTAGATCATCTTCTAACTGATCAACTGCCCTGCGCCAATCATCATTGTTTACCAGTGCCGGGCGCGCCGGCAACTGGCACAGAATCAGCGCGCACTTCGGTCTGTTGTCGATATGCACTGGGGTTGGTTGTGGCGCCGCGCTGGTACAGCCGGCCAAGGCTGGCAGGTACAGGAGCACGCAAATACTCAGCAATGGTTTCATCATTTCTTTTTAGCTCCTCTAGCGCTTGTGATTGAGCGCGGCTTTGATTGGCCAGCGCTTGCAGTAATTCGCGGTTTTTTAATTCTGCGGCCAGCACGCCAGCCAATTGTTGGGATTGCGCCTCAATAATCGCTACGCGCTCTTGGTCGAGAAGACCTGCAGCAGTGAGCTGTTGTTGAGCGTTGTCGAGCTGGGTTTGTGCAAGCTCGATGCGAGGCGCCGCAACCAGCCACCAAGTCAGCGCTGCCACTACAAGCGCGCTGACTGCATAGATGATTAAGCGTTGCATTTACTGACCTCCTGCATGGCTTGAGCGTAGTAACCGCCCCACTTCTTGCGCAGCGCCGCTTTTTGTTCTGCCGTGCCGCGCGTATAAGCACCAGGTCGCCATGTGCGTAGATACAACTGCCAAGCACCGTCAACGTCATTCAGGGCTGGCAACGCTTTTGGATCGGTCCATAGCAGTAGCCGACCAAACCCCATCGCCAGGACATCATCATGCTCAAGTGCGTTATAAACAGCATCAATAAAGGCAGCTTCGCTCGATGCCTGTTTGATGCCACGCTCACCGCAAAACTCGGCAGCAATTGATTTACTGGATCGATGTTTAATAACACCCGCAACACCGCCCATCTTTTCGAACTGGAGCCAGCCTCTTGCGATTCCGCTGCCTATTTGTCGCCGATACTTAAACAGCGACTCTTGCAGCCCGATTGCTAGCAACATCACCACTGCTTCACGGCTTCGCATACGTGCCGGCAGCATAGCCAGTGCCGGTTTGATTGCTTTTTCAACTACGTCACTTAACTTCTCAGACATACGTCACCTATTTTCAAGCAATAAAAAACCCGCCGAAGCAGGTTTGTTGGTTTGTTTTTTGGTTGGCCAAGTAATTTTGCGCGATTAAATTGCGCTATCTTCCACAAGTCCAAGTTCTATCTTTTGGTATCGGCCCCACTCCCCATCTTTGCGGGCGCGTACTTTGCCGTCGACCGGCGCGTCCGTTATAAAGCGCCGCACTTCCTGCGGCAGGCCTCCCACAATACTCATGCCATCACCTCGAATTTAACTTTGACTGTTCCGGACTTTGGCAGCGCGTTATATACGGTCTGGCTAATATTGAGAACGTAAGCCCCATTTGATTCGCCTTGGAAAATCAGGACTGTGTCTCCTACGGTGACTTTAACTTTCGATGGATAAGGCGCTGCTGATAATCTCAGTATAGCTTGCGCATCACCTGGGTCGGTAAACCAAAAAAAACCATCGATTGATCCGCCGTAACCGGTGAAAGTAGTTTGCGAAAGACTCCCAAACCCCTCTTCGCCGCCAGAGTATCCGTACACGTACGCGTCCTGCGAACCAACCGTTAGGCTGTTTCCAGACTCGAACACAATCGACCCATTCATGTAGACCTTTTCGCAACTGACTCCGTTAGCTACTACCGCGGATAGCGTTGCTGCGTTCACTACAATAGTCATGCGTCAGTCCCGTCGTTAGTAATGTAAAGGGTTGTCCCGACTAGCCGCATCCGTATGCCGCCGTCAACAGAACTGGTTGCGAGTAACGCGGCTTTGCCTGCAAGCGCATCGTCAAGACCTGTGACTTGAGACGTAGCGTGCGTGTGCGATGATGCGGCTTTGCCTACAAGCATTGAATCCATTTCAGATTTGCTATATGCGTCGGGCACAATGTCGACTGCGCCTCCGCATAGCGTCACAATGTCGCCAGCCTCGCATGCCAAAACCAGTGATACTGACACGCCGTCGGTTGCTACATAATCATTAGGCGCGAGACGAAATCCGTTGACGTACGCATCAACATTAGCGCCCTCATAATTTACCTCAAAGACCGTCTGGCCATCCGTTGCAGCATATGTGCGCTTATCTGAAAGCAGAGACGGGCCTTGTACTGTTCGACCGCCACTTAGTATTAAAGCCCGCATAATCACTCCTTAAAGAATCACGTAGCCGTCGTCGCTGGTCATCAGCTCAGTCGCGGACTTGGCTTTGCCGAGCAGCTGACTCACTTTGCTTGCGTTTGCAATGTCAGTTTCCAGTAGCGGGGTTTCAATCACGCCACCTGCAGTTCCGAGCCAATACGAAGCGCCAGGCGAAAGCGTTGCAAGTTCGCTATTTGTACCGTCCAGCGGATAGACCGTGGCATCTGCAGCGCTGCTAACAGCGTCAAGCACGTAACCGTCAGCAGGACGACCGTTTGAGTTATCTGCTAAACGCACTTTGGCCACGCCTGTGTCAGCCCAAATATTCACAAAGTTGCCCGCCGACAACGACTCGCTGGCTGGTAAAATCTGAGTGTCCGCACCGATGCCCGCCGGCATTAATGACATATCTAAGCGACCGTCATCTCCAAGCGCCGCCATTTTTCCTGCGTCTGCTACACCGGTACTGGTTTGTTTTGCAGATTGCTGCTGTGTACGGCCGTTCACGCGAGCCAAGTATTTTGAAGCTGCCATGGTTTTATTCCTCGTTTAATTGAATGTTGTCGCTAAAATCGATGTAAATCCTTTGCTCTGCCGTGGCATAACCAATCAGCACATCAAAGCCTGTTTGCGGTGCAAGCTGTGTTAGCGCGCCTGATACGCCGAGCCAAACCCGCCCTACCGTCAAACCAAGGCCGTTTGCATCAAGCGGCCCTGCTCGCTGAATTGTTATGCCTGCACCTTGCGCTGCAGCTGTGATAGCCACCCCGCAAAGCTGGTCAATATTTATTTCATCAGTATTACTGAGCGGGAATACAACGCCCTCAGAGTTCTCATAAACCACTGTTAATGCCGAGATCGTTATGCCTGCCTCGCGAGTGAATGCGCTGCCGCCAGCTGGGCCAATTTGACCCTGTGTACCTGATGGCCCTTGCGCGCCTGCGGTAACAATTACCGCGCAGCGTTCATCGTCAGAAACCACGACAGCAAAAGGCTCGCTGTGAGCGATCGGATGGACGCTGCATTCTTTAGCGACTACAGCGAACTGCTCAGCATGCGCTATTGTTTTTGCAGTCATTGATGCTCACTCCCCCGCAAAGCCATTGAACTTTGTCGCCGTTTGGATGGGCTACCCAAAGCTGATATATCGAACTATTTCTGAGCAATAGCGACTGCTCTGCGGTTAGCTCTGCATCGATGTAGCCGAGGCCGATTGATAGGCCGCTGATCTCTGTTAGCTCGATGTCATCATGCTGCCCCTTGAAAACCATACTGGCTGTGCAGCCTGTGAAATCCACGGGCAGCTGGTAAACAAGGTAGCCACCGGCGGCATTGATGCTGTGTCCGTTAATGCCGTTTAACTCGACGGTTTGCGGATCGATTGCACGCACCATTCGCGGTCGAGCAAGTGTCTTGTCAGTGTTTAACGTGCTTGATGTTGACGCTTCAATCCAGACTGGCCAGTGATCAAGTGGCAGACCGTGATTAACCGTCAGCGTGAGCGGAGCGGTCTGATTGATTGACGTGATGGGCTTGTATTCGTAGACCGGCTGCATGATCTTGAGCGGCTTTCTCCACGTCTCACCGGGCGTAATAAGCAGGTCGAGGTGTGCTGGCTCCATTGGGCGCTCCAAATTTTAGGCATAAAAAAACCGCTCAAGGCGGCTGATTAGTGAGGGCTACTATTGATAGAACACCGGCCACTCATAAACTGGCGAGATTGTTTTTGTTAGCGGGTCGAATGCTCGGTAAAGCGGCTTCTCAAAATCAACCTCATCAATCACTACTGGATCATTAAGAACGGTCCCGCCTGCAAAGCAATTACCAATGTAAAGGGTTTGCGTCACAGTAGTCAGGTCAACTTGATTGCCGCCGCCGGGCGGATCAATCAGCAGCTGACCGCGCTTTACCAGAACCGCTACCGACATTATATCGAGACACGAGTACGGGTTTAAGTAGATCGAAACCATTACCGCGCCTCGACCAGCCAGCTCTAGAGCACGATACGATCGCGCAGCACTACTTGCGATAGGAGGGTTTGCTGATCCATTGAACCAGTCTACAAACACAGTAGGTCCTGTATTTAAATTATCAAACCACTGGTACCCTGGCAGATCAAAAATTGAAACGCCATCCATTGTTAGCGATATCGCGGATGTCACTAATGTGTCGTATTGGGTGTAATACTGATCACCTGATACGTTTTCCATTCTTAAAACAACATCATCGACTGTGATCGAACTGGAATCAAAAAACAATTTTATAAATTCTAATCCGTTATGTGAGTATGAAATCTCGTAACTAGACGATGACGAATGACTTGTTGATCCTGAAACGGTGTTGTATTGCTCTGACTCACTAAGCCCCCAACTTCCCGTCGTGACGCTGTTTGATAGCGCAATCTTCTTGCCAATTACTGTCTCGACAGATGCGTCACCAATAAATAAAAAACAGGGAACCTCAAGGCTGGACAGGCTGTTGCTATGCCCTGTTGTAGCGCCCCATCCGGGAGACGGCAGGTTGGGACCTATCTCGTCCTCATACATAATAATTGGCCCTGGTCCAGCTTCTGTAGACGGGCCTCTTTTGAAGTGTGCATAAAGCTGCGACTGCTCAAACGACTGAGTAGTTAATGGCGCCGCAATCGTAAGGTCAGACCGAGCCACAGTAACAGTTGAAACGTTACCGATAACGCTGCCAGCTATATCAGTTCTTGTTAGTTCAGGATTTAAAATAGGCCAGAATTCCTCGGACAGAAAAACAATAGATGCTCTAATGTCGTTGCTAAAAAAAGCGGTTCTACCGTCTCTAGTGAATCCCTCATACGTTAGCGCCCTACCGCTCCCCGCCGTGGTAATCGTCGCTATTTTTTGAGCTGTTTTACCTATTACTATTTTATTGTAAACAGCAACCGTTCCGCCGCCTGCAGTTATCTCAACAGGTATGGCTTGCGAGTTATCGTCTGGCGTCAGGAATGAATGCTTATCTGAAAGCAAGCCGCACATAGAATGTCTATCTGAATATGCAGCTTGCACAATTACATAGCCAGACC
>JAVETP010000127.1:0-5869 GCA_034006005.1 Pseudomonas sp.
TGCTCCGGATTATCAACCAAAACTAAATGCGCCAAGTCTTCAAGCGTCTGAGGCAAAGCAGCAAAGTCATAATCGGTAAAAACATCACCATTAACCACGACAAAAGGCTCATCACCGAGGTGCGGCAAAGCTCGAAAAATCCCGCCACCGGTCTCTAGTGGTTGCGACTCGCGAGAGTAAGTGATGTGTAGTGAAAAGCGCTCGCCATCACCCAAATGGGCTTCAATTTTTTCGCCCAACCACGCATGGTTAATCACTACCTCTTCAATCCCTGCACGCGCTAAAGCGCGCAAGTGGTATTCAATCAGAGGCACACCAGCCACCGGAATCAATGGTTTCGGTGTATGCAAGGTTAACGGCCGCATACGTTCGCCTTTACCGGCAGCTAAAATCATCGCTCGCATCGTATTCATCCTACTCTTGGACCACTGGAAAACTGGCTAATAGCTGCGCTAAAGGCGCAAGTGCAGACTGACGCTCAAGCGCTTGCTGCAAATAATTAAAAAATCGCGGCACATCTGCTAAGTAGCGTGGTTTGCCATCACGATGGCAAATTCTGGCAAAAATACCAATCACTTTAAGATGACGCTGCACACCCATCAGATCACAATCATAGTGAAAGGCTTGGAACGTGTCAGGCACGTCGATACCCTTGGCCCGAGCTTTGTCCCAATACTGCTGCAGCCAAATTTGCACACGATCTTCTGGCCAACTAATAAAAGCATCTTTAAACAAGCTGCTGATGTCATAACTAACAGGGCCATACACTGCATCTTGAAAATCTAAAATACCTGGGTTAGGCGTGCTCAGCATTAAATTACGGGGCATATAATCGCGATGCACCAGCACTTTTGATTGCTTTAACGCATTCTCCACTAAAATATCGCACGCCTGCTGCCATAAATACGTTTGCTGTTCAGTAAATTGAATCCCCAACTCATGCTGCACATACCATTCTGGAAACAGCTGTAATTCGCGACGCAACAAGGCTTCATCGTAAGCTGGCAGCTGTGCCTCTTGTACAGAGATTTTCTGCAAAGTGATTAGAGCATCAATGGCCAGACTAAATAACTCATCAGCATTATCTGGCGTAAGCACCTCCAACCACGTCTGTAAGCCCAAGTCCGATAGCACTAAAAAGCCTTGCTCTAAGTCCTGTGCCCAGACCTTGGGCACATGTAAACCACCTTGAGCTAACAATTTCGCAATTTTCACAAAAGGACGGCAATCCTCTTGTGGCGGTGGCGCATCCATCAACACTAAGTCAATAGAAGCTGAGTGCCAGCGAAAATAACGCCGAAAACTTGCATCACTGCTGGAAGGCTGTAGGTGACTTACGGTAGTCTCTACACAGCCTGTTTTCTGAGCGATATAGGGTAACTGCTCAGCAAACCAGTGCGTTAACGCTTGTAAACGGCTATCGTCTACATGATTTATAGGTTGATTCGGCATGGTAATTCTCCAACGGTGCTAGCCGTTCTGTAGGGCATGCTTTATTATCGCTGATCTTTTCCAGCCCTTCGAGAGGCATGCTGGGTATTTCACCAAGCGCATGCGGGAAGCACGGACACACACTATGGCAGCTAAATATATTTATCGTAAAAAAATCCCGCTACTGGCATCTGGCGCGTTGTGTATCTTACAGCCTTTATTCAGTAGCAGTATCGTCGCAGCGCAACAGTATGACTGTAAAGCGAGCGTTGGCGGTAGCTGGGAATGCAGCACTCTAGACAGTGTTGCGGTACAACCACCACGCCCTGAACGGGTCGCCCCTGACGGCAGCACAACTGCGGCTGTTAGCACTACTGCAAGTGGCAAGGCATCACCTGCAGTAAAACAGCCCGCATCAGTGACCGATAGCCGTGGTAAAGGCTTAGCCAGTCGCAGTGAGGACTTCAGTCACCTTGACTGGGTGCCCCGCGAACAACTCAGTGAAGAGCAGCTGGCAGAAGTCGGCCCCTATTGTGGCGGCAGCTATATTGAGCCTCTGCGCCCAGGCATGAACGATACAACAGGTTTTAGTGATGCACCTTTATATATCAATGCCGGTGCCTCACGCTATGAGCAAACCTCTGAAACGGCCACATTGGCCGGTAACGTGGTTATCCGCCAAGCCAGCATGCAAGCTGAAGCCGATGAAGCGAATCTATACCAGCAAGATAACCTCGGTGAACTCAAAGGCAATGTACGTATACGCGACCTCAATTCACTACTGGTCGGTGATCGTGCCGAACTGCAGCTCGATAGCGGTGAAGCCCAAGTTGACAATGCTGAATACGTCATGCACAGCGGCAAAGTCCGCGGTAATGCACGCTACATTAAGCGCCAAGAAGATGCGATTATCCGCCTCAAAGATGGCACCTATACCAGCTGTGAGCCGGGCAGTAATGCTTGGCACTTAAAAGGTAATAACGTCACACTCAACCCCAATACGGGTTTTGGTAGTGCAACCAATGTCACCTTGCGAGTGAAGAACGTACCGGTTTTTTATACGCCGTATATAAGCTTCCCGATTGATGACCGTCGCCAGTCTGGGTTTTTACCGCCGAGCATCAGCTACAGTAATGACAATGGTTTAGATTTAATTACGCCGTACTATTTCAACCTCGCACCAAACTTTGACGCAACGCTCTACCCTAACTATATGAGCGAACGAGGCTTGCTCACTGAGGGCGAGTTCCGTTACTTGGGTAAAAGCAGCGAAAGTCGCATTGGTGGAGCGTGGCTGGCTGACAGTGAAGACGAACGCAAACTTCAGTCCGAATACAAAAAAGACCGCTGGATGTACACCGTACAACATGAGCACGGTTTTAACTCACGCCTGTTAGCTTCGCTGGACTACACCGACATTAGCGACCCTTACTACTTCCAAGACTTACGCAGTAATGTCGTTAGCGGCTCCAACGATACTTTGGACCAAAAAGCTGGCCTAAGTTGGCGCGGTGATAATTACACAGCTGCGTTTGGTGTGCATGCCTATGAAATGGCAAATATCACCGATATCACACCTTACGATCGCCTACCACAATTTTCTCTTGCTGGCGCACTGCCGTATCAACCAGTTGGCTTGCAAATGAGCTATAAAACTGAGTGGACACGCTTTGATCGTTCACTTAGGAAAGGCGACTACATCGACAAAAATGGTGCCCCTGAGCCCTGGAACGATACGCGCCTTAAAGGTTTAGATCGTGCCAATGGTAGTCGTCTGCATATTGAGCCAGCGATTAGTTTGCCAATGAACTGGAGTTGGGGTTTTGTTAAGCCTGCGGTTAAATATGCTTATACACGTTATGACTTAAGCTTAGACAGTGTTGGCAAAGCAAGTTTGCAAACGGGCCAAACATACAAAAGCAGCCCTGATCGTAGTCTAGGCATTTATAGCGTTGACAGTGGTCTGTACTTTGATCGCGACAGCCAATGGTTTGGCAAAAGCTACCGTCAGACCTTAGAGCCACGCTTGTTTTATCTGTATGTGCCCTATGAGGACCAATCAGACTTACCACTGTTTGATAGTAATGAAATCCAATTCAGCTACGCTAGCTTATTCCGCGACAACCGTTTCAGTGGCCGTGATCGCATTGGTGATACCAATCAGGTATCACTGGGTCTAACCAACCGCTGGCTAGAAAGTAACGGCTTTGAGCGTCAACGCATCAGCGTCGGTCAAGCCTATTACTTTGCTGATCGCAAAGTTTTACTGTCAGGCAAAGACTATAAGTCAGTTTCTGCTAACACCACCTCGCGCTCGCCTTATGCTACAGAATACATGCTGCGCTTTAACCGTGACTGGCGTGTTAATGCTGACTTAATGTGGGACCCAGATACACACCGTACGCGCTCTGGTAGCGTGATGTTCCATTACCAGTCGCAAGAAGATTTAAATAAAATCGTTAACTTCGGCTACCGCTACCGCAATGATAGTACAACCTACAATTACAATACTGGTCGCTGGGAAACTGGCAGCGCTGACTACACCGACGCCAGTGGTACAGTCTACAAAGACTTCAATAAAGTTGAACAGACTGATGCGTCAATTATGTGGCCAGTGGTGCCGCAGTGGAACGTCATTGCGCGCTGGCAGTATGACTACAACCGCAACAGCACACTGGAAGCCTTTGGTGGCTTTGAATACGACAGCTGCTGCTGGAAACTGCGCTTAATCAACCGTTATTGGGTTGACTATGATGAACGTAATATGAATCCACAAGACAACCGCAAAGGTGATCACGGGGTCTTCCTGCAGATCGTCTTAAAAGGGTTGGGTGGTGTAACCGGTAACAAAGTAGAGACATTCCTCGATGAAGGCATCCAAGGCTACCGTGAGCGTGAAGACAATGCTTATTAAACCTCTCTCAGCACTCGTATTGGCCAGCAGCATGTTGGTCGGCACTGCAAACGCAGCCGAGCAACAACTCGACAGAGTGGCAGCCATCGTTGATAACGATGTTGTCATGCTCAGCCAATATCAAACCCGCTTAAAAGAAGTACAGCAGACCATTAGTAAGCGTGGGGTTGAGATCCCACCTGAAGATGTACTGCGCCAGCAAGTGATGGAGCGGCTGATTATTGATGCCATTCAATTACAAATGGCCGAACGCTCAGGAATTCGCATCAGCGATGAAGAGCTGAGTGCTTCAATGGCCACTATTGCTGAACGTAATGGTTTAACCCAGCAAGAATTTGAGCAAGCCCTAGCGGCAGACGGCTTAAGCCTGAAAGATGCACAAGAACAAATTCGTCAAGAAATGACCATCAGCCGTGTCCGCCAATATCGCGTTGCTGAGCGCATTCAAGTCACCGATCAAGAAGTGCAAAACTTTCTGGCCTCAGACTTAGGCAAAATGCAGTTGGCTGAAGAGTACAACTTAGCCAATATTCTAATTCCTGTACCTGACGGCGCCAACAACGAAGAGCTTACTAAAGCACAAAATGATGTAGAGAAAATTGTTAAGCAGCTTGAGCAAGGTGCTGATTTTACCCAATTAGCGATACGTTATTCAGCCAGTGAAAACGCACTGGAAGGTGGCGAGATGGGCTGGCGTAAAGCGGCACAATTACCCCCTCCCTTTGATCGTTTACTGGCCTCCATGAGCATTGGTCAAGTAACCCAGCCAACACGCACTGCAGGCGGCATTATCATGCTTAAACTGCTGGATAAGCGCGGCGGCGAAGTGGTGTATCGTGATGAAACCCACGCGCGTCATATTTTGCTTAAACCTAACGAAATTCGTAGCCCAGAAGCCACGCAAAAATTGGCAACTCGCCTGTATGAGCGATTACGTAACGGCGAAGACTTCGCAGAATTAGCCAAGCAATTCTCTGAAGACCCAGGCTCTGCGCTAAACGGTGGCGACTTAAATTGGATTGATCCAAGCTCATTAGTGCCAGCTTTCCGTGAGGAAATGGCGCGCACCGCGATTGGTGAACTCTCCAAGCCTTTTGAAAGCCAATTTGGCTGGCATGTCTTACAAGTCCTTGATCGCCGCAGCACAGACAGCAGCGAGCAGATGCGTGAGCAACAAGCTATCAATTTGCTGCGCAACCGTAAATATGATGAAGAACTACAAACATGGTTACGTCAGATTCGTGACGAAGCCTATGTGGAGATTAAAGACGTATGACTTTGCGCTTTGCTTTAACACCTGGAGAACCTGCGGGTATTGGCCCTGATTTATGCTTGATGTTAGCTCATGAAGTACAACCCTACCCAGTGATTGCTATTAGCAATCGCACACTACTGACAGAGCGCGCAGCTCTACTGGGCTTGCAGGTCGAACTGATTGATGTACAGCCCGGTGCATGGCCTGACAAACCGGCAGCAGCAGACAGCTTGTATGTCTGGGATACACCATTGTACGAGCCTGTGGTC
>JAVETP010000128.1:0-5855 GCA_034006005.1 Pseudomonas sp.
TGCCTCACATTAATAACGAGGTGCACCTACTACGTATTTTGCGCGCCCACCCGCAACCGTTAAGCGTCAGCAAACTACACGCCAGTAAGCGCGCGCCTTACATTATCTACCTGTACGACTTGGCCAACTGGCTAGACGCACAAGAAGCTGCAGCAAGAGCTGCATAACACCAGAGGACACAACATGGAAAGCAACAATTTAGAGATCGGTAAAGAGTATCTGATCACTCACAACCGCAGAGGCAAGTTCCAGGCGATTGTAAAAGGCTTTAATTCTGAATGGGTCACCATTGAGATAACGAAGGGAAAAGCAGGCGCAGCACTTGAGTACAACGAGCGCTTCGCCGGCGAAGAATTGACGGTACGCAAAGGATTCTGTCGTTTCTCAGAAATTCAAACAGCAAACGCTGCATAACCAACGCACCAGAGGGCAACACCATGAAACCAACAGAAATCAACGAGTTTATGAACAACCTAAATGCTGGCTTATTTAGCGCTCAAGTTGCCCAGGCACTAAGCGATGTCGCAGCCGGAGTTGTTGAGCACGGTAAAAAAGGCAAAGTCGTACTGTCCTTTGAAATCTCGCAGATTGCGCAAAGTCACCAAGTCAAAATCAATCACAAACTTGATTTTGTTCAACCCACTAAGCGTGGCCAGAAGCGCGAAGATTCAGCGCTGGATACACCCATGCACGTTACCGCAGACGGCTTAGTGCTGTTTCTGAGCAACCCAACCCGACAGCTGTTCTCTCGCGATGACGCCCCCGTCACCGCCCGAGCTGTTTAACCCAAGTAAAACCTAAAACCACCACTTAATAGGAAAACTGCACATGCAAACTAAAGAAGCTCTTGAACTGATCGTTAACACCGCCATCAGCAACACTAACGGCTTGAATGATCAATTAAGCGAAGCAACCGAAGGCTTGATGATTGCGCCTAGCGATTTCCACCTAATCGATCTAGAAAAGCAAATGCCTAGCCGTCGCCGCTTTCGTGGGCGTTATAAAACAACCGACATCGAAAACTTCGCTGAATACGCAAACACTCATACTGCTGACGCAATTTTCATCAACACAGATTCAATGCCAATGGATGCTCTGGCTATTTTTGACCTCGGCTGCGCTCTTGAACCAGGTCATGCTGAGCATACAGCGGTTCTTGCACTGACCAACTCACCAGCTTACAAAGCCGCACGCAACATCAACGGCGAGCGCCTCAAGCAAGGTGAGCTGGCCGACTTCATCGAAGACTGGCTGCCACAGTTGGAAATCCTATGTGATGGTGAAGTTCAAAACCCACTGCAAGCGATTCAGGCCATTCGCAATATTACGATCACAGCCAGCATGAGCGCGCAACACGGTGAAAACCATTTCAGCGCAAGCCGCTCAGCAATTGAGGAAATTGAAGCGCGCAGCGTGGCTCACAAGCTGCCAACGCACATCAGCTTCACGCTGATTCCGCACACTGGCTTTGACCCTCTGACGATTTCATTCCGCGTTGCAGTCATAACAGATAAAGAAGCCCCACGACTGACTCTGCGCTGGATGCAGCAAGATATCCAAGAGCAGGAAATCGGTGAAAACTTCAAAAACCTAATCGCCAATGGCATCACTGGCGATAACACCGACATCCACATCGGCACATTCAACGCCAACTAAGCAAGCAACCGCGCCCGGTAAAACGGGCGCACCTCACCACCACTTGAGGCTCCACGCATGCAATTTACATTTGAACAGTATATGCAGCTACTCGCCATGATTGGCGCTGTCGTCATTTACGGTATTTTTAGCTATCACTGCGGCCTAAAGGATCGCGCTGAAAAGATCAAAGCCGCAAATCAAAAAGCATTCCGCGTCACTGGCGAAAACACACGCCTAAAAACCGAGCTGGCCATCAGCGAGCAGCGCGCAGAAACCAATGCCCGCGCAGTTGAATTACTCAATGATGAGCTGGAAGCCGCCAACCTGATCAAGCAGCGTCAGCACTATGCAGCAATGCTCGCAGAAGATACCTCTGATGCCTACATCGAACTCACCGCGCACATGAAGAACGAAATCGAAGCCATGCGCCTAAAAGTCCTGAGCGAAAGCCAAGCAAAAACGATTCGCCAAGCTTCAGGCCAGTTAGCTTTCACCGCCCAGCTTATGGATGCACTCAAAAATCAAGAAAGCGCAAAAACTCAACGTGAGCTAGCTAAGCGCCTGCTAAATATCGTCGAGCCAACTGACCCGGCACCAGCACAGGAGGCAGCGTAATGCGCGTATCAATGCAAACAGCCGACCAGAGCCTCGATCAACTGCGCACTGAAATCCAGCAATTGACTGCCGCCTTTGAACGCAAAAACGGCGCAGTACAAACCGCGCCGATAGTAATACGCAGCCTCGGAAGATCCGAGTGGAACGGCAGGCTGGTCAGCGAAAACACCATCCAAAAGGCCAGCAATAACGTTGCGATCAACGAGCAAATCACCGCCCGTTACGCAACCGCGCCTTGCTTAAAAGCACTGGCCAAAGAACTTGGCATCACCGTCAACTCACTCACTAAGCGCGCGATCCGTTTAGGTGTAGGCCGTGACGATACCGCCAAAACAGAAAATCACGCAGGCAACCTACGCGCCGCATCTCGACTAGAAACAGCAGAGCAGCTTCTCGCCCGAGGTCAGCCTGTGAGAGAAATCGCAGAAAAGCTCAATGTAACCCCGCGCCAAGTACGCCAATACCGCCAACAAATACAGCAGGAGGCAGCATGACGAGCACAACTCAATATGCAGCACTTATTGATGAGCGTGATCAGTTGCGCGCAGCCCTAAGAGAGCTTGTGTACAACGACAGCGGACGCTATCTAACCGGTATTCACGGCGACTCAGACGTGACAGATATTATTAAAGACCTGTTAAAACCTAAAAGCGGTTCGGAGAACAATCTATGTCAGAAGTCTTAAAGCCCTGCCCGTTCTGCGGTGAGGATGGCGAGAAGGTTCGTAAGCCAGCCATCCGACTGCCGTTTCTTGGCTGGAGCCGCGTAAGGTGCAGTTACTGGGGCTGCGGCGCACGGTACACATATTTCAGTCAGCGCGAGTGGAACACCCGTGCACCTGATCCTAATAATATAGATGCTAAAAAAGAGCGCATAGCAAAGGAAATCGCAGAAGCCGCAGGCCTTACCAGCAAGAGTACTTCGCCATGACCTCCCTGTTCAGAACTCAATACAAGCTCCCCACCTCACTCAACGACGAAGAGATAAATATTGACCTCTTTGCTGGCGGCGGCGGAGCCAGTACTGGCCTTGAAATTGGTTTGGGTCGGCCAGTGCATATTGCTATAAACCATAATCCTGCAGCAATCAGCATGCACGAAGCCAACCACCCCGGCACCACTCACTATCAAAGTGATGTTTGGGCAGTTGACCCGGTTGATACTGTTAAAAACCGCAAAGTAGGCTGGTTTCATGCATCACCAGATTGCACTCATCATAGCCAAGCTGCAGCTGGCCAGCCGCGCAGCAAAGAGATTCGCGATCTGTCGTGGGTCGTGATCAAGTGGGCTGGAAAAGTAAAGCCACGCATCATTAGCCTGGAGAACGTAAAGCAAATAAGGAACTGGGGGCCGCTAGTTGCAAAAAGATGCAAGGTTACCGGCTGTGTAATTAAAGCAGACGGTACTACTGCATTAGCTGGCGAGCACGTCACAAGAAATGACCAATTTCTAGTGCCAGACATAAAGAAGCGAGGCCGCACATGGGCTCACTTTATCAACGCCTTAAAAACCCTAGGCTACGTAGTTGAGCACCGTCTGCTGAAAGCCTGCGACTACGGAGCGCCGACCACCCGCGAACGGCTATTTTTAATTGCACGCTTAGACGGCCAACCTATCAACTGGCCTACTCCATCGCACGCAGGAAAGCCGCGCAAAGGGCAGCTAGCGTATCGCACAGCAGCAGAGTGCATTGACTGGTCACTGCCAAGCAAAAGTATTTTCAATCGCCAAAAACCGCTGGCTGTTGCAACTTTAAAACGTATTGCAAACGGGCTGCATAAAGAGGTGCTAAGCAAATCAAAACCTTTTATTGCTCCAGCTACAGCAGCGACTGCCTGGATGGCCCAGATGAACGGAGGATTTAATACTACTCACAGTAAGCCGCTAACTAACCCTATAACCACAATCACCAATACTGGAAGTCAGCAGCAATTGGTTACGGCCAGTCTAGTCCAGCTTCGCAAAAACTGTGACAGTAAATCACTGCTAGAGCCTATATCCACGATCACAGCAAGCGGGAGCCACCATGCCCTGCTTGAATGCACGTTATCCAAATCCAGCAAAGCAGGCGCGCTACGCTGCGCCGCATTCCTAACAACTTACTACGGAAGCGGAGAAAACGTACAAGCATTGAACGCCCCAATGCGCACAATCACAACAAAAGACCGGCTCGCCTTAGTGACAGTGATGATCAAAGGCAGTCCTTTCTTGATCGTAGATATCAGTCTGCGCATGTTGCAACCGCATGAGCTGTACGCCGCGCAGGGATTCCCAAGCAATTACATCATTAGCACTGGGCATGACGGCCGCACGTTCACAAAAACCGAACAAGTCCACATGTGTGGCAACTCAGTAAGCCCGGCTCCGATGGCCGCAATAGCTAGAGCCAACAATTGCTGGCACAGCACAATACAAACACAGGAGGCCGCTTAATGACCTGCCGCATAACTTACAGCACCGTGCACAACCACGGCGCACCGCAAGTGTTAGGCACACCACCGCGCAAGCCAGCGCGCTGGGCCGCACAAATTCGCGTAGCAACACCTGCCGGCACGGTCATGCATCACTCAAGCCGGATTTTAACCAACGTAACACTGGTGGAATTAGTAGAGGTAATGGGAAAGCTGATCGATGAGATCGGAGAAGAAATCGGAGGGCTGGCCACGTGCGTCACTTGGCACGCCACCAGTTCAGGCGGGAAGAAAAGCAAAAGGAAGTGAGGCGCATGCAAGCGAACCATGAAGAGAGTTTTATTATCGAGAAACGATCGGTCTTAAAAGATCGACTAGCAAGGGCGCGCAACCAGGTTGAAATAATGGAGCGGCTAGTAAGTATTGGGCGCAGCATTGATAAAAATGCTTTTCACTCTGCGCGATCGGAGTTCAATGTCGCAATACCCAACGGCAGTGATTTGTTCGGATGCAGCAGCTCTTGCTCACTGTTTTGTAAGTGCTCATACCATCTTTTCAAACCCGAGCTTGACGAAAGACACCTGTTGTACATGCGCTACTTTGATGCCAAAGAAACTGCCGGCGAACTGATGACTGAAGTAGAGCAAACGAGCTTCGCTCTACCAGGAGTTAAGCAGCGGATAGAAGTGCAGAAACGAAAGCAAAAAACTGCACAGCTGCCAGCTTCAGAAGCCGCGCAGTTGGGAATTATATTTTAGTGGAGCCTGACATGAACACAATGTTCCTAGTGCTAGCCCAATACCAAGGCCTAGCAGTAATCCCCATCGAGCGAGTAGCGGCAGACTACTTTCCTCACTTAACCGCCAGCACACTAATCAGGCGCGTAGCCGAGGGGAAAATTGACCTAACTATAACGCGCATCGAGGCGAGCCAAAAATCAGCCCGCGGCGTGCATGTCGCAGACCTTGCAAAGTACATCGATACACAGCGCGAACTGGCCAAAAAAGAGCTGGACCAGCTGCACGGTCGATATAAAAAAGCGGCATAGCGCGCCGCTTAATCCGGTTTAAGGCTGGCCAGCCCTGCTGCCAGCCAAGGCCAATCCTGATACTTGTCACCCTGCCCGGCTAAATGTGTATAGCGCCTTAAAGAGTTCCAGTCGATATGCCCTGAAACTCTGGCCACCTGCGGA
>JAVETP010000130.1:0-5732 GCA_034006005.1 Pseudomonas sp.
GTTTCCGGCGCGTATGCACTGTAGTCCAAGGCATTGAAGCCCAAGCGACCGTTGTTGGCGACGAAGCCCGGGTGACCTTCTATCATTCCTGTCTCAAAGTCCTGATACTCAGCGTCAGCGAGTTGTTCGCTGGTCATGTAATTGCGGCTATGCTTAAAAGCTGCGCCATATAGAGTGCTGCTGATTTCATCCAAATAAACCGGTAACTTGTCGGCTGGGATACCTAAGATGTGCTTGAAATCATTAATAAAGGTCAAGGCATCGAGTGGTTGCTGAGCTTGCCCGTTCAAAAAGCGCACGATGCTTACAGGATCAACATGCCAGTGACGCAACGCCATTTTCCGTGCCTCAAAACGGTAACTGCAATGCTTGCTGTCGGCTGTAAGTTCATAGCTCTCCCAACCCTCGTGTGATGTGTCGCCCAATGGGATGGGGATGAACAGCTGCTCGTGTGCGTATTCGGCAATGGCTTTTCGCACCAACAGGCGGTTTACCTTGCTCCATACATTTGGATTCAAGTGAGCGACGTCAGTGCTTGGCTGATGTAACGGAGTGGAAGTCATAGGTAAAGTCATCCTTTCAGTGAGTTGGCGAAGTCTGCTGGGGTGCAAAAAGCCAGCTGTGCCTTCTTGTTGGGTAATTCGATGACGGCTTGATTAACGAAACCGACCATCTGATTGATGCGATGGACCTTGCTGTTGCGCAAGTCAGGCTCGACCACAACACGGCGTGCGCCTAATTCTTCGAATAGGAAAACCAAGATTGCGCGCAAGATGTCCCGGGTGAAATTAGCGACCGGGTGCAAGCAGGGGCCTGTAAAGAAATGCATACCTATGTCGCCGAACTGAACGTCATAATGCTGACCGACTTCGTCGTGAGCTGGGTCATAACATTCCATAACGAAGGCTGGTCGGTTACTGTGCAGGCCCATATATGTTTGTAACTTGCCGCTCTTAGCTGTGCTGACGTAGAAGTCACGCGTGGCTTCAAGGGTCATGTTTTGCATGTTCCAGTAATGAGCGTAATCCATCTGATACCAGGGATGGATGACCTCGATATCGGTTTGCATGTGCAATGGGCGCAAGGTGAATAACGGATTTATTACTAGAGGATGATCGAAGGCTATAGATACACTGGAGCAGGACTGGTTACGTGATTTCTGTTTGTCGAGCGACAGTTCAAATGACATTGCAAAGTTCTCCTTTCTCTGACTCGGTGTCTGTATGACGGCGATCCAATCCAAAGGTCCAGCGATCAATCACAGCAGTGAGCAACATGCCGCACGCAGCAATCACGAAAGTCATGGGAATACCAACGAGACTGACGACATAACCAGCACCAAATGACGACAGGAGTACGCCAAGATTCTGGAAGAAGTTAGTAATGCTGAAATCTCGGGCGTAGGCGTCAGGGGCGCTGATTTTGAACAGCGTTACTTCCAGTTTGATGATCACTTGATATATCGCCCAGCCGTACATGCAGCGACCGATAATGATCAGTGCAGCCGACGGACTGGCTTGCAACAATAGGCCGACGGTGCCAAGCAAGAGGTTGCCAAGTGTGTGATCCATATAGCGTGGAAGGTGCTTAACACGGTGCTTGACAATCAAAGCGAGCAGCGCAACGATGCCGGGAATGGCAAAAATTACGCCCGTAAGCGTTTGGTTATTAAACCCTGTGGTTGACTCCCAGAATACAGTGAAAAAAGGGCGAACTAGGTAGGCGCTAAAATCGAACAGCAACATCAGTAGACTCAATTTAAGCAGCAGTGCAAGCGAGCCTGTGGACCGTTTAAAAGGAGGGGCTTTTCGGTCTTTTTCTGCCTGTGTCAATACGTTGACCACCTTGCCGGAGCGAATCAAGTAGATGCACAGCCCCATCTGAATGAAATCCCCGACTGCCATTAGCCCAACGCTAAATTGGGGGCCAAAGTTCTGCAGGGCCAGCCCACCAACGGCCGCACCAAAGATTGCGCCGATGTGAATCACTACTGACAACAAGCCAATAGTGACGCTATGGTTCTCTGGTTTTTCCAAGCGCATTAGGTATGGGAACATCAGCAAATAACTGGCTTTGGTCATAAACATGAGCATGGTCAGCAGCCAATATGTCGTTACGTTGGGCGCCCAAATGGCCAGCACGCAGAACGTGGCAGCTGCCGCTTGGGTGAACACCAGCAGTTGCATGGTTTCAATGTGTCTAGCAACTCGCGCCCAAATCGGCAGCATGCACATCACCGCAATAGAAATGGCTGCAATGTAAGCACCGACGTGAACTGGACTGGTAATGCCATAACGGTCCTCGAAGAACTGCGGGTAAAAAGCGATGAGTATTGAGTCGCTGATCACACCGAACGCTGACATGATTAAAATAATGGTGCGCAACGTCATTAAACTGCACCCCGGCTTCCCAGTGTTTCAAATCCGCTATTTGCGCGCGGAACGAAATCCTGAAAGGCCGTGCGCTCTTCACAGGGATAAAAGTCTATGCCGGTTAGTTTGTGCAGAAGTCGGCTGTTGCGATAACAAGCCAACCCCAAGTCAGGACCGGTTAATCCATGACTGTGCAAGCCCACGTTCTGGACAAATATTTCGGTGTGCTCATGATCCACCGCCCAGTCATTCGACGGCGCATAGCGGCCCTGATCGTCCCAGCAAATACGCTCCTGAATGCCTGCAACGAAATGGGGCAACTCATGTCTGTAGCCAGTGGCAAACACGAGACCATCGGTGACATGACGGTACTGAAGGCCAAGTTGTACGTGATCAAATATCAACTCCCACTGAGCGTTGCTATCTACAGGTTTGCATTGGCTAAGCGCGAGGTTTGTCAGCAGCTGGGTACGCGGCTCATCATGATGCCTACGCTCGTCCAGAGTTTGGTAAATGTCTTCAATCAACAACTGATTGATGCCGTTATAAATACAGCGTTGATGCTCTAGACAGCTTTTCTTTACCTCGGGATCTAGGCTGTAGAAATAATTACCATAGTCTGGAGTAATGAGTTCAAGTGTTAGCTTGGCGTCTTCCATCTGAAAGAAGCGTGAGGCACGGGTTACCCAATTGACGGTATAGCCGTACTGCGATGATTCCGTAAGCAACTCGTGATAAACCTCTGCGCCGCTTTGACCGCTGCCGATCACGGTGATGTTCTTGCATTTTTGCAACTGAGTCTTGCTGCTCAGATAATTGGAGGTATGCACCACTTGTTGGACGTTTTCCAGAGGAACGCAGGGCGGCAGATGAGGTACGCCGCCTATACCGATCACTAGCTTACGAGTACGTAATTGGAATGGCGTGTTATGGGGTCCGTAAACACCAGACACCAAGTAACTGGCTAACTGGGGGTCATGCCATATTTCGACTACTTCATGCTGATAACGAATGTTGTCGAGCTGGCTTGCAGCCCATTTGCAGTAACGATCAAATTCTGTGCGGGTGAGATACCAGTTTTCACGAATGTAATAGGTGTACAGCCGTCCTTGTTGCTTGCAGTAGTTAAGGTAGGAAAGAGGGTTGGACGGATCAGCCATCGACACCATGTCAGCTAAAAATGGGTTTTGCAGGGTCGTACCTTCAAGCAGCATTCCCGCATGCCAACTGAACTCATTCTTCTTTTCTAGGAACAAGCATTTGACGTCTTTAAGCGGATCCGAAAGACACGCAAGGCCCAAATTGAATGGTCCCAAACCAATTGCTATGAAGTCATAGACGTGTTCATCATTCACTATTTGGCCCCTCAGAATCCTGATTGAAGAGGCAAGAAATTACGGTGATTAATAATTATTGTCAATCACTAATGATATTCATTCGTATTAGCGTACGTTGCAATTATCCAAATCGACTGCTGTGAGTCGCTGCTTATTGATAGTTGGAGGAAAAATAGTTGCGGATAAAAATTAATTACTGGGGCTTTAGAGGGGTCAATTTATGTTTCTGATGCTAATCAAATAGTACAAGAGCTGTAGTGGCATAAACGTCGTTTTGAACCTCACCGGAGAAGGTCACTCTATTTATTCTTGTGGAGCAAATCGACCGGCTGGCACGGTTGAAATAGTAAGACTGGGAAACGCTAAAATGTCTGCTGGCATCAAAAAAGCTAAAGATCGTTTCGCCAGAATTACCGACCAGTTGGATGGAGTTAAAAGTTCTGATAGCACAGAGTTGACAGCTTCTAATATTCAAGCCGTTAATGGAATGTTGCTCGATATGCTTGTGGCAGTCGCCGCAAAGACTACAAGGATCGGCGCAGGCGTCAGTTGCAAGGTATCGAAAAAACCGAGCTAATAGAAAGTACCTTGGGCGTAAGCCAGATTTGAAAAGACGTGCGAATATTGTTTCATTGCTTAAGGTTGGGCAAACTTATTCCAGTATTCAGAAGCTACTTGGTTGTTCTAGACACTTGATAGCTGATGTTGAAAAAGAAATTATTAATGAATAGCTGAGACAGACTAAATTGATCCACCCCAATCTAGGGTCGCTTGCAACGAGCCAAGGAACTCTCTGCTCATGCTGCTGAGCTTGGTATGCGTATCACCTCTTACTTGAGCAAACTTGGCACCAAGTGCCGGAAATGCATCAACTGCAATGAGCATGTGCGTATCAAAGGTTCAGAGTCGTTGCCCAGTAAAGATAATCAGTTCGAGTTGGTGGTTTACATCCTGCTAAATCATTATTCCTAATTACGAAGATGCCTACGTCTGTCGCGAGACGGTTTATGCTACTGCCAGTAGGCGAGCTGCACAAAGAGTCGATCATTTGTCTATGCCAAGGTAAAACAAGTCGCAGATCTCGTCTCGGCGGTGTAGATCAGCATGGCCAGTATTCGCGTACGTTCGCCGAAAATCGAAGACCGCTAAGTGCTGGGTCACGGGGAAGGCGACCTATTCAAAGATAAGGCTAATGCATCGTCAGTAGGCACGCTACTTGACCGTACCTCAGCTTCAATGCGGCGCTCAATGGTATGCGGCTAACCGTGCGCAAAAGCATGATCTATGATCAGGACCGACATCACCCAGAAAATCGGCATTGCTATCAACTTCTGTGATCCACATGGCGCATTCAACCGGTCACGACAATACTTCCGACATTTTATCGGTTGGGCTATAAAAGCCCAGAGTTTTCGAGGAGTTACCAATTAACCGACCTTTTTGCAGTAAGCCGTTCGAGCTGCGGTAGTCAGCGAAGAACTACGAGCCCCGCACCACACACAGAGATTGCCTGAACGGAGCTCGTTGGCTAGTTTGGAGAACACTCAGGCCTTTTAGGTAGCGTGGCCTCCTTACGACTTTGACACAGCGTTCCAATGCAAACGACAGTGCGGAGTGCTCGTCGATCCATTCACGTCGTGCTCCAATAATAATGTTCCCGATGCTAACGTCGAGTCGGGTGTCATATAGCTGAAGGATCAGGCGCAGTGGCGTGGCTTGTAGGGGTAGGAACCAAGAAGCAGTGAAACTGGAAATCATTAGATGCAATAAGGTGGTTTCTGTGGTATTGTTATATTATAACATTACAAAGGTTGTGCTTTCCATGAACGCCCTCATACTGCCTGATGTCGCCAGCCAGACCCTTTCCGATCAAGGGATCCTACTAAAGTGGGTTGGCATGCAGGGGATAACCTTGCCCGTAGTGCATATGGAAAGCTTACATGCCCATGATGCGGTCGCCGAAAGCGCGTGGAACTGGGGGGCGCTTTGATGATCCAATGCCACGGATTGCAATGGGGAGCTA
>JAVETP010000003.1:0-126593 GCA_034006005.1 Pseudomonas sp.
CACGCTCTTTGATTGAGCGCTGACTTAACTCATTCACAAAGTTCCAGACAAAGTTCACCGACCGCGCCATATTATTGAGCAGTGGAATATGCTTGTCTTTCACTCGAACTTTGAGCGTTTTAGTGTGCCTATTCATGCTGTATACAATACCAATGCTGCACGTTAAACCCAAGGGAAAGCTATGCTTTCCGCGCTATCCATCCCACGCACTAAAAGTACGGGGCATTTCGCGCAAAACTGGTAAACCACTGCACTTGGGCTAAATCCACCTCCGCCAGCGGTGTTCGCATCACTTTTTTCCAGTGTTGATCCCAGTTATCTCGCTGCGAAAGACCACGTACCACTGCAGCATAGGGCGCTTCCTGCCAGGTCACGCGATGCTGATTACACCAGACTTGCACCGTTTGATCGCGAGCGAAAGTATTATCCAAACCCACTTCTTGATGCGCAAACAGTTGAGCTACGCCAAAGCGCTGGTGCAGTTGCTCAAGCGTACTCAGCACATCCTGCTTAATCACATACAGACTGCCGATGGGTAAACGCTGCTGCAGATCTTGTAATGATTCGCGTATAAAGCGCCAATGCCGTGCCGAATAATGCGGATCGCTGAGTAACATCGGCTCAAAACAATACAGCAGCACGACCGGCAAACCACTGGCCGCTGCGTCAGCTAAGGGCTGATGATCGCTTAAGCGCAAATCACGCTTAAGCCACACTACGGCCAGTGCCATGGTTACAGTTGCTCAATCTGGGTTAAATAGTGCTCTGCTTGCGCTAAGACAGCATGCTGCTGTTCCGGTGATTTTTTCAGCCAGTTAGCATAGACCATGGAAGTTCTAGGGTTATTACCCAGTACCTCTTTACGCGTGTGCATAAAGTGCCAATATAGTGAGTTCAGTGGACAGGCATCGGTGCCAGTCACTTTTGTCACTCTGTAATGGCAAGGGCTGCAGTAATCACTCATTTTATTGACGTAATTACCACTGGCGGCATAGGCCTTAGAGCCAACAATCCCACCATCCGCAAACTGGCTCATACCACGGGTATTGGGCATTTCCACCCATTCCAGTGCATCGATATAGACACCTAAATACCAGGCATCCACTGCATCAGGATAAATACCCGCCAGTAAACAAAAGTTACCGGTCATCATTAAACGCTGAATATGATGGGCGTAGGCATACTCCAATGACTGATCAATCGCATGTTTCAGACAACTCATCTTTGTCTGCCCCGTCCAAAACCATGAGGGTAGCGCACGAGTCGCTGACAATGCATTGAGGCTGGCGTATTCAGGCATATTGGCCCAATACACACCACGGACAAATTCACGCCAACCGAGAATCTGCCGAATAAAACCTTCCACCTGAGAAATATCAATAGGCGGCTCAGAGCTGAGCAGCTGATCCTGTTGCGCACGGTAATGCGCCAATACGGTATCCACCACCACCTTTGGGCTGATAATTTTACTATTCAATGCAAATGACAAACGTGAATGAAACAAACTCCATTGGCGATTATCATCGCGCTGCTTGAGCTGGCTGGTCAGCGCATCTTGAAAGGTGCCAAACAGCGGCAAACAATAGCGACAAAAATAATCCAGCAACTCTTTAGCTTGCTGGCGATTGACCGGCCAAAGTAAAGAGGCTTGCGCACGCCCTATGGTTTTAATCTGATGGCGTTCAAGACGTGCCAGAATCTCGCTGACATCATTAGCAAACAGCAACGGTTTCGGCACGCTGGCGAGATCATTAGCTTTGAGCTTGTTACGGTTATTAGCATCGTAATTCCACTGTCCGCCTTCTGGATTGCCCTCTGCATCCATTAAAATCTGAAAACGCTGACGCATCTTGCGATAAAAAGCTTCCATGCGGTGTTTTTTACCCGCACTAAAATGCTTGGGTAATTCTTGATCCGTTAAATAAAAATGCTCAGTACTAAAACTTTGACTACTGATGGTTAACTGAGCGCTCAACTCAGCCAATTGTTGGCGTAGGCGATACTCATCCGGCAATTGGTATTCAAACTGTTGAATCTGATGCTGATCGATTAAATGCACGAGTAATTGCGGTAAATCAGCAAAATCTTGCGTGTCGTCTAAATCCAAATGTAGAACATTAAAACCTGCGCGACTCAGTGCCTGAGCAAACTGCTGCATACCGGCAAAAAAGGCACAGATTTTCTGTATATGATGTACAACATAATTGGTTTCTTGCTGCAGCTCGGCAATTAAATACAGCGTGTCGGGATCTTTATCTTTAAACCATGAATGGCTGGCATTCAGTTGATCACCGAGAATTAAGCGCAAGCGCTGATAGGTTTTAGTCATTTTTAACACCTGATAATACGCGCTGACCTGCGCAGCGTTTAGAACAATATTTGACCTGTGGCCAATCTTTTTCCCATTTTTTGCGCCACGTAAATGAACGCTGACACACTGGGCAAATCTTTTCGGGTAAATGCGCTTTTTCATCAAAAACCTTCAAACTGATACGCAATAAACAAGCACAGTGCAGAACAGAACAGCTGCAAAAACTTATACATAAGGCTATGATGCACAGGTTTATTCTTGTACACCACCAGTATTTGTATAACTATTATCAATCTCAAGCGGATTCAATTGCTTGAACACCCTAAGGAACTGAACCCTATGCGTTATTTAATGCTTGGTTTAATACTGCTGTTATCTGCTTGCGTCTCTGTTCCGGAAGGCATTCAACCGGTTAAAGATTTTCAGGCCGAACGCTATTTAGGTACCTGGTATGAAATCGCTCGCTTGGATCATTCTTTTGAGCGTGGCATGCAGCAGATCACCGCTGAATACAGCATGCGCGATGATGGTGGTATCAAAGTCATCAATCGCGGCTTTAAAGAAGCCAAGCAAGAATGGGCAGAAGCCGAAGGTAAGGCTTATTTTGTTGAAGATAGTGCCACCGGTTACTTAAAAGTCTCGTTCTTTGGGCCCTTTTATGGCTCTTATATTGTGTTTGGTTTAGGCAACGATTATGAGTACTCGCTGGTGACCAGTACCAACACCTCTTATCTTTGGCTATTGTCGAGAACGCCGACACTGGATCCAATACAGCAGCAGCGCTTAATTCAACGTATGACTGAGCTGGGCTTCGCTACCGATCAACTGATTTTTGTTGATCAATCGATGAACACCCACGCACAATAAATCCATATATATTTTCCGCTGCTAGCAGCACTTATCCACAGGGACAACGATGATGAAACAACTTTTAATTGTTGCGCACGGCAGTCGCCGCGACGCGTCCAACGATGAAGTTCGTGTGTTAGCTGGCAAAGTTGCTGAGCGTTTACAACTACCGGCACAGCAGGTGCAAGTGGCATTTTTAGAGCTGGCCTTACCCTCGATTGCCACAGCGCTGAATGAGTGCTTTGAGCGCGGTGTCAATGAAGTGTCTGTACTGCCCTATTTTTTAGCTTCAGGCAGTCATGTGGTCAGCGATGTACCGCGTGAAATAGCCGCGGTACAACAGCAATGGCCGGATAAAGTGATTAAAGTTCTGCCGCATATTGGCGCAGCGGATAGCATGATCAGTTTAATTGCCGGCACCTATCAGTAACCCCATCTGAGTCGCTCTCTGGCAATTACAGATGAAGCAGCACAACAATTACTGCTAGAATGCGCTTATTCTTTTTTTAATACCCCGCCACATTGCGAGTGTTAAACCTACCTTTTCGGAGCAAACCTCTGCATTATGGTTGGTACTTTTGCTGGTTAGCGGCGTTTTGAACTTTTAATAGGTATTGCATGACCACGACTGGGACGCTTTATATTGTCTCTGCACCATCAGGTGCTGGGAAAACAAGCTTAGTTAAAGCACTGATGGATACCATGCCTCGCGTGCGTGTCTCAGTGTCACATACCACACGCGCCATGCGTCCTGGCGAGGTTGATGGCGTTAACTACCATTTCACGCCACGCGAGACCTTTGTTGAGATGCTCAAAGAAGGCGACTTTTTAGAGCATGCTGAAGTGTTTGGTAATATGTACGGTACCTCGCACTCTTGGGTGAAAGAAACTCTAGCCAAAGGCTATGATTTAATTCTAGAAATCGACTGGCAAGGGGCGCAGCAAGTGCGCAAATTAGTCCCTGAAGCCAAATCCATTTTCATTTTACCGCCCACTCATAAAGATCTACGTCAACGCTTACATAATCGTGGCCAAGATGCGGCGGATGTGATCGATTTACGTATGCAGCAGGCGATTGCTGAGATGAGCCATTATGTTGAATATGACTACATTGTCATCAATGATGATTTCGCCACCGCCCTGCAAGATTTAAAAGCAATCTTCCATTGCAATCAATTGTTGCTCGATACCCAGCAAAAACGTCACACACAACTGCTGTGCGACCTGCTACGATAGATCCATCTGTGCGATAGAGTTGACTACACCCTTTCTTTGTCGCGCATTATTTCTTAAACTGTCTGTGTTAATGCGCCTTTTTCGGCGCTGCTTTTTTCTGTGAGGAATACCATGGCTCGCGTTACTGTTGAAGATTGCCTAGAAAACGTTGAAAACCGTTTTGCTTTAGTGATGTTAGCTACCAAGCGTTCACGTCAATTAGCCACCGGCGGCAAAGAGCCTAAAGTGCCTGTTGAAAATGACAAACCCACTGTTTTAGCCTTACGCGAAATTGCAGCAGGTTTAATCACCGATGCAATCATTGCCGAAGAAGAAGCTATGACGGCTGAAGAACCTTTATTTGCAGCATTTGACGACAACTAATCTCGCTAATACGAGTGTGGGTCGCTTATTGCAAAAATAAAGATGTATTGCTACCAGGAGGTGAGCTGTGCCTGCTTTAGATCGCCTATCTGGGCAATTATCAACCTATTTAAGCAAAGACCAAGTCAATGCTGTGCGCCGCTCATACTACTATGCCCAGCAAGCGCATGACGGCCAGTTACGCAGCAGTGGTGAGCACTATGTGACTCACCCTCTCGCTGTCGCAACGATCTTGGCCAATATGCATATGGACCATCAAAGTTTGATGGCTGCTATGCTGCATGATGTGATTGAAGACACTGGCATCCCTAAAGAAGCCATTGTTGCGCAGTTTGGCGACAGCGTTGCTGAACTCGTAGATGGCGTTACTAAGCTGACGCAAATGAAATTCGGCACCAAAGCCGAAGCTCAAGCAGAAAATTTCCGTAAAATGGCCATGGCCATGGCGCGGGATATTCGGGTTATTTTAGTGAAGCTGGCTGACCGCCTGCATAATATGCGTACCCTTGGCGCACTCAACCCTGAAAAACGCCGTCGCATTGCCAAAGAAACTTTAGAAATTTATGCGCCCATCGCCAATCGTTTGGGGATGAACCGCATTTACGCTGAATTTGAAGACCTCGGTTTTAAAGCCATGTACCCCATGCGCGCCGCACGTATTCAATCAGCAGTGAAAAGCTCTCGCGGCAATCGCAAAGAAATTGTTAACAAAATTCAAGAATCCATTACGCAGTGTTTAGAGCGCGAAGGTTTGCCTGGTGAAGTCAGCGGGCGCGAAAAACACCTCTATAGCATTTATAAAAAGATGCGCGGCAAGCGCAAAGCCTTTAATGAAATTATGGATGTGTATGCGTTTCGCATTGTCGTGGATAAAGTCGATACCTGTTATCGCGTCCTCGGTGCCGTACATAATCTCTACAAACCCTTCCCAGGTCGTTTTAAAGATTACATCGCGATTCCAAAAGCCAATGGCTACCAATCACTGCACACCACTTTATTTGGTATGCATGGCGTGCCGATTGAGATTCAAATCCGCACCCGCGAAATGGAAGAACTGGCCAATAATGGTATTGCCGCGCATTGGTTATACAAAACCAAAGAAGACGGTCAACGCAATAACCATGCTCGCGCACGTCAGTGGGTTAAAGGCCTACTGGAACTGCAGCAAAGCGCCGGTAACTCCTTAGAGTTTATTGAAAACGTTAAAATCGATTTATTCCCTGATGAAGTCTATGTGTTCACACCCAAAGGCCGCATTATGGAGCTGCCTAAAGGCTCAACACCAGTCGATTTTGCCTACGCTGTGCATACTGACGTGGGTAATACCTGCATCGCCTGCCGCGTCAACCGCCGCCTAGCGCCGTTATCTCAAGCACTGGAAAGTGGTGCGACTGTTGAAATCATTACTGCACCCAATACTCAGCCGAATCCAAACTGGCTGAATTTTGTCGTGACCGGTAAATCGCGCACCCATATTCGCCATGCCTTGAAACAACAGCAGCGTGAAGAGTCCGTGAGTTTAGGCACGCGTTTGCTGAGCAAAGCCTTGGATAATCTCGGAGCTCGCTTTGAAGATATTCCTGAGGCGCGCCTGCAAGTGCTGCTTAAAGAATACCATCAAGAAGAACGTGATGACTTGCTGGAAGATATCGGCCTCGGTAATCGTACCGCGCATGTGGTGGCACGCCGCCTATTGTCCACTGAAGAGTCAGATGCAAACCCACTAGCAGCTGATGGCCCGTTAGTCATTCGTGGTACTGAAGGCCTAGTCCTCAACTATGCACGTTGCTGTACGCCGATTCCTGGCGACTTAATTGTCGGCCACTTATCCGCTGGTAAAGGTATGGTAGTGCACCGTGATAGCTGTAAAAATATCAGCGAATTCCGTAATAACCCTGAAAAATGCGTACCACTGACCTGGGCCAAAGATATTGATAGCGAGTTTAATGTTGAATTACGCATTGAGCTGGCTCATCAGCGCGGCTTAATCGCCCTGCTAGCGGGCACTATCAGTGAAGCCGATGCCAATATCGATAAGATCAATGTTGATGAACGTGACGGCCGCATTAGCGTGATTCAATTGGGCATTAGCGTCAGTGACCGTGTGCATTTGGCACGCATTATTCGCAAATTACGTGCTTTGCCGGGTGTCTCCCGTATTACCCGTATGCGCGCTTAACTACTTTTATACCGTGCGCCCTTGGGCTTGCTGTAGTGGTCTGGCGTGCGGGTTGTCTAAATAACGGAGTACCTTATGAGCAAAAGCATTATCAGCACCGAACACGCCCCCGCCGCTATTGGCACCTACTCACAAGCCGTGCGTGTTGAAAACACCGTGTATATGTCAGGGCAAATCCCACTCAATCCGGTCACTATGGAAATGGTTGAAGGTTTTGAGCAGCAAGCGGTGCAAGTCTTTGAAAATTTAAAAGCAGTGGCTGAAGCAGCCGGTGGTTCACTCAACCATATCGTTAAGCTGAATATTTTCTTAACTGATTTAGGTAATTTTGCCACACTCAATGAAGTGATGAGCCGTTACTTTAGCGCGCCTTATCCAGCACGCGCTGCAGTGGGTGTTGCTTCATTACCACGCAATGCTTGTGTGGAAATGGATGCGGTACTGTACTTAGGTTAATCGCTGTAACGCGGTGCAGTGTGTGGCTTTATAAGTCAGCTAACTGCGCCGCATAGCCTTCTCGATAACTCTTATACTGCGACTCCCAACCTAAAGCTCGAGCACGTGCATTGCTGCAGCGTTTACTACCAGAACGCGGCTTTAACACTAAGTCTGCCACACTCTTCACCTGTAACTCCTCTTGTAACCAGGCCACAACTTCAGCCTGTTCTACTGGCTGGTTATCCACGCCTAAATACACCGACTCAATCGTTTGACCTTGTGCATCTGCCTGTAAAATAGTGGCAATCAGTGTTGCAGCATCATCGGCATGAATACGGTTGGTAAAACTGTGCAAATGCGGCGCATGGTAACCCTCAGCAACACGGCGAATCAGCATATTACGTCCAGGTCCATAAATACCGGTTAAGCGCACAGCGGTAGCAGGATGGCCACTGTTGATTGCGCATTGCTCCGCCTCCAACATAATCTGCCCCGACCAACGCTGAGGTTCGGTCGCTGAGTTCTCATCAATCCAACTGTCATCATTCTGACCATACACTCCGCTACTAGAGACAAAAATCACGCGTTTGGGTTGCTGTTGATATTGCGCCAGCCAGTTGTACATATGACGCTGGCCTTGCACGTAAGCCTGTTGATATCCGGCCTCAGTCATACTCGTAGCAGCCATGGCATAGACCACATAATCAATCGGTTGCTGCGGCCAATCGCTGGGGCATTCGGGCTGATTTAAGTCTGCGCTAATAGGTAAGATTCCAGCCGGTAATTGCGCAGTATTACGGCGCAGTCCATGCACTAACCAGCCTTGTTTGTGCAGCAAAACCGCCACACGACTACCAATATCACCACACCCAACGACGACGACGCGTAACGGCTTTTGCATTGCGATTGACTCCATAACTGGCCTAACCATCAGATTTATTGGTCACAATTTAATGTAACAGCTATGCTAACCCTAATCCTAATGGGAATTAGCTATGACTCTCACCGAACTGCGTTACATCGTTGCTCTAGCCCAAGTCCAACACTTTGGCCGTGCTGCGGAAATGTGCCATATCAGTCAGCCGACTTTATCCGTTGGCGTAAAGAAGCTTGAGGAGGATTTAGGCGTACTGATTTTTGAGCGCAGTAAAAGCGCTGTACGCGTCACGCCGGTGGGTGAAGCCATTGTTGCGCAAGCCCAGCGGGTACTAGAGCAAGCACAAACCATTCGTGAACTGGCGCAAGCGGGTAAAAACCAATTAGCCGCCCCATTGCGTGTCGGGGCCATTTATACCGTTGGCCCGTACTTATTCCCGCAAATGATTCCACTGTTACACCGCAGTGCACCAGAAATGCCGCTCTATATTGAAGAAAACTTCACCCATGTGCTGCGCGAGAAATTACGTAAAGGTGAGCTGGATGTGATTATTATCGCGCTGCCTTACCAAGACGCCGATGTACTGACTAAGGCCGTCTATGAAGAGCCCTTTTGTGTTCTGTTGCCAGCGGATCACCCTTGGACCAAAAAAGACAGCATCGACAGTACAATGCTCAATGATAAAAGTTTATTACTCTTGGGCGAAGGCCACTGTTTCCGCGATCAAGTTCTGGAAGCCTGCCCCACCACTTTGGCGGGTAACCCTGACAACCGCTACACCACAGTCGAAGCCAGCTCATTAGAAACCATTCGCCATATGGTCGCTTCAGGTTTAGGCGTATCCGTGCTGCCATTGTCCGCTGTGGATAACCACCGTTATGCAGCCGGTGTGATTGCTGTGCGCCCTTTTACTGCGCCAGCACCCACGCGCACTGTCGCCATTGCTTGGCGCGCTACTTTTCCACGCCCTAAAGCCATTGATGTGCTGATGGATGCAATTCGTCAGTGCGATGCTGCCCAAGTCACGCTTGAGCCCTAATCATGAGTGACTTACTGGTACATACCCCGGTGACTGTGCTGAAAGGCATCGGGCCCGCCATGGCAGAAAAGCTGGCTAAAGTGGGTATAGAAAACCTGCAGGATGTACTCTTTCATCTGCCGTCACGCTACCAAGACCGCACACGCATCACCCCGATTGGCGCGCTGCGTCCTGGACAAGATGCTGTGGTGGCCGGCGTGGTGATGGCGGCTAGTATTGTCATGGGTAAGCGCCGCAGTTTGCTGGTACGTATTCAAGATGGCAGCGGTGGTCTGACCTTGCGCTTTTTCCATTTCAGTATGGCGCAAAAAAATGCGTTAGAAAAAGGCGTGCAAGTGCGCTGTTATGGTGAAGTTCGCCCCGGCGCAACCGGTCTAGAAATTTATCACCCTGAATACCGTGTGCATAATCCGGATGAAGACACACCACTGCATACCACACTCACGGCAATCTACCCGACCACCGAAGGTCTGACACAACTGCGTTTACGCGCTTTGTCTGAACAGGCGCTGGGCTTTCTCAGCCCACGCAGCTTACCGGACTGGCTGCCGCCGCAGATGATTGCAGAGCACCATCTCGGCTCGCTTGAGCAAGCCATTCGTTATTTACATCAGCCGCCACCCGATGCTGATGTCGATGAACTGGCTGAAGGTGTGCATTGGGCGCAGCAGCGTTTAGCCTTTGAAGAAATGCTCACCCATCAGCTGTCGATCCAGCGGGTACGCGAAAGCCTGCGCCAACAACGTGCACCACAACTACCACCGGCTAAAAAGCTGCCGCAACTTTTCTTAGATAATCTAGGCTTTAAACCCACTGGCGCACAACAGCGAGTCGGTGGGGAAATTGCCTGGGACATGGCCCAAGACGCACCCATGTTACGTTTAGTGCAGGGTGATGTTGGTGCAGGTAAAACTGTAGTCGCCGCCCTCGCCGCCTTGCAAGCTTTAGAAGCGGGCTATCAAGTCGCGCTGATGGCACCCACAGAAATTCTTGCTGAACAGCATTTTATTAACTTCACTAAATGGCTGCAGCCATTAAATATTGAAGTGGCGTGGTTGGCCGGCAAAATTAAAGGTAAAGCACGCGTCAGCTCACTGGAAAAGATTGCCAGTGGCGTACCTATGGTGGTCGGCACTCATGCGCTGTTTCAAGATGAAGTGCAATTTAAAAATCTAGCCTTGGCAATTATTGATGAGCAGCACCGTTTTGGTGTGCAGCAACGTTTAGCCTTGCGCAAAAAAGGTGTGGATGGCATCTACAGTCCGCATCAATTGATTATGACTGCCACACCCATTCCACGCACATTAGCTATGAGTGCCTACGCTGATTTAGACACCTCAGTGCTGGATGAACTGCCACCTGGACGCACACCGGTGAATACACTCGTCCTCAGCGATACGCGCCGCCCTGACGTGATTGAACGCGTACGCGCAGCCTGTTTAGAGGGTCGCCAAGCCTATTGGGTCTGTACCCTGATTGAAGAATCTGAAGAACTCACCTGCCAAGCCGCGCAAAGCACCTTTGAAAATTTAACTCTGGCATTGGCCGGACAAAAAGTCGGCCTCATTCACGGCAAAATGAAACCGGCCGAAAAAGCTGCAGTGATGGATGCTTTTAAACAAGGTGAACTGCAATTACTCGTTGCGACTACAGTGATTGAAGTGGGCGTCGACGTGCCCAATGCCAGCTTAATGATTATCGAAAACCCAGAGCGTTTAGGCTTAGCGCAACTGCACCAGTTACGTGGCCGCGTCGGCCGTGGCAGTACCGCCAGTCATTGCGTGCTGCTCTACCATGCACCATTGTCGCAAATTGGCCGTGAGCGTTTGGCGATTATGCGCGAAACCAATGATGGCTTTATTATTGCCGAAAAAGATTTGGAACTGCGCGGCCCAGGTGAAATGCTCGGCACCCGACAAACGGGTTTACTGCAATTTAAAGTCGCCGACTTGATGCGCGATGCACACTTGCTACCTGCGGTACGCGATGCTGCCTGCCAACTACTGGAACATTGGCCGCAACATGTGAGCCCGCTACTCGAACGCTGGCTGACACATGGCCAACAATATGGGCAAGTCTAAGCAACACTGCTGTAGTCTTACAGCACATCAGCTGTAAAAATCTTTAGAGTACCCTTATGCCCCATTCCACTACCGTGTCGATCACAACACCGACTTTACCTGCTCGCATTACCCGCTCTCTAGAGGCTGCAGATATCGCTTTTAGTGTGCACGCTAGTGATACGATTGATCCAGCACTGCACCTACATCAGGTTGTACTTGAGCATGCCGGCGAGCAGCTGTTGGTGCTGATACCACGCACTCATATCCTTAATCTGTCACAGTTTAATACGGCAACACAGAGCGAATGGCACGCAGCAGCACCAGCAATCTTGGCCCCATTGTTAGCGCGCTTGCATCTAGATACGCTACCCGCTCTACCACAGCTACTGAATCTCAATAGCCTCTGTGATCCTGCGATCTTTACCCAGCCGATGGCCTATCTCGATAGCGGTATACAGGGTTGGGTGATCGCTGTGACACCTGCAGCACTGAATACCTTATGCAGCGCCAGCCAACGTATCAGTTGCTCTGAGCTGATTGTTCAGCCGCATCCCAATCACAGCGCAGTCAACCATGATGCTGAAGATATTCATCAAGCAGTGGTGCGCTTGACGTCACGCCGTATTCATCAGCGTTTAGAAGAAACCTTAGAAATACCCCTACTCAATAGCACAGCAAAAAAAGTTCTACGCTTGCGTGATGATCCCATGGCCGGTGTCGATGAGCTGGCAAGCATAGTGGAAACCGACCCAGCACTGGCGGCACAAGTGATAGGTTGGGCGGCATCGCCCTACTATGGCGCGCCTGGCAAAATACGCTCGGTTGAAGATGCGATTGTGCGAGTCTTAGGCTTTGATCTGGTGGTGAACTTAGCGCTAGGTTTATCTCTGAGTAAAACCCTCGCTTTACCTAAAGATCAGCCCCAGTACTGCAAACCCTATTGGCAGCAGGCAATTTATACCGCCGCGTTAATTGAAGGATTAACGCGCGCGATGCCGGCCAAGATCAAACCCGAACCGGGTCTGGCCTACCTTGCTGGCCTACTGCATAACTTTGGTTTTGCCTTGCTTGGCTATGTGTTTCCGCCACATTTCTCGTTGGTTTGTCGCAGCCTAGAAGCGAACCTACATTTAAGCCATAGCGTGGTTGAACACCATCTGCTGGGTATTACTCGTGAGCAAATGGGTGCTTGGCTGATGCAATGCTGGCATATTCCTGATGAGCTGGTGTATGCCCTGCGCTATCAAGATAACCCCGACTACCAAGGTGACTGTGCAACTTATGCCAATCTGATCTGCTTAGCTCAGCGCTTATTAATGCAGCGTAAGACGGGGCTTAACGCACATAATGCTATTCCAGATGCGCTCTACCAACGCCTTGGCTTAACTGCAGATCGCGCGCAACTGGCGCTGGAACAGGTCTTTGATGCTGAGCAAGCCTTACGCTCTTTAGCCGCCCAGTTTAATCATTGATGCTGTAATAAAAAATCGCGCACACGCTGAGCAGTCGCTTGCGGATATTCCTGCATAAAGCAGTGCCCGCCATCGACCTGCTCAGGCTGTATCTTGCTATTACAGCGTGGCCATAAGGCTGCGGACTTAAGTACAAAGGGATAGGTACTGCGACCATATAAAAACAATACTGGGGTTTTGACTTGGCGTAATAAAGACCATAAATGACTGGGCGCCGT
The DNA here is from genome assembly GCA_034006005.1 of Pseudomonas sp. Lineage (GTDB taxonomy): Bacteria > Pseudomonadota > Gammaproteobacteria > Pseudomonadales > Pseudomonadaceae > Denitrificimonas. The sequence continues at coordinate 13,046 of JAVETP010000003.1, forward strand.
ACTGAAAACCGCTGCCTCAAGCCAGGTAGGACACTTGAGCTGCACACCGTCCTCATCTGCTGGACGCAAGGCATGATCCACATAAGCTCTAAGCCCATCCGCGGTCCAACCTTTAAAAGTGCCACGCCCCGTTAAGCTGGCATAGGCTGATTGCCGATCAGGCCAGTGTGCACGGCGCGCTAAAGTGCGCTTGGCTAAAGTATTGAAGGCGGTAAAGCGCAGATGCTCAGTGATTTTCATATACGCCTGCACCGCCGGTGGAAATACCACAGGATCCAGCAAGGCTGCCGCGCGGAACAACTGCGGATGCTTGCCCATAATTAAGCTGGTTAAGACACCGCCTAAACTGTGCCCTGAAGCATAAACCGGCACATCAGAAAACATCGAGCGTTGCGCTTGAAAGGCCTCCACGGCTAACTCAGCATTGCGATTCCAGCCTATAAAACGCGTACCGGCATCACTGTCGCCATGTCCCTGAATATCACACAGCCATAGATCAAAGTCAGCACTTAACAGCTCTAACAGCGGCGTATAAACCCGTCCACACAGACCATTACCATGCAAAAAATGCAATACAGGTTTGCCAGACGGCGGACTGTGCCAGCCGCGTAAAGTGATACCTGCCGACGTCATATATGACCAAGACTGTAAATTCATGCGCTGTTGTTCCTTATTGTTTGAACGACAAATTACAGCACAACACAGCAAGCGGCTAGCTCTGCGGTTAACTGCTGCTGATCTTGCTCTTCAGTAAAAATCAGCTCCAAGCGTGAGTCTTTACGCCATTCGCTGTTTTGCCAATGGAGACTTTGCCCGTCCAAAGCATTCGCCGATAACCAACCGGCATTGGTGTGCACTACACACTTGGCACGTTGCCAGCGCATGTGCGTCAACCAAAGCTGTATACGCATCAAATCAAATTGCTGCGAGGGATGCCAACGCCAACCGATACTCCAGCCGTTATCTTGCTGATTTACCGAGCAGATCGGCTGCTGCGGATCAGTCCAGAGCACACCCAGCTTGGGGCTGGCGCTCGCAAAGTGATCCAGCAGCGGCTGTTGACCTGCCCTATGTTCACGACCCGGTAGTGCCTGATAAGCCAGTTGACCTTGGCGGGTGCAGAGCACGGGCATTGGCGCAAAGACTTGCTGCCAATTTTCTTCTTGCTCAGGTGTCATACTGTCGCATTTATTCAGCAGTACTAAGCCTGTTTGCGCCAGCAAGTCCGGTTCAATATCAGCGCTGCTAGTGACTTTCTGCGCATCCAATACCAGCACCATCGGCTGCACGGCCAATACATCCAACCATGGCACATCACCTAATTGCTCCAATAGCTGCAGCGGATGGCCTAAACCTGATGGCTCAATAAACAAGCGATCCGGTTGAGCTTTACGCAGTAACTGCACCAGCGCTACTTGAAACGGCACACCATTGACGCAGCACACGCAGCCGCCAGCCACTTCGGTAAAGCTAACGCCTTCTTGATCGCCCTCCAGTAAAGCGCTGTCCAAGCCAATATCGCCAAACTCATTGATCAATACAGCCCAACGCTCGTCACTGGGGCGCTGCGCTAATAAACTGCGTAACACACTGGTTTTCCCGGCACCCAGTGCACCTGAAATCACATGAGTGGGTATATGCTGCAACATAGCCGTAGTGACTCCTAACCAAGCTAAAAAGAAGACGCTACCTTAGCAAAAACACTTTGCCTGCGCGCGCTCCTTCTCCTCATCCAATGGCTTGGTTAAGATAGGGCTCTATATTCCTTAGCGTGGAGCTTTTTATGCGCATTTTTTCTGCACTCCTGCTGTTACTGTTAAGCCAACAGATTTTTGCTCAAGCCTGTGTCATTGAGTCAGAAGGGCAAGGGATCAAAGTCAAAATTTGTCAGCAAAACCGTAGTATTCCTGAACATCTGTTTAAAAATGGCTTTTGTCAGCCTTCATTGCAAGGGCAAAAAACCACAGTCACCTTTGTTGAACAATGCCCGATCGGCGCTTTTGGTATCTGCCGTAACGCCCAAGCCGGTGGTATTGGCTATATACAAGATATTCACTACTACGGCGTCAACACCGACGCACGTTATCTAAAGCCTGCCTGTGAGCGCCAAAGCAAAGGGACTTGGACAGCGTATTAACCCGCCATCAGCTAGAAGCTATGTTTGTACCTGTCCTCGCTCAGCCCTGTCTTAAGCCTTCATTTGTGTTAAAAATATAAAGCACATCGTTAAATGCAAAAATACTGATATTAAAACCAAGCACTATTCATTAGATTGAAATCATCCTGCGCTCTAGCATAACCCCATTGATTAACGTCAGCGGCTGCAGGATCAACGTCCATTCCTTAATAATCTTGAGGCACGCCTGCAGACATCTTCAACTCTGAAGGAGGATGGCGTTGCCTGTCATAGCTCAAGGCTAAAACCCAGCCATGACGAGCAGTTGCGCTAGAATAATTATGAATACTGCACCTGAGCAAACGGTCGCCTACAACTATAGCGTCGTCCGGCAATTCACCCTTGCCACCTTAATCTGGGGTGTGATCGGCATGAGTATGGGCGCATTTATTGCCGCGCAATTGGTCTGGCCCCAACTGAATTTCGATCTACCTTGGACCAGTTTTGGTCGCATTCGCCCCATCCACACCAACTTAGTGATTTTTGCTTTTGGTGGCTGTGCACTGATTTCCACCTCCTTTTATATCGTGCAACGCACCTGCTATGCACGGCTGCCTTCTGATACCGCAGCCAATCTATTCTTTTGGGGCTGGCAAGCCATGCTGATTGCTACAGTGATCAGCTACGCGCTGGGCTACACCACCACCAAAGAATATGCCGAAATGGAATGGCCGTTAGCGATCGTGTTAACCGTGCTCTGGCTGACCTATATGTGGCTGTTTTTTGGCACCATTATGCGCCGTAAAACCTCGCACATTTACGTGGCGAACTGGTTCTACGGTGCCTTTATTGTGGTCACCGCTATGGTGCATATCGTTAACCATATCGCGATTCCTGTCTCGCTGATGAAGTCCTACCCGGTGTATGGCGGTGCCACCGATGCCATGGTGCAATGGTGGTTTGGTCATAGTGTGGTGGGCTTTATTCTCTCGGTCGGCTTCCTCGGCATGATGTATTACTTTGTGCCCAAGCAAGTCGAGCGCCCAATCTACTCTTACCGTTTATCCATCGTGCACTTCTGGGCGATTATCTCGATTTATATCTGGGCCGGCCCGCACCACTTGCACTACACCGCTCTGCCGGATTGGGTACAAAGCTTAGGTATGGCCATGTCCGTCATTCTGCTCGCGCCCAGCTGGGGTGGGATGATTAACGGTATGATGACCCTCTCGGGTGCGTGGCATAAATTACGCAGCGATCCGATTCTGCGCTTCTTGGTGGTGTCACTGGCTTTCTACGGCATGTCGACTTTTGAAGGCCCGATGATGGCGATCAAAACCGTCAACTCACTGTCACACTACACCGACTGGACCATTGGCCATGTGCACGCTGGCGCGTTAGGCTGGGTAGCGATGATCAGCGTGGGTAGCTTGTACCATCTGATTCCTAAGCTGTGGAACCATAAACAGATGTACAGCATCGGATTGATTAATGTGCACTTCTGGCTTGCCACCATTGGTACGGTGATTTATATCGCGGCAATGTGGGTTAACGGTTTAACTCAAGGCCTAATGTGGCGCGCGATTAATGATGACGGTACTTTGTCTTACTCCTTTGTCGAAGTTTTACAATCATCGCATGCAGGCTACATTGCCCGCTTAATTGGCGGTTCATTCTTTGTACTGGGTATGTTTATTATGCTGCTCAATACCTGGTTAACCTTGCGTCAGCCCACTGAGCAACAGCAACCAGCAACGCAACGTGCGGAGGTATAACTTATGTTTATGATCTTGGGATTGCTCTGTGTTGGCGCAGGCTATCTGTGCTTACGGCATATCACTCCGTTAGATATGGATCACGCCGCCATGCTGCCCTTTGCCGATGATCGTCCCGCCGCACGGCGCGTTGAACAAGAAACGGGGCGCCCTTGCCTGCCCGAACATCTGGCTCAACAAACGGCATTGCGCGCCTAAACGCAACGCTGCAGCCACTTATTTAGCAACACTCAACAACGGCACTTTTTTGTGCCGTTGTGTGTATAAACAAGGAGCACCTTAGTGCGCGCTCAATGGATTAAAGCCTTAACACCACTCTCGTTAAATATTCCAACACGGCAATGGTTACGCTCAGCCTGCGGTGCTTTTTTAGGCATGCTGGCCTGTGTTCTGTGTAATGACTGGTTATTTGGTAGCCAAATCACTTTAAGCTTGGCCGCACCGATTGGCGCCTCAGCCGTCTTATTGTTTATCACCTCAGCCACACCTTTGGCGCATCCTTGGTCGATTATTGCCGGCAATCTATTGTCAGCCTGTGCGGGTATTCTTGGTGCAATGTATATCGGTGAGCCACTGATACGTGCACCCATCGTGGTATTCGCTGCCATCACTAGCATGCTGGCATTACGCTGCCTGCATCCACCCAGTTGTGCTTTAGCTTTAACAGTAGCACTCAGCCCCACCTTAATCCCCATGGGGATTGAGGTACTTGTGCCTATTATGAGCCAATCATTGCTGATGCTCAGTGTCGCTTTAGTCTTTAATAACTTAACCGGCACGCCCTACCCGCGTGTACCTGCACTGCCCGCAGAGAATAAACACAATACCGCTGATCCCGTGCCAAGCGCACGAGTGGGTTTCAATGAAGACGATTTAGACCAAGCGCTGAATGAGTTTGGCACCTATGTGGATATTCGTCGTGAAGACCTCGAAGAGTTGCTGCACCTCACTGAACAACACAGTTTTAAGCGCAATACTGCCTACTTAACCGCAGCTTCAGTGATGTCACGTGATGTGCGCACAGGGCATCCAGAAATGCCGCTAGAAGAAGCCTGGAATCGGCTCAAAGAACACCGCTTGCATGTCTTACCCGTGGCTGATCAACATCGGCGTTTAGTCGGTATTATTACCTTAGTCGATCTGCTTAAACACTTTGAGTTGGACCAACCGCTCAGCCGCTTTCATCGGCTGAAATACCTACGCCATACGCGCCTCAAGCATATTATGACCACGCCGGTGGTCAGCGTTAACTTTGATACACCTTTGATTGAATTGGTGACCTTACTGAGCGATCGAGGCTTACATGCCATGCCAGTGATTGATGAACACCGACAACTGGCGGGCATCATTACCCAGACGGATATTATCGCGGCGTTGTATCGCAGTGGGTTGGCTGGTTTTTAATACATCAAACGATCTTGTATTTGCAGCCAGCTGGCGTCGTGCGCTATGGAGGTTTTCAGCACCGATAAAGCATGTTGCAGCGCAGCACAGGACTGTTTATCGGCATAAACAATATACACCGGCCAAGAGAACTCAGGTGCCTGCGCAACACGCTGCAAAGTGCCCTCAGCAATATGCGGCTCAACCACCCGTGTTCTAAAATAACCGCGGCCACCTTCTTGCAAAATGGTATGCAAGGCCAATGGGCCTAGGTTACAACGCAACGCGCTGTGTGCATGCTCAGGTAAGATCGCGTCATGCTGCTGACGAAACAAAGCCCCCCAATCCACATAGATATAAGGCTTAGACTGCACCACAGATTGCACCTGTACCAACTTCTCTTCCAGCAACTGCTCAACCTGAAGACCTGGCCAATAATGTGGTTCATGCATCAACACAGCATCCAACTCGCCGCTTTCTAATTTGGCGCGCAAGGTATTGGCGTCATGCACACTAGCATCCACGGCATAGTTGATAGGCTGCTGAGAGAGCAGAGCAAACCAATCTTTTAATAATGGATTCCACAAGCTGGTCTCAGCCGCTAAACGCACCTGCACTTGTACACTATCCGGCAACGGCAAGGCACTGCGCGCCGCTTCCCACGTTTGCAGGAGCTGATGGGCATAATGTACAAAGCGCTCACCATGTACAGTTAAGCTGGCTCCAGCACGGTTACGTACAAAAAGCGGGCAGTGCAGCTGTCCTTCAAGATTTTTAACTCGCGCCGTGACTGCAGTCTGGGTAATACACAACTGCTCAGCCGCAGCAATAAAGCTGCCACAGCGGACAATGGCTAAAAATGTACGTGCGAGTTCGATATCCATAGTAAGGTTAAACTACCTTATATTTAGTCAGTTTTATCTATAGATGATTTAAATGACGCAGAACTCTGGCTCAATTGCTACACAGCCTGCAATCCTTAACAAAATCATACTAGACTCTTTATCATGACGCAGATATCAACAGAACAACTTATTACAGAATGGCAAACGCTGCTAGACAACACTTCTGATAGCATTTGTACAGGCGCTCAACAACTCGCAGAGCAACATGCTCCAGAGTTGGCGCAAAGCTTCTATAAAACGATGCTAGACGACTTAGCTGCAGCACAGTTTTTATCCAATGAGCAGGTTCAAGAGCGTCTCAGCAGCTCAATGCAGCAATGGATTATCACTTTATTTAGCCTAAGCCGTACCGATGATCTACGTCCAGTGATTGCTCAGCAAAAGCATATTGGTGAAGTGCATGCGCGCATTAATATTCCCGTACATTTAGTATTACGCGGCGCACGTGTACTTAAAGATACAACGGCTAAATTACTGCACAACCATCCTGAAGAAAAAGAATGTTTAGCCTTTATCTATGCGCTCATCGATATGGCAATGGAAGTCATGAGCCAAGTCTATGCCGTATCCAACGATAAAAACTCACGTGATAAAGAGTCGTACCGATTATTTTCAATTGCGCAAAACTCAGCCAATGAAAAAGAACGCCAGCGCGCAGCACTATTGGATTGGGAAAACCAAACCATGTTCGATATCGCCATGGGACTGCAGTTCTCTCAACTGAACAGCTTATCGTCATCCGAGTTTGGTTTATGGTTCCGTCATAAAGGCGCACATGCTTTTGCGGGCAGTGATGAAGCACCTTTAATCACTGAATCGCTGGAAAACATTGATACGGTTATTTTGCCCATGCTCAAACTGGTGCAACAAGATCCAGAACAGCACCAACAACTCTTGCGCAATCTACGTGAACAAACGCGCAGTATTGCCTACCATCTGGACAGTTTATTTTCACAGGTCAACCAGCTGGAAAGTGGCCGTGATGCACTGACGCAATTGCTCAATCGTAAGTTTTTACCTGTGGTGATGAATAAAGAAATCAGTTACGCACGCCAACATGAGCGTCACTTTTGCATCCTGATTATTGATGCTGACAATTTCAAAACGATTAATGACACCTATGGTCATGAATCCGGTGATGTCATTTTACAGCAATTAGCCGGACTACTGAGCAACAGCTGCCGCAGTGGTGACTATATTTTCCGCTTTGGTGGTGAAGAGTTTTTAATGCTGCTGGTCGATGTGACTGCCGATAAAGCTGCGGCAGTGGCTGATAAATTACGCTTAGCCATCGAGAAAGAAGAATTTCGCTTGCCGCGCGGTGTCACAGTTAATATGACGGTCAGCATTGGCTTAGCACAATACACCGGGCACCCCGACCCACAAGTGCTGCTGAATAAAGCAGATGCTGCGCTGTATCAAGCTAAAGGCACAGGGCGCAACCAAGTTATTATTGCCGATTGAAATATCAACCGTTCTAAATAGATAGCGTTGTCGCAGCGCATCTACAACAATTTAACGGGTGAATGAAATCTCACCCGAGAGCATACATATTTAGCATTGTCAGGCTCAGCAGTGGCACACTGTCTCTGTGTCTATTAATATGCCCTTACGTAACCTCACTACCTTAATAATATTCATGGAGTTCATGATGCGCAATTTGCTTATGTCAGCTGTATTGGTAGGCGCTAGCCTATTGGGTTCTACCGCGTTTGCGCAAGAAGCGGTTGAAGGCCGTAACTATGTGACCTTAAGCCGTGCATTACCCACAGCGCAGCCTGAAAAGATCGAAGCTATCGCACTGTTTTGGTACGGCTGCCCACACTGCTATCAGTTAGAATCAGCACTGAATCCATGGTCAGCAACACTGCCTGAAGATGTGAATTTTGTGCGTATGCCTGCCATGTTTGGTGGTATTTGGAATCTGCACGGGCAATTGTTCTACACCTTAGAAACAATGAAAGCTGGTGAAAAAGTCCATAGCAGTATTTTTAATGCATTGCACAACCAAGGGCGTAAGCTGTCATCAATGGATGACATCACTCGCTTTGTTGTTGAGCAAGGCGTCGACAAAGATGTGTTCTTAAAAACCTGGGGTTCTTTTAGCGTTAAAAGCCAAATGGAGAAAGCTAAAAAACAAGCTATGGCTTATCAAATCAGCGGCGTACCTGCCATGGTGATTAACGGTAAATACCGTTTTGATATTGGTATGGCTGGCGGTTTGCAAGAAACAGTTGACCTTGCGGATGTGCTGATCGAAAAAGAACGCCAATCAAAATAGGGGATTGCCGTGCTGACACTGCCGCGCTTTAGCCAAGAGCGCTCAATTATTTTATGCGACGCCAATCGCAATCCGCTGTGTACGCCGGATGTATTGCCGCGTCACGAGCAGCGCATTCGCTTATTGAGCTTCAATATCCAGGTGGGTATCAGCACCAGCGCCTACCGTCACTATGTGACGCGCAGTTGGAAACATTTAATTCCGCATCAAGAACGTTACCGCAATCTGGAAAAAATCGGCTTTTTACTGGGTGACTACGATATTGTCGCCCTGCAAGAGGCCGATGGCGGCAGTCTACGCTCAGGCAATATCAACCAAGTGAAGCAACTGGCACAGCTCGGTAATTTCCCCTATTGGTACCAGCAGCGTAACCGCAATCTGGGCCCCTTTGCCCAGCATAGCAATGGCTTACTGACGCGCATGCACCCGCAAAAGCTTGAGGATCATCCTCTACCTGGCCCTGCTGGACGCGGGGCAATCTTGGCGCAGATTGGCGACGATGATAACGCGATTGCTGTGGTGTCGATGCACCTTGCCTTAGGTAAGCGCGCGCGTACACGCCAGCTGGATTATATCCGTGAGATCGTCAGTGACTATAAACATATTATCCTGATGGGTGATATGAATACTCATGCAGAAAAGCTCTTGGTAAACTCACCGCTGAGCAGCCTGAATTTACGCGCACCACAGGTGTGCGCAACCTTTCCAAGCTGGAATCCACAGCGTTGTTTAGATCACATTTTGATCAGTTCTGAGTTAGAGATTGCTAATATGTCGGTCTTGCCGGTACCCATTTCAGATCACTTACCGGTTTCAATGGATATTATTCTGCCCACTCCCGATTCAACTTATAAGTTCACTGCGCAGTAAATTGGATTCTTTATGCCTAACGAAGCGTTACATTGGAAAAACAAATACCTTGAGCTGCTTGATAAACAAGACGCGCTAGAAGCCAATTTCGCTGGGCAGACTGAACTCCTTAAACGCGCACTGATACGCAGCAGTTTGGCCGCTGAAGGTAACGATCAACAACTTGATCAACAACTACAAACACTGCGCACTTTGTTACGCAACGATATTCATACCAACCAACTAGAAAACCATATTGAGCAGCTAGAAAACGCCATTTTAAAGTCTGAAAATAAGCTGCAACAACGTAAAGATGCTCTCAGCATCACCTTGTCGAATTTTGTTCAGCAATTACAGCAGCTGCAGCCGCCCAAAGATATTCAAAAAGCACTCAAGGCTTTTGAAAAGGATCTTCCCAAGCAGTTAGCGCAACCCTACAATGTCTATAATTTAATCGGCCAACTGCAAGGTTTGCAAGAACGTACCTTAGCCACAACTGTCCTGCAGGGTCAGCACGCCTTGCAATCAAGCCAGACACAAGGTCTATTTGCACGACTCTTTAAAAGCGCTGATGCTCAAACTCCAGTGCAAGCTGCTGCACCCCCGCTGACAACACTGGATAACGCAGACTCAGCTGAGACTGATATCACCGAAGCAGCACAACCTAAACTGCCCCCTACACGTCACAGTACAGAGCGCAGCGATGATAGCTATGCACTGCCGCTGCTGATGGATGCCAGTTACAGCTCGGTGGCACAGCATATCCACGATACGCTGACGACATTACTCAATGAGCTACCGATTACGCAACACTATGAAACGCAGGTGACTGAATTACGCTCACGCCTGAATGGCGGTCTAAATTGGTACGAATTAGCCCCACTGCTGGATGAGTTATCAATTATTATTCTGGCGATTGCCAATGGTGCTGATAACGAACTTGCACACTATTTGCTCGAATTAAATCAGCGTTTAACCTCGTTTCACAACAGTCTTAGCAGCACCTCAGACGGCTACGCAGAATCAATTAAAGATGCGCAAGCGCTGGATAACCATCTGCGTCAGCACGTCACTGATTTTCACGACGATGTGCAAACCTCCAGCGATCTCAATCACTTAAAACAACTGATTGATACACGCCTCGATAGCTTCAGCAGTACCTTGCAGGTCTATCAAGAAAAACGTACGCACAATGAAACCGCTATTCTTGAACGTTTACATGCGCTCGCAGAACACTCCAAACATATGGAGCAAGAAGCGCAACAGTTGTCGACCAAACTTGAAGAGCAACGCAAGCAGGCCTTGCTGGATCCGCTCACAGGTTTAGCCAACCGTACAGCATGGAATGAACGCTCAGAACTCGAATATGCACGCATACAGCGCAATAACAACACGCTATTACTCGGCATCATTGATATTGATTTCTTTAAACGTATCAATGATAACTACGGGCACTTAGCCGGTGATAAAGTCCTTAGAATCATTGCCAATGAGCTGAAAAAACGTTTAAGAAAAACAGACTTTATTGCCCGATTTGGTGGCGAAGAATACGCCCTATTGCTGCCGGATACGCCACTCGAACAGGGCGCTAAATTGCTGGATACTTTACGTTTAGCGATTGAGGCCTGCCCATTTCACTTTAAAGGCGAGCCGGTCACCATCACTTTTTCCGCGGGCATTGGTAAAATAGCGGCAGAAGAATCAATGGATGATGCCTTTGAACGGGTTGACCAAGCCCTGTACGCCGCAAAAGCTGCTGGACGCAACCGTGTGCAAACGGCCACTTAAGCGACTGCTGTATTTAAGATAACACTCGGATCAAAAACAGCTAAAGGGTCAACGCAACTGATCGGCGGCCAAGACAGCATCGAGGCTATTGATCAACGTTGCCTCATCCAGTGGTTTAATTAAATAATCTTTAGCGCCTTGACGCTGTCCCCACACCCGATCGGTTTCCTGATCTTTAGTGGTAATAATAATCACCGGAATATGCTCGGTTGCAGTAATCCGAGTTAACTGACGCGTGGCCTGAAAACCATTTAAACCCGGCATGACACTGTCCATCAACACAGCGTCTGGCTGCTCTTGCTTAGCTAAAGCAACACCATCTGCACCATTGTCTGCCGTTAAAACCTGATGGCCATTTTTTTCTAATACTGCTGCGAGCTTTTCTACTTCAGCAGGTGAATCATCCACAATCAAAATACGAGCCATAATTTCTCCTATAGGTCATAATGTTAACATGCACTTAATGATTCTCAGCAGCACATTGCAATCAGCACTCGCAGTTACAGTGGCAAATCCATCTAGCCCTGTTATTCAACACATCTAGAGTGCATCATTGGTGACTTAACTTTATTGGAGACTTTATCATGCACGTTCGCCTTGGGATTGTAATGGATCCTATTGATCAGATTTCATTCAAAAAAGACAGCTCCTTGGCTATGTTGTTATCTGCGCAAGCGCGTGGCTGGTCTTTATTTTATATGGAACAACAGGATTTATATCAGCATGCAGGCCAAGCACGTGCACGTATGCGCTCTCTTAAAGTCTTCGATAACCCTGAGCACTGGTTTGAACTGGGTGAAGAACTTGATGAGCCATTAGGCGATTTAAACGTTATTTTAATGCGTAAAGATCCGCCATTTGATAATGAATTTTTATACAGCACCTACTTGCTTGAGCAAGCAGAAAACGCCGGCACCTTAGTGGTCAACCGTGCGCAAAGTCTGCGTGACTGCAATGAAAAGCTATTTGCCACACTGTTCCCACAATGCACACCTGAAACCGTTGTCAGCCGTCGTGCTGATGTATTGCGTAAGTTTGCTGACGAGCATGGTGATGTAATTCTTAAGCCATTGGACGGTATGGGTGGCTCATCCATTTTCCGCCATATGAAAGGCGACCCTAACCTGTCAGTGATTTTAGAGACCCTGACCGCGCATGGCACCCAGCAAATTATGGCGCAGAAATATTTGCCAGCGATTAAAGACGGCGATAAACGCATTCTAATGATTGATGGTGAGCCCGTACCGTACAGCTTGGCACGTATTCCTGCAGCAGGCGAAACACGTGGCAACTTAGCCGCAGGTGGTCGTGGTGTGGCTCAGCCCTTAACCGAGAAAGACCGCTGGATTGCTGAGCAAGTTGGCCCTGAACTGCGTAAGCGTGGTTTGCTATTTGTGGGCTTGGATGTGATTGGTGAGCATTTAACCGAAATCAACGTCACCAGCCCCACCTGTATCCGTGAAATTGATGCCGCCTACGATACCAAGATCGGCGATCAACTGATGGATGCCATTGCCAAAAAGCTCGCGCAACGCAGCTAATTAAATCGGCTTGCACTGCGCCCTATGGCAGACTGTGCAAGCCGTTTTATAGACTTTATCATCACGTCTCGGCAGACTGCCGCTTGTGTCGAGCACCGAATACACTTATGAAAAACACCACTACTAACCCCTTTGCTGAACCCAAGCCCGCTGTGAGCTCGGCTGACCGTTTAGGTTTCACCCTGCTGATTGCTGCGCTCTTACATATCGCAATTATTTTGGGTGTCGGTTTTACGGTGGAAGATTTACCTAAAATCAGCAAAAGTTTGGATGTCACTTTAACCAGCTTTAGCCGTGAAAAAGAGCCGGAAAAAGCAGATTTTATCGCACAAGACAATCAACAAGGCAGTGGCACACTCGACGAAGCCGCCACACCAAAGACAACAGAAAAAGCGCCTTTTCAAGACACTAAGGTCAAACAAGTACAGGTTAAAAGTACCGTAGAACCGGTACCTGTAACGCCTGACATTAAAAAAGTCATCAGCACACCCAAGCCCCAACCACAAAAAGTGGTGCAAAAGCCGGTGGTGCAGCCCAAACCCAAACAGCTTAGAAAAACACCTGTTTTCGACCGAGACCAGCTCTCGGCAGATATTGCCAGCCTTGAAGCTGAACTGGCCTTAGAACAGCAACTCTATGCAAAACGACCCCGCGTTAGCCGACAAAACACCGCCGCCACCAAGCGTGATATCAGTGCATGGTACCGTGATGATTGGCGTAAAAAGGTTGAGCGTATCGGTAATCTAAACTACCCCGAAGAAGCACGACGCCAAGGGGTGTACGGCAGCTTACGGGTACTAGTGATTATTAAAAGCGATGGTTCACTGGAACAAATGCGTGTTTTAGAATCCTCAGGGCACCCAGTGCTCGATCGTGCGGCGCTGAATATTGTGCGCACGTCTGCGCCCTTTGCACCCTTTACCGGTGAGCTTGCTGCCAACTATGACCAAGTTGAAATCATCCGTACCTGGCGCTTTGAGCGCGGTGATCGTCTTTCCAGCCAATAATCTGCGATAATCATTGAGCTCCTCTTGAGCAGCCTCTTTTTCGCTTATTAATGAGGACATATAGATATGATGACTTCTGATTTTACTTCCTTAGCGGGGCATTTTTTAATTGCCATGCCCACCATGACTGATCCTGCTTTTTCTAAATCGGTGGTCTATTTGTTAGCCCATGATCAAGAAGGCGCCCTAGGTTTAATTATTAACCGCCACAGCGGCCTGACCTTGACCGATGTATTAGAACAGCTGCAACCTGAAGACAGCGTTATTGATGCAGCGCACAATCAGGATATTTTCAGCGGCGGCCCGGTACAAACCCAATTGGGCTTTGTCTTACACAATCATGGCCCGCAATACAAAGGCACCACCCTGTTCCCTGAACTGGCGTTAACCGCCTCACAAGATGCCTTACAAGCGATTGCTCAAGGCTCCGGTCCTGCGCAAAATCTAATTGCTCTTGGGCATGCCGGCTGGGGTGCAGGACAAATTGAAGACGAGTTACGTGATAATGCTTGGTTGTCGTGCCCTGCTGATATTAAAATTATTTTCGAGACGCCGATTGAAGAGCGGCGCAGTGCTGCTGCCGCTTTATTAGGCGTGGATTTAGATCGTCTCAGCCATCAAGTAGGTCACGCATGAGTGAAAGCATACCCGCACCGCAGCTGCTCTTAGGCTTTGATTATGGCACTAAACAAATTGGTGTCGCTGTTGGGCAAATGATCACCCAGCACGCCCGTGAGCTGTGCAATTTAAAAGCACGCGATGGCATTCCTAACTGGGAACAAATTGAAGCCTTGATAAAAGAGTGGCAGCCCGATGCACTTGTTGTAGGATTACCGCTTCATATGGACGGCACACCCAGCGATATGTGCGTACGCGCAGAAAAATTCGCCAGGCGTTTAAATGGCCGTTTTAATTTACCTGTCCATACCCATGATGAACGTCTTACGACATTTGAAGCCAAAGGTCAGCGCTTATCAAAAGGACAACAACGTGGCAGCTATCGAGAGCAACCTGTGGATGCATTAGCCGCCGCTTTACTACTGCAAGGCTGGCTGGAAGCACACAACAACAGCTGACCATACTAAATGCCTGGAGTGTATTTAAATGAGCTTACCTGATCCTGCTATATTAATTCCTGCAATAGCCCACGAGCTGCAAGCCCACCTGAAAGCCAAAAATATCGATAATCCACGTTTTGTTGGTATTCATACAGGTGGCGTTTGGGTGGCCAATGCTTTACTTAAAGAATTGAAGAACGAAGAACCGCTGGGTATTTTAAACGTTTCGTTTTATCGCGATGACTTCAGCCGCACAGGCTTACACCCGCAAGTGCGCCCGTCCCAGTTACCTTTTGAGATTGCCGATCAACACTTAGTGCTGATTGATGATGTGCAAATGAGTGGGCGTACCATCCGTGCTGCACTCAATGAACTCTTTGATTACGGCCGCCCAGCCAGCGTGACTTTGGTCTGCTTACTCGACCTCAATGCACGTGAATTACCGATTCGTCCGGATATTGTTGGCGCAACACTTTCCCTTGAGCAAAATCAACGGGTAAAATTAACCGGCCCCGAACCGTTGGCTATCCAACTGCAAACCATCGACAACCTATGAGACTCTCGCAATGATACCTCCTGCTCCCAAGTGTCCGTTGCAGCTGAACGACCAAGGTCGTCTGCGCCATTTTCTATCCCTCGACGGCTTGCCCCGTAGCATGCTTACCGAGATCTTAGACACGGCCGACTCCTTCCTTGAAGTCGGTGCGCGTGCTGTTAAAAAAGTACCCTTACTGCGCGGTATGACCGTCTGTAACGTGTTCTTTGAAAACTCCACCCGCACTCGTACCACCTTTGAATTAGCCGCTAAACGTCTGTCTGCTGACGTGATCACCCTGAACGTATCCACTTCATCGACCAGCAAAGGTGAAACCCTCACTGATACCCTGCGCACCCTTGAAGCCATGGCTGCCGATATGTTTGTCGTGCGCCATGCCGAATCCGGCGCCGCACACTTTATTGCTGAGCATGTCACGCCCAATGTCGCCATTATCAATGGTGGTGATGGCCGTCATGCGCACCCGACGCAAGGCATGCTGGATATGCTGACCATTCGTCGTCACAAAGGTGACTTTGAAAAGCTTAAAGTGGCCATCGTTGGCGATATTCTGCACTCACGTGTCGCGCGCTCAAATATGATTGCGCTGAAGACGCTGGGCTGCCCTGATATCCGTGTGATTGCGCCAAAAACCTTGCTACCGGTTGGCCTTGAGCAATACGGCGTCAATGTTTACACCGACGTCAATGAAGGTCTTAAAGATGTCGACGTGATTATTATGCTGCGTCTGCAACGTGAGCGTATGCAAGGTGGTTTACTGCCCAGTGAAGGCGAGTTTTACCGCCTGTATGGCTTAAGTGAACAACGCTTAGCTTTAGCGCATCCTGAGGCTATTGTTTTGCACCCCGGCCCGATTAACCGTGGTGTGGAGATTGATTCTCTAGTGGCTGACTGCCCGCGCTCGATGATTCTCAATCAAGTCACCTACGGTATTGCCATACGTATGGCGGTGTTGTCGCTGACCATGAGCGGTCAAAATGAACAACGTCAATTGGATGCAGAAAAGCAGGAGTCACTCTAATGCGTATACAGATTAATGGTGCACGCTTAATTGATCCTGCTAGCAAGATGGATCAGCAAACCGATATTTTTATTGATGATGGCAAAATTGTTGCCTTGGGTGATACGCCACGTGGTTTTGTCGCGGACCAGATGATTGATGCTAACGGCCTGATTGCTACGCCAGGCTTAGTTGATTTATCTGTATCCCTGCGCGAACCAGGCTATGGCCGCAAAGGCTCAATCGCCTCAGAAACACGTGCCGCTGCTGCCGGTGGTGTGACCAGCCTATGCTGCACCCCACATACCAAACCGATTTTAGATACGGCTGCTGTTGTAGATCTCATTCTGGACAAAGCCCGCGATGAGGGTTTCTGTAAAGTCTTCCCTTTAGGTGCTTTTAGCCAAGGTTTAGCCGGCGAACAGTTGGCCGAATTAGTCACCTTACGCAATGCAGGCTGCGTCGCGTTCAGCAATGGTTTAATACCCTTTAAAAGCAACCGCGTTTTACGTCGTGCTTTAGAGTACGCCGCCACCTTTGATTTAACCGTGATTTTCCACCCACAAGATCCTGATCTTGCTGAAGGTGGTATTGCTCACGAAGGTGCTGTCGCGACATTCCGTGGCTTAGCCGGTATTCCAGAAACAGCTGAAACTGTGGCTTTATCACGTGATTTATTGTTGGTGGAACAAAGTGGCGTCCGCGCACACTTTAGCCAAATCACCACCGCACGTGGCGCACGCTTAATTGCCAAAGCCCAAGCACGCGGCTTAGCAGTCACTGCTGATGTGGCCATGTATCAGCTGATTTTAACTGAAGAAGCCTTAATGGATTTCTCCAGTTTCTATCATGTGCTGCCACCCCTGCGCTCACTAGCGGACCGTGATGGCTTACGTGAAGCGGTTAAAAGCGGCGTGATCAGCGCAATCGCTAGCCACCACCAACCACATGAAGCCGATGCTAAGCTCGATCCATTTGCTTCAACTGAACCGGGTATTAGCAGCATTGAATTACTGTTACCGCTGGCCATGAGCTTGGTGGAAGAAGGTGTGTTTGATCTACCTACTGCGCTAGCACGTTTAACCACTGGCCCAGCGGCAGCACTGCGTTTAAATGCAGGCCGTTTAGCAATAGGTGCGCCTGCGGATTTAGTACTCTTTGATCCGCAAGGACAAACAGTGGTTGGTGAACACTGGCAGTCCCGAGGTCGTAACTGTCCATTTATGGATCACGTACTGCCCGGTGCGGTACGTTACACACTATTAAATGGCAAAGTGACGCATAAAAACGTGTCATAAGCTGAGTCATATAAGCCCTCTAATATAGCTGCAGTGCACCCATAAAATTGGACACTTAAAGCTATCTAGAGGGTTTTTTATTCCTCAGTATAAAACCAGCAACTGAAGCTGGTTTTATACGCATCCGGATTAACGCAGCATATTCAACAATAGCTGGCTATGTTCTTCATCATTGGTACTGATTAACAACTTACCATCGCTCATCTCACCGTTAATTTTTGACACATTGATCAATTGCTCACCTGCGCTGGTTAATAGAAATGCACCGGTCGCTTGATTAGTGATTGCGGTCAACTTATCACGACCTGCTGAATTCATCTCAATCAAAATAAAAGTACGGCCGTCGGGTGCAGCAACTGCTGTAATTTTCTCTATATCATTTTGATTTAACACCGGCTGGGCTAAAGCATACAGCTTATTACCCTCACCAAACTCCATAACAACTAATTTAGGATCCGGCTTCTGCTGGGCTAAATGCACAGTGATGATTTTTTGCTCTGCTTGCGACTGAGCTTGTTCAGCAGCAGACTCAGCCTCTAGTGTATTTTGATGCTGACAGCCCGCTGCAAATAGCAACCCTAGCGTCAAACCAACCCATTTTAGTGATGTGTTATTGAACATAGCGACTCCAAAGTGTAATTATCATATTGAATATACCATTAAAGCTTCTCGATTTTAACTCACCTATAACAAAAAAAACCAACCAATTTTAAATACTCTATTAATATTTTATACAATGCAGAAACACTACGATGCTCATATGTAAACAGCGCTTGAATTACATACTATTTAAATAAAATGCACATCAAATATACGGCTACATTTTACTTTAAAAAATCTTATATACCATTCTCCTGCGACACTATTTTTTATTATGGAATAATATATGTCTCATACTCTTATCACTCGGCTAAATAACGCACTGAAAGCCATTGTAAACGATGCAGAACTTATCGTAAGTCAACTTCCTGAAATCAGGCTTAAACTATGGCTGATTGACCCTAACACTATGCAGCGACAATTTAATCCAGACGAAACACAACGCTTACTAGACGCACCTCCTTATTGGTGTTTTTGTTGGGCCAGCGGCTTAGCTTTAGCACAATGGATTTTACAAAATCCTCAACTTGTAGCAGGCAAGCGGGTCATTGATATCGGTGCTGGAAGTGGTATTGTTGCTTTAGCCGCTAAGCTTGCTGGAGCACATCACGTTGTAGCATGTGATTTGGATCACAACGCCTTACAAGCCTGTCGTGCAAATGCTGCACTCAATCAATTAGAATTGAGCTACAGCAAAGATATATTTTATGAGCAGGAATCCTATGACGTATTGTTTGCGGCTGATCTGCTTTACGATGCAGCAAACCTGCCCTTGCTCAACAGTTTTACCGACATTGCTAAACATGTCGTTATTGCGGATTCTAGGCAGAAAAACTTTAAGCATGCATTATTTATTAAAACTCATATGCTATATGCAGAAACAGTACCTGATTTGTTAGAACCTGATATATTTCGTCAGGTGAGTGTATACCAATCAATTTAATTTAAACCCAGTCATACAAGCAAAAAATTCAACCATAAATTTTATAGAAGACCATGACAAAAGACATATACAAACTCACAAACTCATATGAGCATGCAACATTGAAAATAAAAACAGCAATTATTGATGATTCTAGAGACGATCTTGAACATATTTTCAAAATATTAAAACATGCTAAAATACCTGCCCTAGAAAGATTAGATATTGACTACTATTCAAACTCAGAAAAGCTGATGGATAAAATATCAAATTACCAATTATTTATTTTAGATTGGTTTATTGATAACAGAACTGGGCTTGATTTACTAAAAATAATACGCAGTCAGTGCAGCAACAATCCCGCTGTAATTATACTAACTTCAAATAATAATGAAGAAGATATAAGTATCGCTCTTATCGCTGGAGCTGATGACTACTTAGTTAAGCCGTATAGAGCAATGGAACTCAGTGCACGAATTTTCAATGTTATGCGAAGAATTGAAGGTTCAAATTTTATATCAGTAGAAAAAAATCTAAACATCCAGAACTTTAATTTCAATGATTACTCGCAAGAGATAACACGCGACAACAACTCAAAAAAGCTAGCACTACGTGAATATCAAATTGCAAAATTTTTATTCTTACATTTAGGTGAACCAATATCGCGTAAAATTTTATATGAAAAATTCTGGAAAAAAGAAGAAGCCTATTCTTCACGTTCTTTAGATACGCATATTTACCGTATCAGAAATCAGCTTAAACTGACTGCTGAACACGGTTGGCAGCTCCACACTATTTATGGTTATGGCTATCGACTTGAACCTATCGATAGCAAGACATTTGCTATTCAATAAGATTCGGTGCTGGAAATTTAAATATAAATACAGCGCCTGTGCTATTTGAGCTCTGACTGCATAATGTTGCGTTATGTGCCTTAACTACAGTTTTAACAAGCTCCAACCCAAGTCCATAGCTTGAGTAGGCCGCTTTTTCAGTACTGCCATTACTCGATATTTCCTGACCTGGAACACTATTAAAACCGGGTCCATCATCAGAGATAGTTAAAATAATTTCTGCCCCTGATTTCTTTATATCAATCGTTATAGTCGCATTCTCTCCAGCATATTTTATTGAATTTTCTAAAATATTAGCAAAAGCTCTCAATAAAAGTTTTGCATCTCCTAAAACCTCACCTAACTCATCACTTTCAGTATTAAAATTAACTTTTATTTTATACGCCAGAAATTGTGGCCAAAGATAGTCAAGCGCGTCCTGAACAACAGCCGCTAATAAAATAGGCTCTAATTTTAAAAACTCTACATCACTTCTGCTTAACACCAATAAGTCCTCTAAAAAACCGAGACTTTTCGTGATTAAACGCTGCATCCGCTCATAAAACTCATCCTCTGGTATCGCTGTCTTAGGGTTCTTCTGAGCATTAATTAAAGCTATCATCGAGGCTTTTGGTGTACGCAAGTCATGTGATAAATACGTTCTTAATTTTTCTTTCTGAGTTTCAATTTTTTTTGCTGAAACCAACATGGTTTCTAAAATATTCAGCTCAAACTGAAACCGGTCTTGCATGATTGAACGTGAACTCGTGGCATGTTGGCCTAATAAAAGCATTTCTTTAGACAGCTGAAAATAATTTAATGAGTGCCTACACCAACCAATAACTGCGGCAGATCGTCGCCAGTTCCATATAACCCAAGAAGCAAAAAACGCAATAATACAACTGATTGGCGACCACCAAATATTAAAATTAAGGAATAATATAGAGATTAAAACAGTAGTCGTAGAAAAGCTTAAAACCACATATGAAATATGTATTTTCTTATTTAAAAAAACAACAATCAAATAAATAAAAACGATAAAAAAAGAAATATAAAAATCCTGAATCGGCTTAACATTATAAATAAAATTATCTTTTATAATGTTACTGAGAATCTGTGCATGTACATGAACAGAGCTGTGAGCAGTTGTTTTTGGAGTCACAAATCGGTCCCCAAGAGCTGCTGCAGTCACACCTACAAGGACTATTTTTCCTTTAAAATACTCTTTTGGATAATTACCATCTAAAACATCTTTATATGAAATCTCTTTAAAATTATTATTATAATTAATGAGCATCTTACTATAATAATCCGAATAAAATTCATTATAACTTGCACCCCAATATGCTTGTAAGCTTAACTGAGGCAATATATTATCATATTCATTAACTATTAGATCAACACCTCTAATCACACCATCAGCATCTGCTTCGATATCAACTGTTGATAATAAAGTATTTTCTGTAGAAAAATAAAAATCGCTATAATTAGTGGATTTAAGTATAGGCAAAACAATAGGAAATGCAGATTTTGATATTGCTTCTTTGAATAAAAAATCAACATCTTTATAATTTTCAAGCTCTGTAAATAAAATATTAAATGCTAATACTTTAGGAAATTCACTTTGCAATTGATTAATAAGCTGTGAATGATGAACTCTAGACCAAGGCCAGCGTCCTAATCCGCCAATACTTTTCTCATCTATTGCAATAACAACTATATCATCAGGATTTTTTTCGGTAACAACTATTAACTTAGCAAAATTATCATATAGCATATAGCTATACTTATTCCAATCTGAGGAAGCATAACTGATGATTAATAATGCCGATAATATAGAAATAAATAACCATTCGATAAAAAACTTTCTAAAAAGAGAATCTGTTAGGTTGTTATTATAACGATATTTTATTTTCTCTAAAAATATTAACTTGACCTGCTGCAAAATCCTTATCATTATGATTTCCTTCAAACACACGCCAGTACCAATTCAATTCTGGTAAGTTGTTGACAACAATTTTGCATGAGCCTTTTGTAGACCTATCAACAGCCGGTATTAAAAACTCTTGTGATTCTGCAAGCTGTATACGCCATTGAGTGTCGCAGTATGGAAAATTAAACTCAACGCCTCGCTCAATAGGAACAACTGTCACTTTAGACAGGTCATGTATATAAAAGCTTGGATAACTTTCTAATCCTGCTAAGGAATACGTGGTTGCTGATAAAAAATAGTGCTGATCAGTAACAAATTCAGGTGCGATTAAAAAACGACTTTTATGGCTGACCAACTCTTGTAAGGGAACGGTGTAGTCTTTATCATTATAAATCTTGATCTTATATAATGAATATTTCTGATCTGGCTCAATTTCTATATGTAAACCCTGCTTATCGTAAAAAGCACGACGTATAGCAGGTTCAGCACCAAGCTTTTCTTGCAGCAATACGTGCTCTGCACCATCAAATACAGCACCGTCACCTGCAACGACCAACGCTAAATCCTGATCTTTTTCAGTCAAGATAACTGTACCTTTTAACACTTCATTAATGGTTGTCCTTGCATCTTGCTTAACCCGAAAACGCGTTCCCCTCACACCTAGCGTAAGATAAGGCGTCATCACCTCCAGCTTGTTATATTCAGTCTCAGCTGGAGGAACTTGCAGCTCAATATTACCTTGCTGTAAGTTGAATTTTGGAATTTCTGCATTGACCGTATTATTCGCTACAGAATTAAAAAAAACGACTGAGTTAGGTGATATTTCAACTTGAACCTGATTCATAAATCGGAGCTTAACAAACGATTGCTCAAATGCTTGTATCAGGTTTCCCGCCTCAATCAATGCTCCGGTATTGATAGCACTCTTTTCCTTCCCTTTAACTAAGTCAGCATGCCCAGTAACGGCGGTAACAATACCCGGATAAAAACGCGCACTAATAAAACTCAATTCTTTACCTGGTTTCAATAAGCGTTCATTATCAATATTATTAAGCTGCTTGACTGCTTTGTAGTTCAACGGATTGCCTAAATATTTTTCAGACAGATCCCAGAGTGTATCCCCTGGCACAACAATATGATGATTAACTCTAAAGTCACCTTCGTTTTGTACAGCCGATGAATAGGCTGAAGAACCTATTAAAAAGCTAGCTAAAAAAACCACTAGACGTCGATTAAAAATATACAAAATCAACTCCACACTGTATTGATAAAAGTCATAAACAAACAATGTATAAAAAATACATATTTATATATAACACTAAAATACTAATTCAGTTTAAAATAGCCGCCTTAACTAGACTATAGCTGATTCGCCACTGACCTTATTTTAAATAATTCAAGACAAGTATGATTCAATTACAGATTTAAGTATAGCTCTCACATAGCCTAAGCAGCGCATAAACTATGCTAACAAACAGACAAGTGCTGTAAAATTATTCCAGCATAGATAGAATTTTTTCAAATTAAAAAACCGATAACTGTACAACCAGTCATCGGCTTTAAGCACATTAATACTGAAAATTATAATGCAATATTAATTTACATTACGGCTTGCTTTGATCTCTAAAACAACACGTCGGTTTGGCTGTAAGCAAGCAACCAACTCAGATGTCACTTGATTGCTGCTACCACAGTGAGCAACAGGTTCAAATGGACCGCGGCCTTCAGTCACAATCACGTTGCGAGCAATACCATGGTCAACTAAATATTCAGCAACAGTATTAGCACGCGCAATGGACAGCTTGTAGTTACTGGCTTCTGAACCAATACGGTCGGTATGACCAATGATTTTAATCTGCTCGATTTCAACATAATTTTTATTAATCTCAGTAACAAGGTTATTTAAACTACGTATACCGACGGGATTCAGATCTTTACGTGCTGACCCAGCAAAAGCAAACAACGCATCACCCGATAACTCAAACACTTCAACGGGTGTGTCAACTGCAACAACTACTGCTTGTTCAGTAACGGTTGCACGAACTAAAGCTTCACAAGTTGGGTTTTCCCAATGTTCAGCCACCATCAGACTCCCACGGGTTGACACTTTATCTTGGTGCGAGATCGGTTGCGGCTGAGCATCAGCCTTCTCAAACTGCACTTGATACTGGCAGGTAATATATTCTTGGCCTTGGCCTGTTTTAAAGTTGAATGCATAATTCCAGTTATTTTTTGGAATTAAACCTTCGTTAAAATGCGGATTACCCAAGATCAGACGCACTTGATCACGGTCAACACCTGGCTGCATACGCTCAAATGCTGCGGGTTCAATAAACGCACCTGTTTTTAAATAGGTTGAGCTTAATTGAGGGAAAGTCACTTCTTCGTTTGTGGTCTGGCTCGCGCAAGCAACCAAAAAAGTGCTGCTTACAGCTAGCGCTAAGGCGTGTAATTTTTTCATAACAATCTCATTATTTATATCAATAGGGGTAAACAGTGGTGGAGCGCTGCCAAATTTAAACAGTATTGGCAGCGCTGGCAGTTAACTTACCAGTGCCAACCAGCACCCACTGCAGCACCTGCATTACCACGGCTATCCGTTGAAGCATTGGCTTTAATCACGGTACGTGCGTTGTCTGACAGTCGCGATACACCTAAGGCTAAAGCCGACTCGCCACGGTAGGTTGAAGCACCCACGGTGACCATGCTTTTACCCGGTAAAGTGGACTGCGGCAAAGTACCTGCAGCCATCGCGGCGGCAATACCGGCACGGGCATTGTTATCCACTTTATCAATGCGCTTGCTGGCAGCATTAAAGTATTGATTCACGCGTCCGCCCAGCTCGTCTAACTGACTGACATTCACTGCATCTGTTGGTGCAACACCGGCTGCAACGTGAGTGATTTGACGCTCACCACCAGCTGTACCTACAGAAACACTATTGTCGCGATCAGTCGTTGAAGCATGACCTAGCGCAACACTGCTGTGATGGCTGGCTAATGCACTGTTACCTAGAGAAGTACTGTTATTGGCAGTTGCCTGTGCATCATTACCCACCGCAGTACTGTTATCACCACTGGCAATCGCGCCAGCACCACCGGCAGCTGATTTAGTGCCTGTTGGTTTAGGTGCAGGTGCGTTGTAGTCCTGACTGACCTGGAACATGCCTTCTTTACCAATTTGCAGGTTATTAATATCACCTTCATTGGTAGTCACACGGCCATCAAGATTAACAATATCACCTTCATTGACAGTCACACGCTTATCAAGATTAACAATATCACCTTCATTAACAGTTACACGCTTATCGAGGTTAACAATATTGCCTTCATTAACAGTTACACGCTTATCGAGGTTAACAATATTGCCTTCATTGTTGGTCACACGGTTATCAAGGTTACTAATATTGTTTTCATTAATAGTCACACGGCTATTGGTAGCATTAAGTTGACTACCGTTGATTGCATCAGTACTGGTTGAACTAATAGTACCGGCAGCAACGTTTGTTACCTTACTACCACCTGCGTTAATGCCGATTTTAGTAATGCTAGGTCCACCTGCAATAGTCACACCATTGCTATTCATTACTGTGTCGCCAGTGGTCACTTGCGTAAAGTTCACAGAGTCTTTGGTTTTAACCGTTGCTTTACCTGCACCGTCATGCAATATCTCGATATTATTGCCTGCAGCTAATTCAACCTTATCACCGGCTTTTACTTGATAGTCTTTGCCTTCAGCAGCAAAGGTCCAGCCTTTATCAAGCTCATTAATAGCACCTAAAACCGTTGTGTGAGTGGTTGTATTAACATTGAAGGTTGGTCCAGTCACGGCACCCGTAGCAGCATCAATATTGACACCACCAATCACGGCACCTAAGCCTTGCAATTGATCAACGTTGACACCGTCAGTACCGTTAGTACCTTTGCTAAGGTTAGTGATTTGTAGGTTGCCGGCATCGATGCCAGTTCTCGTCATACTTGGACCCGTTACTAGGTCACCGTTAGCATTCGTGTACTCAATGGTGACACTTTCATGCTTAACATCAGGATTGGTTGCGACAATCATCTCGCCAGCAGCGTTAAATTCAACATTAATGTTATCGCCACCTTTAATTGCAACTGTATCGCCAGCCTTAACTTGCTGCTTGCCGCCTTTCCCGTCGGTCAATTCCCAACCGCCAGCCTGCAGGTCAATTTCAACTTGCATATCATGGATCTGCCCGCCGTTGACTGCATCGGTACTGCCTGCAGCAATGGTGCCATCGGCAACACCAGTGATTTTCTTATCACCTGCATGAATGCCACCAACAGTGATTGAGACATCACCAACCTTCACACCATCTTTATTGATGTTGGTATCACCCACCGTGATGCCAGTGTCTTTATTAATAGTGACATCACCGACTTTTACATCATCAAACTCAACTTCAGCAGTTGTGTTGATCGTAATTTCGCCACCATTTTGCGTTAGCTCAATGTTTTTACCACCCTTGAAATCTACAGCGGTATCGGGTGCTACGTTGTGTGCAGCTCCGCCATCAACACTAACATTCCAACCTTTATTAGCATTGTCAGCAATGCCCTTAACGCTGTCTAACTGAGAAACGTTAACTGCATCAGTCAGTGCAACACCAGCCTCTACATTAGTAATTTTGTTACCACCGGCATTAATCTCAGTTTTAGTGAAACTCGGTCCGCCAGTAATCGTTAAACCATTGTCATTCATCACGGTATTGCCCGTGGTGACACTGGTATGCGTTACATTAGGATTAGTTTTAACAACCATTTCACCTGACGTGGCATCAAGCGTGACATCAATATTATCGCCACCTTGGATAGCAATTCTGTCACCTGCTTGAACTTGAGTCGTACCAGCGACTGTACCGTCAGATAAGGTCCAGCCTTTATCCAACTCTTCAATTGCTTTATTAATGGTCGTATGATTGGTGTTATTCACTTTAAACGTTGGGCCAGTTACAGCACCCGTCGTGTTATCAATGCTCACACCACCAATCACGCTACCCAAGCCTTTCAACTGGCTCACATTAACGCCATGCGTATCTGCAGTACCTGCTTTAACGTTAGTGATATGAAGGTCACCGGCATTAATGCCAGTTCTAGTCATGCTTGGGCCAGTTACGATAGTGCCCGTACCATCATCGTATGCAATGGTTACGCCATCAGCATCTACTACAACGCCAGCAGTCGTTACACTGTCAAACTCAACATCATCCTTCGTTGCAAAGGTCGTGGTGATATCACCTGTAAGCGCATCTTTTTCACTGATCACTTGCATGTTTTTGCCAGCGTCCAAGTTAACCTTGCCGCCCGCATCAACTGCTAAGTTTTGCGCTGCGCCAGTAGCGTCTTGGCTACCCAGCGTCCAGCCACCTGCTGTATTAATGTTATTGATCTGCTGAGTTAAACCTGTTGCCACGCTATACAGTTGGCTACCGTTAATCGCATCAGTACTAACAGCTGTAATTGCACCGGGCGCTACGTTAACAATCTGACGTTCAGCTCCTCCACTACCCACACTGACAACACCGGTTGCAGTACCAGCAAAACCATCGTATGTATGAGTTGTAGTTTTGGGGATACCACCCACTAGAACAGGATTGCCATGCTCATCAAGTACAGTTGTGGTAACTGTTGCTGCAGTAATAGACTCAAGAGTCTTGGTTGCAGACGCATGACCTAATGCCACAGAGTTTTCATGCTCTGCTTTAGCTTTTGTACCCAACGCAACAGTGTCATCGTGGTGCGTTTCAGCTTCAGAGCCAATCACTACAGTGCGATTGACATTTTTCGTTGCACTACTACCGACCGTTGACGACTTGTTACCTAGCATAACGTTGTGGTCACCATGGATACTTTGACCCGCAGATAATCCACCACTAAAGTTGCCATTACCGCGCATAAACATACCCGCACCATCACCTAAGCTGGTATTCGAGTCTCCTTTAACGCCTTTACCCGCAGCACGTCCAAACCCTGTATTCCTATTACCTGCAATTGCTTCGCCCGCATTGCTACCAAACGCAGCATTATCGCTACCTGCAACAGTTTTACCAGCATCTCGACCGAGGCTAGCATTATTACTACCTGTTAGACCCGCTCCCGCATTCAGGCCAACGGCAACGTTTGCGTTACCTTTTGCACTACTACCGGAGCCATTTCCCAAAGATAAGTTTTCACTGCCCGTCACACCACCGCCAGAGCTCGTACCAAAAGCAGCATTACCACTACCCGTCACACCACCGCCAGAGCTCATACCAAAAGCAGCATTATCACTACCCGCCACAGTACCGCCAGAGCTCAGCCCAACCGCTGTATTATTGCTGCCGTCCACATTTTCACCAGCATTAGAGCCTATAGCTGTATTAAAATTGCCCTCACTGCCCAAACCAGCTTGATAGCCTAGATTAGTTTGATTATCACCCTCAGCAAACGCACCTGTTTCACAACCAATAGATACGCTACGATCACCCATGGCTGCTGCTGGAGCTGAGCACTCGCCAATAGCCTGTCCTATAACAATACTGCCTGCTCCAATACTGGGATTATGATCCCCCATACTAGTGGCAGATGCATAACCCGACACACCCATCAGACTACCGGCTGCCAGAGCAATCGCTAAAGCACTCTTTTTACTGCGTTTACTGTGGCTTTTTGTCATTTCCGACACAGCAACCCATGCGCCATGAGCCTCACTCCAAATCACTCTAAATACTTTATTCATTCAGCTTCTCTCCAACAATGAGTACAAACGCTTAAGCCTAAGCACAATGCTTAAGCCTCAAATTTGACTGAAGAATACAAAGGATACAAAGAAGGGTGAAGAGCAGTTGACAATTGTTCAGATTTGGAAAAAATCAAAAAAAGGCAGGCGTATCAGCTGTAAGCCAGCACTCACAAGGCCTTCAGAGAAACTGATCGAAAATAAAAAACATTGACGCAGGTCATCGTTTGAGCAAACTCTGAGAATCTACTGCACATTTAAAACGTGCTTTAACGCCTGTTATGGACTGATGTAATAGAGGAAGTCGGCGCTGTGCTCAATAAGTAAGCGTGGCGCACTGCATAAAGTGTGCTGATCTAACAGCCATATTCGATTTAAAGCACGACGTTATAGCGGCCAAGTAGCGGATGGAACTGGGCTGGGAGAGTGGCTCTGAGCGGGCGTAGAGGTGTATCAATTCATACAATGCCAATGCACCCACACAGCTTAATAATGTGGGTGCACTGTAACGGATTAAGCCTTCGCTTTAGCGACTGATAGATCAGCCACCCAATCCAGCATAATCTGATGCATCATTGGGTTTGGCGCTTCTAAAAAGCTCACTGCAAAACAGTCATCCATGTCACACACACCAATCGAACGTGGGCGTGGTCCCATCGCAATGGGGTTAGGTAGTTTAAGACCAAAACAGAAAATCAAATGCTTAGCGGCTTTGATATTGGCAGCGATCTCACCTTCAGGCAGTGAGCTGGTGTGCGCGTAATGATCAAACTCAGCAATAAAAATTGCACGCGGATCAGCTTCAACCTTTTCGCGGAAAAAGCTCAGAACCTCATCCACAGAAGTGCAGCTGATAGCGGACTTAAGAATATTAATGTGATGAACAGGGTATTTGTCCATAAAATGAGTGTATTGCATACGATAAAACCTCCTAAAGGATTGGGCTAACCTATAGGTTGAACTACAAAGTCGATGCAGCGCACACTAAAGACAGCCTAAAATGAGCTCTTTTCGAGCATTAAAAACTAATGACTTTACTGTTTTTACAACGCAACATTTCTGCCATTTTTGCTGGCTGAGCAACACTGACACCTTTACGTAGATCCTGCTCTTGATAGGCACTATTGGGCAAATACAGTGCGCACACTGCAACCATCGCACCGGCATCAATGATCTGCTGCAATAATCCTTCAGGCTTCATACCTTTAGGCGCTAATGCGCTCTGGCTTTGATAACCATCAATCGCCAGATCACCGGCTTTATCGCACAATAAAACACTTAACTGCGCGCCCTGCTCTTGCATAGCACGGGATAACACCATGGCCATACCTTGGGTTTGCAGGGATGCACTGGTCAAAAGCACTACGACCTGCTCTTGTTCAGCAACGGGTGCGATATCTGCAACTGGATTGGATAACTGACTCATCATCATATTCCTCGCTAAAGGCTTGCCTAACGCAAGCAGTAAACTGCGTGATACACACCGAGTGTCGGACGTATAACTCGCAAACACGTCCTATCTATGACTAAAAAAACATCAGTACTACGCCTTGCCCGCGATACTTAAACAGCAAAACGCTATGTATCACTAAAGCATACTCTGCACGATTCATAAAAACTATACTGCGCGATATAATGTCTCAGGCAAAAATAAAACAGCCAATAGACATATATCAATAAATAAGCCTGCAATAACCTGACCTAGGTCAGGATAGGTTATGATTGCTATGTAAAATGATAAAATACTAATTAGTATGTAATGAATATGCGCCGCATCAAACGGCAGGTGATTTCCATGCATAGATTACTAAGTGCACAGCACCTGCTGTTCTGTATAAAAGCCTAGGGAGGCACTATGAAGACGTATCCTACTCGTCTATCTTTTGGGCAGATGATCATTGCGATCATGCTGCTTATGCTCGGCTCTTTGCCGGCAACAGCACTGGATCGTTCGGCCCCCTCAACGGCTGATCACACCCAGTTTAAACAACTGCAAGGCCCCTTTACTTCAGGACCTGAAGTCACTGAGGCATGCTTAAGCTGCCATACAGAAGCTGCGCAACAGGTACAAAAAACCACGCACTGGACGTGGGAATTTGAGCATCCTGAAACTGGACAAATGTTGGGTAAAAGTAATGTCATTAACAGTTTCTGTGGTGCAGCATCGTCGAACGAGCCGTTCTGCACCAGCTGCCACACCGGGTACGGTTGGGACGATATGCGCAAGCCACCACCCAGTGATGGTAATGCAGTTGACTGTTTGATTTGTCACGACACTACCGGTGGCTATAAAAAGTCACCTACAGGTGCTGGACATCCTATCTATGAGTTTACTGACCCTATTGATAAATCAATTACACGCAAAACTGACTTAGCAAACATCGCTCAGAATATTGGCGCCAGCAGCAGTCAAAACTGCGGTAGCTGCCACTTCTACGGTGGTGGTGGTGATGGTGTCAAGCACGGTGACCTCGACTCATCCCTGCTGACTGCTCCGCACAGCCTTGATGTGCATATGTCTAAAGATGGTGCAAATTTTGGCTGTGCCGATTGCCATACCACTTCAGCGCACAGTGTCACCGGTAGTCGTTATTCAACTAACGCTCGCGATACCTTAGGTATTGACGTGCCAGGCCACACTGACCAAACCCGCGCATCCTGCGAGTCATGTCACGGTCCAGCACCACACAGCAAGCCTAAACTGAATGAGCACGTTGACCAAGTTGCTTGCCAGACCTGTCATATCCCTGAATTTGCTCGTGGTGGTGTTGCCACTAAAACATGGTGGGACTGGTCAACAGCAGGTCAACTGGATAAAGACGGTAAGCCACAAACCATTCGTGATGAAAAAGGTAATCTGTCGTACTTGAGTACTAAAGGCTCTTTCCGTTACGAAGAAAACGTGGTGCCTGAGTACCGTTGGTTTGATGGTCAAACACGCTACACCTTGCGTGAAGATAAAATCGACGAAACTAAAACGCCGATTGACTTGAACCAGATTAAGGGCAGTCACGACAATCCAGATTCACGTATCTGGCCGTTTAAAATTATGGAAGGTAAGCAGCCGTACGACACCGTACATAAGCACTTACTGGTCAACCACGTGTATAGCGCGACCGATGATACGGCGCTCTGGACTAACTTTGACTGGGTTAAATCACTCAAAGCCGGTACCGACTACGCAGGCCAAGAATATAGCGGCGAATTCGACTTTATCGAAACCCGTATGCACTGGCCCATCGCACACATGGTTGCACCGGCTTCTGCTGCACTGGACTGTGCTTCGTGCCACGCGCGTGACGGTCGTTTAGCTGCACTGACTGATTTTTATATGCCTGGCCGCGACAGAAACATCTGGCTGGATTATGCCGGTTGGGGTATTGCCCTGCTGACCTTGCTGGGTACTTTAGCCCATGCTGCTGGACGTATTATTGCCAGCCGTAGGAGAAAAAACGTATGAAACGGACGATGATTTATAAGCGTTTTGAACGCTTCTGGCACTGGTGCCAAGCGGGCCTGATCTTCTTTTTGATGTTCACTGGCTTTGAAATCCACGGCAGCTACAGTGTGTTGGGCTTTGGTAAAGTAGCGCAGCTGCATGAGTATGCTGCTTACGCGCTGATGGGCTTATGGGTGTTAGCGATTTTCTGGCACCTGACGACCGGCGAATGGAAGCAGTATATCCCCACCACCGATAAACTCGGTGCAGTGGCCTATTACTACTTAATCGGTACCTTTACTGGTGCTGAGCACCCCTATCGTGCAACCTCGCAAGCTAAGCACAACCCTTTACAGCGTTTGGCTTACTTGGGCTTTAAGTTGGTGATTTCGCCAGCGATTTGGATTTCCGGTCTGTTGTATTTGTTCTACAACAACTGGGAAGCTTGGGGCCTGACCGGCTTTTTAAGCCTTGAGTATGTGGCGCTGGCACATACGGCAGCGGCCTTTGCCATGTTGATTTTCGTCATCGCTCACGTCTATATGGCGACCATGGGTAAGACGGTGTTCAGTATGATTAAACCCATGATTACAGGCTACGAAGACGAGCACGACGAAACACCTGCTAAAAAGAAATAATCTTTACGCAGTCACACTCAGCCCGGCGTTCTTTTAATAGGACTCCGGGCTTTTTTATGCCTGCGATATCAGCAACAACCTTGACCTTCACCTGATGGTAAGGTTTACCGTATAGTCTATTCTTAATCCAACAGGTGATGCTTATGACGACCTTACAGATGGTGCAAATTCCGGTACGAGGCATGACCTGTGCATCCTGTGCAGGACGTGTCGAGCGTGGCCTGCTAAAAGTGCCTGGCGTCACTCAAGCCACAGTGAACTTGCTGACCAATGAAGTGATTGTCAGCCTGTCTGAGCCTGTCGCTTTAACTCTATTGGTGGAAGCGGTCGAAGCCAGCGGTTATCAAGTGCCTTTGCAGGGTTATGATTACGCCGTCAGCGGCATGAACTGCGGCTCCTGTGTGGGGCGCATTGAAAAAGCACTGGCGCAAAGCCCTATTGTCGTCAGCTATCAGGTCAATCTAGCGACCAAGCAAGCCCATGTGCAATTACTCGCTGGTGAAGAGCCTGAAACCATTAGCCAATGGCTGACGGAGCATAACTACCCATCGACTCTACTCGCCGACAATCAGCGCAAAGCCGATGACCTCAATACCCGTCAAGCCGCCGAGCAAACCCATCTCAAAAAGCAGCTCAAATACGCGTTCTTATTTGCCACACCCTTATTTATTTTAGAAATGGGCGCGCACTTTATTGCCCCCTTTCATGCCTTTTTACAGCGCACCTTTGAGACCCAACACCTGTGGTATGTGCAGGCGATCTTGGCAGCACTGGTACTGTTTGGCCCCGGTCGTGAGATTTTAATCATGGGTTGGCACGGCTTACGCCGCTTAGCTCCGGATATGAACTCGCTGGTGGCACTGGGTACGTTATCAGCCTTTAGCTATTCGATGATTGCCACCTTTGTGCCAAAAATTCTGCCAGCTGAAACGGTCAATGTGTACTTTGAAGCCTCGGCAGTGATTATTGCCTTGATTTTACTGGGACGCTTTTTGGAAGCACGCGCCAAAGGCAGTGCCGCTGATGCGATTAAACGCTTAATCAATCTGCAGCCCAATGAAGCGCGAGTCGTGGTGAATGGCAAAAGCTTAGATAAGCCTGTTGCAGAAATTCGTATTGGTGAAATATTAGATATCCGTCCCGGTGAACGTATTGCCCTAGATGGTGTGGTGGTTTCCGGACACAGCTTTGTCGATGAATCGATGCTGACCGGTGAACCCGTACCTGTGGAAAAAACCACCGAAGCCAAGGTCATCGGTGGCACAGTCAACCAAACCGGTAGCTTGCAGATAAAGGTCGAACAAGTCGGCGCTAATACCGTCTTGGCACATATTATTCGTCTGGTTGAGCAAGCTCAAGGCAGCAAGTTACCGATTCAAGGTTTAGTGGATCGTATTACTTTATGGTTTGTACCAGCGGTGATGGTTGCCGCACTACTGACCTTTATCGCTTGGCTTATTTTCGCACCAGCACCCGCGATCAGCTTGGCTTTAGTCAATGCCGTGGCGGTACTGATTATTGCCTGCCCCTGCGCTATGGGCCTCGCTACGCCCACTTCAATTATGGTGGGTACGGGACGTGCAGCGCAGCTGGGGATTTTATTTCGCCAAGGCCAAGCGCTGCAAAACCTTAAAGATGTGCAAGTCATTGCGGTGGATAAAACCGGTACTTTAACTGAAGGTAAGCCCCAGTTGACTGACTTTGCTGTCACCGATACTCAGCAAGAAGATCGCGTACTCGCCCTTGTTGCCGCCGTTGAGCAGCAGTCTGAGCACCCGATTGCGCAAGCTATTGTCAACGCAGCACTGGAACGCCAGTTACAGATTCCTAGCATTAGCGAGTTTCAGTCGATTACTGGTATGGGCGTACAAGCAACAGTCGATGGTCAGCAGATCCAAATTGGTGCTGATCGTTTTATGACCAGTCTCAATATCAACACTGATCAGTTTGCCAAGCAAGCACAGCAGCTCGGTGAGCAAGGTAAATCACCCCTCTATGCCGCAATTGGTGGTCGTTTAGCGGTGATGCTGGCCGTCAGCGATCCGATTAAAGTCAGTAGTAAAGCAGCCATTGAGCACTTGCATGCGCAAGGTCTAAAAGTCGCAATGATTACTGGGGATAACCAACACACCGCCGATGCAATTGCCAAGCAATTAGGCATTGATCATGTCGTGGCGCAGGTGATGCCGGAAGGTAAAGTTGAAGCCGTCAAAAAGCTGCAAGAACAATACGGCCAGGTGGCTTATGTGGGTGATGGTATTAACGACGCGCCAGCCTTAGCCGCAGCCGATGTGGGGATTGCCATTGGTACCGGTACTGATGTCGCCATGGATGCCGCCGATGTTGTGCTAATGTCAGGCCACTTAACTGGAGTGATTAATGCATTGGCACTCTCGAAAGCCACGCTGCGTAATATCAGTCAAAACCTATTCTGGGCCTTTGCCTACAATATCGCCTTGATTCCAGTGGCGGCAGGGATTCTCTACCCCTTCAATGGCACCTTGTTGTCACCCGTATTAGCCGCAACAGCCATGGCGTTGTCCAGTGTTTTTGTGGTGACTAACGCGCTACGTCTGCGCGGCTTTAAACCACCGTTAGAGGCCTTATGAATATTGGAGAAGCGTCGGCACTATCAGGTGTGAGCCGGAAAATGATTCGCTATTACGAAGACATTGACCTGCTGGTTGACGTTCCACGTAATAGCTCTGGCTATCGTGTTTATGATGACAGCAGTATTGAGCAACTGTGCTTTATCAAGCGCGCCCGTGATTTAGGCTTTTCGCTGGAACGAATTAAAACCTTACTCGGCCTCTGGCAAAATACTGATCGTAAGAGTGCTGATGTTAAAGCCTTAGCCCAGCAATATATGACAGAACTGGATCGTGATATCAGCCATCTACAAAGTATGCGCGAGCAACTGGCGGGGCTGGTCGAGCAATGCCATGGCGATGGACAATCAGCTTGTCCGATTCTTGAAGGTTTGGCACATAAGCCCGCCTCCGCTGTGAGCCCAAGCTAAATGCGCTTGCAGCGCTCGACTCTGCAGCAACTACTGTTGATGTTGTGCCTAATATTAGCTGGCTTGCAACCCGCATCAGCCACCCATATTCCAACGCTGCAAGCAACAAACACGCTCACTAGCAGCGTGCAGCATAAGCACACTGCACCCTCTAACAATACAGATATATGCAGCGACTGCCTCAGTGCAACGCATCACTGCTGCGTGTATGCGCTGTGTAACACTCCTGCATTGATTAGCGTACAACATCATGCAACGGATCATATTCTGCTGTCGTATTTTTTCAATTCTCGCGTTATTACTCCAATCACCCCACCACCCAAGCCGGTGTAGTGGGCATCAATTATTATTGTTTAATTTTTTTGGAGTAACACCATGCAAACCACAATCACACGCTTGATATCTGCCAGCGTTCTCAGCCTCTTTGCCGGCAACCTACTCGCCGCACCGCTCAATGCCACGCTGCACAAAGACCCCAATTGCGGCTGCTGCATCGAATATGCCAACTACTTAGAAGACGAAGGCTTTAACGTCAGCATGATTGACCATCACAATATGACACCAGTGAAGCAACGTTTAGGCACTGCACAAGCAGCCAGTTGTCATACGGTAGAAATTGAAGGGTATGTTGTGGAGGGACATGTGCCGGTCGCTGCCATCCATAAAATGCTTGCCGAACAACCTGATATTAAAGGCCTGGCTTTACCAGGTATGCCGCTGAACTCCCCAGGCATGGGCCCAGAGAAAAAGGGCAGTTTGCAAGTACTGGAACTCAATGCTCAAGGCATACCAACCGGTATCTATATGACCTTATAAGGCTTAACCCATACCCCATCGCCGTACTGATATGCGGCGATGGACTGGCTCAACATTAAAAAATACCCGCTTCCAAACCAGCGGCTATCGACATCCCCAGCTCTTCGCACTGCTCTAAAAATCCCTCATCCCAAGAACCTTTACACAACAGTGGCTCTTGCACTAACTTCCAACGTAAACCATGAGTGATACTTTCAATGGCTTTGCGCGTACCGGTACCATCAAGTCCTGCACGAATATAAAATGCAAAAGGCAGACCTTCTGTATGTTCAAGACACGGGTAGTAACACCTATCAAAGACGTCTTTCACAAGACCTGCCATATAGCCAAAATTTTCTGTGGTGCCCAAAATAATGGCGTCGGCGGCAATAATATCTTCTGGCTGTGTTTCAAGCGGCGCTCGGGTGAGCACTTCAACATTATCTATATCTGCATGAGAAGCACCTTTGAGTACAGCTTCGAACATCTGCTGAGTGTTCACTGAAGGAGTGTGAGCAATGATCAGTAATTTCTTTTTTTGAGACATGACAATCTCCGAGCTGATTAACGATGTCTTTTTATATCTTAGGTGGGCGCTTGAAACAAACTAGGTAAGACTACTGGCAATTAGATTGCCAAGACATAACTCATATTCTAGCTTGTACAACATCAAATACAGAATCTCTCGCTCATCAATGTTGTAGTGGCATAGTAAATTTGGCCATCTAATTAGAGGTGCTATCATGTGCAACACGCTATATTTAATAAAAAAATTAAAGCCTAATCGCCACTGGCCACAGTAAGATTCAATATCCTCAACACCAAACATACTGCTCTTGCTAGACTAGAGCTATTACCACGCCAATTCGTCGATAAAGGATAAAGACTATGCGTACTACTTTGCAGCGCTTAACACTGGCCGGTGTCTTACTTGGCTGCCCTCTTCTTGGTTTTGCTGATGAGTCTATTGGCGGAGAGCCGGATGTGACCATTGTGCAAAAAGGCGATAAAGTCGTTGAAGAATACCGTCTGAATGGTTTTTTATATGCCGTAAAAGTCACACCAAAAAAAGGTAAGCCTTACTTTTTAGTGCGTGCGGATGGCAGTGAAGGCAACTTTATTCGTGCTGATAAACCAGAGATGCGTATTCCATCGTGGGAAATCTTTAGCTGGTAAGTACAGCGTCTAGGTTTTAAAAGTTTATAAAAAAGGGCGGCACTGTTGAACAGTACCGCCCTTTTTGTATTTTGCGTAGCGCTGATACGGTGATCACCGCACCAGCACTCGCAGCTTACAGCAGCCTACTTACAACAGTTTTCCTTCAATGTTTGAGGGAGAAAACGGTGCGGGTGCATCGGCATCCAGCTCTACATCCTGAGCAACTAGATCATCATCGTGCTCGGCCATATTCCACGGCAGAATCCCCGGTGATATATGCAAAAAGTGTAGATACTTCTCAAACTGATCAAGAATATCGGTAATGATATCTTGCTCATCGTAGCCATACACATCATAAGCCTGACCACCACGGCGCAAGAACACTTCAGCGCGATAGTACTGCTCATCGCCACTGTTGCCCGTAGTCATCGGGAATGAGAAGTCAGGCATGGCGTAAGCACGTAAGCGGATTTCGTAAATAAACTCCAACTTACCTTCTTGGAATACCTGGAACTGAGCACGTAGGTTTTGCTCATCAAAGACGACTTCAGCGACCCAACCTTTGGCTTCCAGTTCCTGCTCAACTTTTTCCATCCCTTGAATACCGATCGTGCGAATAAACTTCTCGACGGCGTCACTATCAGGAAAATCAACCAAGTTGGCTAAGCGCTTTTTCCAAAAACCTGGGCCCGATTTATAACCGCCTGGAGTCGATTGCATATGCTGGCTCAGGCTCATCTCTTGGTGCCCTTCAATAATCAAGGCACGCCACATACCAACCATGGCAATCAGCATGATAATGGCGAAGGGCAAAGCACTGACAATACTTGCTGTCTGTAGTGCACTTAAACCACCGGCTAACAACAAGGCGGCCGCTACCAACCCTTGCATGGAGGCCCAGAATACCCGCTGCCAAACAGGCGTATTTGTTACACCGCCTGAGGCCAGCGAATCAATTACGATTGAGCCAGAGTCAGATGAGGTGACAAAGAAGGTGATAATCAAGAATATCGTTAAGAACGATACGATTGAGGTGAACGGCAACAGCTCAAACAGCTTAAATAAAGCCACCGCATGATCATTCTGTACTTGCTCAATCAGCTCGGTATAACCATCCACCATAATCAGGTGCAGTGCAGTATCACCAAACACTGAGAACCATAAAAAGGTAAAGATGGTCGGTACTAGCATCACGCCAACCACAAACTGGCGAATGGTACGACCCCGGCTGATCTTAGCGATAAATAGACCCACAAACGGCGCCCAAGCAATGGTCCAACCGAAGATAAACAGCGTCCAGTTACCAATCCAATCGCTCGAGGTATAGGCCTGCAAGCTAAAAGTGCGCTCAACAATATTACTCAAGTAGCTACCAGTGTTTTCCATAAAGGTATTGAGAATAAAGACTGTTGGACCCACGGCAAACACGAACACCATCAAGGACACTGCCAAGATAATATTCAGCATGGATAAGCGCTTAACACCTTTATCCATCCCCGCCACCACCGACAAGGTAGCCAAACAGGTAATGACGACCAGAGCAATCAACTGCACTGTGGTATTCACCGGAATCGACGGCCACAGATAATTAAGTCCTGCGTTAATTTGCGCCACAGATAAACCCAGCGAAGTGGCAATACCAAACATAGTGCCTAAAATGGCAAAGGTATCCACAGCATGCCCCATAGGACCGTGAATCTTTTCACCAATCAGCGGGTACAAAGTGGAACGCATCGACAAGGGTAAACCGTGACGGAAGGCAAAGTAGGCTAAGGACAAGCCGACTAAACCGTAGATCGCCCAAATATGGAAACCCCAGTGGAAGAAAGCAATTTGCATCGCTTGCTTAGCTGCATCAACCGTGAGACCAGCACCATCGGGCGGTGAGGCATAGTGCAAAACTGGCTCCGCCACCCCAAAGAACAGCAAGGCGATGCCGTAACCGGCAGAAAAGAGCATGGCGAACCACGCAAAGAAACTGTATTCAGGCTCGGCATGGTCAGGCCCCAGTTTGATATTTCCCCAACTGCTAAACGCTACTGAAACAATAAAGACTAAGAAAATTGCCACGGCCAACATGTAAAACCAACCAAAGGTGGTGGTTACATAGGCCAATACATCGGCAAACAATGCCCCTGCTTTTTCAGGGTTACTCATGGTGCCAATCACCATCAGTACGATCACCAGGACCGAGGGGACAAATACCGGGAGAAGAATGGTAGAAACTTTAGACGACTTATCTGTTGTCGTTTTATCTGAGGTCATAGTAGGAACTCCTTGATCTATGCTCAATTTCGGCGCCAATGTCAGTCAGCTTGAAACGCACAAACCATTCATCAGCGGCAAAAATGCACGGTAAAAAACAGCCAGTACGCAATTACAAAACAGACCACCCTGTCACAGTAAAAAGCAGGGTGCAATAATCAATGTCGTTGAATATCTGATATGGGCGGTGAAAAATTAATATTTTGCAGCCAAAAAGAAAATGGAACGACAAAGAAAAAAGGCCCTCTACGCAGCTGTAAAATCACAGCGCAAAGGGCCTTTTTAGAGCGACTTAAAACTTAAGACGAGCAACTAATCGATAAGTGTTTGCCCCACTGTGGTGGGCGTTCGGCATACTCAGCGCAACCCTCTTGTTCAGTAAAGGGTGAACTTAAAACCTGATGCAGTTTATGCAGTGGCGCATAGTCACCATCTTCAGCTGCTTCAATGGCTATTTGAATTAAATAATTGCGCAACATATACAGTGGATTAACCGCATGCATTTCTTTACGACGCTGCTCTTGAGTGCGTGCATCATTGGCATTGCGCACTATAAATTCCGCAGTCCACTCATCAAAGGCGCTGCGATTTACAAACTCATCGCGTAGTTTTTCGAGTGCTTGCGCTGCTGGCAACTCACCCAGATCACGGAAGAATAAAGTGTAATCCACCGCACTCTGATCCATCTGCACTAAGAGTTTATCAATCAGCACAGCATCCGCTTCTTGCTCACCGATTAAACCTAAACGCGCGCGCATGGCTTTTAAATAAGCGTGCTGCTGAATGGCAGCATAACCATCGAGAATCTCTTGCAAACGCTCAATCGATACATAACGGGTTAAGGTTTCGGCAAAGGCGGTGAGATTCCAATAGCCCATCGCCACTTGCTGATTAAACGCATAGCGGCCACGGTTATCTGAATGATTACAAATATGCTTGTGTTTAAAATCATCAAGAAAGGCATAGGGACCAAAATCAAAGGTCAGTCCCAGAATCGACATATTGTCAGTATTCATCACACCATGACAAAAACCGTAGGCCTGCCACAAAGCAATGGTTTCAGCGGTGCGTTTGACCACTTCACTCAACAACGCGGCTAATGGCTCCTCGGCTGTTAAGCATTCTGGATAAAGATCGTTGAGTACGTGCTTATGCAAACGCTCAAGCTCGCCATACTGTTTGTTGTAATAAAAGTACTCAAAATGACCAAAGCGAATATGGCTCGGTGAAAGGCGTAGCAACATCGCTGCTGTTTCCCGATGTTCACGCCACACTGTCGTTTCTGAGTCAGTGACACACAAGGCTCGCGAAGTCGAAATTCCCAGCTGATGCAAATATTCACTGGCAAGAAATTCACGAATACTACTGCGCAACACCGCTCGACCATCACCGGTTCTGGAAAATGGCGTTAGGCCTGCGCCTTTAAGATGCACATCCCAATACTCACCGGCAGTATTCAACACTTCGCCCAGCAGCAAACCACGGCCATCGCCTAAGCGTGGGGTATAACCACCAAACTGATGGCCAGAATAGACCATCGCGCGC
Source organism: Pseudomonas sp. (assembly GCA_034006005.1). Taxonomy (GTDB): domain Bacteria; phylum Pseudomonadota; class Gammaproteobacteria; order Pseudomonadales; family Pseudomonadaceae; genus Denitrificimonas. The sequence goes on from JAVETP010000003.1 coordinate 54,491, forward strand.
GGGGTATGTTGCGGCCAATACCAAGCCCCGCTAGCTAACTCTAATAAACGTGGATCGTCGGCAATGCTCGGTGGTAAATCCAGTAAGGCTAAGGCATCAGTACTGCAAATCACCATCTTCGCCTGCTCAACTGGGGTCGGCTCAATGGGTGCTGAAAATACATTTCCCAATCGAGCAAAACGCGGATCAAACATAAGGGTGTCTAGGCTTTTCATTGGATAGGCACTCCAGCCCCATGCAGTATTTAAACTGTGGGGGCTTGATTATCAATAAGTGGATTGCTTTGGCTGGGTAAGACCTGCTCTTGACCTTGCTTATTTTTGATCATGACATCCAGCTGGTTAAAGGCCATATCAATTTTGTTTTCACGGAAACTTAAAACAATACGGTTCAACACTTCATCAATGGACGGGTTGCGGTCACCCAACTCACGCACATGAAAACGTAGCTCATGATCAAAGGTACTGGCGCTAATTTCTAAGAACAATACAACAGGTGCTGGATCACGCATCACCCGCTGGTTTTCTTGCATGGCCTGCATCATCAGCTTATGTGCCAAGTCCATATCAGTTTCATAGGCCACACCAATGCGAATAATCACTCGCGTTATCGTATCGCTCAGTGACCAGTTCACTAACTGATCGGTGACAAACACCTTATTAGGCACAATGATTTCTTTACGGTCAAAGTCAGTAATGGTGGTCGCACGAATCCTGATACGGCTGACCGTACCTGATAAAGGCCCAATGGTCACCACATCGCCAATACGGACTGGGCGTTCAAATAAGATAATCAAACCTGAAACAAAGTTGGCAAAGATTTCTTGCAGACCAAAACCTAAACCCACCGAAAGCGCAGCAACCAACCACTGTAATTTATCCCAACTGACACCCAGCACAGCCAACGTAGTGACAAAACCAGTCGCTGAAATAGCATAAGATAAAAGCGTTGTCGTCGCATAAGCACTGCCTTGCGCCAGCCGTAAGCGTGATAAAAACAACACTTCTAATAAGCCCGGCAAGTTACGCGTCAACGCCAGTGTAATCAGAATAATAACACCAGCATCTAGTACATCACGCAAGCTGATCGGCACGGCAGAACCGCTACTGCTGATATTTTCATATAAGGTGATATTGTCTAAATAGGTGAATAAAGACAATAAATCAGCCCATACCCAGTACAAGCTAATAAAAAACAGACCCAACAAGATCAGTCGCGCTAAACGTAACGATTGCTCATTGATTTGCGAAATATCCAAGAGCATATCGTCAGTGGCCACATCCCCTTCAACCCCATCTTTGGGCTGATTTTGCTTGGCATCTTGTGCTCGTTGCCACGCCAGACGGCGTGCGGCCAAGGCCAGTCCGCGCACCAGTACGGCTTCAAGTAGCGCCCAGATTAGCATCAAGGATAAGGTGTCCAGCAAACGCGCACTGAGTTTAAGAGCGGTGTAGTAATAGCCAGACACCAGCGCTGCGACAAACAGCAAAGGCATCAGCGCTACAACGACACCGACTAAGCGTCTAAAAACTGAAGTGTTATGGTTGCTATAACGGTGAAAGAGCAAACGTCCCATAACCCAAGCAAGAATAAGCAAGCAACTCATCAGCACCGTAATGCCGATCACGTCTTCACTCAAAGCCGCCGGTTTAGCCTGTGCCACAGTGACGACCGCCGTCAGCACTAGAGCCGCTAACCCCATCGTACGAATATTCTTTTGTAAAAAGGCCACCTGCCGACGTGGCCAACGAAAATGCATAATCGCCACACCATTGGGCGCTAAAATTCGATACATAAAATAAAACACTAACCACACTTGGGCCATACCCCATAAGGCTTGCCCAATTTCAAGGTTATAACCCCCTTGGCTATCGGCTTGCACCATGGCTCCGAGGCTGGCTAATACAATCGCACCGGGTAACGCCAATAGCAGGTTTAAGAGGATGGCACGTGGCGTATGCAGCTGATTGTCCAAACGAAAATGACCAATATCCGCATGCAAATTACGCAAGGCTTGTAAGATTTTTGGGCGTTTTATAGCCGCTATAATCAACATCAATAGTAATGGGATAAACCAACCCGCGCGCTTCACTACACTCTGCCAAGCTTGGCTCAAATCAGCTGGCCACAACCCTGAAGTCAGTTGATATTGCAGGCGAGCCGGTACGTTTTTAAGCCACTCCCAGTCTAATTGTTTATTACTGGGAATCCAAAACATCTGCTCATCCAGGGTGGAACGCAGCGCATCCGTCATACTTTGCAGCTGTTTTTGATTGAGCTGTAAGGTAATCGACTCACTTAAAAAGGCATTGAGCTCACGGTTCACCCGATCCAGCAGCTCAGCTCGAGAGCGCACCAACTCTAATAAACTGCTACTTAAAACAGTTTTCTCATCCCCCTCAGGCATCTTTTTTAAAGCCGTTTGCAAATACTCATCAGGACGACTGACGGTCTCGCGCAGCTGACGCAATTCAAACTGATACAAACGCGTATCGGCGATTTGGTCGGCCAAGGTTTTATCAAAGCTGAGTTGGGGCAAGGCTTGCTTTTGTTGATAGAGAATTTTTGCTAACAACAAGCTGCCCTGCAAGACGCTGATTTGCTCTTCAAGTGCTTGATCTGTTTGTTGCACACTGTCCAACTGCTGACGCACCACTAGATTACGTTGGGTCAGCTGATTACGGCGCTCAGTGATAGTCAGTAAATAATCTGATAATTTTAAATTCAGACTGCTTTCACGTAACAACAGGCTATCAGTACCGGCTTTGCTGACTTCAAGGGATAATTCAGCCACTGTTTTTTCAGAGTCGGCTTGACGCTTTTCATTGAGTAACGATTGTAAGGCTAGAATAGCCTGCTCTTGCAGACGGACTTTATGCTGTAATAAATCACTGCGATGGCCGCCCAACTCCTGCAGCACACTGTTACCAGTCAGTTCGGCACGGCGTAAATTACTTTTGCTTTCTAAGGCCAATAGCTCAGCTTTGAGTGCATCAATTTTCTCATTACTCAGCGCCTTACTGCTCTCTTTCACCGTCTTCAATAATACGTTGATTTCTTGAATACGCGTTTGATTACTACTGATTTCTGCTTGTGCTCGCTCGGGGCGTGTTTGTGCGGTAATAATCAGCGCATTGGCATCACCCAGCTCTTTCTGTAGCGCTCTTAATTCCTGATTACGCTCGGATAAAAGGTGCTCAAGTTCACTGACTGATGCTTGTGCCAAACGCTTACTAGGGTCATCTTGCGGTGTCGCTAACAGCCGCTGCAAGGCCATCTGTGTCTCGGAAATTTGCTTAGGCGCACCGATTAACTGCGCTTGCAATTCTTGCTGAGCTTGTTCAGTTCGTTCGGCAATATCCAACCACGCCAGCGTCTGTTCCAAGGCTTGTTGAGCGGCTTGCTGTTCTGCTTCAGGCAGTTTACGTGCGGGTAAATCAGTCAGTGACTGACGCATATCCAGTGCTGTTAAAGCAGCATAACTGGCTGTACTGGGCAAACCCGCAAGGCAAATGATCAACAGCAACAACAGTCTATATTTCATAAGCCTAGGTTCTTCCTATCAGTGACAACAGCCAATCAGCAGCCTTTATATGTAGCCTCGCAATCACACACCGGTCTCAAAAAAACGGCAGTTCTGGGCGCTTACCTTCTGGGAACTTCACCCCAACTTTACTGACTTTATTACCTTCCATCAGTGCCACGGCCCAGGTCAGACCTTGCCACTCAATATGGTCACCCAGTACCGCTTCACCGCCCACAGCTTGGGTTATAAACTCGGCCATACTCAATTGCGGATCTAGCGCACCCAATTGCAAACCATAGACATCGGCCACTGCACCCAGTTGCGCTGCCCCTTCTAAAACAAAGTCACCAAAGAAACGCATATCTAAACCACGCTGGGGTGCTTTACTAAATAAGCGGCCCAAAGCAGGTAAGTTTTCCTCATGGCCAATCACACATAAAATATCATTAGCTTTTAAACGCGTACTACCGCTGGGGTGCAGTAATTGATTGCTTCGAAACAATGCAGCAATTCGAGTGCCGGCAGGCATTTTAAGTTCACGCAATTGTGCATCAATACACCACTTTTGATTGCCTAAATTATAAACAAACAGCTCCCATTGGCTGGTGGGGTGAATTTCTAAACCCACGCGGGAGATCGGCACCGGTGCTGGTGGTAGATCCACTTTAGCTTTACGCGCCGCCCACGAGAGTGTTGAACCTTGCAGCAACAATGACACCAGAACAATAAAGAAGGCGACGTTAAAGAACAGTTGCGCATTAGGTAAGCCAGCCACCAGCGGGAATACCGCTAAAATAACCGGCACTGCCCCGCGCAAACCAATCCAAGAGATAAACACCCGTTCGCGCGTATTAAAACCGCGGAACGGTAAGAGTCCGAGAAAGACTGATAAGGGGCGGGCAAAGAGAATCATCCACAGTGATAGCAATAAAGCAGGCACTGCAATCGGTAGTAATTCATGCGGCGTCAGCAATAAACCCAACACCAAGAACATGCCAATTTGACTGAGCCACGCCAAGCCATCAAACATATGCAAAATGCCGTGACGGTTACGGATAGGGCGATTACCCAGCACCATACCGCACACATACACCGACAAAATACCGCTACCACCGACTTCGCCAGAGAAGGCATAAATCATAATACTGCCACTGACGGCCAGCAGTGGATACAGGCCATCTGCAACGGTGATGCGATTAATAATCTGCAGCAGTAACCAACCGCCGCCCAAGCCCAAGACCGTTCCCAAACCAAACTGACGGGCCAAACTGCTAAAGAAATCCATACTGAAACTGGTTTCACCGGCCACCAACATGCCAATTAAAGTGATGGTGAGAAACATCGCCATGGGGTCATTACTGCCCGACTCAATTTCCAAGGTCGAGCCCACGCGCTCGTTCAGTGCCTTACCATTGAGTAAGTTAAACACCGCAGCGGCATCAGTGGAGCCGACAATCGAGCCAATCAACAGACCTTCTAATAGCGTGAGATTAAATAGCCAAGACGCCGCAAAACCGGTTAAGACAGCAGTCAGTATCACGCCAAAAGTAGCTAATGACAGTGCAGGCCAAAGTGCCACGCGGAAGGTTGCCACCCGAGTGCGCATACCACCATCCAGCAAAATAACGGCTAAGGCGAGGTTACTGACCAAATAGGTCAGTGAGTAGTCATCAAAAGCAATACCACCGACACCGTCGGTACCCGCCATCATGCCAACACCCATAAAAATAACTAAAATTGGGATGCCGACGCGCGAGGACACTGAGCTGACCAGAATACTGATAGCAACTAACAACCCACCAACAAAAAATATACTATTGGTTGCTACAGAATCCACAAGCTCATCTCCTTGGTAAAAAAAGCACAATACTGCATGTTATTTAATTCTAACCTGTAGATAGCAGTTAATTTGAAAATTTCACAATATTCGTAGTATATCGCCAAAGATAGACGCCTTTTATGCGCTAAACAGCACAATGTAACTGCTTCGCTCTGCGTTTATCTTGCTTTACACTGAATCTAACTTAGTTATTGAACTCAGCGAGAACGTCTATGCACAACGTATCCAGTCGCTCTGCCTGCCAACATCTGGCTCAAGTATTTGCCAGTGATATCCCATTAACAACAGCTCTAGCGGTTGAAGTACGTGACTGGCAGAATCAGCGTTTGCAACTGTATCTTCCCCTAACAGAAAACCGTAACCATCAAGACTCAATGTTTGGTGGCAGCCTGTATTGCGCAGGTGTTTTAGCATGTTGGGGCTGGTTGCACTTACAACTTCGTGATGCAGGTATAAATACCACACATATCGTCGTTCAGGCAGGGCAAATTGATTATCCGCTGCCCGTTTTTAAGGATGCAGAGGTTATTTGTGATGCTCCCGATGAGGCGACTTGGGCGCGTTTCGTTAAGATGTACCAACGCCATGGCAAGGCACGCATCAATTTAAACAGCCGAATTTTAACCGAAGACGGCCAAGATGGTGCCTGTTTTACCGGGCAATTTGTATTGCATAGTTAAGAGCTTAGAGCGGGTTAATCTGTGTGTTACGTACCTTGCTAGTGTCGCTCTTCGCTCAAGGAGGCTTCCTGCCTCCATTCGGGCGCTTCGCCATCCTTGGCTACGCTTGCCGCGTCACTCGTAAGGTACTGCTTGATCATTGATGTTGTTTGCATGATCTAAGTCGCAAGCAGTACGGCAGGTACAAAGATTTACAGCCATCTTGATGTGAAAAGCCGTTAAACTTAGTTTTTATTTTTCAGGTGTCGGACTGTGCAAGCTGTGGATGTAATTATTGTAGGTGCCGGCGCGGCTGGTTTAATGTGTGCTTTGACTGCTGCGCAGCGTGGCCGCAAAGTCTTAGTGATTGATCACGCCAATAAAGCCGGTAAGAAGATTCTGATGTCCGGTGGTGGTCGTTGTAATTTTACTAATATGTACACCGAGCCGGATAATTTTCTCTCAAACAATCCGCACTTTTGTAAGTCTGCACTGGCGCGTTACACTCAGTGGGATTTTCTGGAGATGGTGCAGCGCCATCAAATCCCCTATCACGAGAAAAAGCTGGGCCAGTTATTTTGCGATAATAAAGCCAGTGATATTTTGCAGATGCTGCTGGACGAATGTGCTGATGCCGGTGCCACCATTCAGCTCAATACGCCAATCGATAGCATTCAAGCACAGGATGCGGGTTTTATCTTGCAGTGCAAGCAGCAGACCTTTAAGTGTCAATCGTTAGTGATTGCCAGCGGTGCTTTATCCATTCCAACATTGGGTGCCACCGGTTTTGGTTATCAAGTCGCTGAGCAATTTGGCCATACCATTCTGCCCACCCGCGCTGGCTTGGTGCCCTTTACCATCACTGACCCACAGCTGAAAGAACTGTGTACCGCGCTATCGGGTACCTCGGTTGATGATTGTGTGGTGCAGTGCAACGGCCAAAGTTTTAAAGAGGACCTCTTATTCACTCACCGCGGTTTGAGCGGTCCAGTGATTTTGCAGATTTCTTCGTATTGGCAGCCCGGAGACCGTATCGAAATCAATTTACTCAGCGATCGCGATGCCAGTGCGTGGTTGCTGGAGCAACAAGCGCAGCAGCCTAATGTAGAACTGAAAACGATCCTCAGTGAATGCTTTACCCGAAAAATGGCGCAACTGCTTTGTGAGCATTGGTTTACCAATACACCCCTGAAGCAATACAACGCCAAACAGTTGACTGAAATAGGTGATCGGTTAAAGCACTGGCAACTGACGCCATCGGGCACCGAAGGCTACCGCACTGCAGAACTTACGTTAGGCGGTGTCGATACCCAAGAAGTCTCCTCAAAAACTATGCAATCGCAGAAACACAGCAATCTGTATTTTGTTGGTGAAGTGCTGGATGTGAGCGGTCATTTGGGCGGCTTTAACTTCCAGTGGGCATGGGCTAGCGGACATGCGGCAGGAATTGTGGTGTAACTGAGGCACATCAGGATTTACAGTAAGCAATCACTGAGTACCTAGAGCAGATGAAGGGAGGTTGCGTCTCCCTTCACTATTCTTACTCGCCCTATAAGACACGAGGTTTATCGCGCGCTTCGGTCAATGTCTACTCTGATTTTAGATTTTCAAGATAGCCCTGAAGATCCTGATAGAGACGATTCGCACTGGCTTTATAGCCATCAATGGTGAAGTGCACACCGTCTTTTTGCGCCAGCCCTTGCGCCTGCCAATCAAAGAAACTGCAAGCTCCGCCCATCATCGCCTGCCAATCCCAGAACAGTGTGTGTTGTTCCCGTGCCACCTGACGCTGGATTGTCTGTACGTTACTCAGCTGCGCAGGGCGGCGACTCTGACAAGTATCCGCTGCAGCATGCTTAATCACATCCGGCGCACTGATCATCAGCACAGCCGCTTGTGGTTGCAGCTCGCGCAACTGCTGAATATGGCGAGTCAAATCAGCGTAGTAATCATCGCTGTCCAGATCGTCATTAAAAGCCTCGTTGGTACCATAGGATAAAATAAGCATGTCCGGCTGCAGGGCTTGCAGTGGTGCTTGCCAGTCTGCCCCCCACTTATCCAGCATATTAATGGTTGCGCCATTAATACCTAGACTGCTGAGCAACACCCCAGGCTGCCCATTCTCAAGCAGCCAGCCGCCGAGTTGTGGATAGGCGTCATCCAACACTTCAAGCTCTAGAGGTAGCTGCATCTCGCGCGCAGCAGACCACTGCCAATTCGCGCTGGCAGCCCAAGTCACCGGCTTGCCGTTGATACGTACTGGAACACTATCGGGACTTTGATACAGCGCGCGTACACTAAAAGCAGTGTCATCAGGCGTATATTGCGCTAATTGCAGACGGCTACCACTGTGCAATGGCTGCAGCAAAAAACCACCAGGGGGAAAGTTGGCGTGCTGTTCTAAGCGGCTGGTAGTCAATTGCCATTGTTTGGCTGTTACTTCACCCAGCTTAAGCGCGCCGCTACGCTGGCCACGAATCCACGCCGGCGGCAACCACCCAGGCCCAGCATTGCCGTAACGCTGCTGCAAAGCTGTGCGCAAGGCACCGGTAAAAAAGTCTGCAGCAGTATGCGAGTCACCCAACTGAATAATATGGCTGTGCTGATTGATGCCAAGAAGTTTGTCTGCCACGAAATTCAAGCGCGTCTCACCATAGTCGGTCAGGTGGCCGCTTGTGTATGAGCGCACTTCAGGTACGACCACAGGCTCATTTTTTTTAACCGGCGGCTTAGTGCAGCTGCTGAGCAACACTGCACTCAATAGCAAAATCATACTGGCTAGGTAGCGACGGTGATCTGCTCGGTGTATCAACGGCAAAAAATCAATGAACCGTGTTGGTTGCAAGTTGTGTGTCATTTTCAGCCTGTTTGTCAGGAATAAATACAATAAGGTCAAACAGCGCATCAGCCAAGGTACGCTGACCCGAAGGAGTAAAATGTATACCGTCACCAGAGCGCATTTTTTGTTTCAAACTGCCATCACCCATGTAGTCTGAATAGGTCGCTTCTGGATACTGAAAAACCTGATTACTGGACAGAAAAACCTCGCCTGCTTGCAGCACTTCAGACTCATACAGTTCATTCAGATAGCTGACTTGGGTGGAGAGCTTTTGGCGACGCATATAGGGTGAACTGACCCAGATAATATCGACATTGCGTTCTTGTGCACTACTAATGATGTCACGGATACGGCTTCGATAAAGCGCTTCCCATTCTGAGCTGGCATAACGAAGGTATTTGCCGCCTTTGCCTGAAGGCATATCCCAAGGATCATTGGGCCCCAAAAATATCGTCAATAGTTTGATATCAGGATTGTCTTCTAAGGTTTGTGCAATCGTAGCAGGCCAGTTGAAAGATTTAGGATAAGCCAACCCCGTACTTTGTCGACTTAAATCGATGCTAGACAGGCCGTATTCGCGCCGCAAGCGTACTGCAAGATGGGGTGCTACACCCTGCATCATTGAGTCGCCAGCAAAGAAAACACGTTGTCCTGCACTGATTTTTGCATATTGCTTGAATTGAACAGGCTGCGATAAAGTCTCTAAGCACTTACTTTCAGCTGTCGATTCTGCTGAACTAGCATCAACCAGCGTTGCGCGAGCAGAGTATCTGCAGTCATTTGTCGGTTGCTCGATTTTCTCCAGTGGCACTGTTGCCGCTGCCTGTGCAGACTCCTCACCTATTTCCAACGCTGTCGTTTCAGCGGCCTGCATAACGTGCTGGCTTATTTCCAGTGGCTCTATTACAGGGCTCTGTATAATTTGCGCACTGGTTTCCAGCGATTGCGCTGCAACCACATGTGTCGCCTGCTCACTTATATTTAAAGGTGCAACTGCAGTCTGTACAGTCTGCCCGCTTATTTCCAAGCGGAAACTATTCCAAGCACTGATTGTGGCCGTGTGTACACGGGTGCCCGCCTGCCAAACAGCTACTGTGTGTAGTGTTTTCCATGGAGGCGACCGATGATAGCTTTGCTGCCAGTAAGTCTCTAGAGAGTCCTGATGCATCCAGATCAGTAAAGCTCCTGTACAAAGAAAAACGTAACAACTCAACAAAAGTTTTTTTAGATTATCCATAATTTTAAAAACTCGCGTAAATAAAGTTTGGCATTCCATCAGGTGACAAGCTGAAAGCTAAACTCAGTACAACTGCCAGAACAACCGGGTAATACCACCAATGCATCTGCTCACTACGGATTTCCAAACGCTCTGTAAAAGCGACCAGTAGTGGGTAACTAAAAAACAGTAAAGCAACGGCCAGTAATTCGTATACGTACTGTTCAAACACAACATCAAGTTGTAGGTTACTAATATGTTGCAGCATCAACACCGCATTATCCACGCTATCACTACGGAAAAAGATCCAAGCCAGACAGACGAAATGAAAACAGATCAGGCGCGCTAAATGACGATAGATAAAAGCAATAACTGGCGAATAACTACTTCGAGCAGGCAGTACAAGCTCCTTTAAGTTTAGCGCAATAACACCTAGCCCGTGCAAAGCGCCCCAGATCACAAAGGTCGTTGCAGCTCCGTGCCAAAGACCAGAAATCACCATAGCAATCAAAACGTTGATTTGGACTCTAATCCAGCATTTGCGTCCGCCACCTAAAGGTATATACACGTAGTCACGGATAAAGGTGGACAGACTGATATGCCAGCGCGCCCAGAATTCTTTTAGATTGGTGGCCAAGTACGGCGCATTAAAGTTCACCGGTAGACGAAAACCTAAAAACAAAGCAATGCCTGTCACCAGATCGGTATAGCCGGAAAAGTTAAAATAGATATTCCAAGCATAGGCATAAACAGCCAGTAGATTTTGCCCAGCACTATGACCGATAGGATCGCTGAATACAGGATCTACCATATTCTCTGCCAGCCAAGCGCTAAACAGAAACAGCTTCAGTATCGCCAGCGTGATCAAAAATAGCGCGCGCTTAGGCTCCAGCAAACTGCGTTGGCTGTCTTGAATTTGCGGCATAAAGTGGCTGGCACGATTGATCGGTCCGGCAATAATGCTTGGAAAGAAACACAGGTACAGCATCAGCTCGCTAAAACTGGCCTTAGGCAACTCCTTGCGCTGTACAGACACTACATAGCCCACCGAATGAAAGCTGTAATAGGATAAACCTACAGGCAGCAACAAGCTTAAAATCGGCAAATCAACCTGCAAGCCAGCTGTGATAAGGGCTGCCTGTATCGACTCTTGAAAAAAGGCATAGTACTTGAACAGAACAAACAGGCTGACAATGCTTGTGGCCAACAGGATATAAATTGACCGAGGACGCAGAAAACGGTCGCAGTAATTGGCCAGCCCATAAATAAATAAGCTGTAGCCCAGCAAGATCAGAGCAAACTGAATATTGAATAAGGCAATAAATGCATAACTAGCAACTGTAAGCATGCCATTGCGTAGGTGTACCGTCTTAAACGGCAACCAGTACATCAATAAAAAAGCAGCAAAAACAGCAACAAATTCAAAAGATAGAAGATTCATACACAGATCATGATTCACTCAAAACAGGAAATGATCCTAGCAGAACACCTAAGGATATTGATGAGTAAGAACTTGCTAATACCAAAGCATCAGCGCTCATCTACAAGACAATTAAGTTGCTCAGTTCAGTCTAGAACTCTGATCTCGGAGCAGTAAGACACTGGGCACAATACATCACACTGTCGTGCGTATGTGTTTTTAGAAATAGCTGTAAACCGCGCAGTCATGCATCTCTTGTCTATAAAAAGCGCTTGCATACCCATCTAGCACAGCATTACAAAGACCTTTTTCAGCCTAAATTAATACCCAACCCAATCAGTTGGTTATTAATTGCCTCCAGCACTACGCTTGGGTGGTTAATGACTGATAGAATAGTAAGATATTTATTATTTCCTCGAGTTTTTCTATGTCTACTGCGTTTCGTCCCGAGCTGTTGTCGCCTGCTGGCACACTAAAAAATATGCGCTATGCCTTCGCTTACGGCGCTGATGCGGTTTATGCCGGTCAGCCACGCTACAGCTTGCGCGTGCGTAATAATGAATTTGACCATGCCAATTTGACCATTGGTATTAATGAAGCCCATGCTCTCGGTAAGAAGTTTTATGTGGTGGTGAATATCTCTCCGCATAACGCCAAGCTAAAAACCTTTATTAAAGACTTAGAGCCTGTGATTGCCATGGGCCCTGATGCATTGATTATGTCGGATCCAGGTCTGATTATGATGGTGCGTGAGCATTTCCCGCAGATGGATATTCACTTGTCGGTGCAAGCCAACGCAGTGAACTATGCCAGCGTGAAGTTCTGGCATAGTCAGGGTTTAACTCGCGCAATTTTATCCCGTGAATTGTCACTGGATGAAATCGAGCAGATTCGCCACGAAGTACCAGAAATGGAACTCGAAGTGTTTGTACACGGTGCATTGTGCATGGCTTATTCCGGTCGCTGCCTGCTCTCCGGCTATATCAATAAGCGTGACCCAAACCAAGGTTCGTGCACTAACGCTTGCCGCTGGGAATACAAAACCCACGAAGCCAAAGAGAACGAACTGGGCGATATCGTGCATCAGTACGAGCCGATTGCTGCATTACAACAGGCTGAAGCTGAGCCTGAACCGATTTTAGGTGTAGGCGCGCCCACCAAAGAAGTCTTCCTACTGGAAGAAGCTCAGCGTCCTGGCGAATATATGGCCGTCTCCGAAGATGAGCATGGCACTTATATTATGAACTCGAAAGATTTACGTGCCGTTCAGCACGTCGAGCGCATGGTGCAGATGGGTTTGCACTCCTTAAAAATCGAAGGCCGCACTAAGTCGCATTACTATGTGGCACGTACTGCGCAGGTCTACCGCAAAGCCATTGATGATGCGGTGGCTGGTCGTCCCTTTGATAAGTCGTTGATGGATACTTTGGAATCTTTAGCGCACCGTGGTTACACCGAAGGTTTCTTACGTCGCCATGTGCACGATGAATACCAGAACTACGAATACGGTTACTCGATCTCTGAGCGCCAGCAGTTTGTCGGTGAAATGACCGGTGAGCGTCGTGGTGATTTAGCGGAAGTGGTTGTGAAAAACCGCTTTGCGGTCGGCGATTCAATTGAGTTGATGACGCCACAAGGCAATATCACCTTTGATCTGAAATATATTGAAGATCAAAAAGGCAAAAGCCGCGATGACGCCCCTGGCGATGGCCATGTGTTGTTTATTCCGATTCCAGAAAACGTGAATCTGGAACATGCGCTACTGATGCGTAACCTGACCAGCGGTAACACCCGCGGCGCATAAGCTCTTAATCTCGTGATTGAATCTGAGTGGTTAACCCCAACTACGATTCAATCACGGATTGGCGACTGATCAGCAGCTGAGTCAACTCGTTGGCCGGGATCGGACGAGAAATCAAATACCCTTGGATTTCATCACACGCCTGAGCTCTTAAGAACTCCATTTGCGCTTGCGTTTCCACGCCTTCGGCAACCACTAACAGATTTAAGCTGTGTGCCATGGCAATAATGGCGCGGGTAATGGCGGCATCTTCATCGTTATTCACCACCTCTCGAATAAAGCTCTGGTCAATTTTTAAGCTATTGGCCGGAAAACGCTTAAGATAACTGAGTGAAGAATAGCCTGTACCAAAGTCGTCAATCGCCAGATTTACACCCAACTCTCTAAGCTGTTTAAAGGTCGCAATAATATCTTCTGTGTTATCGAGCATTTGGCTTTCAGTCAGCTCAAGCTCCAACAAATATGCAGGCAAGCCCGTTGTCGCCAAAACATTCTGCACTAGCGAAACTAAATTACCTTGGCGAACATGACAAACTGAAATATTAACCGCAATCCGAATAGGCCTACCTTGCTGCCACCAAATGTAGGCTTGCTGACACGCTTGCTCAAGCACCTGCCCAGTGATTGAGCCGATTAAACCTGTATCTTCTGCCAGTTCAATAAACTCACCTGACGCCAGCAACCCACGCTGCGGATGATTCCAGCGCACCAAGGCTTCTGCAGAACGAATCACACCATCAGCTAAGGTTAATTTAGGCTGATAGTAAGCTTGCAGTTCGCCGGCTTCGATACCACGGCGTAATTCTTGCTCTAGCTCTAAACGCGCTAAGGTTAGGGTCTGAATCTGGTTATTATAGAACTGCACATTGTCGCCGCCTAAATGTTTCGCATGCTGCATAGCTAGATTGGCTTGGCTAATTAAGGCTGCGAGTTCACGCGCATTACCGGGTAATACACTAATGCCCAAAGATGCACTGATCACTAACTCGTTACCACTCACAGCAACTGCAACTGGCATACGGATCTGCGCTAAAATAGACTGCGCTAAATCAGCCAAATTTGCGACCGACACATCACCATCTAAAATAATTGCGAACTCATCAGCACCTAAACGCGCCAAGGTGTTGGCACTGGGTAATAACTGCATCAGACGCTCACTCATCATGCGCAAGACTTGATCAGCTGCATCTACACCTAAACTGCTGTTTAAAGCTTTAAAGCGATCTAAATCCAAATGCAGCAGCGCAATTTGGTTGCCACTATTACGCGCATGCTCTACCGCATCCTGTAAGCGCTTATAAAATAAAGAACGATTCGCTAAACCCGTTAACTCATCATATTGAGTTAAATAATTTAAACGTTCTTCCGCTTGACGACTAGCAGTCAAGTCAGCAAAAAAAGCAACAATATGGGTAATAAAACCTTCACTATCACGCACCACATGTGTTTTTAACCACTGAGGATATAACTCGCCATTCTTGCGTATACCCAGCGACTCCCCTTCCCAACTGCCATTGAGCTCACTCAGGACACGAATTCTCTCATGTCGCCGGTGCACTTCAATCGGCTGATTCTTCGGCAATAATGGGTGCCCAAGCATCTCATCCCGACTAAAACCTGTGACGGCCATAAATGCTTTATTCACCGCTAACACATTATAGTCAGGGTCTAAAATCACAATGCCTTCACTGCCCGCATCAAATACGCGGGAGGCTAAATGCAATTGCTTATCGCTCTGTTTACGCAGGGAAATATCACGACGCGTTCCTAACATGCGCAATACATGCCCGCTAGCATCACGCTGCACAGCTCGACCGCGGTCTTCAATCCACAACCAATGACCGTCACTGTGCTGAATACGGTACTCAACAACATACGAATCAGTGCGCTGCTTCATATGCTCAATCATGGCATGGCGCAATACAGGCAAATCATCAGGGTGCATTAAAGGTCGTAAGTCTGTCAGCACACCGTGAATTTTATCGGGCGCTAAACCAAAAATACTCTCAGTGCGTGTGTGATAAATTTTATCACTGACCAAGTCCCAGTCCCATAACGCCAGTTCACTCGCATCCAAAGCCAACTCTAAACGTTCCTGGCTTTTCTGCAGTGCTTGCAAAGCTTCTTTAAGCTCAAGGGTGTGTGCAGTCACACTCTGCTCTAGATCTGCTTTGGCGGCTAAGAGTTGCTGTTCAACGGCGCGTCTGTGCGCTACCTCTTGAGTCAACTCTGTATTAAGTTGACGTAAAACATCTAAGCTCTTGTTATTTTTCGGCATATTTTTATCCGCTAGCATTAACATGCCTTATTATAAATAAGTGACAGTTTGCAAAACTTAATACCGCCACGCACAAGGCAGCGAGGGTGAGTTATACGGCAAACATTAGCCGTATGTAAACGGCTATTAACAAGCACAGCAGACAAAAAAACAACGTACCATTTAGAAATAGTCTCGCACTAGCCTACTTCATCTAAAAATTATAGCTTGTTTTGTGTTTGCCCTTATTCTGCACGCCCACTAGAATGCTCTGATGCATGATGATATCTCACACTTATTAAACGCCCTCAACGAAGCCCAGCGCGAAGCTGTTGCTGCGCCCATTGGTCAACAACGTGTCCTAGCTGGCGCGGGTTCAGGCAAAACGCGGGTGTTAGTACACCGCATTGCTTGGCTGATTCAAGTTGAAGGTGCCTCGCCGCACAGTATTTTATCGGTCACTTTTACCAATAAAGCTGCTGCAGAAATGCGCGTACGCATTGAAGAACTGTTGGGGCTCAATCCCGCCGGTATGTGGGTGGGTACTTTCCATGGTTTAGCTCACCGCTTATTGCGCGCGCACTGGCAAGAAGCAGGCCTCGCTGAAGGCTTTAGTATTTTAGACAGCGATGATCAGCAGCGCTTACTGAAGCGTGTGATGCGCGAACTGGAGCTGGATGAGAAGCGCTGGCCAGTACGCCAAGCCCAATGGTTTATTAATGGGCAAAAAGATGAAGGTCTGCGCCCACAGCATATTCAAGCCGGTGGCGATTTATTCTTAGCTACCATGCTGCAAATTTATACTGCCTATGAAGCCGCCTGTGTGCGAGCTGGGGCGATTGATTTTGCTGAACTGTTACTGCGCGCCTTAGATTTATGGCGCGATAACCCAGGCTTACTGAAGCATTATCAGCAACGCTTTCAACATATTTTAGTCGACGAGTTCCAAGATACCAACGCCGTGCAATACGCTTGGTTACGCCTGCTTGCGCAAGGCGGCAAAAGCTTAATGGTAGTTGGCGATGACGACCAATCCATTTATGGTTGGCGCGGTGCGAAAATTGAAAACATTCAACAATTCTCCACTGACTTTGTCGACACCCAAAGTATTCGTCTGGAGCAAAACTACCGCTCCACTGGCAATATTCTTAAAGCAGCCAACGCTTTAATTGATAACAACCAAGGCCGTCTCGGTAAAGAGCTGTGGACCGATGGCGAAGATGGCGACCTGATCAACCTGTATAGCGCCTATAACGAGTACGATGAAGCGCGTTATATTGTTGAATGCATTGAGCAAGCCTTACGCAAAGGCGAGGTGAACCGTGATCAGATTGCGATTCTCTACCGCTCCAACGCCCAATCTCGCGTCTTAGAAGAAGCTTTATTACGCGCGGCGGTGCCTTATCGTATTTACGGCGGTCAACGCTTCTTTGAGCGTTTAGAAATTAAAAACGCGCTGGCCTATTTACGCTTATTACGCAGCCGCCATGATGACGGTGCGATTGAGCGGGTGATCAATGTGCCGACCCGTGGTATTGGTGAAAAAACTATTGAAACAGTGCGTCATGCTGCACGTGAGCACGATGTCTCACTGTGGGCAGCGATGCATCTACTCGTTGAGCAAAAAGCGCTGAATGGTCGTGCCAGTAACGCCCTGCAAGGTTTTATAGATTTAATTGAACAGTTAGCCATACAAACTCGTGACTGTGAATTGCATGCTATGGCGCAAATTGTCATTGAGCAATCAGGCTTAATCACCTATCACAAAGAAGAAAAAGGCGAGAAAGGCCAAGCCCGAGTCGAAAACCTTGAGGAACTGGTCAGCGCCGCACGCACCTTTAAGACCACCGATGAGCTGGAAGAGGATGTGCAGCCTTTAGTAGCCTTTCTAGATCACGCAGTGCTTGAAGCCGGTGATAACCAAGCGGATGAGTTTACCGAAGCAGTCCAATTGATGACGCTGCACAGCGCCAAAGGCCTCGAATTCCCCATCGTGTTTATTGCCGGCATGGAAGAAGGCTTATTCCCGCATAAAATGAGCTTGGAAGAACCCGGCCGTTTAGAGGAAGAACGTCGTTTAGCGTACGTCGGCATTACCCGAGCGATGCGCCAGCTGTATATCACCTGTGCGGAAACTCGCCGTTTATACGGTGCTGAAACGTACAATAAAGTCTCGCGTTTTGTGCGTGAAATCCCTGCTGAATTCTTACAAGAAGTGCGGATGAACAACAGCGTCAGCCGCCCTTACCAAAGCAATCACCAAGTGCAGTCCAGCAGCATGTTTCATGGCGAAGATGTGCCAGAAACAGAATTTAAGCTGGGGCAACTGGTGCAGCATGCGGTATTTGGCGAAGGGGTTATTTTGAATTTTGAAGGTGCGGGCGCACAAGCGCGCGTACAAGTTAACTTTGTTAACGACGGTATGAAATGGTTGATGGTGGCTTACGCTAAACTGCAGCCACTCTAAGTATTCACACTTATTATAGACACTCACTCGGAGCGCATATGAAAGGTCGCCACAGTTTTACTTTAGCCGCTATAGCCGCAGCGTGCTTAGCACTCTTGGGCTGTACAGAAAACACAGAATCAGCGAATAACCAACCCGCAGCTGCTGTCCAGCAAGAAACCTTTAGCTGGAAGATGGTCACTGCGTGGCCAAAAAACTACCCAGCCTTAGGTACTTCAGCTGAACGTGTGGCTGAGCGTATCAACAGCATGAGCGATGGTCGTTTAACGATTAAAGTTTACGCCGGTGGTGAGCTGGTGCCGCCGCTGGAAGTCTTTGATGCGGTATCACGCGGCACCGCGCAAATGGGTCATGGCGCAGCGTATTACTGGAAAGGTAAAACCGACACTGCACAATTCTTCACCTCAGTGCCCTTTGGCTTATCCGCCATTGAAATGAACGCCTGGTTACATAAAGGTGACGGTCTGAAATTATGGGAAGAAGCCTATGCACCCTTTGGTGTGAAGCCTTTTGCCATTGGTAACTCCGGTATGCAAATGGGCGGCTGGTTTAACAAAGAAATCCATAGCTTGGATGACCTTAAAGGCTTAAAAATTCGTATGCCCGGTTTAGGTGGTGAAGTGCTGGACCGTTTAGGTGCAACCACTGTTAACTTACCCGGTAGCGAAGTATTTACCGCCCTGCAAACCAATGCTATTGATGCATCAGACTGGGTCAGCCCGTATAACGACTTAGCCTTTGGTTTACATAAAGCAGCTAAGTACTATTACTACCCGGGTTGGCAAGAACCACAAGCTGTCTTGGAGTTGATTATTAACCAAGAAGCATGGAACACCTTACCTGCTGATCTGCAAGCCATTGTCACTGAAGCGATTCGTGCCGGTAACGCAGATATGCTCGATGACTTTACTTGGAATAACGCACGGGCTTTAGCTGAACTTAAAGCAGCGGATGTGCAGTTACGCCGTTTCCCTGATGAAGTCCTACAAGCCATGCAGGATGAGTCAGCCAAGGTGCTGGATAACTTGGCCAGTAAAAGTGATCTAAACCAACGTATTTGGGATTCTATGCAAGCATTCCAAAAACAAATCACTCTAATGCACGAAATTTCAGAAAAAGAATTATATAACTGGCGTGATTGATTGAAATTGCTTGCTCTAAGCATGTTTCACTCACATCATCACTCGAACCGTTCGGCACAGGCATATTGCAGATATGCCGAACGATTCGATTTATCTGACAATAAAAAGGTATTTTTATGCACCGTTTTCTCACAATAGCCTTCGCTCTTTTTTTAGGCTTAAGTTTTAGTATCGACGCTGAAGCACGCCGCTTTGGCGGTGGTAAATCATTTGGCGGCATGAAACAACGCCAAGCTCAACAACAGCAACAACAAAAACCAGCGGCAGCACCCGCTAAAAACGCTGCAGCAGCAGGCGCAAAACCTGCTATGGGTGGCATCGGTGGCATGCTGATGGGTATGGCAGCCGGCGGTCTATTAGCATCCATGTTTATGGGTGGCGGTTTTGAAGGCTTACAAATCATGGACATGCTGATTTTTGGCCTGATTGCCTTTGTCATCTTTAAGTTTATTGCCAGTCGTCGCCGTCAAATGCCGCAAACCGCCACAGCCGGTGGTCCACCAATGCAACGTGAAGCGCATACGCCTGCACAAAATATTTTTGGCACTTCAGCACCTGTAGCCACCATTAGCAAACCCGTGATCAATGCGCCAGCATGGTTCAATGAAACCAGCTTCTTGCAGGCTGCCGAAGGTCACTTTAACTCACTGCAACAGCATTGGGATGCCAATGAAATGGAGCAGATTGCTGAGTTTGTAACCCCTGAGTTACTCACTTTCCTCACCAATGAGCGCAACAGCTTAGGTGATGGCATGCAATCGACTTACATTGATGACCTCAGCGTTGAGTTGGATAGCGTTGAAGAAGCAAACGGTGTGACCGTTGCAACGCTGACCTTCCTCGGTGTAGCGAAAACTTCACGCTTTGACCAAGGCGAGTCCTTTAGTGAAAGCTGGAGTATGGAGCGTCAAAACGGTGAAAACCAACCTTGGTTAATCGCCGGTATTCGCCAAAACGCTTAACTGTCGAACACGGATCTGAAGCGGTCGCCAGCAACGGCGCCGCTTCAAGCATTCAATAATGCCCCGCAATACATCGAGTGAACACACCGTGGAAGAAGTTATTGACGAGTTACGTGAACGTAACGAACCTGTCCCTGTTGCTTTAGAACTACCCGAAGAAGAAACCTTGGTTGAGATTCAAGAGCAAATCTTGATTCATCTACCCTTTGCTTTACGTGAGTTTTTATTAACGGTCAGTGATGTGGTCTATGGCCGCTTAGAGCCTGTTACCGCCAGTGATCCTTGCTCACACACCTACCTGCCCGATGTAACTTCAACGGCTTGGGATCTGGGCTTACCGCGCAATTTGATTCCCCTGTGTCATGACGCACCCATCTATTACGTGGTGGATGATGAGGAAGGTGAAGTCTTTGCTTGGGATGAAGATACCCAAGAGATGCAGGATGAGACGTGGGAAAGTGTTTGGCACTGGGTGCGTGATGTCTGGCTAGAAAGCTAATCAGTATCAGAGTAAGGTAGCATTGCTTTTTAAGCATACTTACACTCACACGCTAAACACAAGAATAAGAGAGCACCATGGAAGCTGGAACATCAACCCTAAGCATGACCGTTTTAATGACCCCAGATAAAGCTAACTTCTCGGGTAACGTACACGGTGGAACCTTACTTAAGTACCTCGATGAAGTCGCCTATGCCTGCGCTAGCCGCTTTGCGGGCTGCTATGTCGTCACCTTATCGGTTGACCAAGTCACCTTTCTCCAACCCGTCCATGTCGGTGAACTGGTCACTTTCTTAGCATCCGTCAACTACACGGGACGTACATCGATCGAAGTGGGTATTAAGGTGATCACCGAAAACATTCATGAGAAGCTGGTCAGACACACCAACAGCTGCTTCTTCACCATGGTGGCGATTGATGATCAAGGTAAGTCGGTAGAAGTCCCCAAGCTTGTGCCCAACACTGAAGATGAAATCAGACGTTTTTCCAACGCCCAAGAACGCCGTTCAATACGCTTTGAGCTCGCTGAGCGTTACAAAGCTCTAAAAGACTAGTACACAGACTAGCAAAGCCACTAGCAGCGATCAGGCGTCTACTGCGGCCATTGATCGCTACTAGGGTCATACTATGAGAACAGCTTAAACATCAATCTTGTTTTCAACTTCTTGTACTTTACCGCCACGCGCTAAAAACTCTTCCATAGCCTGTGCTAAAGCGTCACGCTCTTTTTTCTTCGCTTCAACAGACGGTAAATCATCTTCTTTCACGGCTGCCTTAGCTTTTGCGCGCGCGGGCTTAACCACAGCATCCGAGCCATCATCGATGGTGTCATCGATATCGCCGTCATCAACGTCAACATCAACGCCGTCCACATCATCAACGTCGTCAATATCCAGGTCATCAACATCAACTTCGCTGTCATCGTTTACATCTAATTCTTCGGGTTCTATTTCTTCATCAAACATAGTTAACCTCAAGCCTGCTTTCAGCAAGATAGTTTTAAATCAAGTGCCAAAAAATTTCAGCACATCAATTGGGGTTAGCATAATCACCAGCGATACTGGATGGTCTTAACTGCACAGAACACAACCACAGCTGCCAACTAGCAATCATCTGTTATGCATTGGGCGCGCATTCTAGTGCGATAAAAAGAAAATAACCACGGCAAACAGCTTCTTTTTTAATATTTTTAAAATTGCTTGCGTGTCAGTCATATGACCTATATTAAGGCGTAAAAAAAACGAAGGCGCAACCCTTTACAGAGTTACGCCTTCGTCGTATTGCCGCACTGCAGATATGTCTTAAACATCACTGCGTGCAAAAAATCTTTTCGGTGAATTGAACGCGCTTAGATCGCGTCTGAACCCGTTTCACCCGTACGGATACGTACTGCCTGCTCAAGACTGACCACAAAAATTTTACCGTCACCGATTTTGCCAGTATTGGCTGCATTACTGATCGTTTCAATCACACGATCCAATTGCGCAGCACCAATTGCCACTTCAATTTTCACTTTTGGTAAAAAATCCACAACATACTCTGCGCCACGATAGAGCTCAGTGTGACCTTTCTGACGGCCAAAGCCTTTGACTTCAGTTACTGTAATACCTTGTACGCCAATTTCAGACAATGCTTCGCGTACATCATCCAGCTTGAAAGGTTTGATGATAGCGGTAACTAATTTCATACAGTTTCTCCGAGATTAAATGACTGATCATTCAAGTCAATTTTTAACATGCCTAGGCTCAAAATCTAGACATTAAAGTTGTAATTGGCACGCCCATACACGGGTCATAACACAGTAAACAAACACACTATTGGAGCAAACAGATAAACACAATACACCTTTTTGCCCAAACAACGCTCAACGGCACTAGAGACCATGCATTATACTCAAGATTGCTCAGCTTCTCTTCGTATTGATTAAGATTCACAATTCTAATGACGTGCTAAACTGAAACCATTACTTTTAAGGAATTCCATTATGTTACCGCCCAAGGCCTTACTTGATAGCATCAGCACGCATGCCGGACGTTTATTGGGCAGTGAGATACCACTGCCACGCGCTGAAATTGAAGCTCAATTCAAAGCCCTTATTCAAAGTACTTTTAGTAAGCTCGACTTAGTCAGCCGTGAAGAGTTTGATAGTCAAATGGTTGTTCTAGCTCGCACCCGCGCCCGCTTAGAAGCTTTAGAAAGCACTGTTGCGGCGCTCGAAGAGCAACTCAGAGAAACAGCGCCTTAAGCCATACCACTACAGCCTAATGGATTGGGCTGCGCTTTATATAAGATCAAGGAGGATCTATGTCACTCGCTATTATTCATAGCCGTGCACAAATTGGTGTTGAAGCACCTGCCGTAAGTGTTGAAATTCACCTCACCAATGGTTTGCCCTCGCTGACCATTGTCGGCTTACCCGAAACCGCGGTACGTGAAAGTAAAGATCGCGTGCGCAGTGCGATTTTAAATAGCGCACTGGAGTTTCCACGTAAACGCATTACCCTCAACCTAGCGCCGGCTGATTTGCCCAAAGAAGGCGGACGTTTTGACTTGGCGATTGCTCTAGGTTTATTAGCCGCCAGCGCGCAATTACCTGGCGGCTGTCTGGATGAGTTTGAGTGTTTGGGTGAACTGGCACTCTCTGGCCAAGTGCGTCCCGTACGCGGCGTTTTACCGGCCGCACTCGCTGCACGTGCTGCCGGACGTTCACTGGTCGTGGCCTTAGAAAACGCTGAAGAAGCCTGTTTAGCCAGCGGCTTAAAAGTCTATGCCATTGATCATCTGCTGGAACTGGTCAGCCACTTTAATAAGCAGCGCGTGCTCAAGCCCTATCAATCGCAAGGTTTACTGGCGCAGCCAGCGCATTATCCTGATCTACTCGAAGTGCAAGGCCAGCATGCAGCCAAGCGCGCCTTAGTGGTCGCTGCGGCGGGCATGCATAATTTACTGTTAAGTGGGCCGCCCGGTACCGGAAAAACCTTATTAGCCAGTCGTTTACCTGGCCTACTGCCACCGCTGACAGAAAAAGAAGCCCTAGAAGTCGCTGCAGTGCAGTCAGTGGTTAACCTTGAGCCGTTGCGCGGCTGGCCGCAACGTCCCTTTCGTCAACCCCACCACAGCGCCTCTGGGCCGGCACTGGTGGGTGGTGGTCGTCGGCCACAACCTGGGGAAATCAGCTTGGCGCATCAAGGTATTTTATTTCTGGATGAGCTGCCAGAGTTCGATCGTAAAGTGCTTGAGGTGTTACGTGAGCCGCTCGAATCTGGACATATTGTTATCGCCCGAGCCCATAGCAAAGTCCGCTTCCCCGCACGCTTTCAATTGGTCGCGGCGATGAACCCGTGCCCCTGCGGCTATTTTGGTGATCCCAGCGGGCGCTGTCGCTGCAGTCAGGAACAAATCCAACGCTACCGACATAAACTTTCAGGCCCCTTGTTGGATCGCATTGATCTGCATATTACCGTGGCACGTGAAGCCACCTCGTTACGCAAACCGAAAGATCCTGGCTTAAGCTCAACCCAAGCCATGCAACAAGTCTGTGCGGCACGCGATCGTCAATTAAGTCGACAGGGCTGCAGTAATGCCCAGCTGGACTTAAACGCCCTACGCCAACACTGCGTACTCACAGACGAGGATCGAATCTGGCTTGAACAAGCCAGCGAACGCTTAAACTTATCCTTACGCGCCACCCACAGGGTGCTTAAAGTTGCTCGTACTTTAGCGGATTTAGAAGACAGCGCTGAGATTGCCCGTGGCCATCTGGCTGAAGCATTGCAATATCGCTTTAACGAGCAAGCCTAAACTTTAGACTCGCGCGCTGACGATCGGCGCGCGCTAATCACATCAATCACTCGGCTTTTGGCTTGGCTTTTTTCGGCATGATATATTTCATTAAACCTTGAAACCACATCACCAGCATGGTGTTGCCTTGAATCTGGATATTTTTATCCTGAATACCCTGCATAAATGCCAGCTGCTTATTTTTAGCTTGCAGGGTTGCAAAGCCAAACGCTGCATCTTTAAAACCAATTGAAAATGCTGGATCTGGCGCAACACCGGAACGGCTTTCTAAACGATTATTGGCCACGACAAAATGACGCGCCACTTTGCCATCCAGTGTATGCAGCATAAAGGTGAGCTCTTTGCCCTCGAGTTGCTTTTGGAAGGCGCTATTATTTTTGCTGGCTTTGCTCATCATGCGACCGAGCGCCCAAAGTAAAAAACGAAATTTCATAAACAATTCCAAATGATTAATAATGCTTATTTTAAATGAAAGTGGCGTTAACAAAGCATCTTTAACTGCCCTAATTATTGTTTTACAGACTTATCCAGGCCCAATCTGCGCTACATTTTTACAATATGCAGCGTCTAAATCTAGGTTAATTCAGCCACCACTTCTTTAAGCCGTTTACCAGGTTTAAAGGCAACCGTATTACTGGCTGGAATCAGTATGGACTGGTTGGTTTGTGGATTTTTACCCATACGCGCACCACGGTGACGCTGCACAAAGGTACCAAAACCAATCAAAGTCACGCTGTCCTGTTCAGCCAGCGCGCTGGTGATTTCTTCTAGAATGGTCGTCAACACCTGTCCTGCGTACTCTTTGCTCAGATCCGTTTTATCTGCAATGGCTGCAACCAATTCAGGTTTAAGCATCGATGGCCTCTCGTTTTTATTATGAAAAATATATGGGTTACAGCGCTGTGATTCATATCACCCGACACAAAGCATGGCATGCCAATTCTCGACTGACCAGTCTTCAAGGTGTTTATCCATATGGCCTGCACACTACCCTGACGGCGATCAGTTAATGGTTATACAGTCAGATACTGCCCAACTGTTTATTTGCCAACAGCCAAGCTAAAACCACGGTTAAAGGCATGCTAAACTGGCACAACATTTCTACTAAGTAATCCGTATTGTGTCCACAACTTCGCTTAATACCTCTGCCAATCGCTGGCACAGCACCGACACCGCCTCAGCCGCGCTGAATGACTGGCTATTTGATCAAGGCTCACTCACGCAGCGCTTAACTCAACTGTGTAGCACTGCGTTCACTGTGCAAGTACTGGCTGAAGGCTGGCAAACCTTAGCTGAGGATGAATGCCAAGCACTTGATATTGCCAAGGGTAGTTGTGGCTGGGTGCGTGAGGTCTTTTTATGTGATGGCACGCAGCCTTGGGTCTTTGCCCGCAGCGTTGCTGGTCAAGCCGCACTGCAGGCATCTGATTTTGATATCAGCCAGTTAGGCACACGCTCACTGGGAGAAATTCTCTTTAGCCATCAGGCTTTTAGCCGTGGAGCGATGTATATCTGTCAAATGCCCTGCCAGCAATTACCTGCTCAAGCGCAGCAATATACAGATCAGCAGTCTCAACTCTGGGCGCGGCGTTCATGCTTTACTAATAAAGGCTTAGGTGTACTGGTAGCTGAAGTTTTTCTGCCACAATTTTGGCATGATACCCATCACTCAGAATTTAATAGCCTGTAACCCATACCCATCGCTGCCCTAATCGCGGAGTCTTGTTATGTATATACAACTGCTGAAATCCTTTAATCGTCTACACCCTAGAGCCTGGGATTTTATTCAGTTGATGCGCTGGGATCGCCCGATTGGCATTTATCTATTGCTGTGGCCGACCTTATGGGCGCTGTGGATCGCTGGTGACGGTATGCCCAGTATCAAGAACTTAGTTATTTTTGTATTGGGTGTGATTTTAATGCGCTCGGCAGGCTGCGCCATCAATGACTTCGCTGATCGGGGTATTGATGGTGATATTACTCGGACAAAAGGCCGGCCGATTGTGACAGGTCGCGTGACAGCTAAAGAAGCGTTGATCACCTTTGCTGTGCTGGTTGGCATCAGCTTATGTTTAGTGCTGCTGACTGATAAATACACAGTGTATTGGTCTTTTCTAGCCGTGGGTTTAGCCGCGCTCTATCCGTTCACTAAACGCTATACTCATTATCCGCAAGTTGCATTAGGCGCAGCCTACTCCTGCAGTATCTTATTGGCTTTTAGTGCCGAAAAAGGCTCAGTACCCTCTGCAGTGTGGCTGATTTATATTGCCAATCTGCTTTGGACCATTGCTTACGACACTTACTATGCGATGAGTGACCGTGAAGATGACTTAAAAATCGGGGTGAAATCGACAGCGGTATTATTTGGCGATGCGGACCGTTTTATTATTCTAAGTTTGCAAGGCAGCGCTTTATTTTGCCTGCTATTAGCCGGTCACAGCTTTGAGCTGGGCGGTTACTTTCACTTAGGTTTATTGGGTGCGGTGGCCTGCTTTATTTGGGAGTTTATTCACACCAGTCAACGTGATGCCAAGTCATCACTTGAAGCATTTCTGCATAATCACTGGGCTGGCTTTTCGATTTTACTGGGGATTATTGCTCATTACGCATTGGCAACTTAAGAGCTTTTAAGAGGCACTCAAGCGAAAACGCTGAGCTACTCACCACCCACAGCAAAATTAGGCAAAGTATTCACCGATTCATTAAAGTCGAATGGAATCGACTCCACTTCCAGCCCGATATTACGCTGCACAACAAAATGTAAATGCGGTCCCGTACTGTTACCGGTATTACCGGAACGCGCGAGTAATTCACCTTCTTCTACACGCTGCCCTGCACTGACACCAACTGAACCTGTCTGCAGGTGCAAGTACACACCCATCGTACCGTCATCATGCAAAATACGTACAAAGTTGCCCGCAGGATTGCTACCTCGTCCTGTTTGCTGATTTTCAACTTTAACCACTACGCCACCCCGCGCAGCGATAATCGGCGTACCTTCTGGCATGGCAATATCCAATGCATAACGGCTTTTGGGGGTGAAGTGGCTGTACTTGCCATTAGCCCCTTGGGTCAGGCGAAATGGACCACCACGCCAGGCTAGCGGATACTCATGCGCAGCAGGGAGCATACTTGGATCGCCAAGTGCATAACGCAGCTTAGGCTCATATTGCACAGATTGTGCTGGGTTTTTCGCCACTAAAGTCAATACCGTTACACTGCTGCGCGGCGCTATGACCTGACGTATGGGTGATTGTAGTCCGCCGGCAATATTAGCTTGATTTTCCAGCACCAACTCAACTTCAACCGGAGCATAAAGGTTATTGCGCAATACCAGCTCATCACCTGTCGCTTGCTTGCGCGTTTCCAGTTTGACATCCTTTTCAACGCGCTCAACAACCGCAGGCTCATTAAATACGAAGACTTGCGCACCCGCTTTTGCTTTATCGGTATAGGTCACCACACCATTTTTATCAGTGTATTTATACACACTAAAGCCATAACTGTGGCTGCTTAAGAGTGTGAGACAAGTCATCACTAGAATTTTTTTACGCATCACTTACACCCAAAATGAACTCTGCCATGCAAAACAGCAGCGCTGATACAGCGATCAACCAATAAAATAGCAGCATATGTCGAGATAAGTATAAAACACAGTCTAATGCGCTGACCTACTATTTTTATCAGGCACTGGGTGTGAAATGACGCTGTGTCGTACCACGCGCAATCAAGCGTGATAAGTAATTCATTTTTTTCGGATCACTATCGACGAAACGGCAGGTTACTTGCAGCCATTCACTATCAGGGCTCGATTCTAAGGCACTTACAGCATGCACATAGGCATTGAGTCGCGCGACCTCAGCCTCTTCGCCTTGTTCTAAATCTAACACGGCACTATCAAGCACTTGAGGTAGATTTTTACCGCGCTTCACCACTAATAATGCATCTTTTAAACTGAGTGCTTTAATCACACAGGCAAATTCACCGTTGGATAAACGTAAGCGCCCCTGACCTTGGCCACGCACTGTACTGCTGCTGGGTGAGGCAGTGGGTCCTGAGGGTTTAACTGGAGCAGGTGATGAAGCCAGCAAGGGTGAAGTCACCGCAGGCTTGGTCACTGCAGGTGTTGCGGCGGCACCTACGGGTTTCTGTCCAGTCAATATTGATAACGAATCTGTCGCCATTCCCGTACTCAGGGTCTTCACTGGTGCAGAAGCTGATAATGCAGCTAAACGACCACTGCGAGTCAAGGCTTTAGTGACTTTAGTGGTGAGCTGCTCATGGGTAAAAGGCTTACCTACATAATCAGTGACACCCGCCTGAATCGCTTGGACAACATTATCTTTATCGCCAAGGCTGGTCACCATAATAAATGGCACCGTCTTAAATTGTGGTTGCTGACGGAACCATTCAAGCAGCTCTAAGCCGCTCATCTCTGGCATTTCCCAGTCACATAAAATCAAATCAAAACTTTGTTTAGCAAGAATCTGTTTGGCTTTAAGCCCATTCACTGCTTCTTCAATCTGAATACCAGGGAAGTAACTGCGCAAACTCTTTTTAATCAAATCACGAATAAATACGGCATCATCAACAACCAACACACTGACTTTACTCATGGAGCTCCCCTGTAGCTATCGCGTACTTGCACTTAACGAGTCACACAGACCATTAAGCGCAAGTGTATTATCAGCTAATTAATAGCTTAAGCTTGCACTTCAGCGTTAGCTTGCATGCGCTGTAATTCTTGCGCATACAGTGCATCAAAATTAACTGGCGCTAACATCAATGCAGGGAACGAGCCACGCACCACTAAGCTATCCAGAGTTTCACGTGCATAAGGGAATAAAATATTTGGGCAGAATGCACCCAATGCATGACCTTGAGCCGCTGCATCTAAACCTTGAATTAAGAAAATACCGGCCTGTTGAACTTCAACAATAAAAGCAATTTCTTCGCCGGTTTTAACCGTCGCAGTTAGAGTCAATACCACTTCGTAAAAGTCGCCTTCTAAAGCGCGCTGACGGGTATTGAGATCCAATTCAATATTTGGATTCCACTCTTCACGGAAAATCTCTGGGCTTTTCGGTGCTTCAAATGATAAATCTTTGACATAAATACGCTGTAAAGAAAACTGTGAAACTTGTTCTTCTTGCGCAGCTACGTTATTCGCTTGTTCGCTCATGTATCTTCTACCCTTAATTTAAATCTATATTCAAAAGTTGTCTTAATACGCTCGCGTATCTTGTACAACAACAATGGTGATTTTTCTAGTCCTACGAAGCTAATAGCGCGTCGAGCTTGCCGCTGCGCTCAAGCGCAAACAGCTCATCACAACCGCCCACATGCAGCGTATCAATCCAAATTTGTGGTACTGAAGTGCGTTTGGCTTTTTCTGCCATTTTAGCGCGCACATCAGGTTTGCCATCCACTTTGACTTCTTCAAACTTCACGCCTTTATTGCTCAGCAAAGTTTTTGCACGAATACAGAAAGGACACCAGTCACTGGAATATATAATTACTTTAGCCATTTTATTTCACCACTGGCAGGTTTTCACTGCGCCAGCCGGCAATACCACCGGATAAACGCGCAGCGTTAAAGCCAGCCTTCTTTAATTCAGAACATGCACCACCAGCGTTAACGCCAGAAGCACATACCACAATAATCGTTTTATCTTTTTGCTTTTCCAGCTCAGTCATACGGGTCTTAAGCTGATCATTGCTGATATTAACTGAACCCACGATATGTCCAGTGGTAAAGTCTTTTTTCTGGCGGATATCTAGGACAAACGCCTCATCACGATTCACCATCGCTGTCAGCTCACGCGAGCTTAAGTTACGCCCTGAATTACGCGATTGCTGCAGAATCAGCAACACAACAATAGTGATGAATATTCCGCTGAGCACATAGTGCGCAGTCAGAAACTCAAGAAATTTAGCAAGCGTATCAGCAATCATAATTGGCACCCAAAGCGTTAGAATCCGCAAAGTATACACAGACCTGCGCATTCTCTGAACCACTAACAATGACGCGCCGAGCACATCCAGCTAAACTGAGCCTATATTCTGTTCTTTACTTGTGAGTTTATTCTTATGCATGCCACGCCTAAACCTTTGGTTCTCGTTATTCTCGATGGTTTTGGTCATAGCGACAGCCCTGACTGCAACGCCATTTATAGCGCTAACACCCCTGTGTACGATCGACTGCGCAAGCAGTTCCCCAATAGCCTGATTTCCGGCAGCGGTATGGATGTGGGGCTGCCTGATGGGCAAATGGGTAACTCAGAAGTGGGCCATATGAACCTTGGCGCAGGCCGTGTGGTGTATCAAGATTTCACCCGCATTACTAAAGCGATTAAGGACGGTGATTTTTTCACCAATCCAGCACTGACCTCAGCAGTTGACCAAGCAGTTGAGCACGGCAAAGCAGTGCATATTTTAGGCCTACTGTCTGAAGGTGGCGTACACAGCCACCAAGATCACATTATTTCCATGATTGAATTGGCTGCGCAACGCGGTGCTGAAAAAATCTACTTGCATGCCTTCTTAGACGGTCGTGATACACCACCACGTAGCGCTCAGCCTTCGATTGAAGCCATTGAAGCCACTTGCGCAAAACTTGGCAAAGGCCGTATTGCCAGCCTGATTGGTCGTTACTATGCAATGGACCGTGACAATCGTTGGGATCGTGTGGAACAAGCGTGGCAGCTATTGGTGGATGGCTTAGGTATTAACCAAGCCGAGAACGCAACCGCTGCATTGGCCGCTTCTTATGCCTGTGATGAGTCCGATGAGTTTGTTAAAGCCGTCAGCATTGGCGAACCTGTGCGCATGGAAGATGGCGACAGCGTGATCTTTATGAACTTCCGCGCCGACCGTGCCCGCGAACTCAGCCATGCCTTCTTAGACGCAGATTTCTCTGGTTTTAATCGTCAGCGTTTACCCAAACTCAGCCAATTTGTTATGCTCACGCAATATGCTGCTGATTTACCTGCACCCAGTGCTTTTGCACCCACAGCATTGGTCAATGTGCTCGGTGAATACTTAGCAGATCAAGGTAAAACCCAACTGCGTATTGCTGAAACCGAAAAATACGCGCATGTGACCTTCTTTTTCTCAGGTGGTCGTGAACAGCCTTTTGCTGGCGAAGAGCGTATTTTAATTCCTTCACCTAACGTAGCCACCTACGATTTGCAGCCGCAAATGAGCGCACCCGAAGTCACCGATCGCATTATTGAAGCGATTGAAAAGCAACAATACGATGTAATTATAGTGAACTACGCCAACGGCGATATGGTGGGACACACCGGTGTCTTTGCTGCCGCGGTCGAGGCTGTTGAATACTTAGATCATTGCTTAGATCGTATTGTCAGCGCACTGGATAAAGTTGGCGGCGAAGCTTTGATTACTGCAGACCACGGCAACGTTGAGCAAATGGCTGATGAAAGCACTGGTCAAGCACATACTGCACACACCTGTGAGCCAGTGCCCTTTATCTATGTGGGCAAACGCCCTGCGAGCATGCGCGACGGCGGTGTACTAGCTGATGTTGCACCGACCATGCTGACTCTGATGGGCTTACCTATTCCGGCTGAAATGACCGGTCGCAGCATCCTCGAACTCAAGTAAGTCGACTTATATTTGCGTGGTTGCACAAATCGCACCACGCAAATAGTGTTTGTCGCATTGAGTAAGCTGTTTGCTGCGTTTTTTTTAGGCATAATCAACACTTTGTATTCCTCAGGTTAACCTTCGCCATGCTTCGCACATTTTTATTTATCATACTCAGCTGTGCTTTTACTGTTGCAGTGGCCAATGATCAACGCGCACAGACTCAACAACAGATTGCGCAATCAGCCAAGGATATTGCTGAGCTGAAAAAGCAACTCAGTAAAATCGAGCAAGAAAAATCCAGCGCTGAACACGCATTGAAAAAGACTGAAAAAGAAATCGGTGACCTTGAGAAACAAGTCAACGATCTTAAACAACAGGAAAAAAAAACTGAAGACGAATTAAAGGTTCTTGATCAGCAGAAAAAAAAACTGCAAAGCGCACGCATTGAGCAACAAAAACTGATTGCCATCCAAGCCCGTGCAGCCTTTCAATCCGGCCAAAACGAGCCATTACGCCTGCTGTTAAATCAACAGGATCCAGAAAAATTCTCACGCAACCTGACCTACTATCAATATATGGGTCAGGCGCGCCAGCAACAAATCACCACCTTTAATGAAACCTTGCGCCAGCTCACCAATGTCTCAGCGCAAATCGTCGAACAACAAGACTTACTCGCCGAGCAAAAAAAAAGCGTTATCAGCAAACAAGACAGCCTAAAAACATTGCGCCAACAGCGTCAGCAAAAAGTCACTACACTGGCTCAACAACAGCGTAAAGAAAGCCAATCGCTGAAAACACGCCAAGCGGATCAAGTGGCCCTGAATAAAGTGTTAAGCACCATTGAAGCCACCCTCGCGCGCCAAGCCCGAGAAGCACAAGAAGCTGAACGCAAACGCCAGCAACGCATTGCTGAACAACAACGCGAACAAGCACAGCAACACCTTGCCAATAAAAGACCAACCAAAGCATTCGATAAAAACTCTAAACAGACTGTCGTCTCAACTGCAGTCACCCATAGCGGCGGCTCATTTTCAAAAGTACGCGGTCAGCTACCTTGGCCGGTGAATGGTCGTATCATTGCCAACTTTGGTAGCCCACGTGGCGATAGCCGCAGTAAGTGGGATGGTGTGTTAATCAGTTCACAAGCAGGCACGCAAGTGCGCGCAATCCACTCAGGTCGTGTAGTATTTGCCGATTGGTTGCGTGGTGCTGGGCTTTTGATCATTGTTGACCACGGTGATGGCTATCTCAGCCTCTATGGCCACAACCAAAGCTTACTCAGCAATCCAGGCGATACGGTTAAAGCAGGACAAGCCATTTCAACGGTGGGTAATACCGGTGGTCGTGATCAAGCCGCTCTCTATTTTGCGATACGGCAAAAAGGCCAACCGGCTGATCCAACCAAATGGTGTCGCACGCAAGGCTAAATTGGAATGCAAAAATTCATTAGGAGTTACTTCATGCCATTTACTCGAACACATTTAGCCTCAGCGGTTCTCAGCACTTTACTGATGCTGGGCTTGCTCAATACGCCTGCACTTGCAGTACCTAACGCTACGGATACTGCCGTAGCCAGCGAAACCTTACCGCTGAATGACTTACGCACCTTTGCCGAAGTACTCGAACGTATTAAAACCGCCTATGTTGAGCCGATTGACGATAAAACTTTATTTGAAAACGCTATTAAAGGCATGCTCAGCAACTTAGATCCGCACTCCAGCTACTTAGATCCAGAGGATTTTCGCCAACTGCAAGAAAGCACCAGCGGTGAATTCGGTGGCTTAGGCATTGAAGTCGGCTTAGAAGATGGCGTGCTGCAAGTGATTGCGCCGATTGATGACTCACCTGCTTCTGCAGCCGGTCTTGAAGCACAAGATCTGATTATTAAAATTGATGACCAGCCCACTAAAGGTGTGTCGTTAATGGAAGCCGTGGAGAAAATGCGCGGCAAGCCCGGTACCAGTATTCGTTTAACCATCGTACGCGATGGCGCTAAACCCTTTGATGTCACCCTTAAACGTGCGGTGATTAAAAGCCGCAGTGTTAAAAGCCAGCTGCTAGAAGACGGCTATGGTTTTATTCGTGTCAGCCAGTTCCAAGTCAACACCGGCAGCGAAGTGGGTAAAGCACTCAACAGTTTACAAAAAGACAATAAAGGTCAGCCGTTGCAAGGCTTAGTGTTAGATTTACGCAATAACCCAGGCGGCGTGCTGCAGGCTGCGGTTGAAGTCACTGACCACTTTGTTAGCTCAGGTTTAATCGTTTATACCAAAGGCCGCTTAGCCAATGCAGAGCTGCGTTTCTCTGCGACTGCAGCCAATACTAACGCTGACGTGCCGATGGTGGTACTGATTAATGGCGGCAGTGCTTCAGCCTCTGAGATTGTTGCGGGTGCCTTACAAGACCATAAACGCGCAGTGCTGATGGGCACTGATAGTTTTGGTAAAGGCTCAGTGCAAACCGTCTTACCGCTGAATAACGATCGCGCCCTTAAGCTGACAACAGCGCTGTATTACACACCCAAAGGTCGCTCGATTCAGGCGCAAGGTATTGTTCCCGATATTGTTGTAGAGCGCGCAAAAATCAGCCAAGAAGAGAATGCTTTAGGTGTAAAAGAAGCTGACCTCGCCGGTCACCTCGGCAATGGTAATGGCGGCCCAGATAAGCGCAATAAAGCCGACAAAGATAAGAAACCACGCTTGCAAGATCAAGACTATCAAGTCAATCAAGCGATGAACTTATTGAAGGGCATTAACGTACTCAAAGCCACTGCTACAAAGTAAGCAGCGCAGGCTTAAGCCTAAACTCTAGGCGATAAAAAACGGCATCTCAGCGCTCAGCTCAGATGCCGTTTTTATAAGCAGGTATCGACTTGTAGCAGCGGTTCTTAACGAACCACAATACCTTTGCTAGCCATATAAGCTTTAGCTTCTTGAATGGTGTATTCGCCAAAATGGAAAATACTCGCAGCCAATACCGCATCAGCTTTACCCAGCAAAATACCATCCGCTAAGTGCTGTAAGTTACCCACACCACCGGATGCAATCACCGGAATATTAACCGCTTCACTCACCGCGCGAGTAACACCTAGATCAAAGCCATTTTTCATACCGTCTTGATCCATACTGGTCAGCAGGATTTCACCGGCACCATAGCTTTCCATCTTTTTCGCCCACTCCACCGCATCAATGCCAGTTGGTTTACGGCCACCGTGGGTAAAGATTTCCCAGCGTGGCGGCTCGCCCACCGCAGAGACTTGCTTGGCATCAATCGCCACGATAATCGACTGCGAACCAAAGTGCTCAGCGGCTTCACGGACAAACTCAGGGGTAAACACCGCGGCTGAGTTGATCGACACTTTATCGGCACCAGCATTGAGCAGGTTACGAATATCGTTGACGGTACGCACACCACCGCCCACTGTCAGCGGGATAAACACTTGGCTGGCCATGCGTTCAACGGTTTTCAGCATGGTGTCACGGCCTTCGATGGTCGCGGTAATATCGAGAAAAGTAATCTCATCCGCACCTTGCTCGTTATAACGACGAGCAATTTCTACCGGATCGCCAGCATCACGAATATTCTCAAATTTTACGCCTTTTACGACACGGCCATTTTCAACATCAAGGCAAGGAATGATACGTTTTGCGAGCGTCATGCTGCTCTCCACAGAGTGAGTGAAATTGATATGTTGCGGCGCATATATTACTTATTATCTACACACCAATCGATGCAAATAATCTGAACACCTATAATTTCTCTGTAGGTCGTCCCTTTAGGGCGACAAAAACCATCCAACACCGCAGTGCTATCAAGGCGTGTGCCACGCCCCTGTCGGGCTAAAGCCACGACCTACAAATAATACAAAAAACTTACTTGAAGCTATCACACAAGGCTTGCGCCTCAGCAATATCAAGCGTGCCTTCATAAATTGCACGGCCGGTAATAGCGCCAACAATACCTGGTGCACGTGCATTTAATAACGACTGCACATCACCAATATTATGAATACCGCCTGAAGCAATCACTGGAATAGAAGTCGCACGCGCCAATGCTGCTGTGGCTTCAACGTTACAGCCCTGCATCATGCCGTCTTTGGCAATATCAGTGTAAACAATGGCTGAGACGCCATCGGCTTCAAAGCGCTTAGCTAAATCAGTCACTTGCAGCTCGCTGATTTCAGCCCAGCCATCAGTGGCAACAAAGCCATTCATCGCATCGAGACCCACAATCACTTTACCGGGGAAGGCTTTACAAGCTTCGGCGACAAACTCAGGCTCTTTAACCGCTTTAGTACCGATAATCACATAGCTGACACCGGCGCGCACATAGTGCTCGATGGTCTCAAGATTACGAATACCACCACCAATTTGAATCGGCAGATCAGGGTAACGTGCAGCAATCGCCTTAACCACATCACCATTAACCGGTTCGCCAGCAAAGGCACCATTGAGGTCAACTAAGTGCAAGCGACGGCAACCTGCCTCAACCCACTTCGCCGCCATTTCCACTGGATCATTTGAAAAAACAGTAGAATCTTCCATACGCCCTTGGCGCAGTCGAACACACGCACCATCTTTTAAATCAATCGCGGGAATAATCAGCATTAAATCAGCCTGCCTAAAGGTTAAATTAATTAATCAACTCAGAATGAAACGCTACCAGCGCCCATCCCAAGCCACAAAATTCTGTAAAAGTTGCAAGCCATGCGTATGGCTTTTTTCCGGATGAAACTGCACGGCAAAACGTGCACCATCAGCCAAAGCCGCCGCAAATTCGACGCCATACTGACAACTGCCGGCCACTTGGCGCGGGTTCTCAGCTTCAACATAATAACTGTGCACAAAATAGAAATGCGACTGGTCTGGAATGTTATGCCACATAGGATGCGGCAAACGTTGTTCAACCGTATTCCAGCCCATATGCGGCACTTTTAAATGTTGTTCGCCTTGATAGAGCGATGGGCCAAATGCACGCACACGCCC
This sequence comes from Pseudomonas sp., assembly GCA_034006005.1. Taxonomy (GTDB): domain Bacteria; phylum Pseudomonadota; class Gammaproteobacteria; order Pseudomonadales; family Pseudomonadaceae; genus Denitrificimonas. Next base: position 91,516 of record JAVETP010000003.1, read on the forward strand.
AGGCAATAAACCTAAGCAATCCACGCCGCCGTTTTCTTCGCTGCTATCAAGCAAAGCCTGCATGCCGACACAAATCCCTAGAAAGGGTCGGTCGCTGCTGACTTCGCGAATCACATCAAGCAGCTGATGGCGCTGCATTTCGGCCATGCAATCACGTATTGCGCCCACACCCGGCAGCACAATACGGTCAGCATCACGAATCACCTGAGGATCACTGGTGATCAGTACTCGCGCAGAACTGACATGTTCCAGCGCTTTACCCACTGAATGTAAATTACCCATCCCGTAATCAATTACGGCGATGGTTTGCATCACAGGCTGCCTTTCGTCGATGGCATGCGGCCTTCCATACGTGGATCAACTTCCACAGCCATCCGCAGTGCGCGACCAAAGGCCTTAAACACTGTTTCAATCTGGTGGTGAGTGTTGATGCCACGCAAGTTATCAATATGCAGAGTTACTTGGGCGTGATTGACAAAGCCTTGGAAGAACTCTTGGAACAAGTCCACATCAAAGCCACCCACTAAAGCGCGGGTAAAAGGTACATGCATCTGCAAGCCTGGACGGCCTGAAAAGTCTAAAGCAACGCGTGATAGCGCTTCGTCCATGGGCACATAAGAGTGACCATAACGACGTAAGCCGCTCTTATCACCGACTGCTTTGGCAAAGGCCTGACCAATGGTGATACCCACATCTTCAACGGTGTGGTGATCATCAATATGCAGGTCGCCGATGCATTCAACATCTAAGTCGATCAAACCATGGCGCGCAACTTGGTCCAGCATGTGCTCTAAAAAAGGCACTCCAATTGCAAAACGTCCCTCACCCGTACCATCTAAATTAATGGTGACCTTGATTTGGGTCTCAAGTGTATTACGCTCAACAGAAACTTTACGCTCGGTCATTACTTACTCCACCGCTAAAAGCCGCATGATACGGCCGAGTTGTTTCATTAATTGCCTATTATAGGCCTGCAACGGCTATGACCGCTACCGATAGACGTTTATGAGCGGTACACTAACTTATCTGTTGTAGGAGTTTAGTCATGCCCGTTTACTTTGAAAGCGCTGCACAGCCCAGCACACAAGACCTCGCCGACCTCGAAAAAATCTATGCCGACGCGCCCAATTGGCTGCTTGAGCCTTTTGCTGATGGCGTAGCATTAATTGAACATGGCGTACGTAATAACACATTAGTGGCTGGACGCTTTAATGGCCGCCTTCTCGGTGCAGCCTTATTAGATAAGCAAAGCGACCGCTGGTTACTCAGCCATTTATGTGTACGCGAACTGACCCGTAACCGTGGTGTAGCGCGGCGTGTCTTGCAAGAAGCAACACGTTTAGCCAGTGAAGCAGGGCTTGCTCTGCAGGTTGTTATTCCTGCCGATCAACCTGAGTTACTGCAGCTAGCACACGACAAATCCTTGGTGATCGCAAGCACTGAGTGAGTCTATCTCACTCTGATCTAGCTGCCTGTGTAACAGCAGGCACTCTCGTTTATTTCCCATAAGGAACCGGCCAGTGAAATCTTTTGGCAAGCTTCTCGGTCTACTACTTCTCGGTCTGCTGCTATTGTTAGTAGCCGGCGGATTTGCACTCACACATTTTTTTGACCCCAATGATTATAAAGATGAAATCCGCCAACTTGCGCACAAGCACGCCAACCTTGAGCTTGAACTCAACGGTGATATTGGCTGGAGTCTCTTTCCGTGGTTAGGTCTGGAAATCACTGATGCAAAAGTAGCCAGTGCTGATATGCCAAACGATCCCTTTGCTGATTTGCGTCTGCTGGGTTTATCGGTACAAGTGCTGCCGCTGCTACGCAAAGAAATTCAAATGAGCGATATACGCATTGATGGCTTAAACCTCAATCTGCACCGTAATGCTCAAGGCCAAGCCAACTGGGAAAATATCGGTCAATCCAATCTTGATATGGAAAAAATGTCTTCTGCAGTAGTAGAAGCTCAGAAAACCAAGCAAGAAAACGCTACCGCACCAGCAGATAGAACAAGCAAACGTTTAAAGCTAGATATCAATAGCTTGATTGTGAATGGTGCGCGCATTGATTTCCACGATGAGCAAAGCGGGCAAAAAATTAGCCTAGAAAGCGTACAGCTGACCACCGGTGCGATCCGTGATACGCAGCCCATTGCCCTTAAGCTTTCAGGCTTCTTAGGTAATGCTAAGCCGCTGATTCGTGCGCGTATCGAGTTAACCACTAAAGCTACTATCGACCAAGTTGCACAGCGTTATGCACTGGACAGTTTGAAATTATCAGGCGAAATTGCTGGCGAGCCTTTTAAAGATAAAACTGCAAATTTCACCGCTCGCGGTAATCTGCTTTATGACCAAGCTGCGCAATTGGCGCAGTGGGACAATCTCAAATTATCGGTCAATCAACTGAAAGCGCTGGGCGAATTAAAAATATCCGAACTGGATAAACTAGCGCAACTCAGCGGCGCTTTATCTGTTGCACCAGTTAATTTGCAAGAATTTCTTAATGGTATCGGTATTGAGTTACCCGACATGGCTGATAAAAAAGCCCTCAGCCACTTTGAACTGAGCACCCGCCTACAAGGCACGCCTAACAGTTTAGTATTCAATGAAATGGCGCTGAGCATTGACCAAACTGCCTTAACAGGTAGCGCCGGTATTCAAGACTTCGCCCGCAATACGCTCTATGCGCATCTGCAAGGCGATCAATTAGATGCCGACCGCTATTTGCCAACTGTCGAGAAAAAAGCACCCACTAAGCGCCAAGCTGAGGTTAAACAACAAACAACACAGGCTGGCAGCATCGGTACAAGCTCTCTACCTGACGCACCCTCTAGCAACGATTGGAGCACTGAAAAAGCCTTACCGATTGAGCAACTGGGTAAAGTGAATGCCGATCTAGACTTAGCCTTTAACGAATTGACGCTGAGCAAGTTTCCGATCTCACAAGCCAAGTTCAAGCTGTTAGCAAAAGACGGTAAAATCACCTTAAATAATATGCAGGGCAATCTGTATAAAGGCGAATTTAAAACCAGCGGTAGCTTGGATACTAAAGCGGATCATCCATTGATCACCCTCCAGCTGAAGACGCACAATATTCCCATTGAGAAGATTCAACAGACCCTTGAGCAAGACGTCACCATCAGCGGTTTATTGGATCTTAATACTAATCTGCGCACCCAAGGCAATAGTGAGCAGACTTGGGTTGAACACCTGAATGGCAATTTAGATTTTGCGATTCACGACGGTGTCCTGCCCGATGCCAACTTAGAGCGCCAGCTGTGTATTGGTATTGCTACGTTGAATCGTAAAAAGCTCGGTCCGGATACGGGCAACAAAGACACGCGCTTTAATGATCTGCGCGGCACACTGAATATCCGCAATGGTATTGCGCATAACCCAGATTTACGGGTGGCCATTCCAGGTTTAAGCGTTAAAGGTCAAGGTGATATCAACCTACCTGTGCTGAGCTTAGATTATTACGCCGGCATTATTATCCAAGGCGATACCCACCCAATGCCTGATCCAGCCTGCCAAGTGAGTAAGAAGTTTGTCGGTCTTGAATGGCCAGTACGCTGCCGTGGCCCACTCGAATTAGGCGCAAAAGCCTGCCGTATTGACCAAGATGGTCTGGGTAAAATTGCCGCCACTCTTGCCGGCGAAAAATTAACCGAAAAACTTAATGAAAAACTGGGTGATAAAGTCAGCCCCGAACTTAAAGACGCACTGAAAGGATTGTTTAAACGATGAGTCCGCAAGACTTTGGTCCAGCAGTTGTCGCTTGGTATCAGCAGCATGGCCGTAAGGACTTACCTTGGCAGCAGGATGTCACGCCCTATCGGGTGTGGATCTCAGAAATTATGCTGCAACAAACCCAAGTCACCACAGTATTAGGCTACTTTGCGCGCTTTATGGATGCATTACCCACTGTGCAAGATTTAGCCGCCGCGCCTTTAGATGAAGTACTGCATTTGTGGACTGGTCTGGGTTATTACACGCGTGCGCGTAATCTACATAAAACTGCGCAACAGGTGTGCGAGAACTACAACGGTGAGTTTCCACGCAGCGCCGAAACTCTAGCGACCCTGCCCGGTATTGGTCCATCGACTGCCGGAGCCATTGCCAGCTTAAGCATGGGGCTGCGTGCGCCGATTCTGGACGGTAACGTTAAACGTGTTTTAGCGCGTTATAGCGCAGAGGCCAGTTATCCCGGCAGCACGCCAGCGACAAAACGCCTGTGGCAGCTGTCAGAATTACTCACGCCGCAGCAGGATGTTGCCCACTACACTCAAGCCATGATGGATTTAGGCGCCACCCTGTGTACGCGCAAACAACCTGAATGCGAGCGCTGTCCGGTGGTTGCAGGCTGTTTAGCCCATCAAACCGAGCAACAGCATCTGTTGCCGGTGCCGCGTCCACGTAAAGAAGTGCCTGCTAGGCGCATTACGATGCCGATCCTCACTAATCAAGACAATGCCATCCTTTTGCAACAGCGCCCTGCAGAAGGCATCTGGGGTGGCCTATGGAGCTTGCCTGAATTGAGTGATATCAATTTACTCGAGCCCTTGCTGCGCCAGCATCAACTGATTGAGCAAGAGCAACGACGCATTGAACCTGTGCGTCACACCTTCAGTCACTTCCATTTAGATATCGAGCCGTGGCTAGTGCATGTGCACAGTAGCGCCCCCTTTGGCGTAGCCGAAAGCAATTGGCTCTGGTATAACCCAAGCAATCCACCGCGTTTAGGTTTAGCAGCTCCGATTAAGGGGCTGATTGAGCGCGCACTTATTCAGTTACAACTGGAGATTTAAGATGACTCGTATGGTTATGTGCCGTAAACACAAAGAAGAACTCGCTGGCCTCGCTCGTGCACCCTTCCCTGGCAGCAAAGGCGAAGACATCTTTAACAATATTTCTCAGCAAGCCTGGAATGAGTGGCAAGCCCACCAAACCATGCTGATTAACGAGCGTCATCTGAATATGATGGATGCGGATGACCGTAAGTTTATTATGGAAGAAATGGGTAAATTCTTTGCTGGTGAAGACTTCGCACAGGCCGAAGGTTATGTGCCTCCTAGCGAATAATTAACTATTTTCACAAAGATGCTTGACGGCAGGCTGAAAACTCTGTTTAATAGCCGCCGTTGAGCCCGGATAGCTCAGTCGGTAGAGCAGAGGATTGAAAATCCTCGTGTCGGCGGTTCGATTCCGTCTCCGGGCACCATATTTTAAAAACCCATTCAGATTGAATGGGTTTTTTTTGCCTAAATTTTAATATCCTAAAATAAAAACACCTGTTGCTGCATCAATCAATCGCAATTAATCTATCTCATTAAACACTCAATCAGTATACAATGTGACTAATCCTTTGCTACAAATTGACCTCATTAATGAAGCCAGATCGCACCCTATTAAACTGTTTTTTAGTTTATGCAGTACTTGTTATAGGCTGGCTGCTGGGGCACTTTGGTCTATCTTATCTACTGCACAGCGAAACCACGGACTTTACCCTCTATAATGCACTGAATATCACCCTGTTTGCGCTGGTATCTGCCTTGTATTGGTTCGTGATAGCAGACTGTACTAACAAGCAAAAAGCCAAAAAAGAACGCGCTGCACAGATCAGGATTGATCGCCTTAAGCTCGCGTTAGACGCGGCCCACGAAGCCTTATGGGACTGGAATTTAAACGACTCAGACTCTGTGTTTTTCTCTGAAGCTTATTGTGCCAATTTGGGCTATAGCCAAGAAGAATTCGGTAATAGTCAGCAAGCTTGGCAAACACATCTCTTTCCTGAAGAACGCCAACGTGTGTCTAAAAATGTGATGCGTTTTATGAGTGAAGGTGATGGTCACTACGACAGCACGTATCGCATGCTGCATAAAGATCAAAGCTATCGCTGGATACGCTCACGTGGACGTTTGATTAAAGACTCTCAGGGTAAGCCTGTACGCTTTATCGGTATCGCCCAAGATATAACCGAGCAACGCGGTATGGAAGAACGCTTAAAGCAAGCCCACGCTGTTTTTGAAAGTACCCATGAAGGGGTGCTGATCACCGATCACACCAACACTATCGTGCATATCAATCCAGCCTTCAGCCAGATTACCGGTTACAGCGCCGAAGATGTAATGGGGCAAACACCGCGTATGTTTCAATCGGGTCGCCATAGCGCAGAGTTTTATAAAACATTGTGGATCTGCTTAGAATCATCTGACCAGTGGAGTGGTGAAATTTGGAACCGTCGTAAAAACGGTGAAATCTTACCGCAGTACCAAACCATTCGTTTAATCCGCGATGAAAACGGATTTATCTCGCATAACGTTGCCGTATTCTCAGATATTTCCATTCTTAAAGACTCAGAATCTGAGATTAATTATCTCTCTCATTATGACGCTCTGACCGGTTTAGCTAACCGTACACATCTTTATGAACGTCTAAAAACAACGATACTTGCGTCAATAGAGCGCAAGAAAGACAGTGCCATATTCTTAATCGATCTCGATCACTTTAAACATATTAATGAAAGTCTAGGTCACAGCCTCGGTGATCAGCTACTACAAGCGGTGGCGCAACGCTTCAATCACATTAGTAACAAAAACAAATACACACTGGCGCGTGTGGGTGGTGATGAGTTTGTCGTGATCTGTGAGCATATAAGTACCCCAACAAAAGCTGCGGCGATTGCACAAACCATGATTCAAGCCACTAAAGATCCTTTTACACTGGACGGCAGAAACCTGTTTATCAGCGCTAGTATTGGTATCTGTTTATTCCCACGCTCAGGTAATAGCGTTGAAGAAGTGATGCGCAATGCTGGCTCCGCTTTAACTAAAGCCAAAGCCAGCGGGCGCGATACCTTTGCATTTTATTCTAGCGAACTGACTGAGCAAGCCTTTCAGCGACTGCGCGTCGCCAGTGAATTGCGCCAAGCCTTAGAGACCGGTGGTCTGCTGCTGTATTACCAGCCTGTCTATGCCGTGGATACTCTGCAACTGATCGGCTGTGAAGCTCTAGTGCGCTGGAATCACCCCGAACGCGGTTTAGTGCCGCCCAATGATTTTATTCCCATTGCTGAAGAAAACGGTTTAATCAGTTTGGTTGATGAATGGGTGCTCAGACAAGCTTGCGAACAAATGCATATCTGGCAAGAGCACGATCAAGCCATACAAATGAATTTTATTGCAGTGAATCTTTCCAGCCGCTCGCTATCAAACAAAATGCTCGCAAAAACAGTTGAAAAGACCTTAAAAGACACCCATATTGCACCGCAGTTTTTAGAGCTGGAAGTCACTGAAAGTGCGGTACTGGAAGAGCCTGATAATGCTGACAGTATGCTTAAGCAATTGCGTCAATTGGGTGTACGCTTATCGATTGATGACTTTGGCACTGGCTACTCGTCCTTGTCGCGTTTAAAAACCCTACCCGTGCATAAGCTGAAAATTGATCAAAGCTTTATCAGTAACCTACCCAGCAACGTCGAAGATGCCGCTATTGTGCGTGCTATTTTAGCGCTGGGTAAAAGCATTGGCCTGGAAGTACAAGCCGAAGGTATTGAAACAGCTGAGCAAATGCTATTTTTACAAGAGTTGGACTGCCCACTAGGACAAGGCTATTGGTTTGGTCGTCCAATGCCTGCAGAGGATTTCTCTAAACTGTTAACGGATAATAAAAACAGTTTCCAACTGCTTTAAGCAGCCCACTTCGTACAGTTAACAACACTAGACACTGGCCAAGCTTAAAAAGAACAGCATAAAAAATGGTGCGGCAACAGTCAAAATCAAACCACTGATAATTGCTGTAGGTACATATTCGTCATGACACGCCTTGCGTACAAAGGGCAAGGTGGTATCCATCGCCGTTGCACCGCATACACCAATGCTGCTATTGGCATATTGACCGCCTAATAAAAATACCACGGTTAAGCCAATCAGCTCACGCATCAAGTCATTGAGTAAGGCGACGCTGCCGTAAGCATCCCCTAAATACTGTCCGGCCAAAGCTCCAGATAAACTAAACCAGCCAAACCCAGTACTGAGCGCTAAGGCGATAGCCAACTTTTCTCCAGTGATAAGACTGATGAGCACCCCAGCCAGCATTGAGCCAAGCATGACTAAAAAAGGTATCAACAGCACACGTGGCGCCAGCCAAGAGCGACTGATGCTGACTTGTGCTAAATCTACACCAATCAGTAATAGCAACATATATAGCCAATAGGAAATATTAAATATCACATCGCCAAACTGGTTTTCATGCCAATGTAGACGGTAAAAAAATGCACCTAACAAGACCAAGCTAAACGCGATTAAGCATTCTTTGAAGGGATGCCAAAGTGCCGCCCATGAATGCGGCTCAACATCATCAACAGTGCGTCTACGGTTAACCGGCATAATCAGCAAAAACACAACAGAACTGATAGTAAAGGCATATATTGCTGCATACTTAAGGGTACTCAATCCAGATGCCAACGAGCTAAATGCTTCCCCCGATTCAATACCAATCACAAAAAGAACACCCCACACCACCAGTGTGATGGGCTTAACTGCTCTACGCACAATATATTTCGGCAGCACTTTACCTAAGCCATAACCGCCAGCTAAAAACAGTAAAATAGGCAGCACTGACGATAAAATATTGGATACAACAGCAGTCACAGGCAGCCTCTTAGAAATCAAAATAAAGATAAAAAATATACAAAGTTTGCACACGAGCCTAACCATAACAGAAGGTTATATATCTATTTATAGCACCCAATAATCGAGTCAATCATGCGACTTATATAACACCCCACCCTGTCCCGATATATTTTAAGCTTTGATAGATCACTACCGATTCGTCTATGCTGACCGACTATTATAAATATAAGTCGAATTACCATGAACAACACTACTGCGCGCAATGCCTTGTTACTAATGATTGGTAGCTCGATTGTACTAGCGATAGCGTTAGGCATTCGCCATGCCTTTGGTTTGTTTTTACAACCCATGAGTGCTGAGTTTGGCTGGGGCCGTGAAGTCTTTGCCTTTGCTATCGCCCTGCAGAATTTAATTTGGGGTGTTTTACAGCCTTTTGTCGGTGCCTTTGCTGACCGTTACGGGGTGACACGTACCGTTTTTATCAGCGCCTTTGCCTATATGATTGGCCTGATTTTAATGGCTTCGGCGGATACTCCCTCAACACTGATTTTTAGTGCCAGCGTGCTGATTGGTTTTGGCTTATCCGGTACCTCATATACAGTTTTACTCTCGGCAATAGGACGCTCAGTCGTTCCAGAAAAACGCAGTATGGCAATGGGCATGGCTAGTGCGGCCGGCTCCTTTGGTCAGTTTGTGATGCTGCCCGGTACCTTAGGTTTACAGGAATGGTTGGGCTGGTCAGCAGCGCTACTGGTGTGTGCAGGTCTGATTGCGCTGTTACTGCCTCTGGCATTTATGCTGAAAGAAAGTCCGGCTCCAAGCGCTGAGCAAGTTGAAAAAATGCCGCTCAGCAAAGTGCTTAAGCAAGTGACTGGACATCCCGATTTTTGGCTGCTGGCTGCAGCCTTTTTTGTCTGCGGTTTTCAGGTGGTGTTTATTGGTATTCATATCCCAGCTTACTTAATCGATCAGCAACTACCGGCCCAAGCCGGCACAACAGTATTAGCCCTCATCGGCTTATTTAATATCGCCGGAACTTGGTGTGCTGGCTGGCTGGGAGGGCGCTATTCAAAACCGCATTTACTCGCAGGCTTATATATGATTCGTGCGGTGGCCATTGCCTTATTTTTCTATCTACCAATCAGCATATACTCGGCTTATGCCTTTGCCATGGTGATGGGCTTTCTCTGGTTATCCACAGTGCCGCTGACCAACGGCACCATTGCCACCATGTTTGGTGTGCGGCATTTATCGATGCTCAGCGGTATCGTATTTCTATTCCACCAAATCGGCTCATTTTTAGGCGGCTGGCTGGGCGGTTTAGTCTATGACCAAACCGGTAGCTACTCGTTAGTCTGGCAATTAGCGATTGTCTTAAGTGTGATTGCAGCACTTCTGACTTTCCCGGTGCGTGAGCGTTTTGTGCCCTTTGTTATCGCGCAAAAAACCGACTAGCAGGAGAACGATTATGTCGAAAAAACATCTCTATATCGCAGTAACCGTTGTTGTACTGGGTGCGCTGTTAATCGGAGCTTGGTGGGGCTGGTCAAAGGCGGGCTTAGCTGTATTAGAACTGGGCATGGGTGTTTGCTGATAACTGGGCGAGCGCTGTATAAGTGCCAACCCAGTGACTTTAGTGTGTGGAGTCAGCACTGTGCCACAGTGACAATGCTCAACTCAGGATTAAGTGACAATCCCCGCTTAAAAATCACCCCATAACTGCTGCGCTACACTTAACGCCACAATCGGTGCGGTTTCTGTACGTAAGACCCGTGGACCCAGACGTGCCGGTTGAAAGTTATGTTCAACAGCTTGCGCCACTTCATCTTCAGTCAGCCCACCTTCAGGGCCAATTAAAAAGGCTAACGTACTGGGTGCGCGATGCTCAGTTAATGGCTGCGCCACCGGATGTAACACTAATTTCAAATCAGCTTGCACAGTCGCTTGCCAGTCTTTCACCGACTGCGGCGCATAAATAACCGGCACCTTAGAGCGCCCACACTGCTCGCAGGCGCTGATAGCAATTTGCTGCCAATGTTCTAGACGCTTTTGCATACGCTCATCGTTGAGACGCACTTCACAGCGCTCAGTGAACAGTGGTGTAATTTCTGCCACACCCAGCTCAGTGGCTTTTTGAATGGCCCAATCCATCCGTTCGCCACGCGATAAGCCTTGGCCTAAGTGAATGCGCAGGGATGACTCTGGCAAACCCTGCAAGCACTCGCGCAAATCCACCTGCACGGCTTTCTTGGTCACGCTGCTTAGCTCCCCCCGAAACTCCTGGCCGCTACCATCAAACAACTGCACAGCAGCGCCCACAGTTAAACGCAGCACTCGACTGAGATAGTGCGCTTGCGCTTCTGGCAAGTCATGCACACCCAACGCCAAGGGCGCAGCAACAAAAAAACGCGGTAGCGACATGGTGAAACTCCAGCAATAAAAAACCACGCTATGGTGCGTGGTTTTCTACAAAGCGTCTAGCCGTTAATCACGCGTAGCGAGATCAATACCTTCAGTCGCCACTTCAGCCAACCAATTGATTTGCTCTGGAGTGATCACATAGGGCGGAATAAAATACACCACATTGCCCAAAGGACGCAGCAAAGCACCTTTGGCCATGGCATGTTCAAACACCTTAAGACCACGGCGTTCTTGCCAAGCAAAGGGCTCTTTAGTGGCTTTGTCTTTGACCATTTCAATGGCTAAGATCATGCCAGTTTGGCGCACTTCAGCCACATGTTTATGCTCTTTGAGGTGCTTTGTGGCCTCGCCCATATGCTTGGCTAAGACTTGGTTTTTCTCAATCACATTGTCTTCAGCAAAGATATCCAAAGTCGCCAACGCCGCAGCACAGGCTAAAGGATTACCGGTGTAAGTATGTGAATGCAAAAAGGCGCGCATAGTGTCGTATTCATCATAAAACGCCTGATACACCTGATCGGTGGTCATAATCGCTGCCATCGGCAAATAACCACCGGTTAAGGCCTTTGACAGAATCATAAAGTCTGGGGTGATATGGGCTTGCTCACAGGCAAACATGGTACCGGTGCGACCAAAACCCATAGCAATTTCATCAACAATCAAATGCACGCCATATTCATCGCAAGCTTCACGCAAGAGGGTCAGATAAATCGGATGGTACATACGCATACCACCTGCGCCTTGCACCAACGGCTCTAAAATCACCGCAGCCAATTCATTATGATGCTCAGCAAGGGTCTGACGCATATGCTCAAACATCAAGCGTGAATGCGCTTCCCAGCTCACTCCTTCAGGGCGATGGTAGCAGTCCGGACTGGGGACTTTAATGCAGTCCATCAGCAAGGCTTTATAGGTTTCTGTGAACAGCGCCACATCACCGACTGCCAAGGTCGCTAAGGTTTCACCGTGGTAACCATTGGTAATGGTAGCAAAGCGTTTCTTGTTAGGCTGATCATGATTAAGCCAATAGTGATGGCTCATTTTTAGCGCAACTTCAATGCCGGACGAGCCATTATCGGCATAGAACACACGATCTAAACCTGGCGGCGTCATCTGCACTAAGCGCTCGGACAGCTCAATCACTGGTGCATGGCTAAAACCGGCAAGCATCACATGCTCAAGCTGATCCAGCTGCTGCTTAATACGATTATTGATGCGCGGATTGCAGTGGCCAAAAATATTGGTCCACCACGAGCTCACCGCGTCTAAATAGCGGTTGCCGTCAAAATCTTCCAGCCAGATACCTTCGGCACGACGAATCGGCACCAGCGGTAATTTTTCATGGTCTTTCATTTGTGTGCAGGGATGCCAGAGAACGGCTAAATCGCGCTGCATCCAGTGATCATTTGAACTCAATTGCTTTCTCCCGTTAACGGACTGATCAGCCTAACAGATGCGCTGAATCCTGACAGAAAAAAGCTACCGTCAGATTAATTTAGGACTCGGCGGTGCTGTATAGCTCAAGTTGTAAACGATGACGTGCGCCCGGCTCCAGCAATAGGTGATCAGCCAACACATTGGCATTTTCAATACAGAGCATGTGCTGCCAGGCATCGCTGGCAAAACCACTTAACGTCTGCGCTTTATCAACCCACGGATTCCACACAATCGCTGAATGCGAGCCTTGCGTGCGCAAATGAATACGGCGCTGCCAGCCTTTATCCACAATCTGCAGATGCTCAGGCACGTGCAGATAGACGCGATCAGTTTCGCCAGTAAAACTTAACGCACCAGCTTGCTCGCGCAACTGCCAACCCTCAAGAGTCTCATGGTAAGAACAACCCTCTAAGCCTTGCACCTCAACCTGACGAATATCACTCACCGCAAAATACGTATGCAGCGCCTGACTGATCGCCAGCGGCTGCGCCCCTAAATTGTGATTATCTAAACGAATGGTTAAACGCTCGCCCAGCTCAATATGCAATTGCACAGTCGCAGCATGCGGCCAATCAGCCAAACCTTGGCTAGCATCCAGCTGTAAGCTTAATTGCACGCTATGGCGATCGACACTGCTATCGAGTAATTGCCAATCCACCGTACGCGCCAAACCATGAAACGGCGCATCATTGCTGGTCATATTTTGTACATCGAGCGGATTACGCTGAATATCGCCAAACCACGGCCAACACACCGGTGCACCACCGCGTACACCTTGGCCTTTTACGTATTCAGCACAGTCGCTGAGCCAAATTAACGGTGGCTGTTCGATATCAGGGAAGTAGCTGAGAATCTGCGCGCCTTGCTGACAGATATCCAGCTGCGCTTGGCCAAAGCGTAAACGCCAGCCCGGCAAGCCAGAAAATTCCATCGGCGTCATTGTCTGCTGCATCTGCAGTACTCCTGATTGACTCACTTAGTTAGCGCCATAAATTTGCTGAGGTAGCCAAGTGATAATTTCTGGCCATACATAAGCAACCACTAACATAATCAACTGAATACCAATAAAAGGTAAAACCCCACGGTAGATGGTTGTGGTCGGCACTGAGGCCGGAGTGACGCTGCGTAAATAGAACAACGAGAAGCCAAATGGTGGAGTTAAAAATGAGGTTTGTAGATTTAAGGCAATCATCACACCGAGCCAGACCGGATCAAGCCCCATCGACAGCAATACCGGGCCCACAATGGGTACCACGACAAAGATGATTTCAATAAAGTCGAGAATAAAGCCCAGTAAGAAAATCACCAGCATCACTAGGAAGAATGCACCCAGTACGCCGCCAGGCAATTGCGCGAAGACATTCTCAATCATCACGTCACCGCCAAAACCACGAAATACCAGCGAGAATAGTGAAGCACCAATCAAAATCATAAACACCATGGCGCTGATTTCTGCAGTACCAAAGGACACTTCACGCAAACGGGCCACACTGAAATGACCTTTCAGCAAGGCCAAGACTAAAGCACCAATCGCACCCAAGGACGCAGCCTCAGTTGGCGTAGCGACACCGGCTAAAATAGAGCCCAACACTGAACCCATTAACACCAGCGGTGGGATCAGCGCCTTAAATAAGCGTCCCCATTCAATCGACCCTAACTCTTCTTGTGGCAGCGCTGGAAGTTTCTTCGGCTGAGTGACGGCTACAAAAATCAGATAGGCGATATACATGCCCACTAACAACATGCCGGGAATCAGCGCACCGATAAATAAGTCACCAACGGAAACGGTTTTTGGGGTAAACACACCCATACGAATTTGCGCTTGCTGATAGGCACTGGAGAGCACATCACCGAGCAATACTAAAATAATTGACGGCGGAATAATCTGCCCCAAAGTACCGGTCGCCGCCAAAGTGCCCGTGGCAACTGCGGGGTCATAACCACGACGTAACATCGTCGGCAGTGCCAGCAAACCTAAGGTCACAACCGTTGCACCCACCACGCCGGTACTCGCAGCCAGTAACGCGCCCACGACACAGACAGAAATCGCTAAACCACCCCGCAAGGTGCCAAATAGGCGTGACATGGATTCAAGTAAGTCTTCAGCCACTCGCGACTTTTCTAGCATCACCCCCATAAACACAAACAGCGGCACGGCCAGCAAAGTTTGGTTATTCATAATGCCGAATAAACGATTGGGTAACGCTTGCAAGAATACCGGATCAAAGACGCCGCTAAATACGCCAATCACCGCAAACAATAACGACACACCACCGAGGACAAAAGCCACGGGATAACCCATCACCAAGGTCAAACAAATGGCCAGAAATAAACCAATCGCTAGTACTTCACTCATGTTGCATATCCTTAACCGCGCTCGGCGTCAGCAGTTGCTTGATCAGTAACACCAAGTCCGCACACGCTTGCAGCAGCAAGCTCACCACCAATAATAAAATAATGCTCTTTTGCAAATACATAAAACCTAGGCCACCCGTCTCGCCAGAGGTTTCATAGATCGCCCATGAATTCGCTACATAGCCCCAACTGTTCCAGCCGAGAAACAAACACATCGGCAGCAATAAAAAGATATGGCCGCTGGTATCCACTAAGGCTTTTTTACGCGCAGAAAAGTTTTGATAAAAGATATCCACACGCACATGCGCTTGGCGTTGCAATGCCCAAGCCGCCGTACCCATAAAGGTCAGCGCATGCGCATACATCACCGCTTCCTGCAGCGCAGTTGCGCCAATACCAAAGGCATAACGCAGCACAACCACGCAGGCGGTACCCAATACCAGAAATAAAGTCAGCCAAGCACAAGCGCGGCCCAATAAGGCATTACCGGCCTGAATATGCGTCGCTATACGCACCGGCCAAGAGAATAAGGACATAAGAATACTTCTAACAGACAAGTGAGCCGCATATTGTAGGGGCTGTGCATAAAATTGGCCATGTGCATGTTATCCACTTAGCCCGTGCACCGAGCTGTGGATAAGCTGGGGAGACTCAGCGCTAGACCAGAGCTAGCAAGGCTTACAGAAGACTGCTCAATAAACGTACAATACTTTTAAACTGTGCACAAAGTACAGGGATGGAGCTGTGGATAACCTGTTCACCTCTCTCTATAAGCCTTATGCAGCGTGGCTTTCAACCTGTTGATTGTTTTTTAACCATGTTTTCAGCGCAATATGCACTGCATACTTATCCACAGCTCAAAAAACAGGATAACAAGGTTATAACTGCACTTTTCCACAGACCGCTTTATATATTCAACAGCTTATCCACTTTGCACGTGCATGGGCCTGTGGATAAGCTGGGGAGACTCAAGGCTAGGCCATAGCAGGCAAGCCTTACAGACAATTGATCAATAAACACACAGTACTTTTAAACTGTGCACAAAGTATTGGGATGGTGCTGTGGATAACCTGTTTATCTATCGCTAGAGGGCATAGGCTACAAGCATTACAGCCTGTTGATTGTTTTTCATCCAAATATTCTAATCAATAAACAGAGTGATCTTATACACAGGGCAAAATACCCTCTGATTAATACAACGACTTAAATATGATCGCAACACATACATCAACAATGCAGCTTATCCACTTTATACACGCATGGACCTGTGGATAAGCTGGGGAGAATCAGCTGTAAGCTAGAGATAGCAAGGCTTACAATCAACTGATTAATAAGCAACCAGCACTTTAAAACTGTACACAAAGGCACTGGATGGCGCTGTGGATAACCTGTTCACTTATGCTCAAGCAGCATGCTGCACGTGACTTACAGCATGCTGGCTATTTTTTGAACAAAGGTATCTTAATCATGGCTAACGCAATGCAACTGCTAAGAGTGATGTATCCAAACAATGCATCACTCTTGGCCTGTGGATAACTCAGTGGTTTAGTCTGTGTATAACTTGTTAGTACAACCCGTAACCTATTGTTCTATAAGGTGTTTAGCCTGTTGATTACTTTTCAGAGAGCGCCTTGCTGCCCTGCTTTAAAGTACGTAAAGCATCCCAGCTATACACAGCCAATGCCGCCCAAATAAAGCCAAAGAAGATAAACGAATCTGCAGAAAACGGCTCTTTAAACACAAGTACCGCTAACAGCAACAATACTGTCGGAGTGATGTACTGCAAAAATGCCAATGAGGCATAAGGTAGATTTTTTGCTGCTTCGTTGAAGCACAGCAGTGGCAATAAAGTCACAGGCCCTGCGGCTGCCAACCACAACATTTGAGTACTACCGACAAACTCACTTTGCATACTGACCGCTTGCGGATTAAGCCACAGCCATCCTAACGCCACAGGTACCAGCATCCAAGTTTCTACCGTCAACCCAGGTAAAGCAGCCACTGGAGCTTGTTTACGAATCAATCCATAAAAACCAAATGAACAGGCTAAAGCCAAAGAAATCCAAGGAACTTTGCCCAAACTCCAGACTTGCAACCCGACACCAATGGCAGCTAAAGCAATCGCAAACCACTGCAAACGTCGTAAGCGCTCACCCAGAAACAACATGGCCAATAAGACATTCACTAAGGGGTTGATGTAATAGCCAAGGCTGGCTTCCACCATGCGGTCATTGTGCACTGCCCAGACATAAATCAGCCAGTTGCTCGCAATTAAGGTGCCCGAAGCAGCCAATACCATAAAAACTTTAGGGTTGTGATAGAGCTCTTGCCACCAGCCACGATGTCGCCACACCAGTAAAAGACCGACACTAAAGAGTGCTGACCAGATGACTCGGTGGACAATCACCTCTTCGGCCGGTGTGCCATCTAACGTTTTAAAATACAGTGGGAACAGGCCCCAAATACTATAGGCCAGAAGGCCAAGTATATAACCGCGACGGGGATTGGGTGTAAAGCTCATATTTGTTAGCCAGCTAACTAAAAGTTCAGTTAATTCTAAGGGGCATCAACACAGATGTCTTGCCCACCGTTAAAAAAGCTTTAAAAAGGGTTCGTCTAAAGCAGCACGTTGCTCACGTAAAATTAAAATCTGCTCACCCCAATAACGCTCGGTACCAAACCAAGGAAAGCTTTGCGGAAATGCCGGATCATCCCAGCGCTGCGCCAACCAAGCACTGTAATGCAGTAAGCGTAAGGCGCGTAAACCTTCAATTAACGGTAGTTGACGTGGTGAGAAGTCATAAAACTCTTGATAGCCATCCACCAGTTCAGATAATTGCGATAAACGTTCTTGATAATCACCGGCTAACATCATCCACAGGTCTTGAATAGCAGGCCCCGTACGACAGTCATCCAGATCGACCATAAAAAAGCTTTCATCACGGCACAATAAATTGCCGGGGTGGCAATCACCGTGCACGCGTATAGCGGTATAAGGATTCTCAGCAAATAACGAATCGACCTTAACCAGCAAATCAGCGACCACTGATTCCCAAGCGGGGCGTAAGCTTTTCGGCACATGTTCGCCACTGCGCAAGCGCTCAAACGAAGCATGCCCATAGCTGGCAACACTCAATTCAGGACGCTCAACAAAGGGTTTACTGGCACCCACTGCATGTAAACGACCGAGTAACTGCCCTAAGCGATACAACTGATTTAAATTGCCCGGCTCTGGCGCACGTCCACCGCGGCGCTCAAATAAAGCAAAACGAAAACCAGCATGCTCAAATAAGCTTTCACCATTATGTTGCATCGGTGCCACCAGCGGCACATCACACTCGGCCAACTCAAAAGAAAAGGCGTGCTCTTCAAGAATTTGCGCAGTACTCCAACGCTCTGGGCGATAGAACTTAGCAATCAGCGGAGCATTATCTTCAATACCCACTTGATAAACACGATTTTCGTAACTATTAAGCGCCAATACACGCGCATCACTTAAAAAGCCTAAGCTTTCTACTGCATCTAAAACTAAATCGGGGGTCAGCGCAGCAAACGGATGAGCAGACATGGCGAGCTCCTTTACTTGAGTTGGACAGTGTAACAGGCTACAAATAAAACACTGCACAGCATAAGGCTTTGCATAGCTTTCGTTTTCACAACCCATGAATTTCATTTACGTTTTAAATCGATTCCGTTTGCAGCTATAAGCTGCGACATATCGACACTAGTACTCAGTCGCCAGAGCTACTCTATACTGTGCAGTACGCCGGCATTGGCACACAGATTTAAATATTACTAAGGACGTCGTATGTCGTATTCAAGTAAAGGCCGTACGCTAATTTTAGCGATTGTGGGTATCTTATTGGCTATTGTAATTGGCGTGCTTGCCGGTAGCTATTTGAATACAAACGGCGACCAAGCCCAAGCTATTCGTGATGCAGGTATTATTGCTTTACCGAAAAGCCGTGAAGTGCCGGCCTTACAAATGGCCAGTACCCACGCGGACCTACAAGACACTCAAGCGTTAACCGGCCAGTGGAGCTTGGTGTATTTCGGCTATACCTTTTGCCCCGACATTTGCCCAACGACCTTGGCTGAACTGCGCCAGCTTAAAAAACTACTGCCTGAAGAAGCTAAAAATAATCTGCGAGTGTTAATGGTCAGTGTTGATCCCAATCGCGATACCACTGAACAATTAAAATCGTATTTACAATATTTTGATCCTGAATTTATTGGCTTAACCGGTGACATGCCGGACATTCAAACTCTAAGTAATGCACTGAGTATCCCCTTTATCCCAGGTGATACCCGTACGGCACGCTATACCGTTGATCACAGCGGTAATTTGGCAATTATCAGCCCAGACGGTCGTCAATATGGCTTCATCCGCGCACCATTAAATGTACGAAAACTAGCGGAACAGTTGCCAAAAATAATGGCTGAATAATTAAGCTCAAGAATAGATAAATTAGCATTTGAAGGGCCAATGTCACAGCACACAGTGACCAAAAACATACATATCATCAGCCCAACTGTTAAAATAGATCTTAACGAAAACCAACACGATCTGTAATAAGCAGATAATTAGCAATAAGTCTCTTACCCATTCTTATTACTAGCCTTAAGGAATACATATGAGAAAGCTATTCATTACAATGTTTGTCGTGGGTGCTACGTTTGCTGCACAACCTGCGTTAGCAAACGATGGTGAAACAATCTTTAAAAGCAATATGTGTGTCGCCTGCCACTCAGTCAACAATAAAATGGTCGGTCCAGCACTTAAAGACGTGGCGGCAAAAAACGCAGGTGTTGAAGGCGCAGCTGAAACAATCGCTCACAATATCAAAAAAGGCAGCGCAGGTACGTGGGGGCCGATTCCGATGCCCGCTAACGTTGTCACTGAAGACGAAGCGAAGATTCTCGCTGACTGGATTTTAAGTCTGAATTAAAATCCTAAAAAACACCATGCTCGTGAGCCTATATCCTTTGGCAGTTGGCTTATTAGCCTGGTGTTTTTTATTGACCCTTCTTATATATCCGCACTACAACACCCTCTTTCTTAAGTTGCACACAGCTAACAACATCCCTCCCCTTGAACGCATTGCAGCAAGCATTCGGTTTTAAGACTATAAGAAATCGATATAACCACAAGGCATAACGAATGCTATTATTATGCCCATCGCCTCAACACGCCATTAGATCCAACTGAACAGCAGCCACTCCGGTGCCGCTTCGAGTGATACCAATGCTCAGTGTAGGCCCAATGATACGCCGCTTACTCTCAGTTATTTTGGAGCAGATATGGATCAGATAACCGCATTCCCTGCATCGCTACACGCTGCCTTTGCCCCTGGCGAAGTGGCGTTGATTGGTGCTGGTCCTGGTGACCCGAGTCTGCTGACATTGCGCGCGTGGAGTTTGCTACAACAAGCCGATGCTGTGGTCTACGATCGTCTTGTCAGCGCTGAATTGATGGCGCTGATTCCACAACGTTGCGCACGTCATTATGTCGGTAAAGCCAGCGGCCATCACAGCGTGCCGCAAGAACACACCAATCAGTTATTGGCCGACTTAGCGCAACAAGGCTTAAAAGTGGCACGACTCAAAGGGGGTGACCCCTTTATTTTTGGCCGTGGTTCCGAGGAACTGGATTTTCTGCTGAAATTACAGGTCAGTTGCCAAGTCGTACCGGGAATTACCGCAGCATCCGGCTGCACAGCCTACGCCGGCATTCCGCTGACCCATCGTGGCGTGGCGCAATCCTGTCAGTTTATTACCGGTCATTTACAAAAAGATGGTGCACTCAATCTACAGTGGCAAAGCTTGGCGAGTCCCAATCAAACGCTGGTGTTTTATATGGGCTTAAGTGCTCTAGAAGATATTTCCAATAATCTGATGCGTGCAGGCCTCGCGGCGGATACACCCGCAGCTTTAATTGGTCATGGTACTTATGCCAACCAACAGGTCGTACGTGGCACAGTCGCGCAACTCAAAGAAATGGCAGCTAGCGGACAACTCACGCCACCCACCTTGACCGTGATCGGCCATGTGGTGGACTTATTTGCGCAGCAGCGGATCCAACATCCTGCGCACATCAGTCCGCTGCTGCAGGCTAATTGCGCTTAGTTACAATTCTGCTAAGGCTGATGTTAGATCCTGATACTTAAACTCAAAACCGATCTCTTGGGTACGCTCAGGTCGTATATTCTGGCCGCCTAATAATAAACCAGCCATATCACCGAGCATCAGCTTGAGCACAAAGCCAGGGGCGGCCATAAACGCTGGACGGCGCACATGCTGACCCAGAGTCTTAGCGAAATCCTGATTACGCACCGGCTGCGGAGCACAGGCATTGTATGGACCTTGCGCATCATCGCTGCGCAACAGGTGATCAATTAACGCCACTTCATCATGTAAATGCACCCATGGCATCCACTGTTGACCACTACCTTGCTTACCACCCAGCCCTAAACGAAACAGGGGCAATAAGCGTGATAAGAATCCGCCTTGGCCCGTCAGCACTAAACCTGTACGCACTAATACCACACGAATACCCAATGGCTCCGCAGCCTGAGCTGCAGTTTCCCAATCAGCACAGAGCTGTGTGGCAAAGTCTGGTTTTTGGATGGGACTGCTTTCCGTTAACACCTTCTCACCACCATCACCGTACCAACCCACCGCCGAGCCTGAAATCAATACCTTAGGCTTATGCTCAAGTGTGGCCAGCCAGCTGACCAGGCGCTCGGTTAAGGCGATGCGACTGTCACGCAACAATCTACGGCGGGCCTTGGTCCAAGGTCGATCAGCAATCGGCGCGCCAGCTAAGTTAATCACCGCATCCAACTGCACTGCATTCAGCTCGCTCAGTTCAGCAACAGGCTGTACAGCCTCACCACACAGGGCTTTAACCTGCTCAGGCCTGCGACTCCAAACATAGAGTTCATGACCTTGCGCCAACCACAATCGGCATAAATTACGGCCAATCAAACCGGTACCACCCGTTATTAAAATACGCATCGCTCAGATCTCCTGCAGGGTGTGCTGTCGAATCGAACCAGCCTATTCAATCGCACGGAAGCGCTTAATAAACACAACGCTATTGCCATCATTAAACTATAGATAGACTACAAATACTTGTACAATCTATTTAATTTAGTATAAGTATTTGTTATACACGGATGTTAAATATTCGTACAAACTTATTTGTGTGCAAGGAATTTTTATGTCGTCTTCTAAAATAGCCATTATTGGTGCCGGAATGGCCGGAATCACTGCAGCCAGAACTCTGACAGCTGCAGGACATAACGTGCAAATCTTTGAAAAAAGTCGTGGCAGTGGTGGGCGTTTAGCCAGTAAGCGCAGTGATATGGGACGCGTGAACTTAGGTGCACAGAGCTTCAGTACTGACGACTCTGTATTTCTTGAGGAACTGCACAGCTGGCAGCAAGCCGGTTGGGTCGAGCAGAGTACGGCTGATCAAAAAGAGTGGACTGGCACACCCTATATGAGTGCCCTCACCCGTAATCTATTGGGCAATATCACCACCCACTTTGCCTGTGAAATTCATAAGCTGAATCACAGCACACACGGCTGGTTATTATATGACCAGCACGAACATCAGCATGGCCCCTTTCAGCAATTAATCGTGGCCATTCCTGCACCGCAAGCGCAGATATTGCTCAACGATTGCGCGCCATATTTAGCAGAGCACGCTGCCACAGTGGATATGCAGCCCGTGTGGATGGTGGCTTTAGGCTTTAAACAACCTTTAGCCAGCACGCCGCATCTTGCGCATCACAACGGCATACTGGCCGATATCATCCACACGCCACTGGCTGAAGATCATCCGATGCAGACCTGGATGTTACGTGCCAGTGTGGAGTGGAGCATTGAGCATCTAATGGACGAACGAGAACAGGTGATTGTCGAACTCACAGATGCTTTTGCCGCTTTATTTGATACGCCATTACCAGCATACGACAGCGCATTTGCGCATCGCTGGCGTTATGGCTTAGGAGCGCTGAAGACGCCTGTGGATAACTTAGCCGACCCACAACGCGGACTGTATATCGCGGGTGACTGGTGTAGTCATGGGGATGTCTACGGCGCTTGGCACAGTGGTCAACACGCAGCTCAGCAGATACTCAATCACCTATAAACTTCAGTTTTTGCACTCAGCGACAAGACAAATACACTCCTATACAAAGATAACGGCAGCTAGCGGCAAATTATTCTTAGCTGGCCGCCGTTGTTTGCTAAAATGCTAGGCCTATTTATTTTACCGCCCGCGTAGGAACTGTCGTGATTGAAGCTGTATGGATTGTATTTGCGTTTAGCTTAGGCATTGGCGTGCGCCTGATCGGACTGCCGCCGCTGATCGGCTACCTCGCTGCTGGCTTTTTGATTGCCGGTTCAGCTGACTATCTTGGCTTATCTGTCGATAGCACCGCAGCGCTGCAACATATTGCTCACCTGGGCGTACTCTTATTATTATTTACCGTAGGCCTCAAGCTTAAAGTCAAAAGCTTAGCGCGTCCCGAAGTGATGGGCGGTGGCTTACTACACTTTCTGATCAGCATTCCAATCCTTGCGCCAGCGTTTGTGTTTTTCTTAGATATTAGCTGGTACACCGCGCTGATGCTGGCTATTGCACTGTCCTTTTCAAGTACCGTATTAGCCGCCAAAGTCTTAGAAGGTAAGCGTGAACTGCGCGCATTCCATGGCCGTGTTGCCATTGGTATCTTAGTGGTACAAGACTTAATTGCCTTGTTTGTGATGAGTGTTGCCAGCGGAGAAACGCCCTCAATGTGGGCCTTAGTAGTGTTTGGTATCCCGCTGCTGCGCCCACTGATTTATCGCTTAGTGGATTACAGTGGTCACGAAGAGCTCTTGGTTTTACTCGGCTTGCTGCTGGCCTTAGTCGTCGGCGGTTATGGCTTTGAACAGGTCGGTTTAAGCTCAGAACTGGGCGCTTTAGCCTTTGGTGCCTTACTGGCCAACCATCCACGCTCCAGTGAACTATCCAAAGCGCTGTGGAGCATTAAAGAAATCTTCTTAGTGGGGTTCTTTTTACAAATTGGCATTGGCGGTTTACCCGATCAGCAGGCGATTATTTTTGCACTGGTGATGGCCGTTGCCCTGCCCCTTAAAGGCGCGCTGTTCTTCGGGTTGATGGTGCTATTTAAACTACGCGCCCGCAGTGCCTTTTTAACCGGCTTAAGCCTGACTAACTACAGTGAATTTGGCCTGATTGTTGCCAGTATTGCCATCCCTGAATGGATTGTGCCGCTAGCGATGACAGTGGCATTTTCCTTTGTGGTGTCAGCGCCACTTAATCGTTTCGCCCATACCCTGTATGACAAGCTCAATAAGTACCTGACTGTCTTTGAACGCAAGGGCTATCACCCTGATGAGCAGCCACTGCATATTGAGGATGAAATCCTGATTGTCGGTATGGGCCGTACCGGAATGGCGGCCTATAACGCACTCAACGACAAGGGACATACCGTGCTGGGTATCGACTCTGACCCGATCAAAATCGAGCAGCAAGCCCTAGATCATATCAATAGTCTATTTGCTGATGCCGAAGACTCAGTCTTCTGGAAACGTCTGCGTGCGCCGCATTTGAAATATGTGATTTTAGCTGCAAACGATTTAGAAGCGAAAACTTTAGCTGCGCAAAAACTGCGTGAAAGTGGCTTCAAAGGTACGATTATCAGCCACTGCTTATACCCTGAGGATGCGGACAGTATCCGTGCCGCAGGGGCAGACTTTATCCACAAAACCTTTTCTGAGACGGGGTTAAAGCTGGCGGAGCATGTTCTCGAACAGACTCCACATCAAGCATAACGTCAAGCAGTCTGTGGCTCAGCCGCCGCAGACTACTGCGGGGCAGTTATTCCTTAGCGATAGGTAAGGCAACCGTAAAACGCGCACCGTGTGAGCCATTTTTAACAGTCAACTTACCGCCCATAAGGTTAATAATGCCGTAGCTGACTGATAAGCCTAAACCTGTACCTTTACCTACTGGCTTAGTCGTTAAGAACGGCTCAAAAATACGATCAAGCAAGTCCTCTGGAATCCCCTTACCGCTATCTTCAACAATGATATGCACCATTCCACCGACAATCTTGCTAGAAACATGAATCCAAGGTCGCTGGCCGGTCTCTGCTGTCGAATGCAAAGCCTCGTATTTGGCATTTAAAAGCAAGTTGATCAGCACCTGCTCGAAACGATCATTGTGTCCTTTAATCTGCGGCAAAGGCATTAAGTCCATACCAATTTGGACTGCATTTTGCTCCATACCTTCATGCACTAGTGAGACAGCCGCCTCAACAGAGGCTATGGGATCAAATAGAGCCCCTTCAATCTCGGAAAGGCGTCCAAATACACGCATATGATCGACAACTTTAGACACTCGTGTCACTTGGCTTTCAACACGCTGTAATTTATCTAAAAGGTACTGTGGATCAATCGTATCAACACTGTCGAGGCGTTTTAAGATATTAGTTAATGCCATACGCATCACAGTCAATGGTTGACTGATTTCATGTGCTAAACCCGTAGCCATCTCGCCTAATGTGGCCATTTTTGAGCTTTGATACACTTGCTGACGAGCATTATGCACCTCTGTATTATCGCGACCGACACTTTGGATCTCAACAATATGACCTTGTTCATCAAAAGTAGCTCGATCTGCCCATACCCACCAAGCATGTACATTTTCTGAAATATTCAAAATAAGTTCAATACTACCGCCTGGATTTTCAGGGGTCAGTTGCATATAGCGTGTAAGTAATTTTTGACGGTTCGCAGGTGACATAAAGTCACCAAGATTCACTTTCAAGTCAGCACCCGAATCAGGATCAAGACCTAAAGATGTCAGTAACTGCCTATTACTATAAACAATACTTAAATCAGGTAAATAGCGGCAAATAATCGCCGGCGCCTCCTCAACCAATAAACGGTAGCGCTCTTCACTTTCACGCACTAATTCGGCAGATTCTGTTGCTTCAGTTACATCGATGGACAGACCCACAACTTCTTTTGGTCGTCCGCGTTCATCACGCAACAACTTGGACTCATCAAGAACCCAGTGATAGCTATTATTGTGATCTCGAACACGATAGCGGCGGCTAATAGAGCCAACGCGCAATAGCTCTCTTAAGCCTTGGTAATAACCCTCGCGATCATCTGGATGTATAATCTCACCCAGCGACATTGTGCGTAACTGGTCATAAGTCCACCCCAGCATCGTTTCAATACTGGCACTACAAAATTCAAGCGTAAAGGTGTCACTTGCGTAGTTTAAAATATAAACAATCGCCGGCGCGTTATAGATCAACCCCTCCAAACGAGCTTGAGCATCATCAACCGCATTCTCCATCTGCCTTAAATCGTCAATATTCATCGCATAGCCGACTAAGCGCTTACCTTCAGCAACGCTGACCACAAGATCGCCGAGCATCCGATACCAAGACGACTGACCATTGACACTCACACGTACCACCATGCTCAGCTTGAGGCCTTCGTACACCGCACGGTTGAGCCGATGGCGATACTCCATTTCATCAAGTGGATCAATCACTTCCATAGCAGTTTCAAAGTTAACACTGCCATCGGCACTTAAATCCAAGCCTAGTACATCTGCAAGACTTGAATCCATATACAGCGTTTGCTGATCAGGATAATACTCCCACCAACCTGAGGCTAAAATTTTCTGCAGATACTCGTTACGCTCAACGGTACGACGCATGCTTTTATTACGCTGGGTTGAATAAAAAGGTGAACCAAATAGATAAAGAATGGCCAGCCAATCCGACTGATCTAAACCATGAATTGTGCCCTTATCACCCCCATCACTCATCACCAACCAAAGATGCACGCCATCTTGTTCAGTGTAAGGAGTAAGTACCACAGGCGTCTGATTCAACCCTAGGACAAGACGAATAGGCGCCCTAGTTTTCGGATGCAAATTCAATAAAATATCTTGTAGCTCTTCGATTACGTCTGAAATCGAACCCGTTTCAGGTAACGCTGCAGTTGCATAGGGTTGCCACTGTGTCGGCTGCTGCGTCAGCAAGCATAACCAAGGCAAGCGCAGGCGCAACATCAACCCCTCAAGCCACTCTTCGGTTAGATGTTGCAAACGCTCAGAGGAAGAAGAGCCCACATAACTTGCTTGAAGAATAGTGAAATCGAGCGTTTTACGGCGCAATTGCTCCTGCGAGTTACGTACGACCAGTGATGTATTATCAATTAACACAACACGCCAATCGGGCGCATCATAAAATAACACACCCTGCATATAGAGTGTGCGTGCATCCTTACCTAAAAATACCAAAGAAACCTGACTTGGCCATTGATCGACTGGCAAAGTAATTTCAAAAAACGGTGCGGCAAGAAAGCTTGATAATTCTGATGGGAGCTTTGGAGCAGAAATATCTAATAAGGATTTTAAGTCTCGACTGATATCAAGCACTTGTCCCTTCTTATCAAGCTGCAAACTCAAGCCTGACAACGCCTCATTCTCTGGCGAAGCTGCAGCTATTTCCCTTTGCGAAGTGTCTCGTTTACGCCAAAACATATATATTAAAACCCCAACTTACAATGATTAACTCAATCTAATGAGGCGGCTTTCAGCCATTAAAATGTATCAGTGAGCAGATTTAGACTATCCTAACCTCACTGGCATTAAAGACACTAGTCACCTATGCACGTGATTGAATATATTATCAATTATTAATTGAAAAATAAGATTTAGGTGAGTATTTTTTGTACAAACAACTAAAGTCTTATTAGTACAAATATTGTAATAAAAGCAGGTACCGAAACCTACTCAACTGACAGAGAATTCCTGGTTATAATAAATCTATAACCAGACTATGGATAGCAGAGTGATTTTATAAAACCCTTTATCTATAATCAATCTCTACACTCGAATCTGAAAAACCTCATATACTGTAAAGAAATTTACTTAAACTCATAATGGAAAAATAATGATCTCTTTATTAACACATGCAGGCCTATTGGTGTGGGGCATGATCTGCGCAACACAAGATATGCGCTCAAAAAAAATAAGTAACAAACTCACCCTAGGCTTATTTACTGTTGCTCTAGTCTATCTTTTAATGACAGGTCACTCACTGACTCAATCAACTACAGAACAAGCGATAATGGGCTTAGTGTTTGCCATTGCATTAAGTTTGCCTGGCTATATCACTGGAAAGATGGGAGCTGCAGATGTAAAAATGCTCTGTGCAATAGGACTGGCGACACAAGGTCATTATGTATTAATTTGTGTTATTGGTGCAGCAGTATCATTAGTCATTTGGTCTTTATTAAAACCACTATGGTTAAAGCTACCAAAAATAGTGCATAAAACATTCCCGCTGATGAACCCAGCAACAGGAAAACCACTGCCTTATGCACCATTTCTATTTATAGGTATGATCTTCGCAACACTATTAACACAGACTCTTGCTTAACGCTTGAAGTCTCCGCCATCAGTATCTTCAAAGTACTCTGGAATAGGGTGCTTATAACTCTCTAAGAAACGCTGCATAGCCAACTCACGTTCAGTTGGCGTTGCAGTTTGTACATGCTTAGATTTTAAAGTGCCTTCACGCTGCAGCTTCAACCACAGCTCTGTTTGCAGATCAGGGCTATCTATCAGACCACGCTGGTCAGGTTTAGCAGCAACCTGACCACTGACTAAGCTAAATAGAACAACTGAAAAGATTAGCTTTATATTCATAACATAACTCCATGTAAATCTATTTAGCTATTAATAACCTGTGATCGCTTCAATAGGCCGTGGGCCTGTCGATGGCGCACGTTTAATCCCTTGAATTGCTCCACCAGCTGCTGAATTTGTAGCAGGCTGCGCTGATACTGGAATAGGACGCGGAGCACTAACACGCTGCTGAGCTGCTGCTTGTGGCGGCACTGATACAGGACGTGGAGCAGCAACTTGTCGCTGTACTGGCATCGGCGCTTGACGCTGAACTGGAACAGGACGTGGAGCAACAACTTGTCGCTGTACTGGCATCGGCGCTTGGCGCTGAACTGGAACAGGACGTGGTGCTACAGCTTGCGGCTGAACAGCTACAGGCACAGGACGCTGAACTTGCGCAGGAGCTTGTTGCACTGCAGTGACAGGACGTCGAACTGTTACTTGTTGCTGTGCTGGCACCGGCGCAGGACGCTGAATTGGAGCAGTTCGTGGCACTGCCGCTTGCTGAGCAGCCGGAGCTGATGTCGCACGTGCAGCATTATTTTCATATGAACTTGCAACAGGCGTTGCTACGGGCTGAATAATCTTGCCACGTTGATTACGCTGAGGTTGATTAGCAGCTAACTCTGCATGCTCTTGCTTAAGTTGGCTAGCACGCTTCTCTGCATCACGAAACTGTGCGGTGGTTAACTTTTTACGAGTCACTAAATCACGTGCATGATTCCACTTATCTTGATAAATCAAAAGTGTCAGCATATTTTGCGCAGCACGTGTATCAGACTCATTAAGCTCCATTGCAGTCATCAGCTCAAAATGAGATTCAGATAAGCGCTGAAGGTTTAAGTAGGCCACACCTAAGTCATTACGCATCGCATCATTAGCTGGCGACAAGCTGGTTGCTTTACGCAAGTGCTCCAAGGCCTCAGGATAATTCTTACGTGCAACTTGCATCTGTCCCAAACCATGATGAGCATCGGCAACTAAGCATGTTTTAATCAGCTCAGTATACAATTGTTCGGCTTCACTGCGACCCAACACACGTAACAATTGCGCTTTACGCAAACGCGCTTCAGGCAAATGACTCGGTAAGCGCTCAAGATTGGCTAACGCAGCATGCAACCGCCCTGAGTTTGCCATTTCTTGTGTCATACCCATGACCAACTCTTGATCATCAGTCAATGGATCACAATTTTTCGGCTGGCTCTGCTCACGCTTGACCAACCAAGATGAAGATGGCTCTACAGCACACCCAACTAAACTTCCAGCAAGCAACAATATCACTACGATATGTTTCATCCCATATCTCCCAAGGCTTGGATAATCGCAATAAAACCGGGGCCTGCTAAGACAATTAACAGCGCCGGAAAAAGAAAAACCATCATTACAATAGACATTTTAGCTGACATTTTCGAAACTTTTTCCTGAAGAGAAGTCATTCGCCTTTCATCAAGAAGCTCCTTCAGTGACAGCAAAGAACTCATCCCACCACCACCTTGATGTATCAACTGCTCAAGAATAGTAAAAGCATCAGTTAAATCGTCTACCTGCAGTAAAAAAGCACTTTCACGCAGCTCTGATCCGAGCTCCAAACCCGCATCAACACGCTGTAAAATATACTTCAGTTCGCGCGTTAATTCAGGAAGTATTTTTTCACCACCCTGCATCAGCACACGTAATGCTTGCTCAACGGTCATACCCACTTCAAACAGCATACGCAGCAGTGGAATCATCGTTGAAACTTCTATACTCAACTGTTCTTGACGATTTTTAGCAGCTTTTGCAATATAGCGTTTTGGGATTAAGTACCCGATGCCAAAAACAAATAACAGCACAATCCAAAACACCTTACTGCCCGACTCAGCAGAATCACTTGTCCAACCCTGAATAACAGCAGCAAACACAGTGAGTAAAATCGGTACAGCAAACTGAATAATGAAAAAAAGCGTTCTATGTCGAGCAGTGCGCCAACCTAACTGATTAAGAAACCCAACGGCTTCATTATCAATAAGCTTACTATTCGAGAGTAGCGTACTGCTGGACAACGTATCTAAAGCACTGACAGATCCAGCACCACCTAAGCGCCCAATAACACTACGCATAGCCATTTGTCGGCGAATCACTAAGCTAAACAGCAAGACCGCAGATATTAAGAACAATAGAGATGCCACTATTAAAGCATTCATACTCATATACTCTTCATCATACGCCAGAGCAGGAGACTACCGAGGATCTGCAAGCCAAAAGCAAAGAGCAATACTATCTGCCCAGTACTTTGTTCCCACATACCCAGCAGCAACTCAGGGCTACTTATAAATAAATACCCAGCCATAGCGACAGGCAACCCACCTAATACCAACGCACTCGTACGCGTCTCACCGGTTAAAGCACGTAACTGCCGCGAGGCTAAATCTCGATCACGAATTAACGTAATCAGATTTTTCAGTACTTCACTGGCATTACCACCGTAGCGTTGGTTCACGGCAATCGATAGCGCCAACATGTGGAACTCTTCGCGCTCATACAATTGCGCAAAATCATTCACCGCATCGGTGAGCGGCATACCGCGCTGGATACTATTGCGCGTACGCAATAGAGCACTTTGTAAAGGATCTTGAGTATTCTCAATCGCTAATAAGAAACCATCACCCAAGGTGCGGCCCGATTTTAAACTGCGAATAATATGATCAAGAAACTGCGGTAACTGACTGATCATCTTTTGCAAACGACGGTGAAAGCGTACTGCTAAGTAAGCCCGTGCAAAAAGCAAGGATCCAACCAGGGTGATCACAAAAACCGCCACACCACCCATAAAAAGAGCCAGAGCTAAGATCAGAAACCAAAGCACAAATACAAACATCAACTTACTTGTCGTCAAACGAATACCTGAGCGTATCAATTCACGCTGTAAGAAGCCGATATAAGCTTTATCATCGCGTACAAAATCACCACTCAAGCGCTCGACAACCTTTTCGGACGCGCCTGCATGCTTACTACGTCGGAAGAAAAGAAACCCTCCAACAAGTAGCACTATTGAGAGAATGATTGGAAAATTTATCATCTCATTTTACCTGTCATCCTTGATATCGATTAGAGCGACTCGCCTGCACGCCACCACTCAAAGTAGCTTGGGTTGCAGAACCACGTAATGTCTCATTACGTAATTTATCGCCCGCCATATTTATTGCTTCGCGTATAAAACCACCCTGGGCGCTTGGATCAACACGGAACAAAGTGTTGGTCACATACTGATCATCTCGTAGACCTACAACCTCTAGGATCTCAGAAACACAACGACGCCCATCAGATAAACGTGTGAGCTGAATAACAATATCAACAGCAGACTGAATTGTTTGTCTCAACGTCTGCGGCTGAATCTGTAATCCAGAAAACCCAACTAAGGTTTCTAAGCGCAGTAAAGCATCAGATGCCGTATTCGCATGCACAGTACTCATCGAACCATCATGGCCCGTATTCATTGCTGTAAGCACATCAAGCACTTCAACACCACGTATCTCACCCAGAATCAAACGGTCAGGGCGCATACGTAACGCATTTCGGACTAGATCACGTGCCGATACATCACCGTGACCATCAGCATTGGGTGGGCGCGTTTCCAGCCGCACAACGTGACTGTGCTTCAGTTGCAGCTCGGCAGTATCTTCAATGGTCACAATACGCTCACGCTCATTGACCAGCTGACTGAGCATATTCAACATTGTGGTTTTACCTGTACCGGTACCACCACTGACCAATACGTTACAGCGCTTATTTACCATCAAGGTAAAGAATTCTAAGATCTTCTGATCAATCGAGCCTGAAGCAATTAAGTCACCGCTGTTCATCATCTCGCGACTAAATTTACGTACTGATAGACACGGGCCATCCAAGGCAACCGGGGGGATCACCGCATTAATTCGGCTGCCATCAGGCATGCGCGCATCAACCATCGGTGATGACTCATCAAGACGGCGACCCATAGGCGCAAGAATGCGCTGGATCACACGTAATAGATGATTATCATCCATAAAACGTAGCTCACTGTGGTGCAATACACCGTGACGCTCAACAAAAATATTATGTGGACCGTTCACTAATATTTCTGAAACTGAATCGTCACGCAATAGCACTTCTAATGGACCAAAACCAGTTAATTCATCAACTAATTCTTCAGTCAAACGGTCAACTTCATAACGTGAGATGGCCATTTGTCGGCGACGCGTATAGTCATGTACTTTATCGCTAACAAAATGAGATAACTGGGCACGCGGCCCCTCGAGAAGATTGTCTCTATCATCTTCAAGAGCATCAATAATAAATCGATGCAGCAACGCTTTCAGATCTTTATCAACACCCGTAGCGTGCGGAAAACCTGATCTACGACTCACTTCGTCAACTCCATAAGGCGTGTAAACAAACCTGTTGATGAAGCTTTTTTCTTACCATCTAGCTTCAACAAGTTCATTAAAGCCTTGCTTAAAGGATCGCGAGGCGCAAACATAAACACAGATTGGCCTTGATTGATCGACTGTAAACGCAACTCAGGATTGTACGGTAAAGTGCCACGCAAAGGCATATCAAAGGCTTTACTTAAAGTCCGCGAGTCAGGTGCAACTTGGCTTGAGTAGCGATCAAGAATAAGCTGGCTCTTTTCCAGCTTCATACCATTATCACGCCAATGTGCCAATAAATCCAAGTTGCGACGGCAGGCTGAAACACTGGTGTTCGAGTACCAACTAATCTCATCAGCAAAGCCCACTAACGTATGCAGAGCCTCACAATCTGTTTGACCACATAGATTGACAAAAACTTTATCAAAACTCTGACGTAAAGCAGACATCAATAAAAACAGCTCTGATGAGTTGGCACCGTTCAGTACGCTACCGTTGTCACCGGCAGGCAACACCGTCAACCCTGATGACTCATGCACAACAAAAGCGTTATCGATTAAACTACGGTCAATGCGTCGTAAATTACGCATTGCATCGTCAAAGGTAAAACCTAACTCCAAACCTAAAATATCTAAACTTTCACCATTAGGTACGCCAAGATCAACGAAAAGTACGCGTTCACCTTGTTTCTGCATAAGTAAAGCTAAATGCACCGCAACAAATGCAGCATCAGCATCCGGCTGATTACCACACATCACGCTCAGTTCGCCGCGTTCACGGCGTGACTGTAACTGCGGTAAGCGATCAGTGATGCGTCGAACAAGACCCAACACCTCACTGCTACGTTGACCATAAGTAATAAAGTCACGTGCGCCTGCGCGCATTGCAGCAATAACCAGCTCATTATCAAAACCATCACCCACCACTACAACAGCAGTTAAGGGACGTGCTTCTAACAAGCTCTCAATCAATGCACACTGATTAATCAGATTATTGCGATCAATATTTACAAATACTAGCGTTGCGCCTGTGGCCTCAATTAACCCCAACAAAGAATCAAGATTTTGCGGTGTACGCAATACATGACCCACTGTGGCAATACTGCTCTGCAGCCAGTTAATATCTTCATCATCTGCCACACAGGCAAGAAAAGTCTGTTCCATCATAATCGTATCCTTACCTTACCGTGACAGGCCATTACGCTTATCGAAACTACCATTTTCCAACAACAACATTTCAAATGCTGAAGGGTCGTATTCGCGCAATGATTCACCCGGTAACTCGGGCAGATTAGCATCAGCCGCTAGCGGGTTAACTAAGTGCGGCGTGACAATCATTAGCAGTTCACGCTCTTCAGTACTGTTTGTCGTGTTACGAAAAAACGCACCCAGAATTGGAATATCGCCTAAACCAGGAAACTTATTAACCGTGGAAATATTACGTGTCGTCATCAAACCACTGATCACAAAGCTTTCACCATCAGCAAGAGAAATACTGGTATCTGTGCGGCGCACATTCAGTGATGGCACTTTATAGCCTTCAATTTCAACTTCACTGCTAAAATCTATATCACTGACTTCTGGAGCAACTTTTAAATGAATGCGGTTTCTATCAATAATGGTTGGTGTTAAATTCAGCTTTACACCATAGGGTTTGTATTCAATCGAGA
This sequence comes from Pseudomonas sp., assembly GCA_034006005.1. Classification (GTDB taxonomy): domain Bacteria; phylum Pseudomonadota; class Gammaproteobacteria; order Pseudomonadales; family Pseudomonadaceae; genus Denitrificimonas. The sequence goes on from JAVETP010000003.1 coordinate 126,150, forward strand.
TTGAATCACTCCCGCCTGAAGGCACAGGTACAGGAAACTCACCACCGGCTAAAAAACTGGCTGTTTGTCCACTCATAGCCACTAAACTTGGACGTGAGAGGGTGTAAGCAAAACCGCTACTTTCTAGTGCATTCAGCGCACCTAAATATTTTTTACTGCCACCGCCCCAAGCAATATTAAAGCCATCACCTAATAAGTTGGAACCTATTGAATCGCCGACAATATCAAAAAAGCTACTATTAGGACTGGTAATAACTTTACCGTTAGAGCCTTTACCATAGAGCGAAACACCAATTTCTTTTAGCTTAGTGCGGTTCACTTCAACAAAACGAATATCAGTCTGCACTTGGTTCGGTAATGGCATTTCAGCAGTGGCTTGAACAGTCACCGGCTTCATTAACGCCGAGGCCGCTTCACCTTCAATAAATAGCATGCTTTGGCGCG
>JAVETP010000131.1:0-5527 GCA_034006005.1 Pseudomonas sp.
TAAAGACATCTAAAACCATTTAAATTGCTAACGTTTAGACATTCGCCAAGTTTTCCCATCCAGATCAATCAAACCTGCGCGTCTCATGGCTTGCAGCAGGTTTTTAACTTTATTACTTTTTTGCTTTTCATCTAAAATATCTGGCAGCTTGTCTAAAATTAGCACGTCAATGTCTAAACGCTTAGCCTGTTTATAGACTTCTAAGTACTCGAGAATCTGCTTTTTATAATACTGATCATCAAAAGCTCTGTTGCGAATGTACTGTGCGCGCTCACCGCTATGATCTGCCAGCTGCTCGGAAATATGATAATTGGGCTTTCTCCCTTCAATCAGCCCCTGCACCTTAAGATGCTTAGCTTGCCCATCGGTTATAGGCTTACGCTTTTGTACACAGTCAAGCAGCACAATATCCTCAAGTGTTAAGTCTGGGTAGGCGGCCAGTTTTTTAGCGTATGCAATATCCACAACCCGTCCGGTAATAGTTACCTGCACTCGATCATCTGCTAACTCATATTCTGGCAACGGGAAGAAGCGCTTCTTTTGAATATAAAACATTTTACGGATACCGCTGCCAATGGTATCAATCATATTTAAACCCACCATGGCATCGACTAAAAACCGATTGCGGTAGCGTATCTCAGGAGCATCGGCTTTAATCACAGACTCCACTGTTTCTGGTATAAACCGCCCCAGGTTACTGAAGCACAATCGCCCATCTTCAAACTCCACGACTGTGATTTTTCCTGCCAAATTATAGTCTTGATGCGCAATGGCATTATTTAATGCCTCACGAATGATATATGGGTCGTACTGATCTACTTCCTCTGGAAATAGCGTTCCTTCCTTCATGTATCTGTATTTTAGATTCCGAATTTTATGGAACACTTCGTCAACACTAAGCAACAGTGGGCAGCCAAAATGCTCGTAATCGCGCTCCAACCCATCTCGGTCTTTTAAAATCCATGTAACTGTTGCCGTGGCCGGATTTATCCAGTGCGAAGCTTCGGGCTTACCTAGCAGTAAAATAGCAGTACGGGTGATTTTTCCATTAATCGTAAGCTTAGCTTTATTGAGGAACGTCTCTGTATTCCACTTTGGAATATCCTCTGCTAGCTTGGGGTTTTTCTGTGTATATTTCTCCCGCGCCAACGCTACAGCAGTAGCATCTAAATCATCTATTGTTGCCGCATAAAGTATTCCAGCACTCCAATCATCGACTTTATTTTGGGCGCGAAGACGCTCAATCTCTTCTAAATTAAGTGGCCCAAGTGATTCACCATCACGGCCGTAATAATGTCCATCCCAACTAACAGGCAAGCCCTGCGGAGCTGCTGGGATTTCAAACAACAATACACGCCCGTCCGGATGAGAAACCTCATGGATCTCGATAAAAGTCAGTCGGTTTGTTGTTTTATCAGCGACTTCTTTTTTAAGCGACTGCAAGTCCTTAGTGGACACGCGGAATTGAGTGCCGACAACTGTCTGATTATCTTTAACACCGAAGACGAGCCATGCATTCTTTAACCCCTTTAAACAGGCTTCATTACTTAACGCTGAGAAGTACCGTCCAAGCTTATTAAGGTCGTACGTGCGCTTAGCTTCTTTAAATTCAACAACTTCGTTTTCGCCTGTCGACTGCAATAACTGGCTTAAGGTATTGATCATAAAAAGAGCCCTCTAATTATTCAGCTTCTGCAACGCTAAGCTCGCCGGAAAGGAGCTTGGGGAGCAGGGTGTCGCGGAGTTCAGCTAATGTTTTATTTCCCGTTTTCAAACTAGCCGAAATATCAAAATATGGGCGTACCATTTCATGAAAACACATTAGTACTGGGCTTTTTGGAACAACAGCAGTAATACCAGCTACTACTTCTGAACGTACTGCTGGGTACGCTCCACCATCAGCGAGGTAGGCAAGATGGTTTATTGCCGCATCCGAAGTTGCTGCAATATAAATGTATTCTGCAAACTCTGGACTCTTAGGTGAAAGCACCGCAAAACCTGTACTTCCTGTCAGGCTACCCGACGGCTGCTTGATAAAAGCAAAAGACCGATTACCTGGACGAACAGTGCCAATAATAGTGTCACCATTAAAAAGTTTTCGTCGCGCTCGGCTAGGCGCATCACCTGACAAGTATTTGGTAGTGCTCTCAATAACTCCATTCTTAGTATTAGCTAAGTCCACATAATCAATTTCTTCCGGTATCGTCTTGGCTGTCCACGAGTTTTTATTAAGATCAGAAAAATCTGCGAGCGTGCCAACATTCCACCCCTCCGGTATCTCCCCTAACTCACTCTCCTGCATCGCCGATGGAAACAGTTCTGCGGTGGCGCGGAGGGTGGCGTATTGCTCGGGGTGTTCGGTTTGCAGGCGGGCGAGTTGGGTTGGTGCGTCTGCGTCAGCTGCGTCGGTGGCAAATAAAGTGCTGCCAGCGATGGCTTGCATGGCGGCGAGCAGGGCGTCGTCTTCGCTACCGCCCGCTTCCAGTGCAGCAATCTTGGTTTTGACTGGCTCGAAATCGACAAACCAGCTTTTGAAGATAGCTTGGGCCATCTGTTCAAGGGTTTGGTTGATGTTCTGATTAAGCTGAATTTTTTCATCTAGGCTCTTCAGTATGCTCGATATTGAAGTTTGTATTTTTACAGGTGGAAGCTTGAAACTAAACTCTCTCATTAGTTTAAGCGATACGTTTTTTATTGTTGAGCCGGTTGCTAAATTATGGATGTAATTCTGAAAAACTCTGCTTTCAAGCATATATCGCACAAAGTGCTTATCAACCGTTTGCTTCACATTAAAATAGCAAGCGCTTTTTCCAGGGAAGACTTTTTCGCCATTATAAAACGCAATATTTCCTAGTGTTCCGTTGATAGATACGAGAATGGTTCTATCATTAAACTCTTTTTTATATTTCTCATACTCTTTTCTGGATGCTCGCTTAGTTTTATCAGTAATTACTATTCTGCCATTATTAAGGTTATTTCCATTGATGAAATAGTAATCACCTAGCTGGTCATATTTAGGTGTTCCATGCAAGCCATCCCCAAGAATCGTCGTAATATCTTGAAGTGTAACAACCGGCCAATCAGAACTCATACCCAAGCCCCCCAAGATTCCGCTTAATCTCAGTCTCCAACCACGCACTCTCGGCAGTCTGCTCTGGTCGCTGTTGGATAAGCTGTAAACGATTGTGCTTCATATATTCACCTGCCAATAACCCCGTGTGCCGCCGATGCGTTCGATAATCCCCCGCTCTTTCAGACTCTCTATGTGCTTCTGTACGGCGGAAGGATTTATTTGAAGCGCCTTGGCTAGCTCTTGGCGTGAAATATGCGGCTTATTTTGAATAAGTAGCAGGACACTACGCTGGCTCTCGGTTATCTGACCACCTATCTGACCACCTTTTTGACCACCTGCTTGATCCCCCTCAGATACAGCGCTTTGTTGTACATCGCGTATAAATTCAATATCAAAAAAATCACCGGTTTCTTTAAAAACAGGTAGCTGACAATCGGCTGCTTGGCATAGCTGCTGAATACGGGCAATGCCACTGCCCCATTGTTCTATATACCCTAGAGCCTTAAACACGCGCGCGAGTACTTTATTGCGAATTTCAGAACGGCCTTGCAGGGCTTCGTTTAATGTTATGCCGTGCGGCAAACCGCCTGGGGAGACAATATTCAGCGCATCATCATAAATGCCCACTTTAATATCACGGCCAAAGTTACTGTAGTCGCGGTGAACAAGGGCATTGACCAAGGCTTCACGAATAGCAGCCGTAGGAATTTCATAGGTTTCGGTGCGTTGCAGGCCAAGAATCTCCGCTTTTAAATGTAGGTGGTTTTTTATAAATAGTTCGGTTTGCTCAAGCTGATAAAAAAGATTGCCTGTATATTCTTTTTTATCCAGAAATACTGTCATGTCTGTGCCTTTAAAACGGCTGCATTTTATTTCTACATGCTCATATAAACCCAGCAGTATAATTAAGCCGTGGGTTGGGTGGGTTATGCCGTGTTCTGTTTTTATCAGCTTTAAGTTGTGTAGCCGCTGCTCATTTAATTCTTTGCCACGCTGCTGAAAAGCTTTTTCTAGTGGCGTTATATCAATTTCGGTTAGCTTAAAATCCCAAGCGATTTGCTCATCAAAACTTTGGTTTAAGCGTTGGCGTTCTAGCTCATGAATCATGTCCAAACTGGCTGGGCGATTACTGGCACCAATACGCACATAGGTGCCCTGCTCGCGTCCCTTAGATTTTAAGTAGTAAGGCAGTTGGCTGCCTCGATGTACCTGCACAATTACTAGGGTTTTATTGTTTAAGGTTTCTAGATAAATACTGGGCAGTAACGTGGGCAAACAATTTTCATGCACGATAGAGGCTATTTGATCCATTAGTTCAAACTCATCGGTTTGAATGCCTGTAATTTGGCGATCATCCGCAACGCCAACGATTAATTTGCCGCCGCTGGTGTTGGCAAAAGCAATCAGCGTTTTGACTAGCTGCTCGCCTTTGGGTAGCTGTTGTTTGAACTCTAGTGTTTTGCTTTCGCCCTGTTGTATTTCTTGCCAAAGAGCACTGTTAGAGATCATAACCCAGCCCTGCTAAGTTGTTTTTAATCTCGGCTTCTAGTCGGCTTGATTCGGCGAACTGTTCTTTTAAGGTGCTGGTGAGGCGCGCCATTTTCTCGGCAAAGGGTTCGCCGTCGTCTTCTTCTGCAGCGGCACCCACGTAGCGGCCTGGGGTAAGCACGTAGTCGTGCTTTTGAATATCGGCCAAACTGGCACTGCGGCAAAAGCCGGGAATATCTTGGGTGGCACCTTGGCCGGCTTCTAGCTCTGCAGTTGCTGCTTCTTGCTCCAATTGCCTTCGCGCCAATTATGAAAGGTGTCGCTCACTTGTTTTAGGTCGTCATCGCTAAAATCACGCAGTACGCGGTCTTTCATATAGCCCAGTTGGCGAGCGTCGATAAATAATACTTCGCCGCTCCTATCCCGCAGCTTTCTGCCGGACTCCGCGGTACGTGCGCCTTTGCTTTTGGTTAAAAACCAAATACAAGCAGGAATTTGGGTGTTGGTAAACAGTTGGCCGGGTAAGGCGACCATGCATTCGACTAAGTCGGCTTCAATTAATGCTTTGCGTATATCGCCCTCGCCCGAGGTGTTCGAGCTCATGGAGCCGTTAGCCAGCAATAAACCTAGACTACCGTTGGGTGCGGTGTGGTAGAGCATGTGTTGTAGCCAGGCAAAGTTGGCGTTGCTAGAAGGCGGTTTGCCGTATTGCCAGCGTGGGTCGTCGTCGCTTACGCCTGTGTCCCACTCTTTCATATTAAAAGGTGGGTTGGCCATGACAAAGTCGGCGCGTAAGTCGGGGTGTTGGTTGTGGGTATAGGTGCTGGCAGGTTGTTTACCAAAGTTAAAGTCGATGCCACGAATTACCATGTTCATGGCCGCCAGTTGCCAGGTGGTGTGGTTGGCTTCTTGGCCATAAATCGACACATCACCTATCTTGCCTTGATGCTCAGTTATAAATTTTTC
>JAVETP010000025.1:0-33748 GCA_034006005.1 Pseudomonas sp.
GCCATCCCCATATTTTTTACTATAAAGGCGTGTAAACATCTGGGTAAATTCATAGCCACAACGCCGTGCAGGTTTCTTCAGATTATAATCTGGATAAAACCGAATCCATGCCAATGCCAGCTCAGCGGGAATGGGTTTTCCTTCGCTTACAGTAGTGGCAAGACGATGTTTAAATAACAGAGAATCTCTTTGAGGTGTTTTTTCAAGTTCTGGATGTGAGACTACATGAGGTCGTAATACGCACATGACTTCCAGAAGACGCGTGGAGTAATTTGAAAAGGAACGACTACTGCCGTATATGCCTTTTAATCGTAATATTTCGTCAAATAACGATTTAAATTCTGTGTCATCCACCTCCTGTTTAATTGAATCAACAGTGATGCGCCTTTCTAGGCCATAGAAATAAATAAACACATAACCCAAAGGTGTCCCAGACTCACTTCTATTGCCGGATAGCCAGCTAAGAAAAGCTCCACGCCCTTCAGGTGTGAGAGAGATAAATTTAGGCCAATATCCTAAACTTTCATCTTCAAAACTAGACAGTTCGTTTTCAACTTTTAGCGAATCATCAACCAGTGACGCTTCCGTTCCATATCCGTCTAAAGAACTGAGTTTTCCACCAAAATAAAAATTACCACCAGTGAATGCTTGTCCCATTATGGTGATGGATTCACCAGATCTTATCCATTTTCCTGGCGTTTTATTTTTGCTTTTCTCTTCTTCATAGCCATAAGAAATACTGAAGGTAGCCAGATCGTCGTCATCATCACGACCACTGTTCGCTACCACACGATTACTCGTAGTCATGGCTACCCGAATTTCACTTACGGAGCTTGGTCTATTATTCTTCTCAACTGTCTGCTTTGAAGACGCTGCAATAGCTTTGATGACGTAGTACAAAATTACTGCACCTCCTATTAATAACCAGAACTTCATAATCGCCTCAATCGTTTTTTTTTGGGTATTTCATAGCAGTTTCATCTGCCGTATAACGCTTGAGCGTAATAGGCGCGAGCTTGCGAGCGTTCTTATTGACGCGCTTGTTAGGCTAATTTACCTTGCGCTTTCTTTTACAAAATCATGATCTGTTGCTGGATTTATTCTGCTTTCTCGGATGTAGCCAACTCCAGAGCCATTAGTATATACAAAACCTTTTCGCTTCCATCCTATAGTGTGTGGCCATGCCGATGGTGTTGGGTTAACCATTTCAGTATGAATCATGGCTTCTTGATGCTTTTGTGCTTCACGCCAATCAACTACTTTAAATCTTTCATACCCATCAGACTTTTCATCTAAGATTGCATAATGAATTTTATGTCTTGCTTTCGGCCGACTACTTTTTACTGGAGTAAATGAAGCCAAGATCTGATCTTCTGAATTCTTGTCTTGGTAGAATATATTCGCTCGACTATTTAGATACTGATGTTCATTGAATAGATTGACTTCACGTTCATTCTTTACATCAACCCACCCTTTCTTGTGGGGGATACTATAAACATTAGGATCAAACCCTACGCATAAAATTCGAGGAGTTATAGGAAGAAAAATAATTACTCCAGCAGATCCTAACCCAAAATTACTCCCTGAGGTTCTCTTGTCTAGAAAATGCCATTTATTAGTTAAAACAGCAGGATCATCTGAAGTGATAAAGTCGATTTTAGTTTTATTCTTGATCAGGCAGACTTTCAAGTCACTCATTACAAATCTTTCTTGTACAAAATTCCTCATGGAAAGCTGGACTGCTTCTTTCATCTCCATTTTAAAGTCTTTATGCTCAAGGCCGGCCACCTCACCCATGCCATCTGTCATTTCAATACTGCGACGTGAGGCGGCTTCAGTTCTCATATACTGTAATCGCCAGAAGAATATTAAAAATTCGCGATGCTCATCTGTTAAGTGATAACTCTGGCCTGTGATTTCTCTAACTATGCCAGCGTAACGGCCCTCAATGGGTTGAAGTGCTTTCTCTAGTTCAAGATCATCGCCATAAAAGTAACTTTTTGAGCACTGCTTCTTCAACGGTGCACAATTAATAAATTTCTCTCTATCAATATTAAACAGATTAATAGCAGACGTTGAATTATCAGCAGCAAACTGTCTAAGATAACATTGAGGGACATAATGTTGATTTTTATTCGATGCCATGTATACCCTAATATGCGAATTAGCCTAACGCTAAGCTAAGCGGCGCAGCTCGCTGCGTCCAAAGCTTGAGCGACTTGTTATGAGTTTTACTCGAATTCTTGGTGTTCAGGCAAGTTACTATTAATAGAATACCAAGGCGCTTTTTGAGAAACCCAAATATGATTCAGTTCTTTCGACTTAGGGTCATCATCCAGGGAACCTAAGCGCAAAACAACATGTTCAGTGCCTTCTTTTTTTGCGTATATTTGAGTTGCACAAGTTGGACAGAAATATCTACGTTTACCAGGCGATGATTCATAACAACCTAACGTAATATTACCTACCAATTTAAAATCTATATCTTTGACAGCAGCAACACTTGAAAATGCAGAGCCATGAGCTTTGCGGCAAGTTTTACAGTGACAATGAACAATATCGCCAATATCACCTGCTATTTCATATTTAACGCTACCGCATAAACAACTTCCGCTTACCATTTACACCTCGATACTGGGTAACTCATAACGCCTCAAACACGGGCGCAGCTTGCTGCGTCCGAGTGCTTTGACTTGTTAACTGCCGATTGCACCCATTGCATGAGCACTGTTTATAAGTATGTCGATGTGTTTTTTCTCAAATTTTTCTTTAGCTGTGTAAATGACATCGATTTCTTTTAGCTTATGACTCTGGCCAATTAGATAATTTTGATTATCACCAAACCTTTTCACAAATAACTCAGTAACTGGCTTTGGAGTTATTGATGAGTAAATTGTGCGGAAAATGGATGGATCGAGAATCAGTCCAGATACTTGAACCCAAGAATGCCCATCCCAACTACCCAAAATATTTCTGTCCGCATTATTCAATGCAGGTAATATTGGAGTATCTGAAAATACAGTTTTTCCTGCTACTTTCAGGCTTCCAGCAACAACTTCTGCACTCATATTTGTGTGATCGTTAATGCAAGCTGCCAATAAAGAGCTCATGTATAAACATGAACCATGCAAGTTTTTGAAGCGCTCAATGAGAACTTCTAGCATTTTACACAATTCTGATACTTCTTCTTTCGTAATCATCCAGTTACTCGATTGTGGCTTAGCCAGTTAACAGTTTATTAGTAAGCATGCTCACTTTGGCTCTTCAAACCGCTTACTGTTATTTAATGTAAGTACCTGTATTCTCAATACTTTCTCAACAAACACAGGGCTCTCCTTGGTAGCAAATCAAGCATGCCGCCTATCCTACTCGCTGCATGCGCACTATCTTACTAACGAATTTTATAACCGCTTGATTTATATAGTTTTAAATTAAAAGCCAGCATATAAATAAGCAGTACTAGGCGTTAAATCAAGCACATAAACAAACACTAACCACAATAGGCTGTGTAAACACCCAGCACCTTAAAACACAAAATAAAAGTTACCAGAAAATCCAAACTGACTTCCGCCTGTTAACCCTCTCGCCCAGCCCCACCCTCTTTACCTCTCAACCCCTTCATCAACACATCAAACATCAAGCTCACAAACCCGTGCGCCACGGCTTCATTGGACAGCACTTTCATCGCCATCTTTTCATGAATGCCCATGCTCTCAATCACAGCCTTATTAATGGAGTCAGGAAACTGCCCAAGCATGGCTTGCTCTTTACTGTTGCTGCGCAGCTGGTCCATGGCGACTTCGTCTTCTGAGACTTTGCCGCAGATGGTGTTGGCGTAGTTGAGCATGTCGGCTTCAGTGAGGCCGTCTTCGATAAACAGGTCGTTCATGCGCTCGATGATTTCATGCAGCAGTTCAGTTTTTGGATCTTTAGGTACGGCACCGACGCCTTCTTTGCTGGGGCGTAAATAGGTGTCTTGTTCTTCACCAATTTTATTGCCCAGCTGTAAGTCGGCTTCGCGTTGTTCGTGTAGGCGGTAATGGGTCATCACCACATCAGACAGATCGATATCGTCTTGCATGGCATCGAGGCGTAGTAATGGATAGAGGTACTTGGAGAAGATGCTCAGCTTTTCCAGCTCAAAGTCGTTGAAGTCGACGATTTGTGAGCAGAACTCGTAATAGCGATGGAATGAGAGCAAGTCTTTCTTGAAGACTTCCAAAATATCGCGGGCTTCTTTGGCGTTTTTCAGGCTGTTTTCAGCAAATTTAATCGACTTATCATTGCGCTCAGCTTTAGCTTTCGATAGCTCGGCTTGGGCGCTGTGTAGCACTTGTGTGGCTTCTTTATAACGCAGAGTGAAACGCTCAACCGGTGGTTTGCAAATATTGGTCAACTTGGCTTGATTGGCGGATTTACTGTTGTACGCCTGCACAAAGGCTTCGACTTCCGACCAGTGATAAATGCCCACAGCGCCGAGCTTTTCCATCACCTCATAGACAATATTTGGGTCCGAGACATCCGACAGTTCAGCGGTTTGATAATAGACTTTAAACTCAGCCAACACCTCTTCTGGATCATTTAAAAAATCCAGAACAAAGGTCATGTTTTTGCCTTTGTAGGTACGATTCAGCCGCGACAAGGTTTGCACGCATTCAACGCCTTTCAGCGGCTTATCCACGTACATGGCCACCAGCTTGGGTTGGTCAAAGCCGGTTTGAAATTTATTCGCCACCAGCATCACTTGATAATCTTTTGTGTCAAAGGCTTTGCGCATATCACGCCCGCGCAAGTTGGGGTTCATATTGGTTTCGGTAAACGGCTGATTCGGCAGGTCGGGATCATTCACTTCACCCGAGAACGCCACCATCGCATTGATATTGTTATAGCCCTGTTGGTGCACGTATTTCTCAAAGGCCAGCTTGTAACGCACCGCTTCTAAACGGCTGCTGGTGACCACCATGGCTTTGGCTTCACCACCGAGTAAATGCTTAATTTTACTATTAAAGTGCTCAATAATAATCTGCACTTTTTGCGCGATATTCTCAGGATGCAAACGCACCCACTTGGCAATTTTGGTCGCGGCTTTTCTGCTATCCACTTCACGGTCTGCAGCAGGATTAGCATGGTCTAACTGATAGGCCACCTTGTAGCTGGTGTAGTTTTGCAGCACATCTAAAATAAAGCCTTCTTCAATCGCCTGACGCATGGAGTAGACATGAAACGGCTGCGGCTTATTGGTGGCGCTGGCAGGCTCGTCGGGTTCTGGGCGACGACCAAACAACTCTAAGGTTTTCGCTTTAGGCGTGGCAGTAAAAGCAAAGTAGCTGATGTTATTCGAGCCTTGGCGCGCTTCCAGTGACAAACGCAGCATATCTTCCGAGTCAAGCTCTTGATCATCGTCGAGCTGCTCCACCATCAACACTTCACGCAACTTGCGCGCAGTGGTACCGGTTTGGCTGGAGTGCGCCTCATCGGCAATCACCGCAAAGCTGCGACCGGCCAGGGTGGAATCATGACGAATGGCTTCCAGCACATGCGGGAAGGTTTGGATGGTGACAATAATAATCGAGGTGCCGGCTTTCAGTTCCGCGGCCAGTTGCTTGGATTTACTGCCCTGCGCTTCCTCACGATTGACCCGCGCAATCATGCCTTCGTTATGGTCAAACTGATAAATCGTATCTTGCAGCTGACTGTCGAGTACGGTGCGGTCGGTAATCACAATCACTGAATCAAACACCTTGTCGCCACTGGTTTTATGCAGCTCAGGATGATTCGTATAGTAATGCTTCGACGCCAGCTGATGCGACAGCCACGCAATCGAGTTGGATTTACCACTGCCGGCGCTGTGCTGAATGAGATACTTTTCGCCAGTGCCCTCAATATCCATAGTATTGAGCAATGTCGACACCACCGCCCACTGGTGATAGCGCGGGAAGATCATGGTTTCTTTGCTTTTGATTGTACCGTCGAGCTGCTCGTGCTCTTTTGATTCCAGATGAATATAGCGGCCTAGAATCAGCAGCAGATTGTCTTTCTGGAAAATCTCATTCCACAAGTACGAGGTCGCATAGTTACCATCTTCCGGTACATCGTTACCCGCCCCACCTTCGCTAGTGCCTTGGTCAAAAGGTAAGAAATACGTACTAGTGCCCGCCAAGCGCGTGGTCATCGCTACCTGGTATTGGCTCACAGCAAAATGCACTAAAGCACCACGTTTAAAAGTGAGTAAGGGCTCAGGCTTTTTTGTGGTCGGGTCTTTGGGTTGGCGGTCTTTTATATATTGCACTTTGGCGTTATTCAGCGACTGCTTAAACTCTGATTTAAGCTCACAAGTCGCCACAGGAATACCGTTTACAAACAGGGTTAAATCGATACGCCCCAAGTTGCCATGCGGTGAATACACCAGCTCTGGCACCACGCGCAAAATATTCTGCTGATAGCGTGCATTGGCATCGGGGTTGAGCGCATGATCGGGCTTAAAGCTACACAGATTAAACTTCGCGCCACGGTCTTTAACTTGATGACGCAACACCCACAGCGTGCCTTTGCTTTTCAAATCGCGCTCTAGGGATTTCAGCAGCGCATCGGCAGTCGCAGTGGGTGCTCGTTCGCTGCTTGGATAATGCTGCGCCAGCCGCTGCCATTGTTCCGGCTGCGAGGCTTGCACAAAGGCAATCACATCCTGCGGATACAGCGCCAGCGCTTTGTCGTAGTGAATCGACTCGCCCAGCAACCAGCCACTGGCTTGCATCTGCGCAAGAATGTCATTTTGAAATTGGTTTTCGCGCACGGATGCTTCTGGTTGCTGTTGCATGGCTGTCCCTAATATTTAGTTATCTCTGTGAGTCGTAGTTTGAGCACGACGCTGATCAAACTATCTGTTGGCCTGCTTTTGTATTGCAGGCCTTATCTATTACAAATTTTATACAACGCTAACTCAATTATTCACGCACTACCTGAGGAATCTTAATTGTGCACGCAATGCGGGCACAATGTTTAGGCGTGAAAAAACGGTTGATACTACTCATGAATTGCGCAGGCACTGCCTGCGCAATTCATGCATAACCCTCTAGCTTATTGATTAAGCCTTGTCAGTTATTCCGAACAACTGAACCCTTGGATATTTTAAGCAACTCTCCGGAGTTTCTGGATAGTTCGAAGCTGGCCTAACTGATTTGAACTGTTGCACCATTTTCAACAGTTCAAACGTGCCAATCACGAACGTCTATTTTGCCTGTTACAGCAGCTGAAATAAGAGCGGTTTTACGTTCTTGCATTAGCTCAATGGCTTTCTCTGACTTATAGCAAGATAATTTAATTCTCTCTAACTCATTAAATCCCCATTTAATAATTTTCTCCTGCTCATCCAATGGAGCAATCGCACTTTTTAGGCTTCGCACATTATCCATACCAATTGTTTTTATAGTTGCGCCAAATGTGTACCTATCAAACTCTGACTCCATTGCATAAAAAATCAACAATAAGAATTCTGGTATCAAATAATTTTCATTACATATCCAAGCAATCAAATGCTGCGATACTGCCATGGGCTTTGTAGTAATTGCGCTCAAACCTATTGAAGCATCTCTAGTGAAAACAACTACCCTCTCTGGAAGAAGGCGAGCAGATGAATTAGCTATACCTAGCTCACTAATCTTATAATATGTGTCAGTAATATAATCCACTGCCCTTAGCTGTTTTGAATCATTGAGAGATACCCAGGGAATAGTGCAGTCAACCCAATACTCTTCTTTAGTTCGACTAGGCGTATGCCCACTTTCAATTTTCGCATAGTTTTTAATTTTGCTTACTTTCCAATGCTCCGGCACCTGCCCTAGCCACTCAACACCAGAATCTTTCATCGGTGCATCAGGGTTGAGCCCTTTGGTGACGGCATGAGAAATAACGGCTTGACGTTTTTCTTTTAGCAATTCAATCAGCTGTTCTTGCTTGGTAATTAAGGTGTCGATCTTGGTGGTTTCATGATCGAGGAAGTAAGCGATATTTTTAGCTTCCTCGTATGAGGGCTCTAGCAAGAAAGCATTTCTAATCAAATCCTGATTTAATATTTTTGCGCCGTAAATATTGGTTGAAGCATTCTCAATGACAAATATTGGTAGTGCGTAATACAAGTATTCTAAAGGCAGTTTACTTGATACCAAAAATGATGCTATTGCTTCGTTTGTATACATATCCTTCTGAGCAAAAGATACGGCACCGACAGATAACTTAAAACTGTAAAGCAAAGAGCCCCTTGGAGTTATGGCCATAGATGCAGCTTTTGCTGCCTCATCAGATATTCTTTTAGCGGTATCAGACAAAAACTTTTCTTTTAAATCAGAAATATTTGCCCATAAATTATCACCAATAAAATTCTCATCTTTTCCTGTTGGCGGCGTCCAACCTACTTGAAATTTAGTTAATCTTTTTACCGTGTTAACAGTCCACTCACTTGGTATTCTATCTAACCAAACAACCCCAGAATCCTTATATTCCGGATACGCCTTATAACGCCCAGTCATCACACTTCTCCTTCTGCGCGATCACTCTGCGCGGTATAAAACTGTTGGTTAGGGCTGGTCGGTTTATCCGGGATGGTGCGCAGCAACTGGCCGCTGTCCAGCAAGGGATTTAAAATAGCGCGTCTAAAATGCTCTCGATGTTTTAAATCAAGGTGCTCTTGGATTTCGTTACGGCTTTTTGGCTGCTGGCAAAAAGCAAGCACACGCTCTTCAACTGAGTCAGCTTGCGCGGTGACTTGCGCGGTAGCTTGCGCGGTGACTTGCGCGGTAGCTTGCGCGGTGACTTGCGCGGTGACTTGCTCAGGCACGGCATATGGCAGCACGACACGAATAAAATTAGGGCTAAAGTGATAGATGCTTGCGGGGTAAGCTTGCAGGATGCGGTTAATGCCAGAGCCCATTTGCTCAACAATATCCAAGTCTCGAAAGACGCGCATCAGCTCTTTGTTTTGCGGCACCGAGTAGCCCATAAAGAACTCGTCCTGCGTAAAGCCTGCTGGGATGGTGCCGACGGAGGTGATTTCTAATCGGTCGGAAAACAGCTCAAACTTGGGCGGTACTTCACGGCTAAAATCATTGTGCACAATGGCGTTGATCACTGCCTCACGCAAGGCGAGTGGATCGAGCATTTTTTGTTCAATACGTTCTTTGGGCGTGATCTGCGTGAAGGTTTTATTTTCAATATTAAGCTTTTCCAGCACAGCCTTGGTGGCTTTAACCAGACAACAATAGCCGTATTCCTCATTTTCAATCAGATCGACTCTATCGGTGCCTCGGTATTTACCCACTTTGATCGAGCAGCCGTTTTGATCTGCTAACAAATAGGCAGCGTAATTATACTCACCCGCTTTGGTGGTCAACTCTAAGTTTTTAGCAAACTGCTCGTTCAGCGTTAAAGTGCTTTCTTCGTAATAAATTTTAAGCTGACGGAAGGTTAAATCCTGATAGCGCGAAGTAATATTGCCAATCGAATTGCGCACGCGCTTGGCAAACTGATCTTCTATCATATGTGCGGGCATGGGCTCGCTGGCACTGCCAATCCGAATAAAGCAGCCTTTAGAAGACATACCCATTTTGCTGAGGTAATACGGCTTTTCACTGCCACTGGCAACAATCACTTTAATTAAGGTTTTACCTTGCTCATGCAGCAAGACCACATCAAACAAGCCCATCGTTGAAGGGGCAATATTGTGTTTTAAGCGGTCTTTTATTTTTAATTGCAGTGAGTCAGCCTCAGTAACGCCTAGCACCTGACCTTTGTCATCCACACCAATAATAATGGCACCACCATCGCGGCTGTTTAAAAAGGCCACGACTTCTTTTTCAAAGGTATCGGTCAGCTGGCTTTTAATTTCCAGATGCTGACTTTCTTCTGTGTAGTCACTCAATAACATCAAGAATGCACCTCTTGTAGCAGCTGCATAATCTCTGCCGACACCAGATCCAACTCTGCATCAATCTCCGCTAACTCACGCGGTGGCTGGTACTCATAGAAGTGGCGGTTAAACGGAATCTCATAACCGACAATGCCCACTTCTTGGTCGCGCTCATCGACTTTGCTGGTATCGATCCATGCATCCGGCACATGCGGCAGTACTTCGCGGGCAAAGTAGTCTTGGATGTTTTCCGTGAGCGGTACGTTTTCATAATCGCGCAGATCAGGATTGGCTTCAGGCTGGCCTTTGTCTTTACCTGAGGCGTGCTTGCAGATTTCCGCCTCGTCATCGTGCTCGCCAAGGTGTTTCACAATCAGCTTTTGCTGGGCGGCAGTGAGTTTTACATCAAGCTGTTTTAAGAAGGTTTTGCGTGATAGCAGCTTGTCTTCAGTGAATTGCGCCAGCGCGGCCAAAATATCGCTTTGCAAGGCGGCATCCAGTTTAAGCCAGGCATTGTCTGCAGTCAGTGCGGCGACACGCAGTTCATCTTTCGGATAGATCGCTAATTGCAGTGGGCGCTCGACGGTAATGCGACGGTAGCCAAAGGCGCGGTAATCAAAGATTTTACTGAAGTCGTTTTCAATAAAATGGCCATAGGTGCGCACTATGGTTTCGATGCCCTCTTCGGTCAGCTCACGGCGTTTGCTGCCCAGTGATTTACGCATGGCTTGGTAGAAAACATTCTCGACGGGTGCATCACTTTCCCCGCCACCACTGCGACCACGGCCACCGGTTTTAGCACGCTCTTTGGCGGCGTTAATCAGTTGCACTTTGCCTTTGCGCGGTGCAGCTTTTTGGCTGGATAGAACCCATACATAGGTGGCGATGCCGGTGTTGTAAAACATATCGGTGGGCAGCGCGATGATGGCTTCGAGTAGATCGTTTTCTAAAACATAACGACGGATTTCACTTTCACCGCTGCCCGCCCCGCCAGTAAATAACGGCGAGCCATTCAGGATAATACCGATGCGTGAGCCTGTGCTGTTGCCGCGATTCATCTTGTCGATCAGGTGCATCAAGAACAATAGCGAACCGTCTGACACTCGCGGCAAACCGGCACCAAAGCGCCCTTCAAAGCCTTTGTCTTGGTGTTCTTCAACAATGGATTTTTGAATTTTCTTCCAGTCCACACCAAAGGGTGGATTGGAGAGCATATAGTCAAACTTATCATTGCGCAGTTGGTCGTTGGACAGGGTATTACCCAGCTTAATATTGTCGACCTTCTGCCCTTTAATCAGCATATCGGCCTTACAAATGGCGTAGGACTCAGGGTTGAGCTCTTGGCCAAAGGGCATCAGCGAGGCGCGGTCATTCAGCTCCATGACATATTCCATCCCCGCGGAGAGGAATCCGCCGGTGCCAGCGGTTGGGTCATAAATGGAACGCACTAAACCGGCCTGGGTCAGAATGTCATCATCGGTACTGAACACCAACGAGGTGGTTAAGCGCACGATATCGCGTGGGGTAAAGTGCTCACCGGCGGTTTCATTCGAGCCTTCGGCAAAACGGCGAATCAGCTCTTCAAACACCAAACCCATACCGTGGTTGCTGATGTTATCAGGGTGCAAATCAGTGGTAGCAAAGCGTTTGGCGACTTTATACAGCAAGTCGGCTTCGGCCAGTTTGTCGATGGTATTAAAGAAGTCAAAGTGCTCAAAAATCTCCCGCGCATTGGGGCTAAATGACTGAAGATAACTTTCTAAGTTACTGGCGACGCTGGTTTCACCCAGACGGCTTAAATCCATGGCTGAGGTGTTGTAAAAACTCAGCTCGGCGGCATGGGACAAGAGCTTGTCTTGCGCTTCAACAGGCATGACTTTGACTTGATCATACTTAGCTAGAACCGCAGGCTTAGTCTTCTCCAGTACGCACTCCAAGCGACGCAATAAGGTAAACGGCAGAATAATGCGGCCATATTGCGACTGCTTAAAATCACCACGCAGTAAATCGGCAACCGACCAGATAAAGGCGGCTGTTGCGGAAAAATTGGAGTTGGTCATGGTGATCAATACATCCCTGAAGAAAATGGCAATGATTGTATGC
This sequence comes from Pseudomonas sp., assembly GCA_034006005.1. Classification (GTDB taxonomy): domain Bacteria; phylum Pseudomonadota; class Gammaproteobacteria; order Pseudomonadales; family Pseudomonadaceae; genus Denitrificimonas. Next base: position 12,005 of record JAVETP010000025.1, read on the forward strand.
CATATCTGGGGGCTTTGCTTTTGTGGATGAGGGTTATGACATGAACTTCAATTGCAGCGTGCGGATATACAGCGGAACGTGTTTTAAAGCACTGGACTTGGAACAATGGATGAAGAGTTCTGCGATGCGGGCTCTGCTGGTATTGAGTTATAAAGAAAGTAAAAGCTACTCGCACCCATTCATACCTGACTAAAACCACTAACCCGTTTACCATTGTCGTGGCTTTTGTATTTTCACAGGACACTCAATGACCGTTATTCTGGCTTTACACGCCTTGCTGGTTTTAACATTTACCACGCGCATCTTGCTGCGTGATGACCTCTCCCCGCCTGGGCGTCTAGCGTGGTTTATTGTTTTAAACTTATTCCCTTATTTCGGTAGCGGAGCCTATTTTCTGTTTGGTGAAATTGATATTGGTAATCGTGCCATCAAGCGTCACGATGAGATCTTTGCTGAAATCAGAGCCAAGGCCTCATATTTTATGGGCGATCCCGCCAGCAGCGGCGATCTGATTAAACGAATTTATCGACCGGCCTTCCAGTATGCAAGTTCGATCAATGGTTTCTATCCACTGGACGGAAATACGGCTGAGCTGATGGCAGACGGTGACATGACGCTGACCTCGATGGTGGCCGATATTGATGCTGCCACTGATCATGTGCATGTGCTGTATTACATTTGGTTGACTGACAATACGGGCACAGCGGTTGCTGAGGCTCTGATTCGTGCGGCGCAACGCGGTGTCACCTGCCGTGCAATGGCCGATGGACTGGGGTCGCGCGCACTGATTAAGTCGGCGCTATGGAAGCGCATGAGCGCTGCTGGGGTGCAGGTAGCTGTAGCGTTACCCTTTAATAATCTAATCCGCACCATTGTCACCAGCCGTCTTGATTTGCGTAATCACCGCAAAATTACTGTGGTCGATGCACGTATCACCTATTGCGGTAGTCGCAACTCAGCCGATCCAGAGTTTTTGGTCAAAGAAAAATACGGCCCGTGGATCGATATTATGCTGCGCTTTGAAGGTCCGGTCGTGGCGCAAAATCAGCTGCTATTTGCCAGCGACTGGATGCAAGCCACAGGCGAGTCGCTGGATGTGATTCCCTTGCAAGCCGAAGCCATCGAAGGTGGTTTTCCAGCACAGGTGATGGGTGTCGGACCGACAGAGCGACGTGGTGCAACACCGCAGTTATTCTCTAATCTATTTGCTTGTGCTGAAGAAGAACTGACACTAACAACACCGTATTTTGTCCCGGACGCAACCGTTCTGGAAGCATTATGCGCCGCGGCTCATCGGGGTGTTGCAGTCACATTGGTATACCCAAAGAAAAATGACAGCTGGATTGTCGCTGCTGCCAGTCGCAGTTATTACCATCGTTTACTGGATGCAGGTTGTGTGATCTATGAGCACAGAGAAGGCTTACTGCACTCTAAAACGCTCACAGTGGATGGCAAAGTCAGCTTAATTGGCTCTTCAAACTTGGATCTGCGCAGTTTTGATCTCAATTATGAAAACAATATTCTGCTGCAAGATAAAGACATCACCCAAGCCATCGCTGAGCGCCAGCAGCAGTATATTGAAAACTCTGATCCGATTGAGTTACATACTGTGCTGGCCTGGCGTCATTACCGCCGAGTTTGGAATAACGTGATCGCCACCATTGGCCCGATTTTATAGATGTCGATCTTAGAAGCAGAGGTAGCGCATTATTGTCAACGTGAACGTCTCAACGCTGACTGTAGCTGCTAAAGACTGACTGGCGCGCGACTTATTTGAGTGGACAATACTTAGAGCTCGAAGCCGATATTAATCATCGTTGCAGCAGTGCCCAGCAAGACAATCTCAGCACCCAATCGATGATACTTCACCCCAAGCGAAGGAATGATTGCGGGGGCGATTTTAAATCGGTTAAAAGGGATTTTGTCGCGATACTCGCCTTTGTAGCCATACAGCAAGCCACCTGTGACCTTGCCGTAAAAAGGTGTGCCAGCAAAATCAAAGCGCTTACCGACATAACCGTAATAGGAACGCTGGCCATAGGAGTGCTTAAAGGTTGCACCGCCCATTAGATAACTGTTTTCGGTGTGACGCTCCAAACCGATCAGTTTTTGATGATTATTATGCTCAGACTTAGGATTAAAGTGCCGTGTATATACACTGCCTTGCACATACCAATAAGGTTCGGCTGGCACGGGTTTAATAAATTCATGAACATAATGGGATAGCGTTTGTTTGCCAGATTGATAAGTCGTATCAGCCTCTACGGGATCTTGATCCGCTTGTGCAGTTGCCTGCAAAAATAGAGCGCAGAGTATAAATAAGGATGATTTTACAGGCGTTGAATTCATTGTTTCTCTTAGTCTTTAAGTTTTAGCAGCAAGAAGTAGGCAAAAATTGCGTGCATATAATGTCACATGCCAGTGTGGCGGCATAGTCAATTCAACAATCTGACTCAAAGCACTGAAGCCACACTGTAAAACCACTTGTCATTATTTTAAAAAAGCAGAAAAACGTATTGATCAAAATTGTTCTATGAGGTTAAACAGAACGCTGCAAACCATAGCAATAGCGACTGGCAGTGAACCCACCAGTCACTCTACATCTCCACAGCCTGAATAGACGGTAGTGATTAATTACCTTTATTACCGCGCAAAACCCCAAATAATCCGACCGTAGCTGCGGCAATACCGCCTATTAATAGCCACATCGCTTTATCAGTGGGCGAACCTGTCAGGACACGTGATACGTCGGAACTCAAGGATTCCATAGCGCTCACGCCCCAGATCGTCATGATCACGCCACCAACAAGCAGCGCCAAAGATATACTCTTATTCATAGACTCCCCTAAAGGCCGGTTGGCTAAAGCGGCTTACGCCCACTAATAACTCGCAGTAAAACGATAATCACTGCAACCACCAAGAGAATGTGAATAAATCCACCAATGGTATAGGACGAAACCAGTCCCAAAAACCACAGCACTATAAGTACTAACGCAACTGTATATAACATAATAATATCCTTCTTTTTATTGGTTATTAACGCTTTACATCGTATTGAGCGGCTGGCCATCTGTAATCACTCGATACAAGCACTACTTCTGCACTTTTCAAAACTTGTGTCAGCGCATGTCTCATAATCACTTAGTACTATAACAAGCTTATAAGGCTCTCATGTCAAGGATTATTTATTAAAACAACCTCCCAACAGAGGTTTATACATACGTATGAATTACATAAAAGCAAGTAAGTGTTTGCTAGACTAAAAACACTAATTTAAGTTCAAAAAAAATTAAATTATCAATAGTTAAAACTTATATTAATAATCAATAGATTATTATCTATATAAATACATTAAAAAACTATAAATACAGAAAACTATTTATAATGCTATTAGGTATCATAAATCTGTTCATTTTCCCCTGTAAAACCAGCTAAGCCGCCTCTCGCTAGAGCATCTAGCTCAAATCTGCAGCAAATCTCACGCACTTAGGCATGACAATCAGAGCGTAAATCGGTATGATTTGTCTCGCTAAAACAGGTGCGCCCTAGCAACTCAAATAAACAGAACGCACCTGCGTAATAGGAATATAATGCGCATCGGCAAAATAACGATGCAATACGGTTTTTAGCATCATGTCTATAACCGCCCTTAGCTCAGCTGGATAGAGCGCACCCCTCCTAAGGGTGAGGTCACAGGTTCAAATCCCGTAGGGCGGACCATATCTAGGTCTGTTATGTCTTTATCGCTTGGTTTAGTCGCTGATCCGCAGATTTTACTGCTGTTGGTCGCTGCGGCTTTTATTGCTGGTTTTATTGATGCGATCGCTGGTGGTGGTGGTTTGCTGACCATCCCTGCCCTATTGATGGCTGGCTTGCCGCCGCATTTAGTACTGGGCACCAATAAGCTCTGCGCGACCTTTGGTTCGGCTACAGCCAGCGTGGCTTTCTATCGCAATGGCTTATTTAAACCGCAACAATGGCGCAAGGGTTTGCTGGCAACCGGTATTGGAGCGGTATTGGGCGCTATATTAGCGCAGCAGTTGCCTTCAGAATGGCTGAATCAAATGCTGCCGGTGGTGGTGTTTGCTTGTGCGGCGTATTTATTATTCGGTCCGACACCACAAGACAATCAAAACAATGGCACAAAGATCAAAACTACACGGCAAATCCCGCAAGGTTTAGCTTTGGGTTTTTATGATGGTGTCGCTGGCCCCGGCACGGGTGCGTTTTGGACAGTAAGCACTTTGATGCTCTATCCCTTGGATTTATTACGCGCCAGCGGTGTGGCACGCTCAATGAACTTCGTCAGTAACGGCGCAGCCTTGAGTATGTTTATTATCAGTGGCAATGTCGCTTGGGCGATTGGTTTGGGCATGGGCGCCGCACTGATGCTGGGTGCAGCAGTCGGCGCGCGCGTGGCGATTGGTGGCGGTAATCGCTTAATCCGCCCAATCTTTATTCTAGTGGTGATGACGCTGGCAGCACGCTTAGCTTGGCAGCACTGGTTCGGGCTGGCCTAAGCGCTGAGCTACATATAAATCAATCAAATAGCGGGCAATGGAGTTGTGTGCCGGTAGGCGCGGTAAATCATAGATGCTAAACCACTGCGCATCTTCGATTTCTTCTGGCTGCGGAATAATTTCGCCACTGGTGTATTCAGCGTGATAACCGAGCATCAATGAGTGCGGGAATGGCCAGTTCTGACTGGCGATATAGCGAATATTTTCAATTTCAACACTGACTTCTTCGCGCACTTCACGACGCACACAATGCTCAACGGTTTCATTGGGTTCAACATAGCCAGCTAAAGCACTGTACATCCCATCAACAAAACGCGGCGAACGCGCCAGCAAGATTTCATCACCACGACTAACCACAACAATCATACTGGGTGATAAGCGCGGATACTCCTGCACGCGACAAGGCTCACACTGCATCATGCGATGGCCTTGCGCTTGTTGCATCGGCTGACCACAACTGCCGCAAAAACGATGCTGGCGCACCCATGTGCCAATCTGACTGGCAAAAGCCAATAGACGAAACAGCGTTAACTGCCCTTCCAGCATAAAATCACGCATGCTCTGCCAGAGCAGATCATCGAGTTCCAGCGGCTCAGCCAGTTCAAAGACAAACACGGCTTCACCATTCAGGTGGCCAATACCTTGCTCGGCAATCATTTGCTCAGCGCATTGCGCGCGCAGCCATTCCCGAGGAAATAACAAGCCTTGTGTGCCACCTAAAAATCGCATCCGACAGTGAGCCACAGCCAAGCCGCCGACTGTGCTTAATTCTGGCATACCTTGTTGCCAGTCCATCGCTGTGTACTGTTCATTCATTACTGTTACCTGCATTACTAAAACACCCAGAGCTTAATCTGTACTCAGTATGTCGTATTTGATGCAATAGCTGTATCAGCCAATCGCTTAATCTTTAAACTTAGGCGCTTGCTTAGTCATCTGTGCCGCCATCGCTACACGTAAATCTTCCGACTGCAACATCGCCGCATTCCACGTGGCGATATAACTCAGGCCGTCGGCCACGGTGTGATCGCGCATATAACGAATCATTTCCTTGCTGCCTTGTACGGCAATCGGTGATTTCTGTGCGATGCTGTGGGCAATCTCAAATACGCCAGCCATCAAAGCCTCTTGATCAACGTAGGTGCGATTCACTAAACCAATACGCTGCGCTTCATCGCCATCCACAGTACGACCGGTATAGGCCAACTCACGCATGATGCCATCACCAATAATATGCGGTAGACGCTGTAAGGTGCCGACATCCGCCGCCATACCAATATCAATCTCTTTAATGGCAAACTGTGCATCACTGCTGCAATAACGCATATCACACGCACTGATCAAATCAATCGCCCCACCTAAGCAATAGCCTTGGATGGCGGCTAAAACAGGTTTGGAGCACTGATCCACTGCAGTAAAGGTAGATTGCAGTTCTTCGATTTTACGTTTGAGTGTCCGCGCATTACGTCCAACTTCTTTGCCAAGCTCGCCACCGAGTTGCGCCAGCAGCATTAAATCGATCCCGGAGGAGAAATGCTTGCCTGCGCCCGATAACACCACCACTCGTACTTCTGGAGTATCTTCAATCCAAGCAAAAATATCCCGCATCTCTGACCAAAAATCAGCGTTCATCGCATTGATTTTTTCTGGACGATTGATTTGTACATGGGCAATCGAATCTTTGAGTTCAACATTAAACGCGCGGTAAACAGTCATCTATCATTTTCCCAATCAAATTTATTTTTATAATTGCTATGTATTTATCGGACAAACCACACTATAACAAGTGGTTAAACAATGTCGATACACAGATAAGTGCTTCATTTAATAGAAGAAACACACTTTTAGTCTGAAACGCTTTGAAATACTTGATCTTTTCCGTCCCGAGCCCGAGAGTAGCCGCATCTTTTTAGGGGATACGGTCAATGTCTACATCCTTTGCTGTTGCTTTCGGGCGCAACTTCTTAGGGCAATCGCCCAACTGGTATAAACAAGCCATTCTGTTCTTCTTAATTATCAACCCTTTCGTCTTGCTGAGCTTAGGCCCTGCGGTGATGGGTTGGTTATTGGTGGCAGAGTTTATCTTCACCCTCGCTATGGCCCTTAAATGCTACCCGTTACAACCGGGCGGCTTATTAGTGATTGAAGCGATTGTAATGGGACTGGCAACCCCTGATGCGCTGTATGAGGAACTGCTGCAAAACTTCCCGGTGATTCTGCTATTGATGTTTATGGTGGCGGGTATCTACTTTATGCAAGACTTGTTGCTGACGGCATTTTCGCAGATTCTGCTAAAAGTGAAGTCGAAAATGCTGCTAAGTTTAATTTTTTGTACCCTAGCTGCATTTTTATCTGCCTTCTTAGATGCATTAACTGTGACCGCAGTCTTGATCAGTGTGGCGGTCGGCTTCTATTCTGTTTACCACAAAGTAGCATCCGGTAAGAGTCCGCGAGAAGAAAGTAACTACAGCTTAGATAATGACGTGATTGAATTACACCGTGAGCACTTGGAAGAATTTCGGGCTTTTTTACGTAGTTTATTGATGCATGCTGCAGTCGGTACAGCTTTAGGGGGTGTCAGCACATTGGTGGGTGAACCACAAAATCTGCTGATTGGTAAAATAATGAATTGGGATTTCGTCACCTTCTTCCAACATATGGTGCCCGTTGCCCTACCAGTCTTTATTGCCGGCCTGATCACCTGTGCAGCGCTTGAATACTTCGGTTGGTTTGGTTATGGCGCAAAGCTGCCAACACCGGTCTTTAAAATACTGGCTAAATTTGACTGCGAAGAACGCCAATGCCGCACCAGTACACAAACTGCCGCACTGGTAGTACAAGGTATTGCCGCTGTTATTTTGATACTGGGTTTAGCCTTTCATGTGGCTGAAGTGGGTTTAATTGGTTTACTGGTTATTGTTTTAATCACCTCGCTCAACGGTATTACCGATGAGAACCAAATCGGTCGCGCCTTCCAAGACGCCCTGCCGTTTACCGCATTACTGGTGGTGTTTTTTGCTGTGGTGGCGGTGATCCAAGAGCAAAACTTATTTGCGCCCGTAATTGGTTGGGTATTAAGTATGCCAATTGATCAACAGCCATCACTGCTATTTATCGCCAACGGTTTATTTTCAGCCATCAGTGACAACGTTTTTGTTGCCACTATTTATATCACTGAAGTCGAGAAGGCCTTTAAAGCTGGTCAGATGACCCGTGAGCACTTTGACTTGCTAGCGATTGCGATTAACACCGGTACCAACTTACCCAGTGTGGCCACGCCAAACGGTCAGGCGGCATTCTTGTTCTTACTGACCTCAGCGATTGCGCCCTTAATTCGTTTATCCTACGGCCGCATGGCCTATATGGCGATTCCTTATGCCATTGTCATGAGCTTAGTCGGCTGGTGGGCTGTCACTCACTGGGCATAAAAAAACCGCACGCATCTGAACAACGCGTGCGGTTTCTAAGCTATAGACTTACTTAGCTCTTCCAGGCCAGCTCACCACCGCTGGCCTTTTTTATTCTCTGTAAAAATAATTCATGCGCTTGCAGCTCCTGTGCTGTCGCGGCCAGTACCGCTAAAGGTGCTCGGTCGGCATCAATGCGACGTATTTTTGAGACGCTGACATAACCACCGCCTTCATCCCCGCCATCGCCCGCTAGAGATAAGTTAGTCTGACCACCTGTCATGGCTAAATAAACTTCAGCCAGGATCTCAGCATCGAGCAACGCACCGTGCAACTCACGACCTGAGTTATCCACGCCATAGCGCTTACATAAGGCATCTAGGCTATTGCGCTGACCTGGGTGACGTTCACGCGCCATCACTAAGGTGTCTAAAACAGTGCAATACTCACTGACATCAGAACGATCCGACTGCCCTAATAAAGCAAACTCATGACTGATAAAGCCAATATCAAAGGGGGCGTTATGAATGACTAACTCTGCGCCTTTAATAAATTCAAAGAACTCATCAGCCACATCTTTAAAGCGCGGTTTATCTTTTAGAAATTCATCGGTGATTCCGTGTATCGCCAAAGCGCCTTCTTCACTGGCGCGATCAGGCTGTAAATACACATGGTAGGTCCGACCGGTGGGCGTGCGGCCCTCCAGTTCTAGACAACCGATTTCAATAATCCGATGGCCTTCGTTGATATTAATACCAGTGGTTTCGGTGTCCAACACGATGTATCTCATGCCAGCATCTCCTCGACACCACGGTTGGCCAGCTCATCGGCACGCTCGTTGCCAGGATGCCCGGTATGCCCGCGCACCCACTGCCATTCAATCTGATGCCGCAGCGTTTGCTCATCCAGCTGCTGCCATAGATCAACATTTTTAACCGGCTGTTTAGCTGCAGTTTTCCAGCCGCGCTTTTTCCAGTTGGGCATCCACTCTTGAATACCCTGCATCACATACTTGGAATCAGTCACCAACAATACCGTGCAGGATTGCTTAAGCTCAGCCAAACCTCGAATGGCCGCGGTGAGTTCCATACGATTATTAGTGGTATTGCGCTCACCGCCACATAATTCCAATTCTTTACCTTTGTACACTAACAACGCACCCCAGCCACCAGGGCCAGGATTGCCTTTGCAAGCACCGTCGGTGTAAATCTCAACTCTATCTGTCATGTTCTTCGCTATGTTTAAAGTTTTTCTGATGAGGTGTATGTGCTGTGACCACATTGGGTCGTAATTTTTCCACACGTAATTTCAATGATTGTGACTGCGGATGCATGCCATGCACCATTTTACGGGCAACCAGCATATAACAGCTACCTAAGGGTAGTTTTTTATTAGCGGCATAACGTTCCAGCCAACCCAGTTTGCGATGCAATGCATTGGATTTAAACAACGGTCGGTAGGCGGTAAAACAGCGTTTTTCTAGGCTAAAACCTAATACACCCAGCCAGTCAGTAATCCGTGACGGCGCTAAACAATGCGCCTGTCGCCACACACTACGCGTGCAATGCCGATACAGCCCAAACACACTCCAAGCATGGGCGCCTAAAATAATGACATGCCCACCCGGTCGTACACAATGTGCTGCCTCACGCAGTACATCATGCGGCGAACGAGCAAAGTCTAAACTGTGCTGCAGTACCACCACATCGGCAACACCGGCAGCAATCGGCCACTTATTCTCAGTACAGTGCATCTCTACACTCAACTGCGGATCACCTAAACTGACCTGATGACGAATACTGGGTGCAGGCGTTATTTCAACGGGCGGATTGTAATACACAATATAACTACCGAAATGCCGCGCTAACTGTTGCTCAAGCAAGTCATGCTCAAGTTGCTTGAGTTGCTGCCCTTTATTGGTTAAAAACCATTGCGCTAACGGCCCCGCTAAGTTTTTACGAGGACGTGATAAAAAATCAGAGAAGCGCTGTAACTTCATAAACCGATACCTGATTAATGCACTGTAAGGGCAAAATCCATAAGATGGACATGCTAAGCTTATTTTATCTGTTACTGAGGATCATGCCATGTTGACCTTTACCGCCCTACCCGCATTTAATGATAACTACATTTGGCTTATTCAAGATGCACAACGCCAAGTGTGCGCAGCCGTTGATCCCGGTGATGCACAACCGGTGCTGGACTGGCTCGCGGCGCACCCGCAATGGCAACTCAGTGATATTTTGATCACCCATTACCATCATGATCATATTGGTGGTGTTAGCGCTCTTAAAGCAGCCACACAGGCCCGTGTAGTTGGCCCTGCACGTGAAACAATTCCCTGCTTAGACTTGCCTGTCGATGATGACGCAACCATTGATCTGTTTGGCCATACCGTACATGTTTTTGCTGTGCCCGGACACACCTTAGGTCACGTTGCCTACTTTTGCAAAAGCGGCCTGACACAGCCTTGGCTACTCAGTGGTGATACGCTCTTTGCTGCAGGTTGTGGCCGTATGTTTGAAGGCCATCCAGAACAAATGTATGCATCACTCGCACGCCTCGCAGCGTTACCTGACAACACTCTGGTCTACTGCACGCACGAGTACACTTTAAGCAATTTGCTCTTTGCCGAAGCGGTTGAACCTGACAATCAAGATATCCAACAACGTATCGTGCAGGTACGTCAATTACGTGATAATCAGCAAATCACCCTGCCCAGCCATATCGCCCTAGAAAAACGCACCAACCCGTTTTTACGCTGTGAGCAAACAGCAGTTATCAAGGCTGCAGAACAGCAAGCAGGCCAAGAACTGAAGGAAAACCATGAGGTATTCGCTGCATTGCGGTCATGGAAAGATACATTTTAAACAGCCCGATGATCGGAATCGGCTTGACCCACACTCCCTGAGTTCCTAAAATTGTGCAAACTTTCTGAAAAGCACCTCTATTGATGCCAGATTCCGACAGCCAAAAACCTTCTATTTATTGCTCTATTCGCCGTGTTACCCGCCTAGTTGCCATCTCTTTTGTAGCGCTACTAGGCTCTGGCTGTTTATCCTTTGAAGAAGTCCAAAACCCTCCTGCGCCACAGGTGATTTACCCATCTGTCTATACCAATGATGCTTTCGCGGTCAATAAAAAAACCGCACAGCGATTAATGCATCAAGCAGCTGCACGAGATCAAGCCGCCAAAGAGCAAGTCGAGCTGGATATTTGGCAGCGCATCAGCCATGGCTATCAGCTGCAGCACTTGATTGATAATAATCCGCGCGTAGATCAGCAGCGTCTGTGGTTTGCTAGCCGCAGCAAAGTGATTGAGAATATCTCCGAACGTAGCAGCCCTTATATGTACTATGTCGTTGAGAGCCTTGCTGCGCGCAATATGCCACTGGAATTGGCTTTATTGCCGATGATTGAAAGCGGTTATAACCCTCACGCGTATTCAACAGCGCATGCGTCGGGCTTATGGCAATTTATCCCCTCCACTGGCCGTCATTTTAAGCTTAAACAGTCACATTGGTATGATGCGCGTCGCGATATTATGGCCTCTACCCAAGCCGCATTAAACTATCTGCAGTACCTGCACAACATGTTTGACAATGACTGGCTACTGGCTTTAGCCGCTTATAATTCGGGAGAAGGTACTGTTGCTCGTTCGATTAAACGCAATGAATCACGCAATTTACCCACTGATTACTGGAACCTGAACCTGCCAGCAGAAACACAAGCTTACGTACCTAAGTTGCTGGCTATTTCACAATTGATCAGCGCCCCACTGGCCTATGACATTGCACTCAGCCCTATTGCTAACGAGCCCTACTTCACTGCAGTACCGCTTAAGCAACAAATGGAAATCGGCCGTTTAGCTAAGTTGGCCAAGCTCGATGAAAAAGCACTGGTGCAACTCAACCCAGCGTATAAGCAAGGTATAACCTACGACGGCCCTCAGCATTTATTAGTGCCGTTAAAAAACGCACAACTGCTGACGGCACAACTGTCCACCATTAAACCCAGCGACCGGGTGCAGTGGCAGCAATACACTGTGCGCAGTGGGGATAACTTGTCCACCATTGCCAGCCGTCATCATGTATCAGTGGCATTGATTAAAGATATTAATAAGCTCTCCAGTAATTCGCTGCGCATTGGGCAGGTACTTAACATACATCAAGGCGGCGCTAATATAGCTCGTATGCAGCCGCCCACACGCAGCTCTCAGCCTAGCAGTACAACCTACACTGTACGTTCAGGCGATAACTTATCGATGATTGCCGCACGCCAAAAAGTATCAGTAGCCAATATTAAGCGTTGGAATAAACTCTCATCTAACGCATTAAAAATTGGACAAAAACTGACATTAGTGACCGGCAGCAGCTCAGGCCAGCAGTTGGCACAACGCTCACGCGCCATCCAATATAAGGTGCGCCCTGGCGATTCTTTGTATGTGATTGCCAAGCGTCACAAAGTCAGCCTAAAGCAACTTCAAAACTGGAACCCCAAAGCCAGCAAAGCTTTAAAGCCTGGTCAGACCTTATCGCTGTACCTGTAGTACGGCGCTGGATATCAGCCTAAGCCACACGGGCTGATATCAAGCTAAGTGTAAGCTGACGCCCAGTTGATAAATCGAGTAAACTGCGCAATTGTTGTCTCGTTGCTGTTTATTTAAGGGTTGATGCTTTATGCGCGTATTTTTTTTGCTGATCGGCGTGCTTGTACTCAGCCAAAGCGCTTTTGCCAGTCTGGTCACCAGTCATGGCTATGCGCAGTTTGAAGAGCTCAAATATGACGCCAACTTCAAGCATTTTGACTGGGTCAATCCAGACGCGCCCAAAGGTGGCACCATCCGCCTGATGGGGTTTGGCTCATTCGACACGCTCAACCCCTACACCTTAAAAGGCACCAGCCCTATTGGCACGGCTGACTTCACCAGTTATGGCATCAGCGAACTCAATGAACCCTTAATGGTGGGCAGCGGCAATTATGATCCTTCAGGCGATGAGCCCGCGAGTGCTTATGGCTTGATCGCCGAGAGCGTGCAATACAACGACAGCCGCAGCTGGGTGGTGTTTAATCTACGCAAAGAAGCACGCTTTCACGATGGCACGCCGATTACCGCGAAAGATGTGGCGTTTTCCTATCGCACCCTGTTAAAACAAGGCCACCCGCAATACCGCACCTACTTACAAGAAGTGAAGCGCGTCGATATTCTCAGTTCGCATCGCATTCGCTTTGTCTTTAAGCGTGCGGGCAATCCTTTATTGATTTTGCGTATGGGTGATTTACCCGTGCTGCCAGAGCACTACTGGCGCGATCAAGACTTTAGCCAAACCACCTTTAAGCCACCGCTGGGCAGCGGCCCTTATCAAATTACTTCGGTCAAACCCGGACGCGGTGTGGTGTTTGAGCGCGTGAAAGATTGGTGGGGAAAGGATCTTGCGGTCAATCGTGGTAAATACAACTTCGATAAAATTTTTGTCGATTTTTACCGTGATAAGCACGTGGCCTTTGAAGCATTTAAGGTCGGCAGCTTTGATTTTTATATCGAGCACCAGGCTAAAAACTGGGCCAATAACTATCGCTTTCCTGATATTGCCAAGGGGCGGGTCATCCGTGCGGAAATCCCGCATCAAATCCCCACACAAACCCAAGCCTTGTTTATCAATACTCGACGTGCGCAATTTCACGATATCGAAACCCGCGAAGCGCTGACGCTACTATTTGACTTTGAGTGGGCCAATAAAACTCTGTTTAATAACGCCTATCAACGTGCTGATAGCTATTACCCCAATAGTGATTTCTCGGCTCGGGGCACGCCACGAGGCGCTGAAGGTTTACTGCTGGCCAAATGGCGCGAACAGCTGCCCCTCGCCTTATTTCTAGAGCCCTTTACTTTAGAACCCACCGCCGGTCGTGGTATCCCTCGTGACACATTGCGTAAAGTGATGAGTTTGCTATCTGATGCGGGCTGGCGCAGCACGTCTAAGGGTTTAAAGAATAAACTCGGCCAACAATTAGAGCTGGAAATCCTGCTGGTGAATCCAAGCTTAGAACGAATCTTGCAAGCCTATGTCAATACACTCAATGAAGTGGGGATTGCTGCACGGATGCGCACAGTCGATCGCGCGCAATATAAACAGCGCTTAGATAACTTTGATTTTGATTTAACCTTATTAACCTTGCCGCAAACCCTCAGTCCTGGGCTGGAACAGTGGCAGTATTTCCACTCTTCGCAAGCCATGATTAAAGGCAGCAAGAACTATGCAGGTGTCAACAATCCGGTGATTGATGATTTATTAGAACATTTACTCAGTGCCAAAAACTATCGCGAGCAACGTAATGCTGCCCGCGCTTTAGACCGTGCATTACTGTGGCACTACTACAGCATTCCAAACTGGTATATTAGCCATCATCGTATTGCTTACCAGAACCGTTTTGAATTTGTACGCATTCCACCCTACACCTTAGGTTTACGTGCTTGGTGGTTAAAACCCTCGGAGATTCGCTAATGTTCACTGTGCTGCGTCGCGGCTGTTTATCACTGATTGTCTTAGCCTGTAGCGCTGGCGCTATTGCCCAGCCGCAACATGCCATGACGCTATATGACGAGGCGCCTAAATACCCCAGCGACTTCAGCCATTTTGCTTACACCAATCCTGAAGCCCCTAAAGGCGGTACGTTACGTCTGGCCGGGCTCAATGGTTTTGACAGCCTCAATCCCTTTATTCCCAAGGGTAATGCCGCTGATCAGATTGGTTTGATGTACGACACTCTCACCTATCATTCTGCGGATGAGCCTTTTACTGAATATGGTCTTCTAGCTGAGCGCATCGAAAAAGCTGATGACAATAGCTTTGTGCGTTTTTATCTCAATCCCCAAGCACGTTTTAATGATGGCCAGCCGGTGACCGCAGAGGATGTGCTGTTTACCTTTAATACGTTGCTAGAAAAAGGCCACCCGCTGTATCGCCATTACTATGCCGATGTGGCCGAAGTGGTGGTGGAAAATCCACTGCAAGTGCGCTTTGACTTTAAACACACCGAGAACCGTGAATTACCGCTGATTCTGGGCCAACTACAAATCCTGCCTAAACATTGGTGGGCCGAGCGGGACTTTAGCAAAACCAGCTTAGAAGCACCGCTGGGCAGTGGCCCTTACCGTTTAGTTCGCGTCGATGCAGGCCGCAGCTTGCGTTATGAGCGCGTGACGGACTGGTGGGGTAAAGACTTACCGGTATCGCGCGGACTCTATAATTTCGACACCATTCATATTGATTACTACCGCGATATGTCGGTGGCCTTAGAAGCTTTTAAAGCGGGGCAGTTTGATTTCAACCTGGAATACTCAGCCAAAGACTGGGCCACAGGTTATAACTCGCCGGCATTACGCAGCGGGCAGATTACTAAGAAAGAGATTAAGAACCATAACCCCGTAGGTATGCAGGGTTTTACCTTTAATCTGCGCCGCGAGATCTTTCAAGATCCACGCGTGCGTGAAGCCATTGGCTTGCTGTTTGATTTTGAGTGGACCAATAAGCAGTTGTTTTACAGTGCTTATATTCGTACACAAAGTTACTTTGAAAACTCTGAGCTGGCGGCGCGCGGTTTACCCTCTGCAGAAGAGTTGGCTCTTTTAGAGCCCTTACGTGACTCGATTCCTGAGCAGGTCTTTACTCAGGTATACCAAGCCCCGGTCAGTGATGGCAGTGGCATTATTCGTGAGCGCCGTTTAGAAGCTTGGCGCTTACTGCAGGAAGCCGGTTACAGCATTGAAAACGACCGTATGGTGAATGCTAAAGGTGAACCACTGGAGTTTGAGTTTATTATTGCTCAAGCCAACCTTGAGCGTGTGCTATTGCCATTTAAGCGCAATCTAGCGGAACTGGGAATTGAATTGACCATTCGCCGCACTGATGTTTCGCAATATATCAACCGTATGCGCTCACGGGATTTTGATATGACCTCCAGTATTTGGTCACAGTCCAACTCCCCCGGTAATGAGCAGCGTGATTTCTGGCATTCCAGTAGCGTAGACAACCCTGGCAGCCGCAATTTTATTGGCCTTAAAGACCCAGCCATTGATACGCTGGTCGAGGGTTTAATCAATGCGCCCAGTCGTGCCAGCTTAATTAATCATGCGCGTGCTTTAGATCGCGTGTTATTGGCTGGCCATTATGTTATTCCCAACTATTATATTGATACATGGCGCACGGCGTACTGGCAGCATTTAGCTCAGCCGAAAATCGCACCGCTGTATGATTATGGCTTAATGACCTGGTGGCATAATGCTGATGCAGCAAGCCCTCCTTCTGTAACGGACCAATAAGTATGCTGGCATATATTTTTCGGCGTTTATTGCTGATTATTCCTACGCTGTTGGGAATTTTAGTGGTGAACTTTATTATTATTCAGGCCGCTCCTGGTGGACCTGTTGAGCAAATGATTGCCAAGCTAGAAGGCTTTGATGCGGCAGCAGGCGGTGCAACGGGACGCATCTCTGGCGGCGGCTCAGAAGTCTCCAGTAGTTCATCGGCCAACTACCGTGGTGCACAAGGACTGGATCCAGAGCTGGTGCTGGAAATCGAGAAGATGTACGGCTTTGATAAGCCCGCCATCGAACGTTTTTGGATTATGCTGAAAAACTATGCTCACTTCGATTTTGGTAGCAGCTTTTTTCGCGACGCCAAGGTCACAGATCTAATTATTGAAAAGATGCCGGTCTCTATCTCACTGGGGCTCTGGAGTACGCTGCTGATGTATATGATCTCCATACCGCTGGGGATCAGTAAAGCGGTACGCCACGGCAGCGCTTTTGATGTGTGGACCAGCTCGGCGATTATTCTCGGCTATGCCATCCCTGCGTTCTTGTTTGCGATTTTACTGGTGGTGGTGTTTGCCGGTGGTAGTTATTTAAGTTGGTTCCCGCTGCGCGGCCTGACTTCCAATAACTTTGAAGAGCTGAGTATGCTCGGCAAAATCGGTGACTATTTCTGGCACTTAGCCTTGCCGGTAACCGCTTTGGTGATTGGTCACTTTGCCACCTTAACGCTGCTGACTAAAAACAGCTTTCTTGATGAGATCAATAAACAATATGTAACCACTGCACGCGCCAAAGGCTTGCCAGAAAACAAAGTGCTCTACGGTCATGTATTTCGTAATGCCATGCTGATTATTATTGCCGGCTTCCCTGCGGCCTTTATTGGTATGTTCTTTACTGGTTCACTGCTGATTGAAGTAATTTTCTCGTTAGACGGCTTAGGTTTGCTCAGTTTTGAAGCAGCAATTAACCGCGACTATCCAGTGGTGTTTGGCACGCTATTTTTATTCACACTATTAGGTCTGCTGGTTAAATTGATCGGCGATATCACTTACACCTTGGTCGATCCACGTATCGACTTTAGCAGTCGGGGGAACTGATATGGCACTCTCTCCGATTAACCAACGCCGCTTTGCGCGCTTTAAGTTACATAAGCGCGGCTGGTATTCGTTGTGGTTATTTTTAATCTTATTTGTCTTATCGCTGGGCGCTGAGTTTATTGCCAACGATAAACCGCTGGTAGTCAGCTATGACGGCGCTTTGTACTTCCCCGTCCTCAAACGCTACCCAGAAACCACCTTTGGTGGTGAGTTTCCACTGCAGGCCAACTATAAAAGCCCGTATATCGAAGAGTTAGTAGCGGAAAAAGATGGCTGGATGCTATGGCCGATCATTCCGTTTAACTACTCCAGTATCAACTACGATCTGCAAGTGCCGGCACCGGCACCGCCCTCGCTGCAAAACTGGCTGGGCACTGACGATCAAGGCCGTGATGTGACGGCGCGGGTGATTTACGGTTTCCGCATCTCGGTACTCTTTGCCCTCACTCTGACACTGATCAGCTCAGTGATTGGTGTCTTTGTTGGTGCCCTGCAAGGCTTTTACGGTGGCTGGGTCGACTTAGTCGGCCAACGCTTTTTAGAAGTCTGGTCGGGTCTGCCCGTTTTGTATTTACTGATTATTATGGCTAGTTTTATCCAACCCAACTTTTGGTGGCTGCTGGGGATTATGTTGCTGTTCTCGTGGATGAGCTTGGTGGATTTAGTCCGCGCCGAGTTCTTGCGCGGGCGTAACCTTGAATATGTGCGTGCTGCGCGGGCTTTAGGGATGGAAAACAGTGCGATTATGTTCCGCCATATTTTGCCCAATGCCATGGTGTCGACCATTACCTTTTTGCCGTTTATTTTAACTGGTGCGATCGGTACTTTAACCGCGCTGGACTTCTTAGGTTTTGGTTTACCGCCCGGCTCCCCCTCACTGGGCGAGTTAGTGGCGCAAGGTAAGTCCAACTTACAAGCCCCTTGGCTGGGTATCAGTGCCTTTACCGTCTTGGCATTGATGCTGAGTTTATTAGTATTTATTGGTGAGGCTGCCCGTGATGCATTCGATCCAAGAAAATAAGACACAACAGCTGTTAAGCATTGAAGACTTATCCGTTGAATTTATCAGCGGTGAAAACGTGCAGCGCGCGGTCAACAACATCAGTTTCACCATTAACAAAGGTGAAACGCTGGCGCTGGTCGGTGAAAGTGGTTCAGGTAAATCAGTGACGGCGCACTCTATTTTGCGCTTACTGCCCTACCCTATAGCCCGACATCCCAGTGGCAAAATTATCTATCAAGGCAAAGATTTGCTCAGTGCCACGCCCAGTTACTTACGCAAAGTACGCGGCGACCGCATTGCGATGATCTTCCAAGAGCCCATGAGCTCTTTGAACCCATTGCACAGCATTGAGAAGCAGATCAATGAGATCCTGATGCTGCACAAAGGGATGACGGCGAAACAAGCCTCAGCACGCACGCTGGAGCTGCTGACCTTGGTTGAGATCAAAAACCCTGCACAACGTATGAGCTCTTATCCGCATGAGTTGTCCGGTGGTCAACGCCAACGGGTGATGATTGCTATGGCTTTGGCTAATGAGCCCGAGCTGCTGATTGCCGATGAGCCGACCACTGCGCTCGACGTCACTGTGCAGCTGACAATTTTAGAGCTGCTGAAAGACTTGCAAGAACGTCTGGGCATGTCGATTTTATTGATCAGTCACGACCTCAACCTAGTACGCCGTGTCGCCCATCGTGTCTGTGTGATGCGCAGCGGTGAAATTGTTGAGCAAGCATCCTGTGCTGAGATTTTTAGCAATCCACAGCACCCTTACACCCAAGAGTTACTCGGTGCAGAACCGAGCGGCTTGCCGGTGCCACATACGCCCTGTGAGATTTTATTAGAAACTCGAGACTTGCGCGTGTGGTTCCCGATTAAAAAAGGCATTCTGCAGCGCACTGTCGATCATGTGAAAGCGGTGGACGGCATCAGTTTCACTCTACAACGCGGGCAAACTCTCGGTGTCGTAGGTGAGAGTGGCTCAGGTAAATCGACGCTCGGCTTAGCTATTTTGCGACTCATTCAGAGTAAAGGCGGCATCTATTACGCTGGGAATGCCATTGATGGACTCTCGCAAAAGCAGGTGCGCCCGCTGCGCCGCGACATTCAAGTGGTTTTTCAGGACCCATTTGGTAGCCTGAGCCCAAGAATGAGCGTCTCAGATATCATTGGCGAAGGTTTACAGATCCATAAGATGGGTAATGCCGAGGAGCAAGAGCAGGCTATTATTGCGGTATTGAAAGAAGTTGGCCTTGATCCAGAGACACGACACCGTTATCCCCATGAGTTTTCTGGGGGGCAACGACAGCGTGTGGCCATTGCCCGTGCCTTGGTACTCAAACCTAAACTGATTCTCTTGGATGAGCCTACTTCGGCGCTGGACCGCACCGTGCAACGCCAAGTGGTGGAGCTGTTGCGTCATTTACAGCTAAAATACAACTTAACTTATGTATTTATCAGCCATGACTTAGCCGTGGTTAAAGCGCTCAGTCACCAATTACTGGTGATGCGTCAAGGCCGAGTGGTTGAACAAGGTGCTGCAGAGGATATTTTTGCCGCACCACAACAGGATTACACACAACAGTTGTTAGCAGCCGCTTTTATAAACAGCCCGCAGCAACTGTAATAATGACTATTGACTCAAAAAGAGGAAAAACCATGGGTTTTATGACCGGTAAACGCGTTTTAATTGTTGGCGTGGCCAGCAAATTGTCCATCGCTTCTGGTATCGCAGCGGCGATGCACCGTGAAGGCGCAGAATTGGCCTTTACTTACCAGAATGACAAGCTCAAAGGCCGTGTTGAAGGTTTTGCTGAAAGCTGGGGTTCATCAGCTGACCTGTGCTTTCCATGTGATGTAGCCAATGATGACGAAATCGAAAACGTCTTCGCTGAACTGGCGAAAAAGTGGGACGGTTTAGACTGTATCGTTCACTCAGTCGGTTTCGCACCTGGCGACCAACTCGATGGCGACTTTACCGAAGCCACCACCCGTGAAGGCTTTAAAATTGCCCACGATATCAGTTCTTACAGCTTTATTGCGCTGGCTAAAGCCGGTCGTAACATGATGCAAGGCCGCAATGGTAGCTTGCTGACTCTGACCTACCTAGGTGCCGAGCGCACCATGCCGAACTACAACGTGATGGGTATGGCTAAAGCCAGCCTAGAAGCCGGCGTACGCTACTTAGCCGGCAGTCTCGGCGCTGAAGGTACACGTGTCAACGCAGTATCAGCGGGCCCTATCCGCACTTTGGCAGCATCGGGCATTAAAAACTTCCGTAAAATGCTCGCTGCTAACGAAAAGCAAACACCTTTACGTCGTAATGTGACCATTGATGAAGTGGGTAACGCCGGTGCATTCTTATGCTCGGACCTAGCTTCAGGTATCAGTGGTGAGATCATGTACGTTGACGGTGGTTTTAATACCACTGCAATGGGTAATATCGAAGAAGATTAACTCTTCACTCGACACAAAAAAACCCGCTCATCAGCGGGTTTTTTTGTGTCTATCTAAGGATTAAAAGCGTTGAATTTTTGCATCCAATTCAAGCTGCTGCATCAATGCATTAAAATCAACTTGTCCCGCACGTGAAGCTAAAATCTGCTGGTACTGAGCTAGCTCTTCAGCATTTAGCGGTGTTTCAGGGTCGCTAACACCGGTTAACTGCAGAACCACATAACTGCCGTCAGCTAAACTTAAGCCCGCAAACTGAGCTGAATCGGCTTCAGGCTTAGGCATTTTAAACAGTGTTTGCAAAACCTGCGGATCAACATTTTCTTGGTCACGCATCGCTGCCTCAACTGTCTGCCACTCTGCTTCTTGCGTTTGTGTCACAGGAGCCTGGCTTTCTTTCAAGCGAGCTAACAACGCTGTACCACGTGTCTGTGCCTGCTCAATCGCCTGGTTATTAACCAGTTGCTGTTCGATCTGTTGACGCACTTCAGCCAGTTCAATTTGCTGTGGACGCAGATGATCTTTAACACGCAAGACTATTATGGTTTCAGGATCAAGCTCAATCACCAAACTGTTAGCACCCTCTTCCAGCACTTCAGTACTAAAAGCTGCTGCTAAGACTTGACGATTCGCAAATAAGCCTTCTTTTCCCTCTCGACCAAAAGCCTCACTGACTTGAATATCTAAGCCCAGTTCAGAAGCTGGCTGCTGCAAATCCGCTGACTCATACGCCAAGCCTTCAAGGTCTTTAATAGTTTCAACAAAGCGCTGCTCAACTTCTTGCGCTTTTAAACTCTGCGCCAGTTTATCTTTTAAACTGTCAAAAGTTGGAATATCAGCTTCTTCAATATCCAGTAACTGAATCACATGCCAGCCGTATTCTGTGCGCACAGGCTCTGAAATCTGATCTTGCTCTAGTGCATATAAAGCCTCTTCAAACTCAGGCTCA
>JAVETP010000026.1:0-33152 GCA_034006005.1 Pseudomonas sp.
GCCGGGTAAATACAGCGGCATAAAGTCCGCGTTAATGCCGACCTCGCCGAGGATATTGGGAAACTTCACCACCACGGCTTTCATTGCGCTACCGACGCTGGGGAAAATACGGCTGATCACCAATAATAAGCCGACTAAAACATAAGGTATCCACGCCTTAAAATTGCTCATCGGTTTACTGGTGGCGTTATCGAGTTTCATCTCAATCGAACCTAACCACTCGCTGGGCCATTCTTTGGCTGGGGCAAAATCCCATGTGTCTTTCGGTGTGAGGAAGTTAAAGCGTGCAGCGGTCGTTACAATTGCTAAGCCAATTAAACCACCCAGCAGCGATGGGAATTCGGGGCCTAATAAAATACCAGTGGCGGCATAGGGAATGGTAAAAGCTAAGCCTGCGAATAATGCAAAGGGCAGAATGGCAAAGCCGGCTTTCCAGCTTTTTTCTTTACCAAAAAAGCGTGTGAGCATCAGCACCATAATCAATGGAATGATTGCACCGACGATGGCGTGAATAATGGCGACTTGGCTGGTAATCAATTGCAGAAAAGACTCCCAGTCTGAACCATTGGCTAAGAGTCGGGCACTGACAGCTTCACTGTCTAAACCACTGGTAATACCAATTATGATGGGTGTGCCTACAGCTCCAAAAGAGACAGGCGTACTTTGCACTAACATACCGAGCATGACCGCTGCCATAGCGGGGAAACCGATCGCCACTAAGAGCGGAGCAACAATTGCAGCAGGAGTACCAAAGCCAGACGCACCTTCAATAAAGCTACCAAACAGCCAAGCAATAATAATCGCTTGTACGCGGCGGTCAGGGCTAATGGTGATAAAGCCTGCGCGAATCGCTTGAATTGCGCCCGAGTGCTTAAGCGTGTTGAGTAGTAAAATCGCACCAAAGATAATCCACAAGACACCTGCAGTAATCACCAGTCCCTGCAGGGTTGAAGCTAAGACTCGATTAAAACTCATCTCCCAAAAATACAAGGCAATGGCTGCGGTAGTAACGAATACCAGTGGCATGGCGCGCTTAGCAGGCCAGCGCAAACCCACCAGCAAAACGGCTGCCAGTAGAATTGGAAAAAAGGCCAGTACGGCCAGTAAGCTAGACGACATAGTGCAACTCCAGTAGTTGCACTGTGCAACCTGCATGATAAACGACGAGCGAGGGTATATTTGGCATGGATTAGACTCTTATGTATTGTTGTTTTTATAAATTGGTCATACCAGTTTACATTCTGGTGTTTTTAGTTAAATACGATACGCCGCTGCTGTCAAATAATCCGTATACGACTTTAGTTTTGTATGGCCTTGGGCAAGAGCGCTATACGCTGCTGAAAAATGACCTTTGTGTTAGCCTAGTAAGGCCTCGTTCGGCTGTTTTTATAGGGTAAGAAGAGAGCAATGAGCTTTGCACATATACAGCAGCGCCGTTTGTCGGATGACATTGTTGAGCAGCTAGAAACCATGATTTTAGAAGGCGTCTTGCAAGCAGGTGAGCGTCTGCCTGCTGAGCGCAAGTTGGCTGAGCAGTTTGGCGTGTCGCGTCCGTCTTTACGTGAAGCGATTCAGAATCTAGTGGCAAAGGGCTTATTGATCAGCCGCCAAGGCGGTGGCAACTATGTCAGTCAAGAGGTGGGTACAACTTTTAGTGATCCGCTACTGGGTTTGCTGGCACAAAAGCCGAGTGGGCAAAAAGATCTTTTAGAGTTTCGCCATACTTTAGAAGGTGCCTGCGCTTATTACGCGGCGCTGCGGGCCACGCCAGCCGATCATGAGCGTTTAGATGCGGCTTTTGCGCAGTTAGAAGCCTGTTATGCGGGTAGCGTAGAAAACTGTCGTATTGAAGAAGGCTTGGCTGATGCACGTTTTCATTTGGCGATTGCCGAAGCCAGCCATAATGTGGTGTTTTTACATACCATTCGCGGGCTATTCGATTTGTTGCGTGGCAACGTCGTGACTAATATTGGCGGCATGTCGATGCAGCGTAAGGAAACGCGCGATATGTTAATTGCCCAGCACCGTGCGTTGTATCAGGCGATCAAAGCGGGTGATGCTGAGCAGGCACGTCAGTTGTCTAACCAGCATATTGAATATGTCTGTGAAGTCTTAGCTGAAGTGGATGAAGAACAGTTGCGAGTACAGCGTTCTGCGCGCCGCAAAGGCGTTTAACAGCTAGCGTGAGCAACGATAGCTGTATTTTTTATGCAGTTGTTTAGTAGACAGGCTTAATTATGGCTGGCGCTGCTGTGGCAATAATGCCAGAAAGTTATCTTGTGCAATCGCTTGCGCAATGTCAGCAGGCAGTGCTTGTAGCACTGGCTCAAAGCCTTGCATGGTGTCGCCTAAGCTGGAAAATCGACCGACCACATCACTGCCCATAATGGCGGCATGACTGATATTACCTTGCTCCATGGCGGTCAATAGCGCTTGCATCCCTTCAGATTCTTGAAAGAAATCCACATAGTGCAGATGGCCATCAATATAGCTACGCGCATGGGTGAGCTGGATTGTACTGATCAGTAAGAGAGCGAGGCAGATTCTTAGCTAAATGGTTGTCCTTGGAATGACCAAAATGCGCGACAAGCCCTGTACTTCTAGTGCGGGGAAGGATAGCGCTGGGAGGCGTTAGCCTCCCTTAATGCGGTCGGGTTTGTTGCTCAATGTATTGTCTAATTACTGAAATAGGAGCGCCACCCACACTGCCCGCGTAGTAGCTGGGACTCCAGAGCGCGTTTTTCATGTATGCAGGTTGAACCAGCTCAGGATGTAACAGTTTGAGCCTTCGGCTCGACACCCCTTTCAAACTATTCACCAGTTTCGATACCGATACTTTCGGTGGAAAGTTCACCAGCAGGTGAACGTGGTCGGCTTCGCCATTGAATTCCACTAACTCCGTTTCAAAGTCCGTGCACACGCTGCGAAAGATACTTTCCAGCGACCTAAGATGATCATCGGCAAACACATCGCCACGATACTTCGTAATAAAGACCAAATGGGCATGAAGCTCAAAAACGCAGTGTCGGCCTGCTCTATACGTATTGTTTTTTCTCATAGACCAAGTATAATCGAAAGCATGAGGCAGACCAAGACTTTAAAAGTTCGAGTTAAAGATAAGCACCGAGCACTGCTCAATAACATGGCGCGGTCGGTGAACTTTGTCTGGAACTATGTGAACGAACTTAGTCACCGCTCAATCAAAGAGCGCGGCGTGTTTTTGTCCGCCTACACTATCCAGAAGTACACGCAGGGTGTGCACAAAGAGCTGGGATTGCATAGTCACACGGTGCAGAAGGTAGGTGCTGAGTACACTACGCGCCGTAGGCAGTTCAAGAAATCACGCCTTAACTGGCGCAAGTCTGGCGGTGTGCGCCGCTCACTGGGCTGGATACCGATCAATACAGGCATGGCCAAATGGAAAAATGGACAGGTCTATCACAACGGCCACTACTTTGGCGTGTGGGATAGCTATGGCCTCAGCCAGTATAAATTCAGATCAGGCAGCTTCAACGAAGATGCCCGTGGCCGCTGGTACTTTAATGTGGTGGTTGACGTAGAATCCACAACACCCGCAGGTCAAGACCGCATCGGTATTGATCTTGGTTTAGCCACCACTGCGACCTGTTCGGACGGTGAAACACTGGAAGCGTCACGCTTCTATCGTGGCTTGGAAAGCAAGCTTGCCGTGGCCCAACGCGCCAGAAACAAGCAGCGTGTTAAAACTATCCACGCTAAAATCGCTAATCGTAGAAAAGATAGTCTGCATAAATTCAGCCGCAAACTGGTCAATCGCTGCGGTGAAATCTATGTGGGCAATGTCAGTAGTTTAAAACTTGTTAAGACCAAGATGGCCAAGTCAGTGTTAGATGCTGGCTGGGGTCAATTAAAAGCAATGCTGGACTATAAGTGCGATCACGCAGGCATTGTTTTTAAGGAAGTTAACGAGGCATACACCACCCAAACCTGTTCGAGTTGTGGCGCTTTGTCCGAATCGAGGCCGAAAGGTATCGCAGGGCTTGGAATAAGAGAATGGACGTGCAGTGCGTGTGGTGTCACGCACGACCGCGATATCAATGCGGCACAAAACATTCTCGCGGTCGGACATGGCCGTCTGGTAGTAGGAATCCCCGTCCTTTAGGTCGGGGAGGATGTCAATTCATTACAAGTCAGACGCAGGGATAGGCTAAGAGTTCGTTTGTTTTACTCGGTATGACGCAAACGGCGACCTGAGTTAGGCCGCCGTTGTGTAGAGCTGGTGTGGCGTTATTGCATGCTGGCAATAACCACCGGCTTATGACGCAGTAAACGGCTGCTTAAGCGCAGTAAAGCAATCACAGTCAGTATTTGTACTGTCGCCAGCAGAGCCACGACAATCCAGTAGGCTGGGCTAAATGCTTCAACCACACCGCTGTTGACCCAGACTAAATGCCACCAGAACATGCCCATCACAAAGATTGCCACGCCGGGGCAGATCAAGCCAAAACTAATTGGATTGCGCTGATCGCCTTGAAAGTGTGCTTTTAAATAACCATTGAGCTGCATCACACGGTAGCCCAGCAGCATAATGCCCAGTTGCAGCATATAAATACTGGTCAGTGTAATAAAGACTTTGCTTTGTACAATGGGCGCGGCAAAGTGATGGCTTAAACCATGTTGCATACGCACCCACTCAATACCCAGTAGTGTCATAATCGGCACTAACATCCAAATACTGGGTGTGGCTTGAGGCTGTAAGCCGTATTGCATCATCGCTTGTAAGCCTGAGATTAATACCAGCAGGCCCGTAACCAGTGCCACCATTAAAAATAGAATTGAAAGCGTACTGGCTAGAATCGCAACGATTTGTATATGCGACATGGCTGCAGGTGCTGAAAAACCGACAGACAGCATGGCAAAGGTAAACACAGCAATCAGCGGGGACAGATGGTTTTGTTGATCCGTGCTGTAGCCACCGCTGACTAACAGCCGGCTTAAATAACGACCGTAAATACGCAATGACCAATAGCCTAAAGCAGCAAAGGCTAATAAGGCCAAGGGAAAGAGGTATTCCACTACAGACCATAGACCCGGGACTAAGACTGCACCCAGTGCAAAGCAGACGTTGACCGTCATCGCCAAGGCTAAGGGCTGAGTCATGAGTTGGACTTCATTGGGTGAGTTGAGCCAATCAGCATAGCGCTCGGTTGTCTGAGCTGCGCGCTGTTCGCGTAAATTCCAAGCCACCAGAACAAAGTGCAATAGCGCGAGTAACACCATCGCCACAACCGCCAAGATCGCTAAGGGGCGGACTCCGGTTGGCAAATCAACTGTACCTTGCAGTACCGCAGAAAGGTGCTGCCAGGTAGGCATTGGAAAATCGGCATGCGGTACCATCCACATCAGGTACATAAAAAATGAAACGGATAGGCCGCCAGCCCCCAGGGCTGCAAGCCAGTAACTGGGGTGCCAGGGTTGTTCAGGGTCACGTCTAATCATGGTGAATCTCCCTCTCTTAAGTAAGCGCATCAGTGCGCTTACTGTGCTAACACTGAGTGTGTTATATGCCATATCAATATGAGCTGATAGGTCTTTATTTTAAATAGCAAAAACCCCCAACACCGTCACCGGTGCTGGGGTTTTCACAAAGTATCTTAACCCTTAAGTCACTTTGTCTTACAGTTGCTTGGTACAGAAGTAGAAATCAGTGCACTCGTACTCACCTGATTTCACGCGCTCGTCCGCTGCAGCTGCCGTGGCTGCAGGTGGCACAATCACGCGGTCGCCTGGTTTCCAGCCTTCAGGTGTTGCTACGCCGTGCTCGTCACTGGTTTGCAGTGCATCCAGTAAACGTACAAATTCATCAATTGAACGGCCATTGCTCATTGGGTAGTACACCATGGCGCGTAAAATGCCATTGGGGTCAATGATAAAGGTCGCACGCACTGCTGAAGTATCTGCAGCGCCGGGGTGGATCATGCCGTAAGCACGGGCAACATCCATTTTCAGGTCAGCAATAATTGGGAATGTGATATCAACACCAAATTTCTCTTTGATATTGCGCATCCAAGCAATGTGCGAGTGGGTGCTATCAATAGATAAACCTAATAACTCACAGTTGCGCTTATTGAATTCAGGTGCTGCTTTAGCAAAGGCAATAAACTCAGTGGTGCACACTGGCGTAAAGTCAGCTGGGTGAGAGAACAACACCAGCCACTTACCTTTATAGTCGTCTAGGCATTTTTCACCGTCTGTAGTCGGTGCTTTAAACTCAGGTGCACGCTCATTTAAACGTGGTAAACCGTAAACAGCAGTATCAGTCGTTTGCATGGTATTTCTCCGGGTTGTTTGCTTAACTTGGATACAATATATCATGCAAAAAAATATAATAAATTGTTATATAGTAATTACTGTAATAGATTTTTACTATTGATAGTGGTTTTTTGATGGGAGTGCTTTGCCTCAGCATAGGCTGGATAAGGCATTATAAATGACATCTTATTGAATCTTGGGAAAGTCACGGTGCTGTGCTTTCCCAAGGCTTTAAAGGCTGACTCTAGGTGTTATCTCATCACCAAAATCGGCACTGTGCTATTTCCCAGCATTTTCAAAGTATTGCTGCCGATAAAAAACTGGCGTAAACGCGGACTGGCAAACGCACCCATCACCAACATATCCACCGCATTTTCCTGTTGATAGGTTAAGAGTTGCTTGGAAATGTCACCCTCTAGGTAGGTGGCTGTGACGTTAAAGCCGCCTTGCTTTAAGCGCTCAGTGGCCTGTGCGAATTTTTCATGTTGGTCTGGATGCTTGTTTTTGATGGTGACTAAGTGGCAATCCAGACCGCGCAATAAATCACTGGTTAAAATATGCTCGATTGCAGCTTCAGTGGTCGCGCGTCCGTCGTAGGCCAGCATAAAGTTTTTTGGCGCAGTGAAATCATGTGGCGTGATCAGCACAGGTGTACTGATTTGGCGCAGCAGGCTTTCAACATTGGTGCCCAGTATCGTAACTTTTTTGTCAGTCTTGCTGCCCGAGTGACCCATAATAATTAGGCGTGCAGTGCTTTCGAGCGCTAACAAATTATCGATAAACTCGCCGTGGCGCTGTACAGTTTCAACGTCTGTGCAGCCTGCTTCTTGTGCTTTAAGCTCAGCGGTGGCCAGTAATTCTTTGCCCAGTTGCAACGCCACTTTAGCGCGCAGTTGATCCAGCGTAGCGATTTCACTGAGGAGCTTGGAGCGGGCACCGAAGCCAATGGCACCCGACAGATCGTTGCTGTCAGGTAGATGCTGTTTCTCAATACTGTGTAAAAACGTTAACGGGTTGCTGAGCTGCTGAGCGGCCCAAATCGCTGCGTCTTGTACGCTGGTCGACCAGGTTGATTCATCGATGCAGGCTAAGATTTTTTGCATGGTTTAGTCCTCAGTGCTCATTGCTTAATGTTGCGGCGGTTTGCGCATCACTGTGCACGCCAAATTTATCAATCACGGTTTTACTGGCCTCATTGATGCCGATTAAGCTCACTTCGGCGCCCAAGCGTTGGTACTTAATCACGATCTGATCCAAAGCTGCTACAGCGGTAATATCCCAAAAGTGCGCGCGGGTTAAATCAATCACCACCCTATCGGCTGCGTAAGAGAAGTCAAACGAAGCAAACAGTTTTTCAGCAGAAGCGAAAAACACTTGGCCAATCACCTGATAGCGTAATTCAGCTGCAGTCGACTCTTGCTTAACAATCATTAAGCGGCTGATTTTATTGACGAAGAACAGCGCAGATAACAACACGCCAGCCAGCACACCCAATGCGAGGTTATGGGTTGATAGCACCACAGCCACGGTGGTTAACATCACGATATTGGTTGAAATCGGATGCTTTTTAAAGTCTCGCACTGAGCTCCAAGAGAATGAGCCGATGGAGACCATAATCATCACTGCGACCAGCGCAGCCATAGGAATCTGTTTAATCCAGTCGCTTAAGAACACCACCATCAGCAATAAGAAAAAGCCTGCACAAAAGGTCGATAAACGCCCGCGGCCACCAGATTTAATATTAATCACCGACTGACCAATCATCGCGCAACCGGCCATGCCACCGAGTAAACCAGCACCGATATTAGCGATACCTTGGCCTTTACACTCTTGGTCACGGTCATGTTTAGTGTCGGTCAGCTCATCAATGATATTGGCGGTCATCAAAGACTCTAGTAAACCGACAATAGAGAGCGCCAAAGCGTAGGGCAGAATAATCCATAAGGTTTCGAAATTTAACGGCACATCCGGCCAGAGAAAGATCGGCAAGGTATCCGGCAACTGACCCATATCACCCACAGTGCGCACATCTAAACCTAAGTAAATCGCGGCGGCAGTCAGGGTGACAATACAAATCAGCGTGGAGGGTACTGCTTTACCGATTTTTGGAATCAGTGGAAATAGATAAATAATACCCAGTCCCGCAGCGGTCACCGCGTAGACATGCCAAGTTACATCCGTCAGTTGCGGCAGTTGTGCGATAAAAATCAGAATGGCAAGGGCGTTAACAAAGCCGGTGACCACTGACTTTGAGACAAAACGCATCAGCCCACCGAGCTTTAAATAGCCGATCACAATTTGCAGCACACCGGTTAATAAAGTGGCGGCTAATAAATATTCAAGGCCGTGCTGTTTAACCAGAGTGACCATCAATAACGCCATAGCACCGGTAGCAGCGGAAATCATCCCGGGTCTGCCACCGACAAAGGCGATAATCACCGCAATACAAAATGAAGCGTATAAGCCAACTTTAGGGTCGACACCGGCAATAATCGAAAACGCAATCGCCTCAGGAATCAGTGCCAGAGCAACCACCAGGCCTGACAAAATGTCGCCACGGATATTAAAAAACCATTCGTGTTGCATATTTTTAAACATAAATTATCCATGCCGCTGACGGCTCATTGCAGTCAGGCTTAAGGAGCACTGAAGAGTGTCAGTTTGAATTTTAGTAGGTAAAGGGCTAAAACTTAGCAAAGGCAAAATACTGCAGCTAAGTAGTTGTCACGAACACATTTTAGGAGATCTATTTTAAAAATAGACTAACTGATGTATTTCAAAGCTGCTTTGGTAAAAGCAGGCGTAAGTCTATCAGCTTAGAAATTCGAATCAATTGCTGTTCGATGCTTGGCTGATAGGCTTACGAATTTTTTATTTCTTAAGCATGAAGGGTTGCTAGGGTGTATTAGATGTCAGCTTTGGTTAGCCGTCCTTGGCTAGGCTTTCTTCGGTGTTTTAGCTGCGCGCTTCTTCGACAACTTCATCGAACTCGCGCTGGATTTCTTCGCTTGGTTCAGGGCTTAATAAACTCATAACAATCATGGCAATACCTGCAAAGATAAAGCCCGGTACGATCTCATAGAGATCAAAAATACCACCTGTCATATTGGCCCAGACAACAACTGTCACCCCACCAACCACGATGCCGGCCATCGCGCCTAGTGCAGTTGAGCGTTTCCAGAACAGGGCAAGTAATAGTACAGGGCCAAAGGTGCCACCAAAACCAGCCCAAGCATAGGAGACTAAATCTAATACTGAGCTATTTTTATTAAAGGCTAACAGCATGGCTGCGAAAGCAATAACGACGACGGCCAAGCGGCCTACTCGTACCAGTTCTTTTTGGCTGGCGTCTTTACGAAACAGCGACTTGTAAAAATCTTCAGTTAACGCTGATGAGCACACCAGCAGCTGAGAGTCGGCTGTTGACATAATGGCAGCAAGAATAGCTGACAATAAAACACCGGCAATCAGAGGGTGGAATAGGGCGTTAACCATAATCATGAAAATGGTTTCGCCATCACCTAAATCGCCCTTAATATATACCGTGCCGATTAAGCCAATCAGCATTGCACAAACCAAGCTTATAGCACTCCAAATCACCGCAATGCGACGTGCAGTCGGGATTTGTTTATGTGATTTGATCGCGGCAAAACGCGCCAAGATATGTGGCTGGCCAAAGTAGCCCAAACCCCAAGCCACAGCACTAATAATTCCTATGGTACTGAGAGCTTTGCCTTGTGCATCACTAAACCAATTCAATAAGTTTGGATTAAGCTCATTGATACTGTTAAAGGTAGCGCTCACACCACCCAACTCACCCATTGCCCAAAGCGGCACAATAGCCAAGGTTGCGACCATCATTAAACCTTGCATTAAGTCAGTCCAGGAAACAGCGAGGAAACCACCGAACATGGTGTAGGACATCACTGCTAGCGCGCCAACTAAAACTGCAATTTGGTAATCTAGACCGAATACCGTTTCAAATAGCTTGCCTGCCGCGACCAGCCCAGATGAGGTGTAGAAAAGAAAGAACAGCAGAATAAATATGGCTGATATAACGCGCAGCATATTAGTTTTGTCACGGAAGCGCTTTTCTAAAAACTCAGGCAGGGTGAGTGCGTTACTGGCTTTAAAGCTATAAACGCGTAGCCGTGGCGCCATAAATATCCAGTTCAGCCACGTACCTGCGAGCAAACCGATAGCGATCCAGCTGGCACTTAAGCCTGAAACATAAGCTGCGCCAGGCAAGCCGAGTAGCAGCCAGCCCGACATATCTGAGGCGCCGGCAGAAATTGCAGAGCTCCAAGGGCCAAGGCTGCGGCCGCCGAGAATATAATCTGCGAGGTTTTGTGTACGTTTGTAGGCAACCCAGCCTATACCTAGCGTCACGCCAATATAGGCAACAAAGATCCAGCCTACGATAGTGTTATTTACGATCATATTTAATACCCTTTTGTTGTTATATTTAAGCTGTATTTTCGTCCGATTGGGCAAGCAGACTGGCATTGCCCCCAATAGCAGCGGTATTAATAGTGCGAGTGCGTTCAGTCGCGAAGCGCAACAGGTAATGTGGGCCGCCCGCTTTAGGGCCTGTCCCTGATAGCCCCATACCACCAAAGGGCTGTACTCCAACAACCGCACCAATAAGGTTACGATTGATATACAGGTTACCGACACGCAGCTTACTGTCTAAATAAGTGGCGAACTGTTCATTACGACTTTGAATGCCACAGGTAAGACCGTAACCTGTGCGGTTGATACTGGCAATCACCTGATCAATGTCCTCCGATTGGTAACGTAGCACGTGTAAAATCGGGCCAAACTGCTCTTGTTCTAATTCATCTAGCTGTTCAAGTTTAAGCGCTATAGGCGCTACAAAAAAACCTTTACCTAGTGCTGCGGGTAGCGGTGTCTCACCGAGTACCCGGTTTTGTTGACGAAATTTTTCGATATGCGCGTTTAGATTGTGTTGTGCTTGCTGATCAATCACTGGGCCTACATCGGTGGCGGGATCACGTGGATCGCCCAGCTGTAGTTCTGCCATGGCACCGGTAAGTACTTCGAGTAAACGCTCTGCAATGTCCTCTTGTACGTACAGTACGCGCAATGCAGAGCAGCGTTGTCCTGCACTGGTAAACGAGGATTCAACAATATCGGCAACCACCTGTTCAGGCAGCGCCGTTGAATCGACAATCATCACATTCTGACCGCCGGTTTCTGCAATTAAGGCGGCTAGCGGTGCGTTATCGCGCGCCGCTAAAGAGCGGTTAATCCCTTGCGCGGTAGCCGTTGAACCAGTAAAAGCCACTCCAGATAAACGTCGATCGCTGGTCAGGAGCGGGCCAATCTCTGCCCCTTTACCGGGCAACAACTGCACCACATCCCGTGGAAAGCCAGCGGCGTAAATCAATTCCATACAGCGGCTGGCGACTAAGGAGGTTTGCTCCGCCGGTTTCGCCAGCACGCTATTACCAGCAACTGCCGCAGCGACTAGCTGGCCTAAGAAAATTGCTACAGGAAAGTTCCACGGGCTGATAGTGACAAAAATACCGCGACCGGTTAAATACAGTTCATTGGATTCACCCGTAGGGCCGTGCATCAGTTGCGCTTGTGCAAACAAGGTTTCTGCTTGCTGGGCGTAGTAGCGGCAAAAATCAACAGCTTCACGCACTTCAGCAACGCCGTCTGCGAGTTGCTTGCCAGCTTCTCGGGCACATAAAGCAATGATCTCTGACATGTTTTCTTCTAACAAATCAGCCAGTTTGCGCAAACAGGCGCTGCGCTCTTGTACCGGTGTTGCATTCCAGCGTGGAAATGCTTGTTCAGCAGCATCCAGCGCGGCGTGCACTTGGGCTGCAGAGCTCCATTGCATTTCACCCACCAACTGTTGTTGGTCGAAAGGGCTATAAATCTGCTCAATTTCTCCAGCTGGCGCATGGATAGATTCCGCTAGCCAAGGTTTTCCCGACCAGTGTTGGGTATCAAAATGATGAATGTCTTCGAGCAATGGATTGAGCTGAGCATTGATATTCAAGTTAAGTCCCTTTGCGTTGTTACGTCCTGCGCCATAAAGATCTAAGGGCCTGGGAATATTGGGGTTGGACCAAAACTGTTTGTTGTGCATTTGTTCCAGGGGATGCGTCGACAGGCGCTCAATGGGTACGCGCTCATCCACCAACTGATGGACAAAGGATGAGTTAGCACCATTCTCTAATAAACGTCTAACCAAGTAGGGCAGCAGATCTTTGTGTGCACCGACAGGAGCATAAATCCGGCAATAACTGCCTTTTGGCGCGCGCTTCAGAGCTTGTTCATACAGGGCTTCACCCATTCCGTGTAAACGTTGAAACTCAACCGGACGGTCACCTGCCATATCCAGCAGACAGCTCAAAGTGTGGGCGTTGTGAGTGGCGAACTGTGGAAAAATATAGCCTTTAGCTATCTCGGAAAATAATAAACGAGCGCAGGCTAAGTAGGCTAGATCGGTATTGGCTTTGCGGGTGTAAACAGGATAGCCGGCTAAACCCAGCACTTGCGCATGTTTAATTTCAGTATCCCAGTAGGCGCCTTTAACTAAACGTACCGGGATTTCATCACCTTGTTGTTGCGCTAGTTTTATCAGCCAATGCAAAACGGGTATCGCGCGTTTTGAGTAGGCTTGCAAGACTAAACCAAAACCACCCCAGCCTTTGCTTGCAGAGCTTGAGTATACTGCGGCAAACACCTCAAGGGATAATTCCAGTCGATCCGCTTCTTCAGCATCTAGAGTGACGGCCACGCCTAATTCACGTGCACGCTGGGTGAGTTGAATAACGCTGGTACTGAGCTCTTTTAAAATACGCTGACGTTTGCCCGCTTCGTAACGAGGGTGCAAGGCAGAAAGCTTAATCGAGATGGACGGCGGCGGTGCATCTCCGGCCAGCTTCATACCTTTTTTACCGAGTATTTCAATGGCTTGTAAGTAGGCAGTAAAATAACGTTGAGCGTCGTCAGCGGTGCGTGCCGCCTCGCCGAGCATATCAAAGGAGTAGGTATAGCCTTTGTTAAACAGTGGCTGACCATTTTTTAACGCTTCGTCCAGCGTGCGCCCGAGGACAAACTGATGCCCCATGATTTTCATTGCTTGCGCCATCGCCTTGCGAATCATCGGTTCGCCGAGACGATTAACCAGCTTATTAAGAACTGGAACGGGCTTTTGGTTACGTTGGTCTAAATTAACCAGCTTACCGGTCATTAACAGGCCCCAAGTAGAGGCATTCACCAGTAACGAATCACTTTTGCCCAAGTGCTGCTTCCAGTCAGCCACCGATAGCTTGTCACGAATTAAAGCATCGGCAGTAGCGCTGTCGGGTACACGTAATAGCGCTTCGGCAAGGCACATTAATAACACCCCTTCATGGGTATCTAAGCTGTACTGTTGCAGCAGCAAATCAATGCTATCAACAGCATCATCTTGCTGGCGAACATCCTTCACCAGCTCAGCTGTTTTCTGTCTCAGCTGTTCAATGGCTGCGGGCGGGTGGTTAACTACTTTAACCAGCTCATCCATAAAGCTATTCTCATCGGCTAAATAGTGCTGGGTAATCTGTTGTTGAAGTTCTATTA
Source organism: Pseudomonas sp. (assembly GCA_034006005.1). Taxonomy (GTDB): domain Bacteria; phylum Pseudomonadota; class Gammaproteobacteria; order Pseudomonadales; family Pseudomonadaceae; genus Denitrificimonas. The sequence continues at coordinate 13,897 of JAVETP010000026.1, forward strand.
AAGTGCTGTGTTGCAGATCTGGGTGCAATAAGGCGTGTGCATCAAGGTGGTTGGTTACCTGATCCTTGCTGGTCATGGCGAACTCCAATTACGTATTATTATTTTTTGGTTATCCGAGTGTGGCTGTTATCAAGACAGTTTATTTGTTTGATACTCAGAATGTTTTGCTCCAAACTCAGAATTAGAGTGTTTAATGCAAGTCTCTTAAAGAGTAGTCGTTATGCAGCCAAGAACAAGAATACGTTGCTTTCCTCTGCCTACTCGCTGTTTACACCATAACCATGATTATCACCAATTGGTGATTGCTCTTTCCGGCAGCGCTGAATTTGAAATCGCCGGTTATGGCGGACACGTTGACGCGTTGCAGGGATGTTTAGTACCTTCTGGTGAAGTGCATTTTTATGAGGGATTAGGCGACAACCAGCACATCGTAATGGATTTTCCGCAGATGTTGGTTGGGCATGAATTTCAACGCTTATTTGATCAGCCACGCTACTTTACTGCAGATACTAGCTTGCAATTGTTGCTCAGTTTTATGGCAAGAGAAGCGCGTTTGTGGCAGGTTTCAGATGATGCAGCAGAAGGTATCAGTCAGGTCTTTTTGGGTACGCTGTGCCAGCGCATGTTTGACACTCACCTCAGTCTGCCGAGCCCGTCTCGACGGTTAGATTTAGTTAAGCTAGAAATTTATATTCAGCAGCACTTAAGCGAAAAATTACCTGTGGTGCGCTTAGCTGAAGTCGCCTGCGTGAGTCCTGGGCATTTTCATCAACTGTTTCGCGAAGCAACTGGCCACACGCCCGGGCACTATGTGTTGCAGGCTCGTTTAGAGCGAGCTCGGGAGTTATTAGTCCAAACTCATCTGCCTTTGGAGCTTATTGCTGAGCAAGTGGGCTTTGCCAGTCAAAGCTCAATGACCCATGCTTTTCAACGTCTGTATGCTCAAACTCCAGGTCAGGTCAGGCGTTTGCAATACCTTAAGTAGCGCTAGTGGTGTGTTGAAACCTAAATGTTGCTGTTAGCGGGTTATGCTTATTGTGTGGTGCTTTATAGGTTTTTATTTATGTATAGCTGTTTCAGTAAGTGATTTAAGCAAATACATTTTGTCATCATCCTGTCATGTATAAGCGTTGTAATATGAATGACATATTTCAGCGTGGATGGCAGATAGAGCTTATGACCCGTAAAACTGTACTCATTGTGGATGACGAAGCTCCGATTCGGGAGATGATTGCAGTCGCTTTGCAGATGGCCGGCTATCAGTGTTTAGAAGCAGAAAACGCACAGATCGCGCATGCCTTAGTGGTGGATCATCGACCGGATATTATTTTGCTGGATTGGATGATGCCGGATGTCAGTGGGATTGAATTGGCGCGCCGTCTCAAGCGTGAACCGGCCAGTGCTGATATTCCTATTATTATGCTCACCGCGCGCAGTGAAGAAGATAATAAAGTGCAAGGCCTGGAAGCCGGTGCCGATGATTATATAACCAAGCCCTTTTCACCGCGTGAGCTGATTGCGCGGTTACAAGCGGTGTTGCGTCGTACGAGCAGTGCAGGTGTTGATCAGCCCATTGAGATTGAAGGCTTGTGTTTAGATCCAAGCAGTCATCGCGTCAGCTCTGAGGGTGCAGCGCTAGAGGTTGGTCCTACTGAGTTTCGTTTGTTGCAGTTTTTTATGACTCATCCTGAGCGTGCTTACAGTCGCAGTCAGTTACTGGATCAGGTCTGGGGCGGTAATGTGTATATAGAAGAGCGTACAATCGATGTGCATATTCGGCGCTTGCGTCTTGCTTTAGGCGAAAAGCATGGGCATTTGGTGCAAACGGTGCGCGGTATGGGCTATCGATTTTCTACTCAGGTATAAGCCAGTTAAGGTCTGCAGTTATTTATGAAGCGGTTATTGCGAATAGAAATACTGCGCCTAGCGGGCTGCGTGCTGCTGGGCACATTGCTGGGCTATTACTGGGATCGACCAGCGCTGGGTGCCGCTGCCGCGTTGCTATTACTGCTCGGCCAGCATATCTGGCAGCTGCAGCGTTTAGTACGCTGGCTGCAAGCCCCTGATGATGCACCGCCTGAAGCTAAGAGGCTGTGGGGCGAAGTGTTTGATGGGATTTATCACTATCAACGCCGCCAGAAAGCCGATCAGTATCAGCTCGCACATCTGCTTGAACGTATTCAAGACTCTAGCCAAGCACTGAGCGATGGCGTAGTGATGATAGATCACAAGGGTGATTTAGAGTGGTGGAATCATGCGGCTGAAAAGCTTCTCGGATTATCGCCCAGCAGTGATCGTGGCCAGCCGATTACCTATCTGCTGCGCCATCCACAGTTTGTTGATTATTATGATAGCCAAAACTATCTTGAGCCGTTGGTGCTGCCTTCTCACCTCGATGAAGAGCGTTTTTTAGAATATCAAATCACGTTGTTTGGCGAGAATGATCGCCTACTGCTAGTGCGTGACTGCAGCAAAATCAAACGTTTGGAGCGCATGCGCCAAGACTTTATCGCCAATGTCTCACATGAATTACGCACGCCGCTGACGGTGCTATCCGGTTATTTAGAAACCTTCAGTGATTATGCCTACGAATTGCCGGCGCAATGGCAGCGTGGCCTCACCTTAATGACCCAGCAATCGGCACGCATGGAACACTTGGTGGCTGATTTACTGGCGCTATCGCGTCTGGAAACCAGCGACTTTAAAGCCGAAGCTGAGCCCATTTATGTTGCGGGCTTGTTAGAGTCGATTCGTGTGGATGCATTGGCTTTATCCGATTATCAACATACTATTTTGATTCATGCGGATGCCCAGCTGTACCTGCGAGGTTCAGCCAGCGAGTTACGCAGTGCATTTTCTAATCTGGTGTTTAATGCAGTTAAATACACGCCGCAGGGCAGCACGATTGAGCTGCGCTGGTATCACGATGAAGGCGGTGCGTATCTTGAGGTTAAAGATAATGGGCCGGGGATTGATAGCAAGCATCTATCTTTTCTGACTCAGCGTTTTTATCGAGTGGACAGTAGTCGCTCCAGTCAAACCGGCGGCACAGGCTTAGGGCTGGCGATTGTGAAACATGTGCTGCTACGTCACCAAGGGCGCTTAGAAATCAGTAGCAGTGCAGAGCAGGGCAGTTGTTTTACTTGTTGCTTTCCGCTGAGCCAAACTTTGCTGGGAGAGGCGGTGTAAGCCGTGATCTGCAACGCATGATCGCTTACACCATACGTATAGCTCACAGGCTTAACCTCTAGTTATTCGGTTGAACCGAACGTCCACGCTGAGCAATGGCTGCTTCGATTTGATCGATATCAGTGTAGCGCACATCTTGGCCTTCAACCAAATAGATCACATATTCTGCCAAGTTGCTGGCGTGATCACCGACGCGCTCTAATGAACGCAGCACCCACATAATGCTCATCACTTGCGAAATGGCGCGCGGGTCTTCCATCATAAAAGTGATCAAGGCGCGCGTGGCTGAGCGGTATTCTAAATCGACATTTTCATCTTCACGCAAGACGGCTAGCGCCTTGGTGCTATCAAAGCGGGCAAAGGCATTCAGCGCATCTTGCACCATCTGCCGCACATGATTGCCGAGGTGGCGTACTTCAATATAACCGCGTGGCGAAGCACCTTCTTCAGCCAGCTTTAACGTGGCGCGGGCGACTTTACTGGCCTCATCACCAATGCGCTCTAGATCAGCCGTCGCACGAATCACCGCCAGCACTAAACGTAAATCTGAGGCCGCCGGCTGACGGCGCGCGAGGATTTGTGTGCAATATTCATCAATGTCTAATTGCAGTTGATTGACCTGCTGATCCTTGGCACGTACTTGCTTAGCCAGCGCTGTATCGCCATCGAGTAACGATTGCACTGCATCTTTAACTTGCTGCTCAACCATGCCGCCCATTTCTAGGAGCTGGCTGCGGATTTCTTCCAGCTCTTGATTAAACTTCTGAGAAATATGCGTGCTGTGACTGTCTTGATTGATTTTCATATAATCTGCCTGCTAATAAATAGTGCTATCGCGGGCATGGCCCGCTCCTACAAGAGCTATGCAAAGATGCTTAACCATAACGCCCGGTAATATAGTCTTCGGTCTGTTTATTGGCTGGATTGGTAAATAAGGTATCAGTGTTATCAAACTCCAGCAGTTGCCCCAGATACATAAACGCAGTGTAGTCGGAGACGCGCGCGGCTTGTTGCATATTGTGGGTGACGATCACAATGGTAAAACGATCTTTTAAATCGTTGAGCAACTCTTCAATTTTCAAGGTGGAAATCGGGTCTAACGCCGAGGCTGGCTCATCCAGCAGTAACACTTCTGGCTTGACCGCAATGGTGCGCGCAATCACTAAACGCTGCTGCTGGCCGCCGGACATACCCAAGGCAGACTCATGTAAACGGTCTTTGCTTTCATCCCAGATCGCGGCAGAACGCAGCGCCCATTCCACAGTTTCATCCAGTAAACGCTTATTCTTAATCCCTTGAATGCGTAAACCATAGGCAACGTTTTCATAAATGGTTTTGGGGAACGGATTGGGCTTTTGGAACACCATACCCACGCGGCGGCGCAAGTCCGCCACATCCACACCTTTGGCATAAATATCATGGCCATCAATGGTGACTTCACCCTCAATACGCACGCCATCGACTAAATCATTCATGCGATTAAATGAGCGCAGCAAAGTGGACTTACCACAGCCCGATGGACCAATAAAGGCGGTAATGCGCTTTTTCGGGATTTGCATGCTGATGCCATTCAGCGCTTTGCTGTCGCCGTAGTAGAGGTGCATATCTTTCACCTCAATACAGGGCGTTTCATTAGCCAAATTCAGTTGCTGCGCTTGACGACCCAGCGCACTGAATTTCATCGCGTGTGAAGCCTGTGTGTTCGAATTCATAAGGGCTGCCTTTCTATAAAATAAACAATCAATTACATATCCAGCGCGCGGTATTTTTCGCGCAGGCGATTACGAATACTGATAGCGGTCAGATTGAGCACCGCAATCACCACCACCAGCATTAAGGCGGTGGCATACACCAGTGGGCGCGCGGCCTCGACGTTAGGGCTTTGAAAACCTACATCATAAATATGAAAACCTAAGTGCATAAACTTACGCTCCAAGTGCAAGAACGGTGCGTTCATATCTAAAGGTAAATTGGGTGCCAGCTTGACCACGCCGACTAACATTAGCGGAGCTACTTCACCGGCGGCACGCGCCACAGCAAGGATGACACCGGTCATCATCGCGGGACTGGCCATAGGGATCACTACGCGCATCAAGGTTTCAAACTTCGTTGCACCCAAAGCTAGCGAGCCTTCGCGTACGGAACGGGGGATACGTGATAAGCCTTCTTCAGTCGCCACAATCACCACCGGTAGTGTCAGTAAGGCTAAGGTTAACGACGCCCAGAGTAAGCCCGGCGTACCAAAGGTCGGCGAGGGCAGTGCTGGCGCGTAAAATAGCTGATCTAAATTACCACCGAGAAAATAGACAAAAAAGCCTAAACCAAATACACCATAAACAATGGATGGCACCCCCGCCAAGTTATTCACGGCAATGCGAATAATCCGTGTGATCACACCTTGGCTGGCGTACTCACGTAAATACACCGCGGCAATTACGCCAAACGGGGTAACGATTAACGACATAATCATCACCATCAGCACGGTGCCAAAGATCGCAGGGAAGATACCCCCTTCAGTATTGGCTTCACGTGGGTCATCGGAGACAAACTCAACCAGCTTGAGAATATAGTGCTGGATCTTCTCGAGTAGGCTCAGCGAGTTGGGCTGATACAGGCGCACGACTTCACTAAAATTCACCTCTTTCTGCTGGCCATCGGCCGTTTCCAACAGCAAGATGTCGCGCTTAAAGGGCGTATACAGTGCCATCAGCTCGGCTTCTTCGGTGGCGTACTCAGCTTGTAATATGGTTTTTTCAGCTTGCAGTTCCGCCATGTTTTGCGGCGTATCATGCCCGTTGAGTTGCAAGCTGCGTTCTTCTAAACGCAGTTGCTCCAGCTTATAGTTGATCGCACCAATGGCGCCGCTTTCTAAGTCTTTAATTTTCTGATAAATCGCAGTGGCGCGCTCGGCTCTGCGCAACACCTCATCCCAGAGTTGATTTTCAGCTTGGGTTTGCTCGGCAATCAACTCACCATTTTCTTTGATGCCCATAATGTAGCCATAGAAATTACCCCACTCGCGCCGCTCAAGTGCAACCGCGTTTTTTGGGTAATCGAGATCGCTGAGTTGATGCTCTAATACCCAGCGAAAGTCAGAACCGTAGACTTCACGGTTACCGACTTTAATCAATTGGCGATCGAGAATTTCTACGCCTTCAGGCACCGGCAAACCGGCATTACGAATCTGTTCAGCGGTGACTTGCTCGCGCTGAACACGCTCGCCCAGTACAGTCATCTGCGCACCTTGGCTATCGGTAAATTGATATTCTTGCAAACTGGTAGGCCAAAAGTGCACCAAACCACGCGAGGCAATCACACCTAATAAACCCAATACCAGCACCACACTGATTGCTACAGCACCGGCATTCAGCCACACCCAAGGGCTGCCCGTGGCGACCCATTTTTTTAGCGAAATTTTCATGTCTTCAGCTCCTAAATCTGTGCCTGTGCTGTATTAAAGCGTGCTGTATTTTTTACGCAGTCGTTGTCGCACCAGATCAGCCAAGGTGTTAACCACGAAGGTAAATAAGAACAGCACCAAGGCTGCCAGAAATAAAATGCGGTAATGACTACTGCCGAGCGCCGATTCGCCCATTTCCACCGCTATATTCGCCGCTAAGGTGCGCATGCCTTCAAAGATATTGGCATTCATAATCGGCGTATTACCGGTGGCCATTAAAACAATCATGGTCTCGCCGACTGCACGACCCATACCAATCATCACCGCAGAGAAGATCCCTGGGCTGGCGGTGGGCAACACCACTCTGACCAGTGTTTGCCACGGCGTTGCACCCAGCGCTAAAGAGCCATGGCTTAAGGATTTCGGCACGCCAAATAAGGCGTCTTCGGCAATGGAATAAATCGTTGGAATTACCGCGAAACCCATGGCGAAACCCACCACCATGGCATTACGCTGGTCAAAATCAATGCCAAGGTCATTGCTCAGCCAGTTACGCATATCGCCATTAAAAAACCACAGTTCCATCGGCTGACTTAAGCTAAAGGATAACCAGCCCAGCACTGCCACTAAGGGAATCAAAATCACCACATGCCAGCCGTCAGGTACGAAATCACGTATACGGTCAGGCAGCTGCGCCCAAGCAAAGGCAAAGGTGACGATGCCCAGCGGGATAATCAGTAGTACCGCAAACACCCCAGGCAGGTGGCTCTCCATAAAGGGCGCGAGAAACAAACCCGCAAAGAAGCCTAAGATGACGGTGGGTAAGGCTTCCATCAATTCAATCACTGGCTTGATCTTGCGGCGCACAGCAGGAGCCATAAAGTAGGCGGTGTACATCGCACCACACACAGCTAATGGAACAGATAGCAACATCGCATAAAAAGCCGCTTTCAGTGTGCCAAAGGCTAAAGGTGTCAGACTGAACTTCGGCTCAAACTCAGTGGAGGCTGATGATGATTGCCAGGTATATTGCGGCTCGTTGTAGCCCTCGTACCAGACTTTACCCCAGAGTGATTTTAATGAGGTCTCTGGGTGCGGGTTATCAATGGCATAACGCTGAAACACGCCTTGCGCATCCTGCACTAAGAGCATCGACGCACGTGGCGCCAAGGCAGCCAGTAACGGCTCACCCTTGAGCAACGGCTGATCAATCGCGGTTTTTTCTGCGGTGGTATTAAAAATACCTACGCGGCCGGTGCTATCAATCGCCACAAAACCTTTGCGACGTTGTTCTGCTTCTAGCACTTGAATCGGCGCATCACCTAATTTTAAGGTACGAATCTTTGTTAGCTGCTGCTGATTGTGCTCATCACGCACCATAAAGAACTGAGTGATCTGTCCTTGTGAGTCACCGACGAGTAATGATTGCTGCGCCAGCTGGAAGATCATCTGCGTGACCTCTTGCCCTGGCTCCATTAATGGCAGGGTGTGTGAGAGCTGAATATTGTCAAGATTGCGCGAGTCATACACGTCGAGACGACCGCTGTTGCGTAGCGCAAAAATATAATGGTGGTCGGGCGCAATCAGTAAACGCTGATAAGCTGTGCTACTGGGGAAATCGATGGGCTGCAGAGACTCCTGCACTTCGCCACTGATAAAGTTGGTGCGCTGGCTGAGCAAGGTCATGACAATCTGACCGTCATCGACGAGGCCGGCGAGCAGCATGCCCTCGGGTGATGTTTGCTGAGTAATATACTTAAGCGGCCGTTGCTGAGGGTCAAGCTGCAGTGCTTTGCCGTTAAACAACTGGGTGACGCTGGGCTTAACTCCCAAGCGTTGCCCCTCAGCATCAAACTCAACTTTAAAGGTGGTATCAATGGCGATGGCTTGGCCATTGCTCAGACCGAGCAACAGCGTGTCATCGCCGGGCGTTTTGATTCTTAAACTGGTGATCGCCGCATCGTGCAACGGCAGCTGCTGCTCAGACAGCGGCTGCCCATTGTGTGCATTGATAAAGAGTAACTTACCGTTCTCGGTCAGGAGTGCGGCAATTTCATTCTGTTCTTCGGTGAACAGGGTTAAAATTTTGCTAGAACGCGCGGGCTCCTGCAATGCAAAGCTGCTTTCGTGTTGAATGCTGGCGCTTTTAAACAGCGGCATCACTTCATAGAGCAGATAAAAGAAAATCAGCGTGATTGCGGCAATCACACTTAAACCACCCAGCGCAATGGCTCGTCGTGCCAGCCGATCTTTCCACGCGCGGAATTTACGACGAGTACGCATGCGCGGGCTGTTCAGCTCTTGCTCTAATAGCGACGATATATCCTGCATAGCCTGACCCTTGAACGAAACGTTAGAGATACTTTAAGACGTTTGTGTGACAGTTAAATGACAAATAGAAAAAGGGGCCGAAGCCCCTTTTGTAGATCTGTAAATGCAGCTATTAAAGTTCGAGATCTGTATGCAGCTTTTTAACCACTGTGGCAGGTAAGGGTACATAACCATCGCGGTTCACAACTTCCTGACCTTGTTTGGAGAGCATTAGCTTTACAAACTCACGGTCGAGCGGTGCTAAGGCTTGGTTAGGGCGCTTATTCACATACACATAGAGGTAGCGCGAGAGCGGGAAATCACCCGATGCTGCTTGCTCTGGTGAGGCTTCAATAAACGGCTGACCCGCCTTGGCTGCTAGCGGTACTGCTCGTACGGATGAGGTGCGGTAGCCAATACCTGAATAACCAATCGCATTCAGTGAGGATGATACCGATTGCACCACTGAAGCCGAACCTGGCTGCTCATTCACGTTATTTTTAAAGTCGCCTTTGCACAGGGCGTTATCTTTAAAGTAGCCGTAAGTGCCGGACACCGAGTTGCGGCCATAGAGTTGAATCGGACGATCGGCCCATGCACCGGTTAAGCCCAACTCACCCCAGCGGGTAATATCTTCTGCGGTACTGCAGCGGCGCGTGGAAGAGAAGATAGCGTCCACTTGCTCAATGGTCAGGCCTTCAATGGGGTTGTCTTTATGCACATAGACGGCCAGCGCATCAATCGCAACAGGGACAGCAGTCGGGCGGTAACCGTGACGCTCTTCAAAGGCTTGAATCTCGCTGTCTTTCATCATGCGCGACATCGGACCCATATTGGCTGTGCCTTCTGACAGTGCCGGCGGTGCCGTAGAAGAGCCCGCTGCTTGGATCTGCACATTCACATTCGGGTAGTTCTTTTTAAATTCTTGCGCCCATAACGTCATCAGGTTCGCTAGCGTATCGGAACCGATACTGGTCAAGTTGCCTGAAATACCACTGGCACGCTCATAATCGGGCAACGCTGCATCCACTGCAGCGGTCGCAGATAATGTTGAGAACGCAGTACAAAGACTGAGGGCTGTAGCAAGTGCTTTCATTTTCACGGTCATAGATAACTCCGATTGATTCACCCAACTGAACTGGCACTTCTGTACCAGCACGGAAGCCTGCGCCATCCGATGTGTTGAATACTAAGCGGATTAGATGACAGTTTAATGAAAGAGCAGAAATGTGGTGTTGCCAGTATTCTTCGCAGCATGTGTATTCTGGATACACAAGATATTGCCATATGATTATTGCATAAAAATGCTGGCCCTCGAAGTGCATAAAGGTTCACTTCGAGGGTGTTGCCTCAGTTTGAGATCAGTATCAAAGAGAGCTGAGGGAAGGCACTGAGTAGCACCAATGTCACGAGGGTTGCGAGCAAGAAGGGCAGTAGTGAGCGGAAGATTTTCATGGGCGGCACACCAGTCATGGATGAGCCAATAAATAAGCCTGCGCCCACGGGTGGTGTAAGCAGTCCCATCACTAGAGTTAGGCACACCACCACACCAAACTGATACGGGCTGATACCAAACTGTTGCTGTGAAATCGGCAGCAGAATCGGTACAACTAGAATCAGCGCAGCAATACCGTCAATCACCATGCCAACTAAGAGCAACACAGACACAACCATCAGTAAAAATATAAAAGGATCAGTGGTTTGCCCTGCAATCCAAGCTGCAGCAGCCTGTGGGATTTGCTCATAGATAATCACCCAGCCAAATACACCTGCGGCGGAGATCAACATAATCACCATGCCTGAGTTAATGGCTGTTCGTTTGAGGATTTCTGGAAGCTGTGAAAATTTCAAGTCTTTATAAATAAATTTACCGATCAGCAGTGCTGCAACCGATGCTAAGGCAGCTGACTCGGTGGGTGTTGCTAAGCCTGTCAGAATGCCGCCGATGATCACCACAGGGATCATGGCTGCAGGGATACCCATCAGTAGATAGCCTTTTATTTCCTTGCGATTAGGCCATTTTCCAGGAGGGTATTGCTGGAATAAACCCACCACTGCAATCACCACAAAGAAAAAAAGCGACATGATCAGGCCTGGGATAATACCGGCCATAAACATCTCGGCAATCGGTACTTGAGCCAACACTCCAAACAATACAAATAACATGGACGGTGGAATAATGGGTGACAGCAATCCACCTGCTGCAGTGATCGCTGCAGCATATGATGCGGAATAGCCTTCTTTCTCCATCGCAGGCACCATGGCTCGCGACATGATAGCGATCTGCGATGCTGCTGAACCCATAATGGCAGCCATCATCATATTGGCAATTAAGTTGATGTACGCCAGTCCACCGCGGAAGCCACCGACAAAAATACGCGCCAGATTGATCAGTCGAGACGTGAGCCCCCCCTCGTTCATAAGCTCACCTGCGAGCATAAATAGGGGAATAGCCAGTAAACCATAGCTTTCAATAGCGCCAAATAATTGCTGTGTGTAAGAACTAAATAAGACTGTATTACCTGAAGTAGTGATGTACCACAGAGCGGTCAACGCGAGAACAAGAGCAATCGGCACAGTACAGAACAGCAGTATTAAAAAGAAGAAAAGTGTCATGCTGCAGCCCTCTTAAAGTAAATGGCTTTTTTTAAGCTTGCGCTTATATTGCTCAAGGCATGAACTGTCATCGTAAAAGCGAAAAACGGCAGTATCAGCCAGGGCCAGATTTTACGAATACCCAATGTGTTGGTTTTCTCTGAGTAAACAAAATTAAAGGTGTCACCTTGGAATGCTTTGATATCAAAGTTCGACTCGATCAGTGCTGCAGGTTCGAGCCAGTTCCAGCACAGCACTAATAAACTCACAGAAAATACGAGAATCATTAAATCTGAGACACATTGCAGCCATGCTCGATTACGCGAGCTGAGCATGTCTGCGATGATGGTCACGGCAATGACTTGACGGTTTTTCATCATCACTGATGTGGCAAGAAATGTTGTCCACACCATGGAATAGATCGCCAGTTCATCCACCCAGTAAATTGCAACGCCTAGAGTACGACTGACAATATTTAAGATAATTAATAACGTGACAGCACCGGCCAATACTCCAGCCATAGTGAGTTCGAGTTTAGACAGGGCATCAGAAAAGATTCTCAACATACTGTAATCCTCACCCACAACTGTATGAGAGTTGTGGGCTTATACGGGGTGGTAAGGCTTATTGGCTTTTGAGATCAGTCGCGGTCTGTCTCAGGCTGTGTAAGGATTTAGCTTTGCTTGACCAGATACTTTCCCATGAAGCAATAGCATCATTGAAGTCAGCCTTATTGGCTTCTTCAATGGTGATATTCACTGCGCGCAGTTGCTGCTCTTGCAGTCGTTCTTCGTGTTGGAAGTAGGTGATAACGTCATCTAACTGCTTACGCATGCTCGTTTGTAAAAGTTCGCGGTCATCAGTGCTGAGATCTTTCCAGACTCGCCCCGACATGACACCAACCATGGGGAACATCATGTGATTGGAGATCAGCAGATTGTCCGCACGCTCGTAAAATTTGAAGATTAAAATGGAGTCAAAGTCCATATCAATGGCGTCAATTTGGCCGTTAGCTAAAGCATCGTACACAGCGGGTAAAGGTAGAGGTGTCGGCGCTGAGTTTAATGCCATGTAAAAATCACGCAGAGGCTCAAATGGCGTAATACGCAGTTTTTTACCGATGAGATCCGCAGGGCCTTTGGTGGGGCTACGACTGAGTATTTGGCGCATGCCGGCCATGCCATAACCGATGCCAACAAGGCCGGCTTCTGCTGGTAGTTGATTCAGCAGGTCCGTGGCCGTATTGGAGCGCAGCAGTGCGGCAGCATGATCAATGTCTTCAACCAGATACGGAGCATACAGAGCACCAAAGTCAGGCACACGGTTAGAGATTTCAGCAATCGTTAAGAAAGCCATATCCAGACCACCGGCTTGCAACTGCTGCACCATTTGCGCTTCGTTACCCAGTTGCTGTGCTGGAAAAATAGCAATGCTATGTGCACCACCTGATTTTTCTTTGACATCATCAGCGAAGGCTACGGCAGCCTGAGTCCAGCGATGTGATGGTGGAGTAATTAAACCTAAACGGAAATCACGAGCTTGAGCGGGTAGCACCATCATTAGAACCAGTGTCCCAGTCATCAGTGGGGCGAATAAGCGTTTGATAGACATAGAAAAACTCCAATATTTTATTATTTTAGTGAGCACGGTATTAAAGTGTCAGCCTGACCTTGAATCGAATCGCGCAAAGTATACGTGGCGACGCCTGAGTTAACGTATCAATATCTTGCGATATGACGAGCACACTCAGCACAGCAGAAGCCTTACCAGTATTGTATAGGCTGCAGCTCTCTGGTTTGAGTGCGCTCTTACGTTATTGCGTCTTTTTCTGTGGGCTCCTTTGGATTGTTATTCTATTAGGCAACAGATTAGCTTGCGGAAAACTTCTCAAAATAGATACGGGCATTGGCCATCTGGCGGTTATCAAGCCAGCCTTTAACGGCTTCTACCATCGGTGGTGGACCACAGAGGTAGGCGTCAACTTCGCCGCCATTAAAATGATGCTCTTCAAAAAGATCAGTGACTACACCCTGTGCACCGTGCCAGTATTCATCAGGCTGCATTACTATAGTGTGGAAACGAAATCCTGGGATAACGTGCTGATACAGTTCAAGACGCTTAAGTTCGCAGATGTCTTCTGGGCGGGTAACACCATAAAAAAGCGTAATGTCGTTGTTGCTGCTGCTGGGATTTGATTTCATTTGATCAAGCATCCCTAGAAAAGCAGCTAACCCTGTACCACCTGCGACCATAACGAGGGGCCGTGTGATCTGATGCAGATAGAAAGCGCCTAATGGTGCTTTGAGATTGACCACGTCCCCCGATTTGGCCTGATCACGTAGATAATTGCTCATCACTCCATTGGGTAGTAGGCGCATCAAAAACTGCAGTTGATTATTGTCTTGCGGTTGGCACGCAAACGAATAAGAACGCCATTCATCCGTACCCGGTACTTCGATGTGTGCATATTGTCCTGGCAGAAAGTCCAACTGACCTTTGCGGGCGCTTGCATCTAGATGCAATATTGCCGTTGAATCGGAGAGCATCTCCACTTGAGTGATTGTGCTGTGTATGAGCTCAGGGCCTGCACTGGAGCAGAGGGTCGAATCAAAATCAAACAGTACAGTACAGTCGCTTTTGACACGCATCTGGCAGGCCAAAATAGCTCTCTTAGCCAAGTCATCTTGACTCAGAGCATCGTCATCCACATATTCTAGATCATACTCGCCTGACTGGCAGGTGCCTTTGCAGGATGCACACACCCCTTGACGACAATCAACCGGCAGTATCAAGCCGTGACGTAAGGCTGCATCAATGAGTGTCTCGCTCGGAGTGATGTTCACAAAGTGCGTGCGACCATCACTAAAGTTAAGGGCTACTTTATGCATAACGACTCACCACGTATAAGGGTAGGGAGGTGCGAGTACCGTGCTGAACTTACACATGGTAAAAGTCCAGCACATGGTGAATTTTGTCATTCAAAACAATGGCTCGCTTGCTCATGATTTTCCAGCTGTCACCTTCTTCGCGCATCAGATAATCTGCGCGCCCAAAGAAGCTATGAGCATCTCCAAAACGATAGAAGTGAGTCACCCAGTTGGCTTTTACAGCCCATAAGCCATCCGCTTGCTGCGTAGCCTGAATATTATTAATCAGGTGCATGGTGCGCGGCATCGGTGTACAAGCGGCGCTTTTGCCTGTGCGAATACGAAATACACGGTCCTCAAGGCCCGCACGATTTGGGTAGTAAATTAATGACATTTCACGTTTTGGGTCAGTGGTATACACATGCTCACTGTCCCACTGAGGAATATGAAACGCAGCACTTTCGTCAAAGGCGTTAATGTACTGATCCCATTGCTGCAGATCGCAATACTCTGAGGTGCGATAGAGAAATTGCTCGATACTCTGTAAAATATGACTCATGACTTAAGCCTCCTTCTTTGCTTTGGTTGCTAACCCTTCAAGCAGATAGCGCTGCCACGTTGAGTGCTGATTAACGTATAAACCTTCTTGCGTGAACTCAGTCCCAGTCAATACAGGCTTAATACCTAACGCTTCCGTATTCTCTGTGGGTTTGGTCGTCCAGTTATCACAGCCACGAGAAATGTCACTCCACTGTTCTGCACGGCCTTCAAAGCCAATTTGTGCCTCGCGGAACTCGACTAAGTCATCTGGCGTACCCATACCTGACACGTTAAAGAAGTCTTCAAATTGGCGGATACGATTTTCACGATCAGCATCTGATTCACCTTTAACACCGAGGCAAAAACTATGAACTTCAGTTTTATTCCAAGCGACAGGACGAATAACACGCAGTTGAGAACTGATTTGATCCATAAAGAACAGGCTGGGGTAGATATTCAGGTTGCGTAGGCGGTGCATCATCCACTCGGCGCGAGCTTGCCCGTATTCTTCAATCAGACGCGGCATAACAGACGCATAGCCAGGGCGTACTTCTGGGTTGGGCATGTCGCTGAACAAAATCGTATGGCCGTTTTTAAAGGCAAACCAACCATCATCTGTCTCGCTGTCGCCGGCACCGAGCTTGCTGTAGTCCAATGTCTTAGAGGGTTGGCCCGTTTTTTCTGCGTCTTGATGCTGGCGCTGCTGTACGGTGACAACGTAGTTGTAATGCACAGTACTCACGTGATAACCGTCTAAACCGTTTTCGTTCTGTAGTTTCCAGTTGCCGTCATAGGTGTAAGATGATGCTCCTGGCAGAACTTCAAGCTCACCGATGGCTGACTGTGCGACCATCATGTCGAAACCAATCTTTGCATCACCTAAAAAGTCTTCTATGGAAACAGTCGATTCAGTATCTAAATTGATGAAAATAAAGCCTTTATAATTACCCACAAGTGCTTTGCGAAGGCCACGAATCGATTTGTCGAATTCTTCTGGGTATTCCTGCGGAGCTTTAACTTTGAGCAGTTTGCCGTCAGTTTTGTAGCACCATGCGTGGAATGGGCACGTGAAAGTTGCTTGATTGCCTTTGCGGACACGGGTCAGTGTTGCGCCACGGTGTTGGCATGCATTCACTAGCGCGTGTATTTCACCTTGGGCATCACGGGTGATGATCATGGGTTGACGGCCAGCTTTCATGGTGAAGAAGTCGTTTTTTTGAGCTATTTGGCTTTCATGGCAGGCGAAAATCCAGGTTTTTTCAAATATGAGCTCCATCTCAATATCGAATAGCTCATGATTTGTATAAATTTTTCGAGCTACTCGATAGGCTTTATCGTCCGGACGAAAATCAAGAGCGGACTCAATCGTGTCGCGCCAGTTTTCCAGTGTCTGCTTATTGCTATTCATGCTCAACTCTCCATTTTGGCAAGATCATAACCAGGCTTGCCGTTTTTATTGTCCATGTCATTAGGCCAAAATAGAGCAGTCGAACGCTATCCGGTTTTTCCAGTCGTTCTATCCGGTTTTTCATGATATTGCTTTTTTTAGGCGTTTTTCTACGCCTTGACCGGCTTGATCAGCAGGTGCTAGATTGAAAATCATTAAGCATGAATTTAAATATGCTTAAATACTAATAATAATTAAAATGGTTATTCCATGCTAAATAATAATTATGATTTTGGAACTCATGTTTCTACAAAGATTGCTGCCGATATGCGTGATGCAGGTGATGCTCTTTCTTGGATGTCTAATATCTGTGGGCCTCATGACCTAAAGGTTCATAATAAAAAAAATATGCATTTTAAACATGTAGGTAATATATTAAATTCAACGACAACAACGATTGGTAGAATCGGTTATGGTACCGATGTCACCATTAAAGTTGAAGATTTAAATAACAGTTACAGTATTAGTTTGCCCGTCACAGGCTTTCAGGAGCTTGATACGGGTAATGGGCTTATTCAGTCTAATGTGACTAGTGCGATTATCATTTCTCCTGCCAGTGCATGTGAACTGCATATCAGCGGTAATTGCGATAAAACGCTGGTACGAATCTCTCGGCAGGCGATGGAATACGGGCTTGAAACTTTGATCGGTAAGAGCATGAGTGAGCCCTTGGTTTTTGATGCGAAAATGTATGCTGACATTGGCTCTTCAAGTGCTTGGTGGCGTACAATTCGCTATATTGAAACTGAACTATTAAATGCTGATAGTTTGTACAATAGTCCTGCGTTTATTCGAGATATAGAACAAGCACTTATTAAAGGTATTTTGACATTACAACCACATAATTACTCTGATGAAATTAAACAAGAAGTACATAAAAAACTTCCTGCCTATTTAATTAAAGTAATAGAGTATTTGAAAGTAAATGCACGTCATGAAATTGATATTGATGATATTGAAGAGCTCTCAGGTGTTTCAATAAGTAAGCTTTATTCTGACTTTAAACGTTATATCGGTATGCCTCCAACGGCGTATCTGAAGCGTCTTCGTTTGGAAGGGGTGCGAGCTGACACCATGAAATGTATGGGCGAAGAAAACATTTCAACGCTTGCTTTCAGCTGGGGTTTTAATCATCTCGGACGTTTTTCTACAGAGTACCGAAAAATGTTTGGTGAAACGCCATCGCAAACTCAAGCTAAAATTAAAGCGCGGTTGAAGCTTTAGCGTGTATCAGAGTATATACGCCAGCAAAGCTCCCAGTACTGCGTGAGCTCATCAGCAGTCTGTTAAGCAGTGCAGTGATGCTTTATGGATTACTGAGGAATTTCCATTTTCAGTTCAACACGACGGTTTTGTGCCCGACCTTCAGCTGTAATATTTGCTGCCAAGGGTTGCGTATCAGCAAAACCCACGGCGCGTAAACGATCACTGTTAATGCCATTGGCTTCCAAATAGCGCACCACACTACCGGCCCTTGAACCAGACAGCTCCCAATTGGACGGGTAGCGACCGCGAATCGGCACTGAGTCTGTATGACCTTCTACCGCTACTTTAAAATTGTTTTCCCGCAGGACCTTGACCAGCTTTTTAAGCACATCGGCACCGGCCAAACCTAGATCTGCTTGACCTGAGGTAAATAGAATCTCACTTTTAATCCTAAAGCTCACCATTCCAGCGCTGATAATCACATCAATGTCATCACCCAGCTGATCAAGGCCTAGATCACTGAGACTGCGCTCTGGCGCTTCTTCTATGTCAGTGTCGATGCCTAAGGCCGCCAGTTCTTCTTGCACACTGGCACTCGATTGCATATCGCCTGATGGTTCGCCGCTTGAGTTGCCTGTAACGATCAGTTCAATGCCGAGTTGATGGTTTATAGCTGCGCCTTCACTGCTGTTTGTGTTCGCTATACTCTCTACAGCAGAGGCAAGATCTCCTTTACCGGCAAAAGACAGCATGACCACCAGTAAGACTAAAAGCAGAGTCATCATATCCAGATAAGTTGCAAACCAGGTTTCTTCTTCCTCTTGAGGCGCAGTGCTGTTTTCCAGAGCCAGCCAGGCTTGACCTGAACCGCTGGTTTTATTGCTGATGCGGGCCCGTTTGAGCTCTGCTTCTAAGCGTTTGTTTTTATCTGCGAGCTGACTGATGCGCTGACTGTCTTCATCACTCATTGAGCATTCTCTTACCGGCCATGGCGGTTATTGCCATTGTTAATTTCATCTTGGTGTTGCTCCATAAATGAGTTTAACGTCTCGCGCATCATCGCTGGAGTGCGCTTTTGACTCATCATCGATACACCTTGCAACACCATATTCATCAGTACTAAACGGTGCTCAGTACGACGCTCGAGCTTGACTGCGACCGGCTTAAATAACAAATTAGACAGCAAAACCCCGTAAAAGGTAGTCATTAGAGCTATGGCCATTTGTTGGCCGATCAGCGTCATATCACCATCGCCTAATAAAAACATCAGATTGACTAGGCCGACCAAGGTACCCACCATGCCAAATGCCGGTGCATAACTGGCCATCACTCGAAACAGCTGTGCTTCGGCATGCTCGCGGGCGCGCATTCTAGACATACGCCATTGCAGTAACTCTAAAATCTCATGTTCTGGCGTCATATCAATCACCAGCTGCACGCCAGTCTTGAGGAAGGGATTCGACACCCGCTCCAAGGCGTTTTCCACTGCGCGGATATCGCTGCGCATCCACAGACGTGAAATATCAATCAGCTCATCTAAATCTTTTTGGCTGTAGAGCTTTTCATTACGCAATACCGTACCGATTAAGCCAAAAATGCGTACGACTTCGCGTAACGGGTAACTGATAAAAGTAGCCGCTAAGGTACCCACCAGCACAATAAGCAGGCTAGGAATGTCAAGAAACAAAGCAGGATCAACTGC
>JAVETP010000132.1:0-5172 GCA_034006005.1 Pseudomonas sp.
AACTTGGGACAGGGGTATGGAGCTAGCGAAACATGCTGATCTGACAAAGGAGACTGGGATGCCTGTTTACTTTTGCGATCCGCAATGTCCATGGCAGCGCGGTACAAACGAGAATACTAACGGGCTTATCCGTCAATACTTTCCTAAAAAGACCGACTTATCAACGCACTCACAGAAACGGCTGAATGAAGTTGCAAGTCAACTAAATGAACGACCCAGAAAAACATTGAATTTTAAAACACCCTCACACATGATTGATAGGAGTGTTGCGTTGATGGTTTGAATCTACATCAGCCAATCGTTAAGAATCGCTGGCAAAATAATATGTATTGTTCCACTTGGGGTGCTTAACGAGCGCTCTACGCTACGCTGTACTTGCTGTGCAGCATGAACCATGTCTGAGGCGTAACGATACACTTCAACACCAACATGGGTTAATGTTAAAAAGCGAGGGTTGCGATGGAGCAGTTGCACGCCGAGACGTGATTCCAGCTGACTGATGCGGCGGCTTAAACTTGATTTAGATAAGCCTTTTTGATTGATCAGCGTTGAAAAACTACCGGCATCGACAATTTGTAAAAACCAATACAAGTCAACTAGATTATCCACGACCCTATATTCGCTGGTGTGAGATGGCTGCTTGGAATTATTATTTTGCATTGATATCGCCTTGCGCAATCAGTGATGTGATTGTGATAGTTTTTTTAAATATACTTTTGCTGAGTGCCAGTATTTTAGAATGTATTGTTATATGGCATCTTTGTTTGAGCGGATAGATACTTTGCTTGAATGGATATTGTAGGGTTGGGCAGGAAATATATTGTGAGTGATGACAGTGTGCGGCGTTTGTACAATGTAAAGATTTTGATTGTCGATGATCAGTTGCATGAACTGGATACTTTAGTGCATGCCTTAGGTGCTCAAGGTGCGCGCGTGAGTGTGGCAAATGAGCCGCGAAAAGGCATGCAACTGGCGCAGGTTTTTTTACCTGATCTCATTTTGCTAGATGTGCATATGCCGACCATGGATGGCTTTGCGACCTGTCGCTTATTGCGTGAAATGCAGTGCTGCCATGATGTCCCGGTGATCTTCCTAACATCCGCTAGTAATGTTACAGATCGGGTTAATGGGCTCACTCTGGGTGGTGTTGATTATATTTTAAAGCCGTTTGCAGTTGAGGAAGTGATTGCGCGTATTTTGGTGCATGTGCAGTTAGCTAAATTAGCAGTAGAGCATTATGTGCCAGTGAGTCACAAGCAAGTGGCCGACCATCCTGATCAGATTGTTTTGCAAGCGGCTTTGCGTTTACTGAAAAGCCAGCTGGCACAGTTGCCTAAGCTTAAAGAAATTGCCGCGAAACTGGGTACTCACGATAAAAAGCTTTCAGCTATTTTTCGCGATAATCTGGGGATGACGGTGTTTGCTTGGGTGCGTGAGGAGCGCTTGCGCAAAGCTCAAGACTTACTGATTCGCACCTATATGAGTATTGAGGATATTTCTGCTGAAGTTGGCTTTACCAGTGCCGCCAACTTTGCCACCGCCTACCGCGAGCGTTTTGCAATGACGCCCAGTGCGTATCGTAAAGCCTTAACTGAATCATAAGAGGGCGGTGTTCATCAGTGTGCCAATATTTTATATGCCAATAGGTACTAAGATAATATTTTTTTCAAATTGATCTGCCGCTCTAGCAAAGATCTGTGTTTGTGCAGCGAGCCTGTTTCGTGTTTTTTTATCCGTTTCTGGCCTGTATTCAGTTGCTTTAATGCTGTTTTAAGAATTATTTAAGATTTTTTTTAATATCTCTTCTAAGCTCTTTTTTTCGGTTTTGTTACTACGGATAGTGTTGCTCTTATTGCAACGCTGTGTTCCGTCTGTTTCCTTGAATTCCTTAGTTGCTGCAGTTAGTATACAAATATAACTACTAACATAGACATGGATGCTGCGTGTTGCAAGCCATGTCAATGTCAGCTCTGCACAATATCACAGCAGTGATTTCGTCAATATGAATCGGGTACTTCGTAAGTAAAGCGGTTGCCGCAGATATTTCTCAGCAGCTCCTTTGTCTAAGCGATGCCATGAGAAATAGGGAAATGTATGCAACCGACTTCACCACTTAAAAATATAATACTTGTGATCGGACTGAGTGTTGTCGCGATCAGTGCGCAGGCGCAGCAAGATACTTTAGCGAAGGCTGTGAAAGAGGCTATGGATTATCAGCCAGAAATCCAAGCTAAACTGCATGCATTTGATGCTGCGACTTATGATCGTCGTGAAGCATTTGGTGGGTATTTACCTACGATTGATACCAGTAGTTCAGTAGGCACAGCAAGGCGTCAGCATGACAGTCGTGACTGGTATTCGCGTAACTATGCCGAAGTCTCGCTGACACAAATCTTGTTTGATGGCTTTCGTGTTCGTAATAAAGTTGCAAAAGCTGAGCACACCAGTCGTATGCGTTATTACGAATTACTGGATGAGGCGGAAAATAAGTCCTTAGAAGTGACAGGCGCTTATTTAGATGTATTGCGTTACCGCGAAATGGTGCGCTTAGCTCAAGTGAACTTGGATAATCACCGTCGAGTGCAGTCGCAAATTGGACAGCGTGCGCAGCGTGGTGTGAGCAATAACGCTGACTTGCTGCAGATTAATGGTCGCTTAGCTTTGGCTGAGTCGAATCTGTTAACTGAGATTGCTAACTTGCAAACAGTCAGTGCGCGTTTCCAGCGCTTAGTGGGTCGCTTGCCAGCAGAAGAAATGACTGAAGTGGCAAGCGGGCAATTTACTGCGCCCACAGATATTCAAACTGTGCTCAATGAAGGTTATGCCAATAACCCCAACTTGCATGCTGCATTTGAAAATATTGATGTGAGCGAGTCGGCACTCAAAGAAGCAAAGTCACATCGTTATCCAACTTTTGAGTTTGGTGCCAGCCACGGTACTTACAAAAATAACAATGGCTTTGACCGTACCAATCCAGGTGTGCATTACGGCGATGAAAGCATTGTAGAAGTGCGTGCTAAATATAACCTATATCGTGGTGGTAGTGACCGTGCCGCTGAACGCGCAGCTTTCCAGCGAATTAATCAAGCGCAAGATTTACGTGATAAAGCCTGTGTCGATTTACGTCAAACAGCTTCGATTGCACATAGTGATATCGCTAATCTGACAATCAAGCAGAATGCATTAAAAAGTCACCGTGATGGCTCAACCCAAGTGGTGAATGCATACCGTGAACAGTTTGATATTGGTCGTCGCTCATTATTAGACGTGCTGGACTCTGAGAATGAGGCCTTCCAGGCAGAGCGTGCTTATGCACACGGCAACTATGATTTGATTACAGCTAATGCGCGCACCTTGCAAAGTATGGGGCAGTTGCTCAATACCCTGTCAGTGTCTGCCGATAAAATTCCATCTTTAAGTGATATCAATGCTGACACGCGCGTGGACGATGCTCGAGAGTATTGCTCTAACTACGGTACCAGCCACTGGGATATTCAGCGTTACTTGACCAGTGAAAGCCAAGTTCAGGTTATGGATTTAAGCGGTGACACTTTATTTGATAGTGGTTCTGCGCAAATTAAGCCGCGTGCGATAGCCAGCTTGCAGCGTTTCGTTGAGTCGGTACAAAACCGCGGTCAACTACGCCAAGTACAAGTTGTGGGTCATACCGACAACACCGGCTCTGAAGATACCAATCGCCAGTTATCACTCAGTCGTGCTGCTGCAGTGCGTGATTACTTAATCAATAGCGGTATCAATAACACTATTGTGTCTGCGCAAGGTGTTGCCTCAACTCAGCCCATTGCCAGTAACAATACTGTCGAGGGTCGTGCGGAAAATCGCCGTGTGACAGTCACTGTTGTGCATGACTGATAGCAGAGCTTGATCTACATGCACGGGCTTACTCCGTGCATGTTTTTAACTGGATAACCAATGAACGACATCACTAAAGATCCCTTAAGTGCGTGTCTCTTATGGCTTGCGCAAAGCCATAGTGTCACCACAACCTATGCCGCGTTGACTGAGGGCTTGCCTCTAGTGAGCGGTGCTATAACGCCGTCCTTATTTTCTCGAGCAGCTGCGCGCGTTGGTTTTAATAGCAACCTGGTGCAACAGCCTTTAAATAAGATTGCTAAGGTTTTGTTACCTTGCGTTTTATTGTTAAAAGATAACAAGGCCTGTGTATTACAAACGCTAGATTGGCAGACGCAGCGTGCTGTGGTGATTTTTCCTGAGTTATCGATGCAGGCTACAGAGCTAACGATTGAGGAGTTAGCTGAAGTCTATACAGGCTTTACTCTTTACTGTCGTGCCGAATTTAAACCCGAACCCAGTGCGCAGCCCAGTGCGGCAACCCAACGTCAGGGGCATTGGTTTTGGAGTGTGATTTTAGAAAATCGCCGTGTGTACCGTGATGTCTTGATCGCGGCTGTTTTTATTAACTTATTTGCCTTGTCCATGCCGTTATTTGTGATGAACGTGTATGACCGGGTCGTACCCAATAAAGCCATCGATACCTTATGGGTGCTGGCGCTGGGTGTGAGCATCATTATTTGTGCTGACCTGTTGCTCAAATTACTGCGCAGTTGGTTTGTCGAGTTGGCTGCCAATCGCGCGGATTTAAAGCTCTCTGCTTTTGTAATGGAGCGTATTTTAGGTGGGCGCATGCAACATGCTCCAGCCTCCATCGGCTCCTTTGCTTCGAATGTGCAGTCCTTTGAAAGTGTACGCAGCTTTATTGGTTCAATGACCATTACGGCTTTAATTGATCTGCCATTTTTCCTCTTGTTTGTAGTGATTATTGGCATGATTTCATGGCTTATGGTGGTACCAGTCTTGGTTGGCGCGGTGCTGATTATCGCTTATGCCTTATCTGTGCAGTCAAAAATGCAGGTGATGTCTGAGTCTATTGGTCAGGCCAGTGCCCAGCGCAACTCAGGCTTAATTGAAAGCTTGTCCGCCAATGAAACCTTAAAAAGCTTTAATGCAACGCAGCGTATGCAAAGCAGTTGGGAACAAAGCACTACTTTTTTATCTGCTTGCTCCAGTCAAATGCGTTTGCTTGGTGCTTCGGTTGGCATGAGTGCCGCATGGATTCAGCAGATGGTTGCCGTATCGATGATTATCCTCGGCGTGTATCTGGTGGTGGCAGGGGATATGTCTCAGGGTGCG
>JAVETP010000133.1:0-5123 GCA_034006005.1 Pseudomonas sp.
CCTTCGAAATACAGCACGGTATCCACCATATGCTCAAGTACGCGCGGCCCTGCGAGTGAGCCTTCTTTAGTGACATGACCCACCAAGAAAATCGCGGTGCCACTTTGTTTGGCATAACGCACCAATAAGGCTGCACTTTCACGCACCTGAGATACACCACCGGGGGCTGATTGGATTTGCTCAGTAAAAATGGTTTGAATCGAGTCAATCACCATCACCTTGGGTTTTTCACGTCGGGCTACGGTTAAAATAGTCTCAATACAGGTCTCGGTCATCACTTTAAGCTTGTCTTGCGGCAAGTCTAAACGACGAGCACGCATGGCCACTTGCTGCTGGGATTCCTCACCAGTGACATATAAAGCAGGAATCGTCTTCGCCATATTGCACATCGTTTGCAAAAGAATCGTCGACTTACCAATCCCCGGATCACCACCGAGCAGCACCACCGAACCATCGACTAAACCACCACCCAAGACACGATCCAGCTCACTGGACTGAGTGGAAAAGCGCGGAACCTCTGCAATACTGACCTCAGCTAAGGTCTTGAGCTGCGTTTGATCACCCGCCCAACCGGCACGACCCGTCTTTTCAGTGGTGCCCGCTTCAATCATCGTCTCCATCAGCGTATTCCAAACGCCACACTCGCCACATTGCCCAGCCCACTTCGGAAATGTAGCACCACACTCCGTACAGCCATACATCCGCTTAGCCTTAGCCATACCGCACTCCTCTGCTCACGATGCCAGCTCTAATCAAACGACCGCTAACAACACTCAATACACTGGCATTATATACAGCAAAAACCAAAGCAACAAACCACTTGCACTTAACACTAATGATAAGTATTCTCATCTGACGATTTAATACTCTACTAAAGGATCACAACATGACCTACTTTATTGATGCTTGGCTCGACCGCCCACAACCTTACCTACGCATTATTAACCGTTTAACCGGCAATATTTGCGTACAAGTCGAAGGCAAAGAATTAGAAGAATTGCGCGAACAAGGCGCGCTAGATATACACGACTTAAACAGTCCAGAACCTTGGAAGATTAAGGAACATGTACGACAACTGTTTTTAATGTGCCATGCCCAAGCAACTCGCTCAGGCATAGCACCCACTGCAAGCAGTTAACCTACGATTTCAAGCAACTCAACATCAAACACTAGCGTGCTGTGTGCAGGGATAGTACCCACCGCTTGACCAGCATAGGCCAACTCACTTGGTACATATAAACGCCACTTACTACCACAGTTCATTAACTGCAGTGCTTCAGTCCAGCCCGCAATCACGCCCGATACTGGAAATTCTGCTGGCTCGCCACGATCGTAAGAGCTATCGAATACTGAACCATCAATTAAAGTACCGTGGTAGTGAGTACGCACAGTGCTCTCGCGGGTTGGCTGAGCGCCTTCACCGCTAGTGATCACTTCATACTGCAGACCTGACTCTAAAGTAGTCACGCCGTCTTTTTTAGCATTGGCTTTTAAGAACTCAATACCTTCAGACGCTGCAGCTTGTGCTTTAACTTCAGCTTCAGCTTCCATACGCTCACGAATCACTGTAAAGCTAGCATTCAGGTCTTCACCTGAAACAGCACTGTCTTCACCAGCAAACGCAGCACTCAGACCTGCAGTAACAGCTTCAATGCTGATACCTGGTGGTGGGTTTTGACGCAGTTGATCACCCATTTGACGACCAATACCATAACTTACACGAGCTTCATCAGTGCTCAGATCTAAAACAGACATGCATGCCTCCATTGGCAGATAAAAAAAACCGCACAACACGGTAGAATGGGAGTCAATATCAGTGCAGTATCCTAACAGAGCCGCTGCCAAAACCCGAACAAAAAACCATATCCGCTACTCATTTCTGGAGAGTTTAATGATGATTCGTTACTTGCTCTTGCTCAGCTTCTTCACTTTAGCTGCATGTCAGACGAGCAATCTTGTTGAGCTGGACTATCAGCCTGGCCACAACTACCAGGCGGCTCAAAGCTGGCAATGGGCCGAGCCCGCGGTCAAATTTGTACCCGATACCGATGAAAACAAAAGCGATCTGGATGCCGCACGTCTACGTCAAGCAGTCACCCAGCAACTGCTACAACAAGGCCTAAATCAAAACGACACTGCGCCTATACAGGTGCGTGCGTGGCTGATTCGCGAAAGCCAGCAGCAACGCACCGATATTAATGAAAGCCATTACTGGGGGCCCTTGTGGGGGCCGAGCATACGCACCGAGTCGTATGAAATAACCCAGCACATCCAAAAACTACAAATTGATATTTTAGATAGCACCAGCCAGAAACTGATCTGGCGCGGCAGTGATAGCTGGGTTCTGCCACAACAACGCATCAGCCCTGAGGCGCGCGAGGCTAAACTACGCCAGCAAGTACAGAATATTTTGCAGCATTTTCCACCGCACTAATCCATCACGCTCAGCATTGAACTTGCCATAAAACGGCCTAAACACCCTGTTTTATGGCAAGATAACTTTCTACCACTGTGCTCTAGGGTTAGCTATGTCACCACAAATTTATTGGTTACTGCTTGCGATGGCGCTTATCTCGGGTGCCTTAATGCCATTGCAAGCTGGCATCAACGGCCTGCTTGCTAAAGAAGTGTCTAGCGCGTTAAACGCTGCGACCATCTCATTTATGGTCGGCGCCTTGGCTTTATTGATACTGGCTTTAATACAACGTGACAGTGTCAGTTTTGAAACCTTTAAAGGTTTACAGTGGTGGCACTGGGCGGGCGGCTTACTGGGGGCTTTCTTTGTCTTTACCGCAGCCTTTGTTGCGCCGCGCATCGGTGCGCTATTATTTATGGCGTTGGTACTGCTCGGCCAACTCAGCAGTGCTGTATTTCTCGATCATCAAGGCTGGGTTGGCTATAAAGAAATCCCCATCAATCTAGGCAAGATTGCTGGGCTGATGCTGATCCTCGGTGGCGTTTGGGTGATTCGCCGCAGCTAAACCAGCCTACCTAGGCATCACCAGCTTGTGATGCCATACAAAATCATTCTAGGCACAACCAGTGCATATAAAAACGCCAACCGCAGCTATCAGCTTAGGTTGGCGTAATCAGTCCAGCAAAGCGCTCTATAAATCAGTCATCATCAAACTGATAGCTGCCCGGCGCTAAGTTATCAAAGCGGGTGAACTTACCTTGGAACGCCAGGCGTACGGTACCAATCGGGCCGTTACGCTGCTTACCAAGAATGATTTCCGCCACACCTTTGTATTCGGTTTCTGGGTGATAGACCTCATCACGGTAAACAAACATAATCACGTCGGCATCTTGCTCAATAGCTCCAGACTCACGTAAGTCAGAGTTGATCGGACGCTTATTGGGACGTTGCTCCAACGAGCGGTTCAGCTGTGATAACGCAACCACTGGGCAGTTAAATTCTTTGGCTAAGGCTTTTAACGAGCGCGAAATCTCAGAAATCTCATTGGTGCGGTTATCACTACCACTACCGCCCAGCTGCATCAATTGCAGGTAGTCGACCATAATTAAGCCGATCTCTCCGTGCTCACGCGCCAAGCGGCGGGTACGTGCACGCATATCTGAAGGACTGATACCGGCGGAGTCATCAATAAACAATTTACGCTCTTGCAGTAAATTCACTGCAGAAGTCAGTCGCGGCCAATCATCTTCATCCAGACGACCAGAACGCACTTTAGTTTGGTCAATACGGCCGAGCGATGACAGCATGCGCATCACCAGTGATTCAGCCGGCATTTCCAGCGAATACACTAAAATTACTTTGTCAGAACGCATCAAAGCGTTTTCAACCAGGTTCATCGCAAAGGTGGTTTTACCCATGGATGGACGACCAGCGACAATAATTAAATCCGATGGCTGTAAACCACTGGTTTTTTCATCTAAATCAGTAAAGCCTGTGGAAATACCGGTAATGGCTTCATCACTGTTAAACAAGGTATCAATGGTATTGATGACGTTGGTCAGCAAGTCATTCAGGCCAACGGGTCCACCGGTTTTTGGACGTGCTTCAGCAATTTGGAAAATCTTGCGTTCTGCTTCGTCAAGAATCTCGCTGCCAGTTTTACCTTGCGGCGCATAAGCGCTATCGGCAATATCATTACTGATACTGATCAGCTGACGTAGCGTGGCACGCTCACGAATAATCTGGGCGTAGGCTTTAATATTAGCCACGGAGGGGGTGTTTTTTGCCAGCTCACCTAAGTAAGCCAAACCACCGCTCTGACTGAGCTGCCCTTCTTGATCGAGCTGTTCAGATAAGGTCACCACATCAAAGGGTTCGTTACGCTCTGCTAAACGAGCAATCGCGCGAAAAATCAAACGGTGATCAGGTCGATAAAAATCGCCATCCGACACTTGGTCAAGCACTCGCTCCCAAGCACCATTATCTAGCATTAAGCCGCCCAGCACGGATTGCTCTGCCTCAACTGAATGCGGCGGCATTTTCAGGGCTGCAGTCTGTAAATCATACTGCTGGGGGACGTCTAACTCGCTCATGCTATACACCATTTGCTGCTAAATCTGGATATTAATAAGGCTATTAAACAACAAAAGGCACGCATCTATACAGATAACGTGCCTTTTGTACCATCAGTTAACCGAGGTCAACCGATAGGGCGATTAGCCTGCAACTACAATCAATTTGACTGTAGCTTCAACGTCTGTGTGCAAATGCACAGTAACGTCGTATTCGCCAGTTTGGCGAATAGTGCCGTACGGCAAGCGTACTTCACTACGATTCACTTCAACACCTGAAGCAGTCAAAGCGTCAGCAATATCGTGTGTACCGATAGAACCGAACAATTTGCCTTCTTCGCCTGTGTTAGCAGTGATAGTCACTTCTAACTCAGACAGCTGAGCACCGCGTGCTTCTGCTTCTGCACGCTTCTCGGCAGCTGCTTTTTCAAGCTCTGCACGACGCGCTTCAAAAGTTGCGATGTTAGCTGCAGTTGCAGCTGTTGCTTTACCTTGCACTAGTAAGTAGTTGCGACCGTAACCGGCTTTAACATTTACTTTGTCGCCCAGGTCGCCCAGGTTTGCGACTTTCTCTAGCAGGATGACTTCCATTTGAGTCTCACCTCTTGAATTTCAACGTTCACCGTTCGCAGCAT
>JAVETP010000027.1:0-32679 GCA_034006005.1 Pseudomonas sp.
CACCTTAGCCATATCCCCGCCTCGATTCCATACAGAGCAGAGCTCATTGAGCATATGCTGTGCATCGTCGCCCAACAGGTGGCGATATAGCGCTAAAAACGCCTCAAGCTTGTCTAAATGGGCATCATCGTCTTGCGGATAAATATGCCAAACAAAAGGTTTTCCCGCCCATTGCGCCCGCACAAATGAGTCCTCACCCCGCACGCAATTTAAATCACAACACCAAAGCAATTTATCGAAATTTTCTTGCTGGATATACGGCAATACCTGCACGATTAAGCTGTCTTTTTTATATTCCTGTCCCACTTGCAGACTTTTCTCTGCCAACCAATCAGTCACCGCGTTCTGCAAGGGTCCCGGCAACACCAATAATCGGTTAGGGCGCACATCCTGACTTAAGGCTTTTAACAGACTGGGCAGCGCAGGATTAGCATAAGCAAACAAGCTGATTAGACGCTCCCCCGACTGTTGCCTCACACCTAGATCCGCTAAATACTCAGCACGCGAACGCTCGCAGGCTATAAATGCATCGCGCTGCGCCAGCAAGTTGGCTTCACGTAACAGCCCGCCGGTGTTTTCAGTAAAACCTGGGAAAAAGAAATACTTGTGTAAACCACCACCCTGCATCGAAGGCAAAGCATGGCATTCTGCAGCCCAGGGCTCAGCGGTCAGATACTCTAAGTTCAGCCATAAGACTTTCTGTTTGGCGCGCATTAAGTCGATATAGTCATCTGGCAACTGACAGGCAAAAGCTTCAATCACCACATCAGCACATTCGCCTGCCAGCACGGCAACAGCCGTATCACGCCATAAGCAGACCTCAACACAGGCCACCACTTGCTGCTCAGCTGTCACCACTACAGCCGGACAAATAGCATGAAAGGCCGACAAGTCATCCACCCACAAGCGCACTGCAAAGCCATGCTCTTGATTTAATTGCTTGGCTAAACGCCAGGTCACACCAATATCACCGAAGTTATCAATCACTCGGCAAAAAATATCCCAGGTCACGCGCATGCTCTCGCCTTGTGCTGATGTATCTGTAAGAAATATAAGGCCGCCATCATCAGGCAAACCACCCTTAAAAATGAATATTTGCCTTAAGCCATAGGTTCGGCTATATTAGCGCGCCTTGAAGACATCTATGGTGTTTTTAAGAATTGCGGTGAAGTGTCCGAGTGGCTGAAGGAGCTCGCCTGGAAAGCGAGTATACGAGAAATCGTGTCGAGAGTTCGAATCTCTCCTTCACCGCCATATTTATAAAAAACCTCTGATTTATCAGGGGTTTTTTTATGCCTGCTGCTTTTTGGGCAGTTATCAGGGCGAAAGCCTCGCCACTGACGCGACAATAATCTTGAGCACATAACCTGCTTACTCTCAATTCGAGCCAAGCAGCTTGGCGATTGACACGATGTCTTTCTGTGCTATAAAAATAAATGACGATAAAGACTATCAACTACATCAAGTAGAAAAGCAGATAGGCCTAGTGTAAAAACCGCAACATTAGCGACTCAGCGTTAACTTAACAGGATGTTAAAAAGTGCGAGCTGATTTAAAAGATAGGATCTTAGTTGAACGTAATGCTCAAACCCGCAGACGCTGGCTGTTCTGGCTCGCTTTGCCTGCCTCTACGCTCGTATTGTTTTATGTGCTTTCCAATGAAATAGCACACAAAAAACCTGACAAAGTCCCAACTGCAGTCAACAAGTTTGGGGCGACTCGGCAACTGTTGCAATCGGCAAATTCTGAGCAGGCCATTCAAGCTAAACCTGTGCAAACTGTTCCAGAAAAACAAACCGTATTTAATGATCAAAACTATCAGCCGCAAGGCTCAATAAATAGCATTGCACTAGCGCCCAACCACGACTATAAACAAGGCCAAGCCAGATCCAGCGCTCAACTTCAAAAAGTACAACCTAACGTTCAAGGTGTCAGTAGAACACGAAGCATTCCATGGTCTTGGAAAAGTGAAAAGACACACCGACGTGGACACTTCACCTATAAAGAATCTCAAAATGGCATTGATACACTCAGTGTGTGCCGTAACTACACACAGGGCTCTTTTGAATACAGGGATTGCCGTAAAGCTGCGAAACAGCATTTTAAAAACGCCTGCTCAAGCCAATATCGAACCGCATGTGCTGCCGGCGATATGATTCCATAAGTCTCGAAAAAGCACTGAACTGCAGCATAAAATGCTATTTTATTAACTCTTGGACATAGCTATTCTAGTATTAAAAATACTTATTGGCTGTTCACGTCATTTAATTATAAAGAACCTCTGATTTATCAGAGGATTTTTTATGCCTGCTGCTTAAGCTGGAAAAATTAGCAAAAAACGATCAAAACAATCAGCCCAAAGGATCAATAAAAAACCCTTTGCAGATTGCTCCGCAAAGGGTTGATTTACACTAAAGTTGACTTAGATAATGATTTGATTGTTGTTTAACAAATCATCCAAATCTTTCGAGTCCGTTTGATCGGTTAACACCAATAACTCTTGAAAGCCAAAGGTATCACCAGCACCGTCACGGTCAATACTTAAGGTAATGGTTTTATCTTCCTCATTAAACTCAGTTTTCAAGAAGTAACTTAAGTCCACTTCACCGTCTGACTCAGGCAATAATGCAGAAATATCGATCACATCAGCATTAGCGTCAGTCCCGACCTCGCCAAAATGGAAGTCGGTCCAAGTGTCTACACCATTGCCTCCCGTGGCGTCGTCTGCATCGAGCAAGTCGAAACTGATAGTGTCCGAACCTAAACCACCTTCAAAAGTATCATTCCCCTGCGTGCTAGTGATCTCGTCATCGTACTGCGAGCCTGTAGCATTCATGCCGACGTTAAACTTCAACTGGGCACTATCAGAGGAACCCGCAATGGAGACTAAGGTGTAATCAAATACATCTTCACCATAGGATTGGCCGCTGGCCGTATAGCTATAAGAACCATCTTGATTGACGACCAGAGTACCGTGCTGACCTTCCAGAGTGATTGACTTTTGCAAATTATTATCAAACTGCTCGCCCACCACAATATCCAAAGGTTTGCCGTTCACTTCAATGTGAGCCAGCTCGGCACTGCCTGCAACTTCTTTATAGGTGTCGTTATCCAGCAGGTTGCCTTCTTCTACTACTGTGTTGGCTTGCTCTTCTTGAAACTGATCTAAGCTTGTGATCGTGCCCTGCAAGCTCAGGTTATAATTCACGGTATTAGCCAAGCGTGGATCAATGATCACCTCAACTCGATACTGCCCCTCGGTTAAACTCCAGTTCAATTCTCCTACTTCACCCGTAATATCGGGCTTATAGGTCTCAACCACTTCACCCGTGGTCACATCAATCAGACGAATGACAAACTCATCTACACTTCCAATGCTTGGATTGAGATTATAGTTTAAGGTTAAGTCATAGACTTGGTTGGCTTGAACTTCAATCAAGTCAGGACTGTATGTCGTATTGCTGCCACCAGCCTTAGTACCACTGACTTCCCAACCCTCGTAGGCTTCTTGGTTATCCAAGCCAAAGCGTGCATCACCCAAGTCATCGTTAGCCTGAACGTTGTTGATCACAATATTCAAGGTTGAGTTATACAGCTTATTATCTGCACCAAGAATACTGTAACTGAAGGTATCCATCGCACCGATGTCTTTATAAGCGATATTTTGATACAGCTCATAGCTGTAACTACCGTCTGCCTTAATGGTCAGCGTGCCATATTGGCCTTGGATGATATTCTCACCCTCAAGCAATGGGTCACCATTGACACTGTAAAGTGTGGCACCTTCATCCAACCCTAAGTCGGCTTCGACCTTAGCGTTAGTTTGCTCATACTCATAAAGTTTGTCCTCACGAATGCGCAAGGTCACTGACGGAATAACTGAAATTCCACCTGTGGTAGGGATCAAGACCGCTTTGTATTCTCCCTCATCAAAACGGAAGGATTTATCCTCAGAGGAGGCTCCCGCGCCAACAACAGCGCCGACGATGCCAAACCAGTTTTCTTCAATGGTATACAGCTGCCAGAAATCACCGTTTGCGGTGGTTTCCTTTTTGTAAATCACTAAATCAACCGGTGAGTAGCCCAGCGATACCGGTGCACCACCGGTGCCATAGAAGGTCACATCGCGCACTTGGTTTTCACCTACGTTAATTTCCAAACCATTTTCTATGGCAATCAGACCAATGTCAGCAATACCCAATCCAACACTTGCAATATCCGCCCAGGTTTTCGAGGTCAACTGATCTTTAGCTGGTATAGCAATCTCTGTGGCTTCAGGCTTCATATCAAGCCATACGGTGCTGTCAGGCACTAAGTTGCTGGGTTTATCCACTAAATTAATAGTGAGCTTGGCACTTGAGCTGTCACCCGTATTGCTATTGGTAATGGTGTAAGTGACCTCTTCTTGTGCACCAAACTCAGGGGTAGCACCCTCGTCAAGCTTATAGGTGTAGTTACCCTGAGCAGAGATAGTTAAGGTTCCGTTAGTCAGCTGGATCACAGTTGAGCTTACTGCGGGCACATCAACTTCATGAGTACCTTCAGTATCCTGATAAGTGATTTTAGTAATACGAGTCTGACCAGGCTCATCGATTTGATCTTTACCACTCACGTCAAGATCTGTTAACACATTACCTTTGTGTACCCCAGACACACCTTGGTAGTCGTTGTAATCA
The DNA here is from genome assembly GCA_034006005.1 of Pseudomonas sp. GTDB lineage: Bacteria > Pseudomonadota > Gammaproteobacteria > Pseudomonadales > Pseudomonadaceae > Denitrificimonas. Next base: position 4,677 of record JAVETP010000027.1, read on the forward strand.
ACCACAGTATCTTTGGTGACTTCCAATCCAGCGCCACCAATCACTTTAACGCCGGCTTTACCACTGAGCATGATGTGATAGTTGCCAGGTTCAGTAATACTGATTTCACCATTTTTTGTCATACCTAAAAATGGCACTGTAAACCAACTGTCATATACATCATAAAACTTCTGGTTGCCGTAGGCGTCTTCTTTGTAAATGATCAGATCATAAGTGTCACCAATGGATACCCCACCGCCATCAGCAAACAGCTCCAAGGTCCGCTCGGTGCCTTCGCCAACAGTTAAGGCAATAGCGCTGTTTGCAAAATCGAGTACACCCGCATCAGCAACACCGCCTAAGCCGGCTGAGACCACGCCAAAGCTGGTGACTTTTTGACCTGCGATGCTTTCGCTTGCGGTAGCCTCGCGCTGAGTCGCAATAATATCGAGTACCAGTTCCTCGGTGTTATCTGAAGCTTCGGTGCGGATATTGTTTACAGAAATCTGCGTCTGAGTTGAGTTGCCTGCAGCATCCGTAGCGGACACCTTTATTTGCGTATTGGTAGGTAACTCTGGATCAAAAGTGACAGTAAGCTTGGTGTTGGCTTGCGCTTCAGTTACCTCAATGGTTTTTAGCTCGGTACCATCTTGATCGGTTAATACCACAGTACCGGCTTCGCTGACGTTTAAGGTGAACTCTGTTGGATTCACCTGCTTAAACTCAACCTCAGGCGCTTGAGTATCCAAGATCGCATCAGCTGAAATCCCAGCTTTGCTGTTGCCATAGGCATCTTTGATTACTGCATCAACAGTAATGATTTCGCCTTCGGCGTAGCCGTCGGTGGATAACTGATGCTCAACCTGGCCCGCAGTTAAGTGTGCCTCAGTAATTGTAATCTCTTCGCCATTAATAACTAAGATATCACCTGCTTCAACGCCAGCGTCTGGCAAGGTCACAATGACATTAAACTGCCCCCCTTCGACTTCAGCAGCGTTGATGTAATCGGTATTTTCATCATCACCAATCTTGATCGCATCAGCAGCTAATGCAGCAGGCGCTGTGGTGTCACCTGTAATAGTCTCAGATTCCTTGGATGTGTTGCCGGCTTTATCGGTGGCTTCGACGGTGTAGTTTTGACCATCTGCTAAAGCAGGCGCAACGTTAATGATGAAGTTGCCGTCTTGGTCGGTGACACCTGTACCTACAACTGTACCGTCAGCATCTTTAACTTCTACTGTTGCACCGACTTCTGCAACGCTATCACCTTGCACTTTACCGTTGATGGTTGTGCCCGTGAGTACACCGGCATCATCAAAGGTGTTTTGCACATCATCGATGACAGGCTTGTCTGGCGACTGAGTATCAACGGTGAAGGTTAGGCTTTCAGAGAGTTCATTATCTTGTGAAGGCAACACTTGCTCTGCACCACCATCTACAGCGGGTTTAGCGTCCACATCGGTGGTGTATTGCACTTGATACTTACCATCATCAAGCTTATCGGTGATTTCTAGGTACACCTTGCCGTCACGCTCAAACTTAGTTGCTGCGACTACTGTGCTATTACCCTCTTGATCAGTAATAATCAGCACATTGTCGTTTAACCCTGCTACACCTGCAGGGATCTCAAAGTATGGTGTGGCATCATTGGTGAAGCCGTTGTTGGCAAACTTATCATGATCTGCATCGTTAACGTACTCTGTAACATTGCCATCTTCATCAACTGAAGCAACGTTATCAAAACCGCTCTCAATACCAGGCAGTTTAAAGACGTTAACTGGCTCACTTTGGTTACCTGCTGCATCTGTGGCTTTAATACTGCCATTGTCAGGAACATTGCCAGCTGGAATGGTGAAGTTACCGCTTGCATCAGCAACAATATCATCGCCACCAGCATCTTTAAGCGGGTTGCCATTGGTATCAGTAATGGTAGCGCCTGGCTCGGTATGGCCTTTAACTTCGCCGCCTTCCCCCTCAGTAACTGAATCAATTACTGGCTTAGCGGGCGCTTCAGTATCGACTGTAGCGCTTACAGTTTCTGTTTCTGATGCGTTGTTATGCTTATCTTTAATAAAGGCATCTACTTCTAGCTTTACACCTTCTTTAGGTGCAGAAAACTCAAAGTCTACTGTGCCAGCAAGCAAATCATCTGCAGTGATGACATGCTCAACACCATTGACTACCAAAATGTCGCCAGCTTCAGTTAATACGTCACCCTCAGCATCTTTAGGTAGATCAATCACGACTGAGACTTGGCCATCAGTGATTTCATCAGCGTTAATCCACGCGTCACCATCGCTGCCGATTTTGATAGCGTCGTCTGCTAGCTTAGCAGGCGGAGTAGTGTCGCCAGTTATAGTAGCAGGAGCAGATGTGTTGTCCGCCTTATCCGTTGCGGTAACATCATAGTCTTTGCCGTCTTCTAAACCGCCGCCCACAACAACTTTAAACCTGCCATCTTCGCCAGCGATACCGCTGCCGACTACAGTATTAGTGTCTGGATCGATGATCTCAACGGTGCTGCCGGCCTCGGCTTCACCTGTCACTGTAGTGCTATTGTCATCTTTGTTATTAGTAAAGCCATCAACAATTGGTGCATCTGGGGCCACAGCATCTTCAAAGTTGGTAATGCTATTTGGAGCAGTGGCTTCTTTAATCACTTCACCTAAGCCATCTACCTGCCCAACAATGAACACTTTTTCGCCGTCTGCTAATGCGGGCTTAAAGGTCACTGTGTATTCCCATGGCGCAGCAGTATCGTCTTCACCCACTGCCTTATTCAAGCGCGTTACAGTGACATCGATTTTTTTGCCATCAGCATCCGTGGCACTAAAGGTGCCTGGTTCTTTGTTGTTCGCCACAAACTTCACTATGGTCTCATTCGCCTTGCCGTCAGCAGGGCTATCCGTATCCCATTGCTCAACGCCTGTGATATTCAAGAATATCTCTGCAGTGGCGTCAGCGCTGGAGGCGTTGCCTGCTGGGTCGGTGGCCTCAACCTTAACCTTATCACCGGCTTTCAGTGGCGGTTCAAAGCTGTAAGTATATTCCCCACCTGCAATCACCGGCTCGCCTGTGTGTTTTACACCATTGATGGTGACGCTATAGGTCGCGGTTGGATCATTGGTTGTGAAGCTAAAGTTATGGCCGGTTAACTCACCGTCTGTACCTGTGGCCTCTTCTAAGCTCACATCGGTCAACTCTGGTGCTGTGTCATCACCCACTGCAATAACCTCTACAGGAACTGCATCGGTCGTGATGCTGCCTGTATTACCATAGCTGTCAATGCCGGTAATGATGATCTTGTCGTCTGCGTCCAACGCTGGCGCGAAGGTCACGCTGACGGTGTTGCCTTGCACAGAAGTCTTGACATCTCCCGCGTATGCCTTGATCTCTCCAGCCTGATCTAAGTAGCTAAACTCAAATTTGGCATCCGGCTCATCAGTATTAAAAGTTAGCAAAGTCTGATTAGCTTCGCCGTCAGCAGGATCAGAAGTATCCAGCTGTTTTATCTCAATAGTGTCAATATTCGGTGCTTCAGTATCACCCACGACAGTCACTGCTGGCGATGAGTTGCCTAACTCATATTTAGCAGAAACAGTATATTCCTCTTCATGGGTTAGCGCTGGAACGGTCGTAAACTTAAAAGCACCGTCGATATCAGCTTTGACTTCACTGATTAACTTGCCTTCAGCATCGTATAACTGCACTAAAGCGCCGCCATCAGTTTTACCGTTAATAACAGTTCCTGCAAGCTCACCGTCACCATCAAAGATGTTAGCGATGCTAATAATATCGGGCTGTTCAGGGACTTCAGTATCACCTGAGGTGATCTCTGTGGGTGTAGTATCTGTTGTGATTGCGCTGTTACCTGCTTTATCCACCGCAGTAATCACTACCTCTTGGTCAGCAGCCTGCGGTGCAAACTCTGCCACATAAAAACCATCTTCATCTGGGCCTGTGGCGGTTACAGTTGTCTTACCGATCACCACTGTATAAGTAGCATCAGCATCATCTCCCCTAAAAGACACAATGGTGATATCTGCTGTGCCATCGGCTGGACTTTTATCCAACGTAATGGTGGCCACTTGAGTCACTTCTGGCGCATCAATATCTACGGTGTAAGAGTGTTCAGAGGTGACTTTACCTTTGATGCCTGCAGCGCTGCTTGCCTCTACGGTTACATTAACCTGCTCAGCAGCAACTAAATCAGAGCCTTGCACGTTAGCGCTAAAGCGACCATCAGCATCCACCTTACCCGTACCAATGACATTACCGCCCACTGTAACAGTGATGGTATCACCCGCGGTAAACTCACCCTCCACAGTGCCGCTGACAGCCACTTCAGTTTCTGATTCTACTTTATTGAGCACGTTATCTGCAGTAATAGGATCGACAATCACGCTCGTACTGCTGTCATCCGGTGCACTGGTGTCATCAAAGCGCAGCTCATCGGATACATCACCAGTGAAGTTGTCACTGTTACCAGCAACATCAGTGCCTGTAATAGTGACCTCAGCACCCATTGACGCAGGTGGTAAGAAAGTGACCTTATGGTTACCCTCTTTATCTGCCGTACTGACTTTAGTGGTATCGCCAATGGTGACCTGATAGGTCGCACCGGGTTCACCTTTAAAAGTCACCACGGTTTTGTTGGCTTCGCCATTAGCAGGGCTATTGGTATCAACGTTGTAGCTTTCTAGATCATCAATGCTAGGTGGCTGAGTATCGATAGTGATCTCGCCAAGTTGCGTGACTTCGCTGGTATTACCAAAAGCATCGGCTTGACGCACTTGAATACCCTCTGCTGGGTAAGTGCCTTCTTGCAAAGTAAAGGAGTCGCCTGAGCCTGCAATCCAGTCTGTTCCACCATTAATGGAGTATTCCCAACTAGCGTCTGCCTCTAAGGTGACATTCACTTGCCCATTGCTGGTTATGCCATCGCTATCGCTGAGGCCCGTGTCTTCGGCCAACTCCACTGCAGGTGCATCAGGCGCAGTGGTGTCACCAGTAATAGTGGTGCTGTCTGACGTATTGCCCGATGGATCTTTTGCGGTCACATCGTAGTCTTGGCCGTCTTTTAATCCACCTTCTACAACAATCTCAAACTGACCGTCTTCATCGGCGGTGCGGCTACCAACCACTTCACCGGTAGTCGGATCAGTAATCTCAACGGTACTGCCCGGCTCGGCTTCACCGCGGATAGTGGTGTCGGTCAGGTTACCGTCGTCATCAAAATTATTGGTGATGTCTTCTATCACCGGCGCATCAGGCGCAGTGGTGTCGCCAGTAATGGTGGTGCTGTCAGACGTATTGCCCGATGGATCTTTTGCGGTCACATCGTAGTCTTGGCCGTCTTTCAAACCACCTTCTACAACAACCTCAAACTGACCGTCTTCATCGGCTGTGGCGCTACCGACCACTTCACCGGTAGTTGGATCAGTAATCTCAACGGTGCTGCCTGCTTCGGCTTCACCGCGGACTGTAGTATCAGTAACCTCACCATCCTCATCAAAATTATTGGTGATGCCTTTAATCACAGGCGCGTTAGGAGCGGTCGTATCACTTGGCTCACTTGGCTCACTCGGCTCTCCTGGCTCTCCTGGCTCTCCTGGCTCTCCTGGCTCTCCTGGTTCACCTGGTTCACCTGAGTCATCTGAGTCACCTGTAATGGTGGTGCTCTCTGACACGTTGCCCGCAGGATCTTTTGCGGTCACATCGTAGTCTTGACCATCGTCTAAACCACCACCTACAACAATCTCAAACTGTCCGTCTTCATCGGCGGTGCCGCTACCGATCACATCACCGGTTACTGGATCAGTAATCTCAACGATGCTGCCTGCTTCGGCCTCACCGCGGACTGTGGTGTCAGCCAGGTTACCGTCGTCATCAAAATTATTGGTGATATCTTCAATCACCGGCGCATCAGGCGCAGTGGTGTCACCAGTAATAGTGGTACTGTCAGACGTATTGCCTGCAAGGTCTTTTGCGGTCACATCGTAGTCTTGACCATCGCCTAAACCGCCGCCCACAACAATCTCAAACTGACCGTCTTCATCGGAGGTACCACTACCAACCACTTCACCGGTTGTTGGATCAGTAATCTCAACCGTACTGCCTGCTTCGGCTTCACCACGGATGGTGGTGTCGGTGATCTCACCATTTTCATCAAAATTATTGGTGATATCTTCAATCACCGGCGCATCAGGCGCAGTGGTATCACCAGTAATAGTGGTGCTGTCAGACGTATTGCCTGCAGGGTCTTTTGCGCTCACATCATAGTCTTGACCGTCTTTTAAACCACCCTCTACAACAACCTCAAACTGACCGTCTTCATCGGCGGTGCCGCTACCGACCACTTTACCGGTTGTTGGATCAGTAATTTCAACGGTACTGCCTGCTTCAGCCTCACCACGGGTGGTGGTGTCGGTCAGATTGCCGTCTTCATCAAAATTATTGATGATATCTTCAATCACAGGCGTGTTAGGCGCTGTAGTATCGGGTTCGGTTGGCGCAGGCGGAGCATTTTTTCGCGAGCTAGAACTAGAGCTTGATGTAGCGCTGACGATGCCAGCTACAGCTAAAAACGCTAGCGCCGCAACGACCCAGTCCTCTGCAGCAATGGAGCTACCTGTTGCTATCGCACCTGCGCTGATAGCATCTTCCGCCGCTGCAATTTCAGCAGAGCTGATTTCAGAAAACATAAACTCTGAACTAGTAGGATCAAAAGTACCCAGCCATGTGCTGCCATCTTCATTTTCCAAGACTAGCTCACTGCGTTCTTCATCTTCGAACTCTGTAAAGAACCCTTTAATATGAACTTGTTCACCGTTGTTCAAGCGAACAATAAGGTCTTCACCCTGCTGCTTGTAAGCTTGCACCATATCCAAAGACACCGGTAGCTTCACTAAGCTTGTTTCCTGCAACAGCACCGGCATGCCCCAATCAGCTGCTTGTGCGATACCACTTGCTTTACTAACTATACCAATTGAACTTTGCTCCACTTTAAAGCACTCCAAATACTACATAATCATTGACTGAGCAGGCGTAATAAAACAACCCACTTATATATAAAATCACATCTAAAATTCAGGCTGAAAAATTCACTTAAAGCAATACGCTATATAAGCCAAACCCAATTATAACAGAGCAAGCAGCTCAAAACCTAGCAAGCACCAAGCATAACCCAATCACTCCAGCTAAGCACGGCGGGGGTTAAACACCTTTTCTAGTACAACTAAAGCCCAGCACTTACTTCATTAGCGTCTCTGCATTCACTTATACAGACCAATCATTCCTTACCCTTTTTACTTTAGGCAAGCTGCACGCTCTAAAAGCAGCAGCAGGCCACGTCTTAGCTATTTAAATATTAAGCTTTAAGAACTCTCAGACGTTTCACTGCTTTAAATCCTAAGCTTTATCAATTTTATGCGAAAGGCCCCGTACTTCCAGAGGGTATAAAATACTTACTAAGCGCTTACAGGCCTTCAGTTTATCTCTCGCCAGCCGAAATAGAGTTTAGACGCCATACCTTTATGACTGGGTTTACTGAAGGAGTCACAGCATGATCTCACCACTTTCACGCACACCTCAGCCCGACACTGCCAGCGCTGCAGCCAAGGTGACCTCTCAGCCAACCGCTCAAGGTTCTGCGTTGGATGAATCACAGAAAACCGCAGCAGCCAGCCCACAAGGGCAGAAAGCTCAGTTGAATGAACAAATCTTGAAAGCATCTTTGGATGTTTCGATCAGTGCTAGTAATAACTCAATGACCCTGCTTTACCGCACCGCCATCGACAATATCAACGAGCAGTTAGCACCTGAATTTGGTCCCAACGCTTTGCAGGCAGCGATGCAGCAAGACAACAGCCCAGAAGGTACAGCTGACCGTATCCTCTCGCTATCAACTGCGTTTTTTGATTCTTACGCAAGCCAGCATCCAAATAAAGCTCCAGAAGATGTCGCGCGTGATTTTGTCGATATTATTCGTGGCGGCTTTGAAAAAGGCTACAACGAAGCCAGCAATATTCTTAAAGGCTTGGGCGTCATGGGCGAAGGCAGCCCTATCGCTACCGAGATTGGTAAAACCTTTGAGTTAGTGCAAAAAGGCTACGATGACTTCCTGCAAACCAAGTTACAGGCGTTGCAAGAAAACACTGCGGATGACAAAGACATCGGCTGATCAGTCGCCTAACACAACTCAAGCGCGCATATAGGATCGTATATGCGTGCTGCACACATTATGTATTGTGTGCAGCACGCTTGAGCCGGTGTTTGTTCAATCAAAGCTTAACTATGACAACAGCAAGCCGAATGTTATCGACTCCCCTACTCCAGAAGACATCAGGCGTTCTGAACCAACATAACACCACTCAATACCAGGCATATCATGCTGAATGGAATGACCACTCGACTTTTATAGCTCAGTAAAAACATTAAAACAAATGCTGCAAAAGTTAATAAAGCCAGCCATACACTCAAGCCAATACTGATACCCATAGACGCTGTGCAGGCATAGACAGAAGCGAGTAATAGCGCATATCCTACCCATAAGCTTAACTGCGAAAACTGGCCCTTACGTGCTCGTATTTGTTGATAGTGCTTGGGCATACTTAAGGCAATCAGTACTAACCCTAAAAAGCATAAGCACGCACTGAATAGCATCATACGGCTAACTCTTTTTTATTTTTTAGCGCTGACTTGCGCACTACTGGGGCGTAATTTTTAACCTTTAAGAAAGCCCAGTAACTTAAAAGCGCAAAGGCTAACAGGGTGCAATCAAAAGAAAACACAATCCATTGCCCAGTGCCAATGCCGTTGAGCAGGTGATACGTACTAAACACTAGGTTGTAGAACACCAGCGCGACGCATAACACTGCAAGCAACAGCAATTGCTCCAGCCAGGCTTGTTTATGACTCCGAAAAAGCGGATGTATAAAACAGGCTAACCAGCACAACAAGAACACATTAATTTCCCAGGTAGCACGCTGCGTCAGCTCAACGGGCAGTAGGCGATTCGCCCAGAAAAAGCCTAAGCAAGCGATGGCTAAACCCGTGATCGTCCCGACATTTAAAATGTGTACTGCACGTATGTTTTTGGGCAATGTCTTCAGCTTTTTGCTTTGGGTTTGACGCTTGTTGACCCACATCACCAGCCCTGTTGCCACCATCGCAGTACCGAGCCAGCCACTTATAAAAAACAACCAGCGCAGCGGTACATCGGCAAAGCGAATCAAATGCAAACTAGTGAACACATTATAAATGGCGCTAGACACTGCTAGCGGCTGCGCATCATCTTTCTCAAGCAATTGACCTTGAGCGTTATAAACCAGACGCGCACCACGCCCGCGATTCACAATGGTATTAGCACCACTTTCACGAATTTCAATATGTGCTGCTTCAGTGTTGGGCTGCTGGATTAAAATCGAACCGATTGGGCGTTGTAACTGGCTGTTAGCATCTGCAATCAACTGTGCAAAAGGCAGCATCATTTTTTGTTGAAGATCAGCGCTACTCAGGCTGGGTCTTGCAGCCATACGATTTTGAAACACTTCGCTTTCATTTAAAAACTGACGCCGATCGCCATCGTAAGCTTTATTCATGCCATAGGGCATAAACACAAACATCAATAGCAACAGACCGCTATAAGTGATCATAAAATGAAACGGTAGCGCCAACACCGCTGTTGCATTATGTGCATCAAGCCATGAGCGCTGACCTTTGGCTGGCCGAAAGGTGAAGAAGTCTTTAAAAATTTTCTTATGGGTAATCACGCCACTGATAATGGCAACAAACATAAACATGGTGGCCAATGCCACTAACCAGCGTGCGGTTAACACAGGAATGCCATACAGCTGAAAGTGGAACCTATAAAAGAAACTGCCGCCGCGTGTATCACGAGGCTCAACCACTTCACCCGTTTGCGGATTCACCAACAGAGACGTACCGGCCCCGCGCTCATCTTTTTCACCGCTGGCTAAATAAGAGATCTGCGTGGCGTTATCACGCACTGATGGCAGCCTCACTGACCAACGTTGAGCATCGGGCGCAAGTTTATTTAAGACAGTTAGGGCTTGCTCAGCACTGTGCTGATCTGCAACAAAACTGTGTTGCTCAGGCTTCATCCACACACTGATTTCATTATTAAAAAAGCTCAGCGTACCGGTTAGAAAAATAGCATATAAAAGCCAACCTACAAGCAACCCAGACCAAGTGTGCAGCCAAGAGTTCGCCTGGCGAAAAGAGAGAGTTTTCATAGATAACCTATAACAACCCAGCGCCCAGACCTGTCAGTGCACTGGCTACCAATAAAAGCAGCCAGGCACGCCAAATGGATACGCAATAAAACGCCCATATAGCGATGGCAGCATAAATAAAGAAAGAGAAAAGCACAGCGCTCATAACCGCTTCAGCTCGCTCAAATGGCAATAGCACACTTAAATTAACAGTGATCAATGCCGTCAGCAGCAAGCCTCCAAACACCGCGAAAATTCCGCGATTAATAAGATCAAAGTGTTTGCTACTTAATCCGTTATAAAAGTGAGTCAACATAGCCTTGGTGTGCATCTTTTTTGAGGGGATATTTATGAGAAGCGTGGATTCTAGAAGTAACAGACCTTTATTGCAAATAATAATCGATACTATTATCCTTTAGATTTAAAGATAAGCGACTGAGCTTTAAATAAAGCGTATCCCCTTCTATCGCACTAGAAGAAACACCACAGCAGCCCTGCTCAATTGACTTAGACTCAGCAATCCAGCTTATTCACAGAGCAATAGACACCTAAAAACTATAGGCACTGTTTTTTTATCCAGCATCCAGTGCTATGCTTATTTCTAAGCATGCACCGTTAAACATTTGCTTTGCTTGAAGTGCTGGCTAAAATTGAATCATCAGACAGTAAAGCTTTAAACATTAAGGTTATTGACATTCATAGCAGGAAAATCAAGTGATCGTGTATATCGCTGAAAAGCCCAGTGTCGGCAGAGCTGTTGCTGCAGTTTTACCTACGCCACATCAAAGAGGTGATGGCTTTATTAAAGTTGCCAATGGTGATGTGGTGACTTGGTGCATCGGCCATTTACTTGAGCAGGCCGAACCTGAAGCGTACAACCCAGAGTACAAAAAGTGGCGCAAAGAACACTTACCCATTGTCCCCTTTGAATGGCTGCATACAGTTAAACTCGCTACAAAAAAGCAGTTTAATGTGGTCAAAAAGCTAGTGAAACAAGCCGATATGCTGGTAAATATGGGTGACCCAGACCGTGTACTGTTACGATTTCATTGTGAAAATTGATTGTTACGCTAATAATCTGTGAAACTATGAAATATACAGTATAGGTTGCCATATGAGCATAGTGCTTTGGGAAGTCCCTGATTTTGTTATAGACCAGCAAGCAATAAAAAATATTGATGCCAATACCGGAGAGTTATCAATATCCTTTCAAGGTGCTGGGCAATCTCTAGGAAAGCTACCTCTCTTATTTGAAAGAAATGGTCAAAGTATTAAAGTTGTTAACTCTTGGCTTATTCACTTAAAAGCAAACTTAAGAAAAAAAGCAGTTAATACTCAAGCTCAAGGGCTACTACATTATTTTACATTCTTAAGTGAAATTGAAATGGAATGGGATGAGATGCCTGTTTCTATTCGATTAAGACCTACATATAAATTTAGAAAACACCTACGAGACTCATATAAATCAGGCTCTCTTGCCCGTTCTACAGCTAATAACTATATGCGCGTAGTCATTAACTTTTATAAATTTTACCTAGGTAGAGATTACTTATTTAAAAACCCTCCTTTTAAATATGAAATAGTTAAAATAGAGTCTGAGAATTCGCATACATATATGCGTAATTCATATTTTTATGTAGACACAACAGACTTAAGATTAAGCTTACCAAACGATACTAGCCACTACGGTCTTTCTAGAAAACTAATTCCATTAAACAAAGAAGAATGGATAGCCTTAGAAAAAAACTATAAACATCTACAAAAAATAACTTTAAAAACAGGAAGTAGAGAAAATAACATAGCAATATCTAAAGAATTCCAAATAGCTATTGAGTTAAGTAGATTCTCAGGGCTTAGAAGAAATGAAATAATAACTCTTCGCGCGAAGTCGATTTTTAAACCCAACCCTGAACAGCTGAAGAAAAAATATCTTATTCACAATGAAGGTTTAAATCTTGACCCTAGACTAGGAGTGGAGACAAAAAACAGTAGCACAAGAAAAGCAGAAATCCCTACAGATCTAATGCAACGATTGCATGAGTATGTAAACTCCAGTAGATATATCAATCGTAAAAAATTATATATCACACTAAACCCTGATGACAAAGATAACCCTCCATTATTAATAAATCAAAACGGATACAAGTATTCAGCTTCAACACTTAATGCGAGATGGGGTGAAATTCGAAGTGCAATTAGAAATGATATGCATAGCTTTGATCATAAATTTCATAACCTAAGGTCTACTTATGCTGTTGAAAGATTAAAAGAACTACTCAATAGCGGTATAAAAGAAGGAAATGCCCTTGATTATTTACAGTCTGTAATGGGGCATAAAAACAGAAAAACACTGCTAGGCTATTTAAAATTTTGCGAAGAAAGAATAAATGCCAACGAGGTACATGAGTCAGCAATTAATATATTGCTCAGTAAAGGTAAGTAAATGTCTTTTATTAAAAGTGAAAAAAGGAAACTTATCTCTGCCGAACGAGGTGCAGAAATAACTCACATAAACCTTAAAAATAAATATATATCTTATGAAGACAAAACTGCTGACTTTAATCGACTCTACTTTTTTGGATGCCCTATTCTGCCTATAGAAGGCAAAAGAAAAGTGGCTCCTAAAAAACAAGGGAGACCTGTAGATGCAAACAGAAGACAACTAGTAAACAAGATTTACCTGGAAATTTCAGCAATGGATGCTGCTGTTAGATCAAAAATAAATATATTCGACACGCTTGTCCATTACTTCAAAATAATGGATAGCAAAAATATAGTAGATATATTTAGCTTTAACTCTATAAAAACATATATTAAAATTCTAGCTCAAGAATATAGGGATGGAAAAAAAGGTAAAACACTATCTACGCGCCAAAGCATGTTAAAAAAAGTATTAAAAGAAATAGACGCTGATTTATTCAAAAAATGCGACGAACTATTTATAGAATTTCCAAATGACATTGAACACACTAAACCATACACCGACACAGAACTTATTGAAATAGCAAAAATTTTACAAATAATATATAGAAATTATTCAAAGCACCTCATTGACGGAACAATACCTAATATATTTCCACTATACCCAGAAAGTAAAATAATCGGTGTTGATAAATTAAACTTTGAACAAAAAAGAAAAAACAGAAGAACCACAACCTACAAAAACAATAGCAGCCTATGGAAAGCAGACTTGTCCAGAGTGGCATATTTTATAACTTGCTTTTATACAGGAATAAACTCAAGTTCACTTTTAGACATAAAAATATCAGCCATAGAAAAAGAGCCATTCAAGAACGTTAATAGACACATATATAAAATAAAAAGTATAAAAGGTAGGCAAAGCGGAAAAACAAACTTTACAGATGTAGGGTTCAGTAAAAAAGCCAAGCTTTTTTTAGAAAGCTGGATATCAATTAGCAAAAAGATAAACAACAATAATGATGAAGGTTTTCTATTTCCAAATGTGTTAAACAATAAATGCTTTAAAATGACTACAACATCTGCAAACAAGATAAATGATGTTTTTTTGGACTTCAGCCTTCCTTCATTAACAAGTAGCAGGTTCCGAAAGACAAAAGCATCTCTTATAATGCGAGCGACAGAGAGTATTTTTATAGTTTCTCAGGGGCTAAATAACACTGTTGAAACAGCTTCCAAATATTACTCTGATGGCGATCCTGTAACAACCGAGTTCTCTCTAGCCTCAGCTTTATATGTGCGTGAAAAAGCAGCTATGGGTGAGTCGTTAAGCCAAGCAATACTAGATAGCTCTTACATTTTCAAAGATCCCATCAGAGAAAAATATTTAAACGGGAAAGAGAAAAAGCTATTAAATGGCTTACGATGTGGAGATAAAAATGGAGAGCAGTCTAAAAAAATAAAAAACCTATTAATCAAAGAGCGTCTTGCAGTAAAAGATGATGAGGTTGCATGTTATAAATTCCTAGATTGCTTTGGTTGCAAATTCCATGCAGTTGTTGCCGAAGTACAGGATATCTGGTTATTACTATCATTCAATGACGTTATCCTTGAGGCTGCAACTAGACCATCACTTAATTCAACACCATCCAAGGTGTTGGATAGAGTAAACACTACACTTCAAGCAATACTAATAAAAATAAAAAATGATCATGCGGAAATATACAATGAAGCTTATGAGAAGTATTTGAATAACACCCACCCTCTTTGGGAAGACAGTAAAGATCTAGATCTTCTTTTAGGTGCATACTAATGAATCATACAAAACATATTAACAATAAAGAATTATCTAATAAAGATATAGTTATTTCTTATGATTCAGAAGGAAACCCTTACAGTTATTACTCTTCAGATGAGTGGAACCTATGGTCTTTAAAGATGACAATTAGTTTTACTAGATTATCTGGGTATTTTAAAGAGCAAACAAAAGAGGTCGTTCATAAATTAATTATAAACAGTTACTTGCAGATCACCACTGGAAGTTTAAAGAATATAATTGAAGGATCTGTTGTTTTTGAGAAATGCATTAGATGTTGTGGTGGAGACTCATACTCATTCATCGATGATGACTCAAACTATAGAAAATTTTTAAATGTAGCAAAAAATAAAAGTCTAAAACTTACAACATGGAAAAATAATTTAATTTTCATATCTCATCTTTATCGTGAAAAAATTATAACCCGTGATATTGGTATGGCAGAAGAACTAGCAAAAAAGTTATCCATTAATGGTGACAGTGGCATTTCAACCCAAACACTATGTTTACCAGAAAAAATAGCTAATACGTATTACGGTGAAGCCTTAAGGTTTGTAGATAAACATTACCCAAACCGACATATAATTTCCCAAGCCCATAAAGAGTACACAACAGAATATGAAAAACTCTCTAAAAAATATAAAGCCGCCTTTACTATTAGAAAATACGCCCTTATAAACACCCTCTCTTTGCCTGAAAATACTAGCATTTCTGTTGATTACAGAGGTGCATGGCTGTCACAGTTAAGGGGAGCTTGTTATATAGTTATAGCGGCATTTACAGGGTGCAGAGACGGTGAAATAAAATCACTCAATATGGATTCCTACGAAGAAAAGCACTATGCAGGCATGACGATCCCCACTATAAACGGTGAGCACACCAAGCCAAATGTAGGTGGCGTTGCGAGAAAAACATCATGGGTAACCATCCCTGCTGTGAGGAAGGCAATAGAGCTTCTGTGGGTTTCATTTGATTTTGCTCGCAAGGAGTGGCGAGAACGAGCAAATGAAATAAAGCATGAGGACGAGAGAAATGTTTTTTTGAAAAATGTTGAAAGCTTATTTATAACTCTTCCATATCTAACACATCTTCATCCTAATTCAGGCAGACAAGGAATAATGCACTCCATTTCTAGTTTTATAAAAACTGTTAATTATAAAACCACAGAAGATGATGTTAAAGAGTTTAATATTTTAAATCCTTCTAGGTATGGAGAGTTAAAAACCGGTGAAATACTTCTGCCGCACCCGCATTCTTTTCGCCGTACCTTTGCTGTCTATCTAGTAAAAAACAAGCTTGCTTCACTGCTTGATATAAAATATCAGTTTAAACATATGAATATTGCTATGACGTCTTGGTATGCTAATCAAGCTAATATTGCATCATACTTAGATATGATGCTCGATACTGAATTGCAAGCCGAGATAGCTATTGAAAACCAAAACTATATGACAGATATTTTCTATCATATCTATAACGAAGCTGAAACACTTGCAGGTCCAGAAGGAAAGCGAATTACAAATTTGCGTTTAGAAGGAAATACACAAATCTATTTAAATAAAGAAGAAATACGAGAGCAGGTAAAACAAGGTAGGTTATCAATTGTAGAACATCCCAGTGGATATTGTACAAACCCTAGTTGCGATAGAATTTGTGATATGACCACCTGCCAATACAAAATTGTAACTAAGGATAAAGCTTTAGTTTTAGCTACTGTCAGAGAAAAACTTATAGAAAAATATACCAGCCTAATTTATAGCAATATAGATATCCCTAATGTCATATCCAAAATTTATTTTGAAATTAGATCCATCGAAAAAACACTTAAAGAGCATAAATTAAAATTTAAAGTCTTCCGCAAAGAGGATTTAGCGCATGAGTGAAGGTGAAGTTGTATCAGAAAGAGGTCAGCTTACAAAAACCAGACTAGAGCAAGCACTTAAACGCTTACTCGATGGTAAGCCAGAGCGCACGCCAAATGATGGTAGATTGAGCTTAAGCCGAGTAAATAAAGAGGCTGGATTAAGCTCTGGCGGAATATATTATTATGGTGATTTCGTCAAAAAAGTAAGAGTAATAATTCATGAAAGAAAAATAGATAATTCAATCTCTGATAGCTCTCTAGGTAAAATAACAGCAGACAGAATGAGGGTACAAAGAGACAAGGAGCGCGAACTAAAAGAGCGCTATAGATCGCAGCGCGACAATATAAAAGAATTTTGCGATCAAGTAGTATCCAAGAATGCACAGCTAGAATTCGCTTTATTTGAAGCACTCGATAAAATTGAAAGATTAGAAAGTGAAGCCTTAAAGCTTAAGGTTATTGATATTAATAATGGGAAAGCCAAGTGATTTTGTACATAGCTGAAAAGCCAAGTGTGGGTAGAGCTGTTGCTGCAGTTTTACCGACGCCTCACCAGAAAGGTGATGGTTTTATTAAAGTCGCCAATGGCGATGTGGTGACTTGGTGCATAGGCCATTTGCTTGAGCAGGCCGAACCTGAAGCTTACAATCCAGACTACAAGAAATGGAAAAAAGAGCACTTACCCATCGTGCCAAATGAGTGGCAGCACACGATTAAGCCAGCCACTAAAAGTCAGTTTAACGTGGTTAAAAAACTAATCAAACAAGCTCATGTACTAGTCAACATTGGCGATCCGGACCGCGCTGGCCAAGTAATTATTGATGAAATAATAAATTTCTGTGGCGCCTCTAAAACTCAAATAAAAACCGCACAACGCTGTTTGATCAGTGATATGAACCCTGACGCAATTAAACGCTCACTCAATGATATGCGTCGTAATGTCGACTTTATACCGCTGGCAACATCGGCTCTAGCTAGGGCACGTGCTGACTGGTTGTATGGAATTAACATGACCCGTCTATGCACCTTACAGGGCCAAGCATCAGGCTACCAAGGCGTACTATCAGTCGGTCGGGTACAAACCCCCATTCTCGGCCTGGTAGTGCATCGCGATATCGAGATTGAGCGTTTTGTCAGTAAGCCTTTTTATGAGGTTTTTATTGACCTGCAAACAAGCAACCATGAAACCTACTCAGCCAAATGGAAACCCAGTGCAGCCTGCGAAGCGTATATGGATGAAGATGGCCGCGTATTATTAAAAAAGTTAGCCGAAACCGTATTACGAAAAGTGACTAACCAAACCGGACACGTGCTTGCCGTCAATGAAAGCGTGAAGAAACAAGCGGCACCTCTGCCCTATAACTTATCCTCATTGCAAATCGACGCATCGAAACGCTTTAATTTCAATGCACAAAAAACCTTAGATATTTGCCAGAAGCTCTATGAAACACACAAGTTAATTACCTACCCACGCTCAGACTGCCGCTACTTACCTACAGGTCACTATAGCGAAAAGGGCTCTGTTACTCAGGCCATTGCAAAAACCAGCCCTGCTCTCGATAAAGCAGTGCAGCACGCTGACTTATCCATGAAATCTAAAGCTTGGGATGACGCTAAAGTTGGTGCTCACCACGCGATTATCCCGACGAGTCGTGAAATTGATGCCAGTCGCTTAGCTGCCGACGAGCAAAAAATTTATGAGTTAGTCGCTCGACAATATCTGATGCAGTTTTACCCGCCCTTTACCTACCAAGAGAAGCAAATTGATAGCGAAGTTGCTGGCGGCTTATTTATCAGTAGGCAAAAAGAAGTAGTCCACAAAGGCTGGAAAGAGCTACTACCCGAACGCAAAGCAGACGCTGAAGACGCAGAGTTCTCTGCAATACAACTGCCCAACGTAGTCAAAGGCGAAAGCGTGCTTTGCACTGATGGCCGTCTGGATGAAAAGCAAACCAGCCCACCCAAACACTTCACTGATGCAAGCTTACTGGCCGCCATGACCGGCATCGCACGCTATGTCGCCGATCCTGAAATCAAAAAAGTACTTAGGGACACTGACGGCTTGGGCACAGAAGCCACGCGCGCAGGCATTATTGAGTTGCTCTTTAAACGTGGCTTTCTGATAAAACAGGGCAAAGAAATCCATGCAACGACAGTGGGCCGTAGCTTGATCTTGTCATTACCAGAAATGATGGCACGACCGGATATGACCGCGCACTGGGAGTCTCAATTAGAAGCTATTGCTGAAAAGCGTATGAGCTACAACCAATTTATGATGCCCATGCTGGACGGGCTGAGCCTGCTAGTTAATCAAGTCGGCAATATTAGGTTTGAAGGCTTACAAGGCCAAGCAAAAGCTGCTGCGTCACGCAGGAAAACCAAGATAAATAATCATAGAAAACAGTAAATTACGGTGTTTAAATCACTAAAATAGTGACTACTAATAACTTCCTTTACGATAACTCATCAAACACAAGTGCAGCTATGCTGCGCCCGTGTGCTTTGACTTGTTAGGTTTTTTATACTCGACCAGGACATAGTGGTATTTCAGACTTAATTTTTCCCTCATAAAGCCAAGACGCCCACTGTTTTATAGCGCGACCATTTCTCTCTCTTGAAGATTCAGTCCAAGACAGCTCATATTCAGATGCAATAAAGTCTCCAACGTCTTTACCAGCTATCGAATCATCCACTTCAATTAATTTCACTACTTCAAGCAAAGTTGATTCAGCATTTGCACTAATCCAGATTGCCTCACTATATGACTTATATTTCTTCACCTTAGCTGAATCTAATTTATAATTAGATCCTTCTAGTACTACTAGCTCAAATCGCTTAAGGATTAATATTGCGTTACGATACCCCTTGGGTTTTTCGTCATCCTTTCCTACTTCTCTTTTTTCTGCCAACCAATTCATAGCATCTAAAACTAAAGCTGGCGATGCGGGTGCAGTAAAAATTTTACTTTTCCTTCTTCGTTCAGATTTTATTCTTTCACTTATTACATCATCCTGATCACGATATATCCACCCATTACTCTTTCGCTCTACAAAGCCACAAAGCTCTAGCCATCGACAAAGTCTTACTGTGTAAGTGTGCCAAGTTTTATCAGCATAAATATTGGCTGGATAGAGGCTTTTTACAATTTCAATTAGCACATTCAGCGATACTACTGAGTGCGAAGCTCTTTCCTTAAGGGACAAGGTCAGAGCGTGCTTTTTAAACTTCCCCCTTATCACTCTTAGAATGCTAATTTCATCTCCAATAGAAATGTCCTCGCTAAGGAAGTACATACCGCTTTCTCTTGTGGCTACGCCAAACATAATCATGTCTGTTCCAATGTTTTGAATCGTTCCTTCTGACAACTTAGTTATATCTACAAGCTCCTGAACGGATAGGCTATTTTTATGATTAAGGTGCACCACAATTTTTTCAATTGAAGAAAAATCAGTCGAAGGTAAATATCTAAGAGGAATTATAGGTACCTGACCAGTTAACACATACTCCCTAAAAATATCCCAATATAGATTCAGCCTGTCACCACTTCGTATTACTAGCCGCCTATCTATTAGGGACTTTAAAGTATCAGCCCCTGACACTTCAATCACCTCAAACCAGTCCACGGGAGCTTTTTGAGCTATAAACTTCAAACAAGCCGCTTCAGCAGGTGTAAGAACCTCTAAATCTCCTTCAAATAAGCTAGCTACATCGAGTTTATTTTCAAGCAAATCTACCTGATCAGCGCCATTGTTAATTTTTTCATAAATATGTATGCATAGTTTTTTTAATAACCACGGATAACCTTGACTACTAACTATTAAGTTATGCCTTAGATCGTTGTGCAATTTCTGACCAATTTCTTTCTCAAATATGCTAATCGCAGCACCAGACTCACCATCAGAGAATGGAATCAATTTCCTTGTTACTCGATAATCTGAAAGCTGATGCCAAAAAAAGTAAGCTGGATGTTCACTATGAGTAGTGCTATCACTTTTCCAAGCGAAACCGAGACAAAAATTCGATTTAATTGCAGCTGCATTTAGAAGGAGTGATTTTGCTTTATTAAATACATCAAATAGTTCTGGTTTTGAATAGAGCTCTTCAAACTGATCAAAAACCAAGGTTATTAGTTGGTCTTGTTTCTCAAGAGACTCTAAATAAAGCTTAATTGTCTCTGAGTTTAGAGGCGAGGCAACATCAGAGATCGCCAAATCAATTTCGGAATCTCCGAAACCAGCTCCTTGTGCTTTCTTCAGTGCTTTTAGTAAAGAAGAATAAATATATTCAGGTCCCGTTGCCGCACGCACGTCAACGGCAAAAACAAAGAACTTATTTTTATTCTGTTTGTTTCCTGCTTTATCAGTGAGCTTTGCCATAAAAGAACTTTTTCCCATGCCTGAGTTTCCAGTTATGGCAAAAATTCTAGTGTTAGTGCTTTTTTCCTTTGCGCTTTTTAAAAAATCAAAAATGTAATTTATATCTTTCGTTCTTCCCACAAAATCTTTGGGGCGTGCAGGTCTGTAATCGCTCCACTCATCCCCAGTTTGCACTTCGACTACATTAACTAATTTCTCTGTACCAATTTCTATAATTTTTGTCTTAGCACTCTTAGGTAATTCAAAATTAAGCTTATTTAGAGTTGTATCTGTCTCTGATAGAGCCTGTAACAGAACTTTATCGGTCACCAGCTCGTTATTATTTGCGTAATAACAGATTACACCAGAAGGGATTCCGCCAGATAATGTGGCTGCAACCCAGAAATTACCATATTTGGTAACTAACAAAACCCAATCACCAACTAAGTTTTCGCTGCCAAGATATTCTACTGATTTATCTATCGGTTGTGATTTTATTACTCCAGAACTAATTAGCGCACTGATAACTTTTTCCGGATCATAAAAGCTTAACTGAGCTGCCTGATCTCTTGGTTTTTGTTGCCATTCTTTGACAAAACCTTTTGCTTCTTTCCCATAACTACCAGTGCTTATTAACCAAGCTTCAGAGTAATCTTTAAACAGAAGTGTGCCAGCTAAATTCTTTAGCGTGTTAGCATCAATATTCTTATCTCTATATGCCTTACACTCGACATATATTTCTTTTCCACTGATTTTATGTCTGCATAGCAAGTCTAATTCAACAGCAGTAAATCTAATTTCATTAACTACTTCATACGATTGGGCGCTTAAGAGCTTTTCAGCTAATAACTCTAGCAAATCTCCTCTTTCTTTAGTGGAGGATGAAGGTAGTAACGCTACTTCAATTTTCATCAAATTTATCCAAATTTAATTATATAATCAGATACCAACAATTCAGGATGCGTAACTGACCCCTAACGCCGTGCACTGTGGCAAACTTAAAGCGCAGCTGAGAATTCGTCCGACAGCAGCACCTTGTTAGTTGCTCACTGATATAGGAAAAAAGCCATAACGCCCTACATTCGGATTTCCCGAAAAATGGATATAGTTCATGAGAGGAATTAGATCTTCACTAGGCTCTTGGTTTTCTAATACAATGATTTGCTTGTCTTTATAAAAATCACAGAGATCTCTATAAAAAGCATAGATTAAATTATTGGCTAGAAATACTTCCTCATTATCGCTTTCTAACGCCTCATCCCGTTTTTTATAAGTTGTTAGCGGCGAGTCTAATATGACAAAGCCAGGGTGCCTGCTCTTTGGGTAAAGGTATTCCATAAACCCAAGCAAAACTGAAGAAAAACATATAGCACGATATCCTTTGCCAAAGTGGCTTCTTGGTTTGCCATCAATTTTTATATCTCTCGTTTCCATATCAAAAGCGAGGTTACCAGCTCCTTTAAAGCCCCAGCGAACAAGAATTTTAGATATTTCCTGGACTAAACTTTTTAACTCTTTAGAAAACTCGGCTATTTGATAAGAGTCTTTAATTTTATCCAGATCAGTTTGAAGCCTACCTATCTCTTCAAATATTTCTTTACGCTTTTGCTCTTGATCCCTCTCTTTTCTGAACTTAATTCTTGCTCTGTCGAGTTCAGTAAGAATAGTTCTACTTTCAGATAGCTTGCTTCCAATACTTGAGGATAAAATATTATTTTTTTCTTCTACAGTTTGAATAATAGATTTCAGCTCCAGATCATTTGAAAGTAATATTTTTCGTACACCTTCTTGAGTAATTCTCAAATCAATTAAGTGGTTATCAATTTTTCTTATTTCAGATGCGTTTGAACTAACAATTATGGCCAGATCAATTTCGTCAGAATCTTGATTAATTTCACTGTCACATAAAGGGCAACTATAAATCTGATATTTTTTAATATAGTTCGTTGCTTCAGAATTTGCTTCCAAACGCTCTCTATCTGATAAATATTTACTCTCAAGCATTTCAAATCGTATTAGCAAGGCTTTATCATCAGAAGCCTCTTGAGATAAATTACCTGCGCGCTTATTCAGCTCCTCCTTTTCTTGCATAATTTTCTTATTTGAACCTAGCAAATCGTTAAGTTCAGACTCAGCCTTGCAATGCGAAGCCTCAAGACGCTCAATAAACTTATCTAGAGAATCTAAATTATGCTCTTGGTCATCTGAAGCAGGAAAAAAACGCTCGAGAAAATCTTCTAAATTATTTTTCTTTCTAGCAATACTTTCCTTTGATTCCTTGCTCTTTTTAACTGACTTGATTTCAGCATCATCAATCCCTGTTAATACCGTCTTCAAAAAAGATAGTTCTTGGGTTTTTTCGGTATTTTGACCACTTCCAATAGGTGAGTTTTTAGAAATAATTCTTTCTTCATCAGCTAACAAAATCTTCTCGAATACTCTCAATGTCAATGATGCGTGATTCATTGACTCTAAGCCCTTGGCTAAAGTCATATTATTAAGAGAAAACTTATTCAAAAAAAACTCCGATAAATTGGGGCTTCCTTTGTGTGTCGGTTTGTAAACAGTCGTTAGCTCTTCATCATCTTTTTTTTCGGTACAGATAACATCAGCATTAGACTTTAGTTCTCTAGACAACCTAAACTCAGAACCATCATTGTCTTCAAATGTCACTTCAAGATGCGTATAACCTTCAGCCTGATCAAGATTTTTAGGAGGTTCTTTAGCGCCAAAAATAAATTGAAAGCACTCTGTAATATAGGATTTACCAGTATCAGATGCCCCAGCTATAACATTTAGTCCTTTACTAAAACCGATTGAAGCTGTCTGCTTCCCATGCCCTTTAACTTCTATTTTTTTTATAATCATGACAAGCCTTTCAACTCCAGTATTTTAGTGCTAAGTACCTTATCTATATTCTCGGAGACCCAGTTCAATCTTACCCATGATCTTTTAAAATAAGGAGATTGTAGGCACGATACAAAATCAATAGTGTTTTCATTAGCTGAATAATAGTACCCCGATTCGTCAACAATCATCTGGATCAATCCACGCTTTGAAAGAAAGCTCAATGATTTAGGCATAACTTCTCTGCGATGAGCTATCTCTGCGATATGATTAGGCAGCGCTGGATGCAAGTTGTCAGGACCGCCAAACTCTTTGGAATACAACAATGCATAATCAAGGATAACTAAATCGTCTAGAGCAAAACGCTGATCAAGCGAAGTAAGTATCAAAGCAATCCTAGTACCAATTTCAACTGGACTATTAAAACTAGAATGCTTTAGTGTCATCTCCTCTCCTCCCTAACCCATTTAAATAGACTCGTATTAACAAGTTGATGGCACATTCCTTTTTTATCTTGCGTTTTTATATAAGGACTAAGTGGATGTGATGTGTAATTTATAGCAGCGGCTTGAGAGCTTGTTGCCAGATAGCGTTCATAACCATTATCATGTTTCTGCCTAAGCGTTCCACTCACAGCTTCGTAGCATTCATCTGTTAATTCAGCGTAACTGTTATCTGGTAACCAATCCCTTGAGAATTTCTGAAGGTTTTCTGCAGCGTAGAAATTTCTCCTTGCGCCTTCGTACTCACACTTATAATCCGAGCCTTCTTCCAAGTCATTTACAGTTAAATTTTCTTTTTGTTCCGCGTTTGCAAATGCTCTTAATAGTTCTTTAGTATATACGATTTCATTATCAGTCAATTCTTCAGGAGGAATAGGCAGCCTAGAACGTTTTCTAACGTTGATCCCAAAACGCTGTGCATGGAAAACTGTATTTGAATGTAATTCAATAATTTTCATAGGTGGAATATGATCAAATATAGAGAAATCGATAACCTGGACAAATTTTAAAAATTCACCGTCTAGAGCTATATCGTCGTTATTTTTTGATGTGATTTTACTTTTGCAAGCGCTAGCCCATTTATCTATGAGAGCATTTTTCAGCCTAGCTGGGTCATTTAAATGTTTTAAAAGATCGTTTGATAAACCCTGCGGAGCTACAAAATAATATCGTTGTGGCAAAGTAAATTCGCCCTGATAGACGTAGTAAAGTATTTTACCAATTTCTAATAATGCCAATGATAAGCTGAGGCGCTTGCTATAGTGCTTACACTGATAATTCTCCCAACTTCCAGGCTCATCATGTCTGTAAGCGATAACATCACGCCCCATATCACCACCAGCACCACAACGCATAACTCTTGAGTACTGAGTCTTCCAGTGAGAGACAAGTTCTAATGTGAGATCTTCCCAGCTATCGGCATTAAAAACCTTAAGGTAGTCTAGAGCAGGAATTGGTGCGCCACTTGTCACTTCAATTGAAGTAATTATATGCTCACTTGAAACGGGCGCATTTACATTCAATTCTTTCATCTATCCATTCCAATACAAATAAAACATAAATCAACATATCATCTAAATATACATATCTATGTTTAATAAAAAATTCATTTTTACAAATAACGCCAGATCTAGCAGTGTAATCCACGACAACCATTTATTTGCGACTGATTTGGAACGCAGTTAAAAAACAGCCCGCCAACATGCACTTGTTGAGCATCCAACTCCTCTTAAAGCGCACCCATATAACCGCGAATGGATGTCAAAACTCGCCTTGTATTTTCTACGTATTCTGTCCGTACTTGAAGTTTTCGGTCCAAAATGCCATCTACTCCTTCGGTTGCCTTCCTCGGCTCTTTCGTCCGTATGTCTTCCGCAGGGATTGCGCAAGCGAAATAATCAGGAAACTGTTCATTCAGATATTCAACTTCCTGCAGTTTGTCGCCATCAAGAACTGCGGCTACCTTTTTGAAACCTAGGTCGTTCAGAATACGGCAGAGGTGTCTGATATTTCCTGCACCTCCGACCCCCCAACCAAAAAAATGCCCCGGCACCTTTTCTTCCAACTGCTCTGCGATTCGAGGCAAAAGAAGCACGTCTTCTTGCCCCTCAGTAAGAATTACCCCTTCTTCCTGAAAAAACAGCTCGCGTGCATCTAAACCAAAGACGTGCGGGTTATATAAGTTACCTTGAGACAGCGCATTAATTGCAGAAACAGATTCAGCACCCAGCGCATACGCTTCAGTGCCTTCAATGCCAGAGACAATACGCACTAGTTTGGCACCGCCCTGGATTGCTTTTAAGTCAACAAAGTACGGTGAGTGGGTTGAAATAACTATCTGCCGATCACGAGAAAGACGGAGCAAGAGGCCTGCTAGACGCTTTTGAAGAGTAGGATGTAACGATAGCTCAGGCTCATCTATTACGACTATATCGCTTGGGTTCGAATCATATAATGAATCTATAATCGCAAATATGCTTACTATACCCTCGCCCATTCCATCGCTGGAATGCGAATGGTTCGACGAGAAGAACTTCAGAAAATAATTCCCTTCCTCAGACTGATCAATAGACCATTCTGGCTCAAATCCCAGTACTTCTGCCACTAGCTTGTTAAAGGTCTGAGCTGTGTCTTGGTCACGTAATATGTTAAATAAGCGGGATTCGAAGCCACTAAGGATGGCACTTCGCTGAGATGGAAGACCGAAGTTCTGGATATGTTGTTCGCGCGTATTAATACCCCTACCGAAATAGGGGTTGAAAGCTCTTCTTGACGGTAGGACAAAGATCTTAGCTTGTGATTGAACGCCGCTCAGAGACGCTTCACTACTGCCTTTGCGAATTGATTTGATTGACTCTGCCTGTCCATCGAAGACGTATGTAATATCAACTCGATCGACAGATGCGTTTCGAACCCCAGCAGAAAAGCTGGGAGTTTGATGCCCGCTACGTGCTCGCATGCACTCAAGAATAGATGATTTTCCGGCATTATTCGGACCAGTAAACACAGTAAGTCCACTGCCGGGCGTTTTTCCGTCAGGAATAGCCAAGTCGATATGTGCTTTTTTCTTGAAGCCGCGGTAACCAATTATCTCAATAGATTGTAAAGCCATGCACACATCCCTATGAATGTTGTTGACAAAGTAAGATGGCCGAGCCTTGCTAAGTAGCCTAACGCCCAAAGCAGCGGCGCGTTTACGCGTCCTGCTGCCTTTGCTTGTTAGATTTAAACCTGCCAATAAAATGCCAGATGACTGAGGCAATAAGGGATGCAAGTATTCCAAAGCCGAAACTTACTCCCCTTTCAGTCCATACTGTTTTTTCAAATTCTTTTCTATTTTGCAAAAACATAGCATCAACTACTTCTTGATTTGAGTTAACGATTGGCTCTAATTCTAATCTCTTTACTTCTAGCTCTTGAATTAAATTCTTTGTTACCTCGATTTCATTTTTCTTGCTAGTTATAAATCCTGATAAATCATTCAAGTTTTGTTCTGTATTTTTGAGCAGTTCAAACTGCTCAAAATAACTTTGGGGGTTGTCGAGCCTTTCAGTTCTAGCCTTTTCTGAAGAGTAAATCGTTATTCCCAAACTAAGAGCTGTTAGCAATATTGTAATGAAAGATATAATAGCTGTCGGTTTAGGTGATTTTTTATAGCTTTTTACCCAAAAATCGACAAACGCTTCTGCAAAAGCATCAAACCTAAATAGAATCAATGATTTTACTAACTCAGACACCTCTTCATGCTCTTCTCGAGGTGCTACGTGATATATACCAAAATCACTTTCAATTATCTCAGCGCCAGAAGCATCTTCATCTGTCATATTAATGATCCCAAAAGGGTACTCCCAGACTTCGAATTTTAATTCAATGCTGGCATCACAATTGTGACACTTTTCATCAAACTCAGATGAATAGTGAATCTCCTCGCCCATACCTCTTTCAGAGCTGGATTCTGATTCAAAGCAGAAATCATCATTATGCAGGTAATGCTTTGCACCACAATTGAGGCATTTATATGTGGCTTTACCCGTTATTCCATCACTCATTATTGTAATTTTTCTCCTTGAAAATCTAACAGCTTAATTAGTAAGCATGCTCGTTTAGCTGATTGCAACAGCTTACTAAAATCCAACATAAGCCTCTGTATATACAAGCTTTTTCATCAAACAGAAAAAGCTCCGAAATAGCTATTCAAGCATGCCCACTCTTGTACCAAAGGCATGCACACTATCCTGCCTATATATTTCACAACCAATTGATTCTCATAGCTTAAAGTTAAAACCGAGCATGAAAACAAACACTCCTTGGTGTGAAAGTAAGTACGTTCTAAACTCCAACCTCAATAGACTGTGTATTCAAGGCTATGTTTGCATCCTCTGTTGGTCTGCATTTATTGCGATACTTAGCCATGCCTTCTCAGACAGTTCCTCCGTTTCAAAAAGCCTCATCCATGCAAGATAATTAGGTAGATACGCCGTTGCGAC
>JAVETP010000134.1:0-5107 GCA_034006005.1 Pseudomonas sp.
TAGGTAATGCACAGACTTGATGCGGTGTTCTGCAACAGCGGTTATGCAAATTGACTAAGCTAACTCCCTTGCACCAAGGGTTCTTTAATTGCTTGCAAGCACCGTAATCCTTCTTTCAGGATATTGACACTGGCATTGATATCTCGATCATGGCTCACTTTGCAGCACGGACATTGCCACTGTCTCATGGCTAGGTGAGTTCACTCTTAGCAAGAACATGGCCACAGCCTGAGCAGGTTTTAGAAGATGGAAACCAACGGTCTATTTTGACGAGCTGCTTGCCGTACCAGCCTGCTTTATAAGTCAGCATTGCGATGAACTTCGACCATGAGCTATCACTGATGGCTTTAGCTAATCTACGATTTTTCACCATGCCTTTGACGTTCAAGTCCTCAATAGCAATCACATCGTGGTTTTTGATGAGATTGAATGAGAGCTTGTGCAAAAAGTCGTTACGGCAATTAATGCCTTTTTTCTTGAATTTAGGAAACCCAAAGCGGCTCTTGAAGAAACTCTGAAAGGCTTTTTGCAGGTCGAGTTGGACGTTGGCCAGCGCTAAACTATCAACCTCTTTAAGCCACTCAAACTCACCTTTATATTGAGCAGGGGTGTTTTTCAGAGTCGTTTTAGTTTTTTCGTAATGTTCGATTTTATCATTAAGCATCTTATTCCAAATAAACCGCGCACAACCAAACGACTTGGCAAAGAACTCTTGCTATTTAAGGCTTGGATAGAGCCTAAACTTATAGGCTTTTAATATCTGATTACTCATGCTGTATATAATGCCAGTGTCTAGCTATGGCGCAAAGGGTTTATAAAGCCAGTAGACTATCGCCTGTACCGCATTCATCCCACCACCTAAGAGGTGGGGGATTTCTGCTGTAATTTGTTAAACTGAAGTACAATGCGAATCTGTAAGCCTTAAGCATATGCAAGGGGCGTTATTTATTATGATCCATGATCTTTGAGGTATACCGTGTTTTCTGAACTTGCCCTGCATGAGCGTCTATTGAAAGCGCTGGCTGAATTAAATTTCACCGAGCCAACGCCTGTTCAAACGGCGGCTATTCCGGCTGCACTTGAAGGTCGTGATCTACGTGTGATTGCCCGTACTGGTAGCGGTAAAACGGCCGCCTTTGTTTTGCCGTTGCTCAACCGTTTTATTGCCGGTGCTAAACCGCGCGTAGCGATTCGTTCGCTTATTTTATTACCCACGCGTGAGTTAGCGCGCCAGACTTTGGCTGAAGTAGAGCGCTTTTCACAATTCACTTTTATTAAGTCAGGTGTGATTACTGGCGGTGAAGACTTTAAAGAACAAGGTGCTTTGCTGCGTAAAGACCCTGATATTTTGATTGCTACACCCGGTCGCTTAATCGAGCACCTGAATGCCGGTCACTTAAAACTTGATCAGGTTGAAGTGTTGGTATTGGATGAAGCCGACCGTATGTTGGATATGGGCTTTGCTGAAGATATGCAGCGTTTGGTGGATGAGTGTTCAAACCGTCAACAGACCTTGTTGTTCTCTGCCACCACGGGCGGTAATGCCTTGCGTGAAATGGTTAACTCAGTGCTAAAAGATCCACTGCACATGATGGTTAACCAAATTGCTGAGATGAATGAAAGTACGCGCCAGCAAATTATCACTGCTGACGATGTGCCACATAAAGAACGCCTGGTGCACTGGTTGCTGAGCAATGAGCCGTTCCGTAAAGCCATTGTCTTTACTAATACTCGCGTACAGGCTGACCGCTTATATGGCCGTTTAATTGCGCAAGATATTGATGCGTATGTATTGCATGGTGATAAAGATCAAAAAGACCGTAAACGTGCTTTAGAGCGTTTCAGTCAAGGCAAATCACGCGTTCTGGTCGCAACGGATGTGGCGGCACGTGGTTTGGATATTGACGGTCTAGATGTGGTGATTAACTTTGATATGCCACGCTCAGGTGACGAGTATCTGCACCGTATTGGCCGTACGGGCCGTGCCGGTGAAGAAGGTTTGGCGATCAGTCTGATTTGTCACAATGACTGGAACCTCATGTCCAGCGTTGAGCGTTACTTAAAGCAGACTTTTGAACGTCGCGTGATTAAAGAATTGAAAGGTGCCTATAACGGCCCGAAAAGCGTAAAAGCATCGGGTAAAGCCGCTGGCACGAAAAAGAAGAAAGTAGCGAAAAAAGATGCAGCCAAAAAAGTTGTCAAGAAAACTGCAAAGCGTCCAGCCAATCGTCGTCCGACGCCTGAAGGTACTTTTGTGGTCAGTGATGATGGACATGCACCGCTACTTAAAAAGTAAGTTTGCTGCTCGATTGATCGCTCTTGGAGGTGTCAATGTCACAGGCTCAACTGCATTCGTTTGCCACACAGCAAGCATGTAATGAGGCGCTGACGCAACAGTTGGCATCCTGCATTACGCAGGCTTCACAGGCCCCGCAAGGGGTCAGTCTCTTACTGCCCGGTGGTAACACACCGGCAGATTTACTTGCTGCTCTTCATCAACAGAATTTGCCTTGGGCTGATATCTCTATCAGTCCAACGGATGAACGTTGGGTGGCTGGCGACAGTGCGCACAGCAATGCACAGATGTTGCACACTGCACTACCACACACCACTGTTATCGATCCACGCTTAGCTAAGACCGCTGAACAGTCCAGTGCGGCTTGGGCGCAGGCTCTGCAATCGCATACGCCTTTTGCTGCAACCTTATTAGGGATGGGCGGTGATGGGCATATTGCATCGCTCTTTCCAGGTATGCCGCATTTAATGGATGCCTTGCAGCTCAGCTCAGCACCTTCGGCTTTAGTGGGGCTAGCGCCGGATGAGCCCAAAGTGCGCTTATCACTGAATATGTCGATGTTGTGTGCAACAGCTTGGCTTGGCTTATTAGTGTTTGGCGATAGCAAGCGGCAGATGCTTGATCGCGTGCTAGCCAATGATCCCACCACACAAGCTTTACCGATTTACCATTTACTCTGGCATGCGCCGCTGCCCGTGCATATTTATTGGGCACCTTAAGCTGTTGCTTGTTGTGCTATCCGGCGTGCTGAAAAGGAAGGAGTCATTATGTTGCATCCCATTGTTGAGCGTATTACCCAACAGATTGAGGAGCGTTCTAAGCTGCGCCGTAGCGCGTATTTAAAAAACGCATTACAGGCGGCAGAGCAGGGGACTCACAGTGCCCATGGCTGCTCGAACTTAGCGCATGTAATGGCAGCACAGCCGGATGATCAGCGCGTGATTATGCGCCAAGGTGGTGCAGCACATATGGCGATAGTGTCCAGCTACAACGATATGTTGTCAGCGCATGCGCCGCTCAAAAATTATCCTGACCAGCTTAAAGAAGCCTTATATCGCTATGGTGCTAGTGCGCAGTTTGCTTCTGGTGTGCCAGCCATGTGTGATGGCGTGACTCAAGGTACGCCGGGGATGCAGTTGTCGCTGTTTTCTCGCGACCTGATTGCCCAAGCTACAGCGATTGGCCTCACCCATGGTGTCTTTGATGGTGGGCTGTATTTAGGTGTTTGCGATAAAATTGTGCCGGGCTTATTGATTGGTGCGCTGCATTTTGGTCATTTGCCTGCGGTATTTGTCCCCGCAGGACCCATGAGTTCGGGTTTGTCTAATCCAGAAAAATCTGCGGTACGTGAACGTTATGCGGCCGGTTTGATTGGGCGTGCTGAGTTACTCGAAGCAGAGTTAGCCGCGTACCATGAACCCGGTACTTGTACCTTTTACGGTACCGCCAATAGCAACCAGATGCTGATGGAAGCGATGGGCTTGCATGTACCGGGCAGTGCTTTTGCTTCGCCGGTATCAAAATTGCGTAATGCTTTAACCGATGAAGCTGCGCGCCTCTTGGTGGAAAATACACGCAATGGCAGTCGTTTTTTACCCTTAGCAGTGCAGATCGACGCCAAAGCCTTAGTCAATGGTGCTGTGGCGTTATTGGCCAGCGGCGGATCGACCAATCACACTCTACATTTACCTGCGATTGCACGTGCTGCGGGTTATGAGTTGCTTTGGGAAGATATGGCTGGCTTGTCGAAAGTGGTACCGCTATTGGCGCAGCTGTATCCAAGCGGTGCGTCGGATGTCAATCAGTTCCATGCTGCTGGTGGTGTAGCGTGGCTATTTAGACAGTTGCTGGATGCAGGCTTTATGCATAGCGATGTGCGCACCGTGGCTGGCGAAGGCTTGGAAGCTTATGCTCGTGAGCCGTATTTAGATAACGGTGCCTTAGCGTGGCGCGATGTACCGAGTGAGAGTCCAGAGCCAAGCATTTTACGTGTAGCTGCAGAGCCGTTTGCGCTGCACAGTGGTTTGCATTTGCTGGCTGGTAATTTAGGCCGCGCAATCGTGAGAACTTCAGCGGTCAATCAAGTGTTCTGGGCAATTAAAGCGCCAGCACGGGTGTTTGATACTGAAGCTGATGTATTAGCCGCGTATGACGCTGGCTCACTGACGGGCGACTTAGTCTTAGTTTTGCGTTTCCAAGGCCCAGCGGCCAATGGTATGCCGGAACTGCATAAACTGATGCCGCTCTTAGCTAATTTACAAGCCAATGGGCAGAAAGTTGCATTGGTCACTGACGGTCGTTTATCGGGCGCTTCAGGTAAAGTGTTAACCGCGATACATGTCACCCCAGAAGCAGCAAAAGGCGGCGTATTATGCCGCTTGCAGGATGGTGATGTGATTGAGATTGATGCCGCACAGGATCTGTTTCATCTGCATGTTTCTTCCGAACAGCTAGCCCTACGCAGCGATACACTCGTGCCGCCTAACCCAGCTTTGGGTTATGGAGTGTCGTTATTTGCTGCACAACGTCGTTGGGTTGGGCCTGCTGATCAGGGTGCCAGCTTTCTAATAGAGGACTGATTGATGCTAACTATGGAAAAAATCTTACGCTGTGCCTACCCGGTTTTGCCGGTGTTGGTCATTGATGATGTGGAGCGCGCAGTTGGGCTGGCGCAAGCACTCTGTGCTGGCGGCCTGAATGTGATTGAAGTGACTTTGCGCACGCCGCAAGCACTCGAAGCACTGAAGGTGATTCGCCAAGAAGTGCCGGATTTGATTGTTGGTGCAGGCACGGTGATCAGTGCTTGCGGCG
>JAVETP010000135.1:0-5052 GCA_034006005.1 Pseudomonas sp.
AAGGTGACAAAACCGTTGAAGAATACCGGGTAAACGGCTTTTTATACGCAGTAAAAGTAACCCCTAAAAAAGGTAAGCCTTACTTTTTAGTCCGTGCTGACGGCAGCGAAGGCAACTTTATCCGCGCAGATAAGCCAGAAATGCGCATTCCATCGTGGGAAATTTTTAGCTGGTAAGGGAGCTGAGCTTGAGTTTAACTCTCGAATCAGTCGTAATAAACAGATAATGACTTAACGAAAAAGGCGCTCAATTGAGCGCCTTTTTTATCGACCTTGTATGCTTATGCTGAGCGGCCCGCTGTACTCTGATGCCATGAGTTACAACAGCTGATACTGATCATTTATTCAGCGTTAGCAAGCACTGCATAACGACCACAATGAAATAATAACGGCTTCACTTCATTATCCTTTACATGCTCCATACGCAACACACGGCCAACAATGATGGTGTGGTCACCACCATCATAGCGATGCTCAACACTGCACTCAAAGCGAGCAGGGCAATTAGACAGCAGCGGCACAGCGCCTAAACCCTCACAGACATCTAAGCCACTGAACTTTTCTTCTGAGCTGCGCCCAAAACGATTCGACCATTCCTGATGTTCATCGCCCAACACATGCACCGCAAAGTGTTCTGCTTTAGAAAAAGCAGAATAACTATAAGCGTTGCGCCCAATACTCCATAAAATCAATGGAGGATCCAATGAGACAGTATTAAAGCTACTGGCTGTCATGCCAACAGGTTGACCAGCACAATCACGTGTTGTCACTATGGTTACGCCGGTCGCAAAATGCCCTAATGCAGCACGAAGAGATTTTTGATCAATCATTTGTAGTCTCCTTTTAGAACAGATAGCTGTAATTGAGTGAGAGCCAATGCTGTCCCATATAGGGTGAGCTCAAAGCATCAGGCGCAGCACCTTGACCAGAAACCTTATCTTTAAAGGATCGGGCATAGGCTATTGAAAGTTCGTTATTATTTTCGAATGTATAGGTACTACCGACAGTAATATGTCGATGATTCGCTGCTGGGGCCAAGGTCCCGAGAAAGCCATCGCGGCTATGCAGGAGTTGATTGGCATCGTTATAGCCAGCACGTACAGTCAGCTTGCGGTTGATCTCGTAAGCAACACCCACTTTATAGACAGTCTGGTCACGCCAACCGAAGCCAGGACCATTACTGTCGCCAGGGGCACCCGAAGCCCTAGTAACACCGCGATTACCAAAGGCGTTAACATCACTCCATAATATTCTTTGTACATCAGCCGCAAGCGTCCAAGGGCCATTTTTATAGGCTAAACCAATACCGTAATTAGACGGTAGATCTAAATCCCCACCCTCGGCCAGCAGATTTTTAAAGCGTTTAAGCTTGGACATATAACCACGGGTTGCATAACTCAGACCGAGCGTTAAGTCATCGGTAATATTGCCTAAGTAGCCCAGACGTAAACCATAGCCATACGAGTCATCTTTGCCTTCCGGCAAGCCGATACTGCCGGTTCCTCTGATCTCTAACTGTTGTCTGATTAATAGAACACCGATACCGAAGCTATGCTCAGGCGTCACATTTTTGGCATAACCCAGTGTTGCTACCATTTGTTGGAATTCAGATTTAGGCTTTAATAATCCGCCAATATTACTGTCTCTGCCATAAGCCGTGCCTACGCCGTTACCGACCACTGCAAGGCCAACACTGCTGGTTTCATCAAGGTTATAATTCACACCAAACTGAGGAATAACATAGAGGTTTTTATTTTTTGAACCATCAAATGTCGTTCCAGCGAATTCAGTACCATTATCCACCTTGAGAAAAGCAGCACCGATATCCAATCTATTCTCTAATCGAGCAATTCCAGCTGGATTGGATGCCAGTACCAGCGAGTCCTGCGGCAAGGCGAGGACAACCCCGCCCATTCCTTCAGACTTCACACCATAACCGTGGGGCATCGTGCCTTGCGTTGCTAAAGCAGTGTTAAACGGTGCAACCGCTAGCGCTAAAAACGCCAGGCTACCAAGGTGAGTTGATCGATAAGCTTTCATATTAAGACGCCTTGGCCAAGGCAAGATTCTTAATAAGTTTCTCAGTTTTATCTGCATCATAAAACCAAGGCGCTAAGGTTCGTGGATCATCAAAACCCTTCGCCAGGGTCTCAACCAGTGCTTGGTTATCATTACCAGCAGTCACCACACGCAATAGATTGTCAGTCGGTGGCAAAATAAAGCTGTTGACTAATTTGGCAGCCGATCCTGCATAGGACCAAAACTGCTCAGAAGTATCGTGCTTCCATTCGTCATCAAAGGCTCGGTCTTGATGCTTAATAATGGCTGCTAAATAAACATGTGCACACTTACTGGCATTATTGGATCCTTGCCCTGTCATTGGATCATTTAGAGCCAGCACATCAGCCATGCCGAGCACTGTGCGTCCAGAAGGAAGAACACCGATAGCTTTACGGACAGTGGGTGTCACGCTACCCGCTAGAATACCGAGATCATCGGTTAAGGTTAGATTTTTGCAGCGATACGCTTCCCATGGAAAGAATTCATGGATTAAATCAACGGCACGCTGTAAATGCTCTTGCGGAGTTTTAACATCATCCCAACAATCCATTGGTCCACCTGGAACACCTTCTAGGTTAATAATGTCGCAAGGGCCCGAATGCGTTAAGCCAGGGAAATTAATATACTCACCGATACCGGGGCGGATACTGATATTAATTGAGCTATGGTCTGCTTCTGGCAGCATGCCATGCACATAGGTGAGGGCAATTTTTCTTTGTGGCCTATCGATTTCACTGCGTTCATCGTCGCGTGGGAAGAGTTTATTTATGTCCCCTTTACCACTGGCGACAATCACTAGATCGCTAGAGTCAGCATAAAACTCAAGGTCTTCGATACCCGCTTCTTGGTAAATTAAATGGCCACCCAGTGCTTCAAACTCCGCCATCCAACGAGGCATTTTTATTCGTTGGTCAACAGCTTGTACCGGCGTTAAATTCACATCTTTCCAGTTAACTTTCCAGTCAACCATAAATGCGTCAGCCTCAAAACCAACACGCACATATAAGCCATTCGCCGCTGGGCACTCATCGTCCCAAAATGACAGTCCGAAATCTCGCTCAATGTCGATCGCCATACCATACATCGACTGACTTGAAGGCACGCGACCCTTGGCAATGTCCTCAGCAGTACGGTTCGAAACGATATTAACCGTATAACCGTTTTTTAACAGACCAATTCCGAGTTGTAATCCAGCTTGTCCAGCACCAATTATTGTTATTGTTCTCATGACGTCGTACTCCGTTATCAATTTAAGGCCAACTTCTGTTTGACATAAATCAATATGGAGCACTGGATTCTTTGCTGATATTCACTCACTGCAACAATTGTGCTGAAAATGCACTTATCTTCTTAATGCGCGCGAATTAATGTATCCCTTGGGCTCTCGCCGTAACGCTTTTTATAGTCGTTAGCCATTCGTCCAAGCTGATAAAAGCCCCAGCGAGTAGCTACATCGGTGACATTTCTCGGCTGACTAGGGTCCAGCAGATCCTGATGCACACGCTGCAAGCGCACATCAAGCAGATAACGCATCGGGCTTAATCCAAGAAATTTTGCAAAGCCATAAAATAATGTTCGTCCATTAACACCAGTTATATTAACTAAGGTTTCGATAGTAATGATTTGATCGGGGTAAGCCTGCATAAATTCCGTTGCTTTTTTCAAGTGCCTCGGTAATATTTTCGGACTATTGTCCTTAAGTAAATCACTAAAATTATGCGGATGCCAAGCAAGGAGCGTTGTCATTATATTTTGCTCCAATTGGCTCCTAATTAGCGGCAAATCAAATAACTGAGGAGAGCTTTGTATTTCTGCATATAAATGTTGAATAGCACCGCTCCAAGCTATTCCAGAAGGTTGTATCAAACTCATATCTGCAGAAAACCTTAACTGCCCAGGAATACGGCATCCGAAAATATTAGCAGCATGCCTTTCGAGTGCCTCCTTATCTATTTTAACAACCAACTTACGGCAATTATGGCTCCAGCTCATCTCTAGGGATTCCTGCGGAGA
The DNA here is from genome assembly GCA_034006005.1 of Pseudomonas sp. Classification (GTDB taxonomy): domain Bacteria; phylum Pseudomonadota; class Gammaproteobacteria; order Pseudomonadales; family Pseudomonadaceae; genus Denitrificimonas. The sequence goes on from JAVETP010000135.1 coordinate 4,074, forward strand.
GTGGACAGTACCATTAGATTTATCACTAAAGTGCTCAACTCCATTTATACGAGTTAAATCATTACCTTCGACCGGAAGCTGGATCAAATAGAAGCTCTCAAGCGGTCCTGGTTTAATATTTACATAAGCCCCATAGCTCATATTACTTAAGCTAATCGTACCAATATTAAAGTGTTCATGACTGTAGTCTAATAATGCATTATGTCTCACTAGCAACTTATGCTCACAAAAAACAGAGGTCACTAAATTCCGCGTTTCATCAAGATCATTTGAGCGCAGTAGTTTAATATTTTTATTTTCTGATTCTGTATCTACTAATACTAAGCTTTTCCTTGAGTTCATAAGCACCTCAATAAGTAGCCTTTTTTATTTTTATTTTTTCAACTATTTTCTATCTGACAGATAACAGTTCGTTTTGTATAAAACACCAGCTAAGTCTCAGTAAACACCTTAAACCCACTATCATGACCGCGATACTGGCGGGCTCAATTGATTACTTTATAGCCGACGTAAGCAAAAATTGATATTACGTCTTTGCTACGGCAAACGAGCTCCATTTAGTTACAGCGCTATCCCAGTAGTGCAAAATGCAGCCTTACATCTGAATCCGCGCCGATAAGCCAGAATTACGTATTCCATCGTGGGAAATTTTTAGCTGGTAAAGATAAGGGTACAAAAAAGGCAGCACTGTTAATCAGGGCCGCCTTTTTTATTGCGTCTGGCTGTAGGTGTGCAGTCATGATTGCACACCTACAGATTACTTAAAGACTCCCTCGTCTTACAGCGGCTTACCTAAGATCTCCACGGCAGATGCAGGTGCAGGTGATGGCGCGTTTTCATCGCCAATTTCACCGTGACCCACCAAGTCATCGTCATGCTCGGCCATATTCCACGGCAAGATACCCGGCGAGGTATGCAAGAAGTGCAGGTATTTTTCAAACTGATCAAGAATATCACTAATAATATCTTGCTCATCGTA
>JAVETP010000136.1:0-5047 GCA_034006005.1 Pseudomonas sp.
AGATCTGGCCCTGAGTTTATCGGCACCTTCTGATAACAGCAGCAATATTGTGGCTCGCCCGATTGCTCGCCTCTGCTTTGTTAACGTGATCAGTAGCAGCATAAAAAATACGGAACATGCCAACCGTATAGAAGTCAGTGAGAATCAAATTATAACGTCAAGAACCAACAGCATACTGGTTGATAGCCAATTGAGTGCATTACATGCAACCCTAGCCGGCTTTGGCTTTGCAAACCTACCTCTGTGTGCTTGTAGTACAGGTTTGAGTTCAGGCGATTTAAAATACATCAATCAAATGAGGGAGCAACAGACTTTATTTGCCTTTACTCAGCCGCACCTGAGCATAACTTTAGCCACACGCACGCTGCTAGATTATCTTGTGCAAAATATAGCTAACAATACTTCACAAGGTATTGCACCTATCACGTCCAGCAGCAGGATTCACGAACAATCATGAGTAAAACACGCACTAACGGCCTATTCATCGTAAAAGCATTTTTGCTCAGCTTTTACTGTGTATTCAATAGTGCTATAGCAGCAGATGAGCCCACTTTCGATTTTTGGCACTGGTGGGTTTCAGGCAGCGAAATTAAAAATATCACTTTAGTCAAGCAGTATGCAAAACAACAAGGCATCACCGTGCAAGATCAAAGCATGCGCAGCTATAACAACTCAGATTACTCAAACGTTTTAAAAAAACATATACAACAGCACAATCCTCCAACCGCGGCCATGTTAATCAGTAGTGAAGTGCATCCATACAACAATACATTTTCTCTACTGAATTTAGATGACGTAGCACAAGAGCAAGGCTGGGAAGACGTTATTCCTGACGCAATCCAAGAGACAGCAAAGTTTCAGGGCCACTGGATTTCTGCTCCGATCAATAGTCACTCAACCAACTGGTTGTGGATCAACAAAGCTCTCTTTACCCGTTTAAATCTACCTATGCCAGAGACTTTAAATGATTTACTGGTGGTGCTTGAGCGCGCGAAAATGATGGGCATACCAGGATTAGTCTCGCTGACAGTAGGGTGGGAATACACTATTTTATTTGAACTGGTAGCTATCAGCAGTAATGGACTCGAGTTTTACCGTCGCCTGTTTATCGATCGGCAGCAACTTCCAGGTGATAAGCAATTATTAATCAATGCTTTAATGCGTGCCCAACAACTCACACACTATTTTTCTGCAGATACGGTCAACAACTCATGGGATGAAAACACCGCAGCCATGCTCCAAGGCGAAGTGCTCATGCAAATCCAAGGTAGCTGGGTCGGCAGTGAACTAGAAAACTTAGGCGCAACAGCCGATGTCGATTACCTTTGCATACGTTTCCCTGATACCCAAGGTGCTTATTTATTTCATACCGATCATGTGGTTTTTTTTGATACGCCCACTAACGATACTGCACAGCAAAAAAACTTTGCCCGCATGCTGCTTGATAAAGAATTCCAGCGAGACATGAGTATCTCCAGCGGTGCTTCACCGGCACGAGTTGATACATCAACTGAGGGTTTCAATAGCTGTGGCAAGAAAAGCATACATGACTTACGCATGGCTAATATGCGCCGTGCGGTGATGATATCCATGAACAATAACGATATGCACACCCTTATGACTGACTTTATTCAGCATACGATCAGTGCCGAAAGTGCTGCCCAGCGCATTCTCGAAACTTATAGACCACAGCAACCCGGCGCAGCTGTTCAGGGCGAGCAATAATCTATGTTTAATAAACTTAAACTGACTCAAAAAATTCTTTTATTAGTGGCAGCTCTCAGCGCACTCGCTTTATTATCAACATTATACTCACTGAGCAACTTGTATAGTGTCGATAAAAACTACCGTTCTTTACTTGATTATAAAATCCAAAACACCTTGCTGATTGATGATGCTCAAATTAATTTAAGTGATGCCAGCCGTATTATTTTCTCTGTACTTACCGAGCAAGAAGAGAAACAGATGCGCGCCAGCCAAAAAAGCCTGCGTATTCAACAAGGAATGTTTGTCAGTAAACTGAAAAAAATTAACGACCTGTCCATCAAGCAGCAAATAGATCTCGCCGACATCACTGCGCAACAAGCCATTGTATTTGACCTGATTGATCAAGTGGTTGAGCAAGCAGTACGCTGGCGAGGTGACCGCGCTTTAGTGATTATTCATCAAAAGCTCGAGCCCGCTTTTAATGAGCTGCGCAGCAGTATGGACGAACTACGCGATGCAATTTTAAGTGACTACCACTCCAGCGCTAAACAACTGACTGACACCACTCAGAATACAATCACCAACACCATTGTTGCCGTAGGTTTAACACTCAGCCTAGCCATGATTTTAGCAGCCGTTTTATCATACACCGGTATTTCTCGTCCCATCACTCGTTTAACTGCTGTCATGGGGCGCCTAACTGATCACCAGTACAATGACCCAATCGACTACCAAGAGCGCCAAGATGAAGTAGGGAAAATGGCGCAAGCGCTACATATTTTTCGCAACACTATGAAGCTTGCTGATCGCTTAGAGATCGAAGCCATTACTAATCAGAAAAATCAACGTTTATCCGAGCAACTGGTATCACTGACAGATGCCATGCCTGGTGCAGTGTTTCAATTGCGTATTAATGCTGACCAAAGCAGTCAGTTCTTATTTCTCAGCAACAAAGCAGAAAATTTTTTAGGTCAGCCTATTGAGTTGCTACTGCAACGCACCTACCAAATCAACGAAGCTATGTTTCCTGCAGAAAAAGATTTTCAATGGATTATCAGAAAAAACTTTATCCAAAGCCGCAAAACACGCCAACCTATCGACACCGATATTCGTATAGAGCGCAATGGCAAAACACTTTGGTATAAAATCCTAGCTTCCTGTCGCTCTCTACCTGCAGATGCTGATCTGTTTAATGGTGTGCTATTGGATGTCACCGCAGATAAACAGCAAGCTCAAGCACTTGAGGAAGCCAAGAACAATGCAGAGCAAGCCGCTCGCGCTAAAGCTATTTTCTTGACTAGCATGAGTCATGAAATCCGCACGCCATTAAATGCTATGTTGGGCTTGACGCAATTATCTCTCAAGCAAGAGCTCCACCCAGAGCAGCGCCAGCGGATGAATAATATAAGTAAAGCTGGGCAGCACTTACTCAGTATTATTAATGACATTTTAGACTTCTCGAAAATTGAAGCCAATCAACTACATCTCGAACATATCACCTTTACACCAACACAACTGATTGCCGACACAGTAGAGATGCTCAGCGACGCTGCACATAATAAAAACCTCTCAATTAAAGTAGAGATATGCAATACAGTACCGTCGCAATTGAGCGGTGATCCAACCCGTATCGGTCAAGTGCTCCTCAACTATCTGCATAATGCGATTAAGTTCAGTGACTCTGGCACTGTCTCAATCCGAGCCCACTTGATCACTGCCCCGTTTGCCAGACCACAACTGTACTGCGAGGTTGAGGACCATGGTATTGGTATCGATGCGCAGAACTTAGAACATATTTTTAATGCCTTCCAACAGGCTGATATTTCCATCACCCGACGCTTTGGCGGCACGGGCTTAGGCTTGTCGATCTCTCGCAAGCTTACGGAACTGATGGGTGGACAAACAGGGGTGCGTAGCACTGAAGGACATGGCAGTACTTTTTGGTTTACCGCTGCTGTCAGTCTTGACACACAGGCTCCTGCGCTAGAAAACAAGAGCAGTACGCAATCGAACACGCCACACAGTCAGTTTAATCAGCAAAGGGTTTTGTTAGTCGATGACAATGAGCTAAACCGTTTAGTGGGTGAGGAAATGTTAACACAAGCCAACTTACGCGTTGAGTTGGCCTGCAATGGTCAAGAAGCTGTCGAACTGGTAAGCAACGCTAATGAGGGGTATTACAGTGCTGTGTTGATGGATATTATGATGCCTGTACTAGATGGTATTAGCGCCGCAACGCACATCAAGCAATTAGCGCAAGGTAAGAATTTGCCCATTATCGCTGTCAGCGCGACCCATGCAAATCATCACCAAGAGAAACTCCAGCATACCAACTTTGCCGCTTACCTCAGCAAACCTATTTTGGAGCATGAATTATGGCTTGCTCTAGCACAACAGCTCTGTGCTGTGCCAACGAGCATTGTAGAGAGCACACCAGCAGCAGATTTAGCTGATCTGCAGCGCCCTGAAGAGCAGTTAGCTCAATTACATGCCAGCATGGGGTATGTGCGTTTTGTCAGCTTACTGCATAGACTGATTGCTGATTACCAAACACGCTACACAAGTATTCTGACGCTAGAACTCCATAGCGCAGAGGTCCGCCAACACTTACATGATCTAATCAGTACAGCAGGTCAAGCAGGCTTTTATCAGTTATCCAGACTCGCAGCCCAGCTGAATGAAGCTTTAGATACACAAGATCAAGCCTTGATTGCACAACTGCAACAACGTATCACTCTCGACCTACAAGACACTATGGACTATCTACAAAGCTATATTGAGGATATTTCTAATATCTGATCTTCAACCTACAGTCAGCCGCTTAACGCAGTAGCTTTTGCAAATGCTGTAAAAGCTCACTAGTGGTTGCAGGTTTAAGCAGACACGCGTCAAATGCTAATGACTCAGGACAATCCAAAGGGCGTACTGGCGGTCGTGCTGAATACAACAGCACAGGCATATCAGGCCAATTTTGACGTATCTTACGCAGTAAATCCCAACCATCCATCACCGGCATCACTTGGTCAGTAATCACAATATCCATTGGGTGTTCACGTAAAATCAATATGGCTTCAGCAGCACTGCTACAAGTCACTGGGTTGTAGTTATAACCTGCTAATAACTCATAGAGCATTTCCTGGGTAATACCGACATCGTCCACAATTAAAACTGAATGCTGCAAGCCTTCAGAACTGGCCGTATAGCTTTCAATAAAGACGTGTTCTAAATCATGCTCAGAAGCAATCTCAAGGCCTAAGCTAAACCGACAGCACACACCTCCTCCCGCTGATGTTTCAATCAGCAATTGACTGCCCATGGGTTCTAATAACTGACGTACAAT
>JAVETP010000028.1:0-32313 GCA_034006005.1 Pseudomonas sp.
CGGCGTTGAGTGTTTCGCGGATTGCCTTGCCGTTATCCCAGGTTTCAGTGACCGCCAGTAACTCTAAATTGGCCTCAATACGATCAGCAATCTTTAATAGCACCAATGCGCGATCTTGTGCGGAGGTTTTGCCCCATGCAGCAGCGGCAGCATGCGCTGCATCAAGCGCTAAGTTGATATCATCTGCATTAGAGCGCGGAAACTCACCGCAATCAGCGCCTGTGACAGGTGTCGTGTTAGTAAAATACTCGTCACTTAACGGCGGAACAAATTGACCGCCGATAAAGTTACCATAGCGGGATTTGATCGTGAGCAAAGAGCCTTGAGTACCAGGTTGTGCATAAATCATAAGCGTAGCCTCGTTATCTTAATCTGCAATGCCTGCGCCTATCGCGGGCACGATACACTTTGATCATAACGAGTCTAGCGCTCAACAAAAGCTATCAAATGTTAAAAACACACCAACTTTAGTCGACCATAACAAACATAATATATTGAAACGCTGATTATCCAGCAGAAAACGCAACGCCCAATATGCACACAATCACTGTGCCAACTCTAGCTGGATAGATCTGCTATTCGCTTAGATATTAAATAACCAACAGCTGTGAACGTCCCCACCACTACACCAATAAAATGTGCCTCGATAATAATCGCCATACCTTCGATTTCACCTTGATACCCGCCGTGAGCACGCCACATTTCAAGCAATACTTTGCTCCAAACGGCGACTAACCCAACCCCATACAATCGGTTTTGTGTATGAATTAAGTGCACGCAAATACAACTAAAAAACGCATGCAGCAGCCCAGACAAGCCGTTGTACCACGCCAAGTTTGGATATAGACCCAGCAAGACAATGCTGATTAGAAAAGAAAAGAAAAATCCGTAGGACCACAACGCAAATGCATCAATACGCGGCGCAAAAATCCAATACAGCGCAACAGCAGAAATAGCGTTCAGCGCTAAATGGCTGGCGTGGCTATGAACAAAATGCCCTGTCCACAGCCGCCACACTTGCCCAGCAAGGATCTGCTGTCGATCAAACTCTAATACTGCAGCAAAGTTCTGCAGCACGCACAGCGCCAAGATAAAAAGCGCAACGCCGACAAGATTAGCTTTGCTGGCGGCCAGCACTGCGCATCCGTCTAAATCCAAGCAACAAGGCCAACCCAGCTAGCAACATCACCAACGGCCACTGCAACGCACCGCCACCACCGCTATAGCCTTCACGTCGCGAGACTTGCACGCTCTTATCCTGTTTAATTCTTGCTTTAAAACGATCCAGCTCAACTGATAAATTCGTCGACATATCAGCCATCGCCAATTCAAAACCCTCACCGCGTGCCGCTCGATTCACCTGATCCACTTCAACCAAGGTGGACGAGCGCTTAGCTTCACTGACGCCCGGTGCACGCAATAGCATTTTGCGCGAGTTGACATCAAACACCGCCGTATCAACAAAAGTCGTAACTTGGTTTTGGTTACCCTTAATGAAATAAGCACCAACAATAGTCCAATACAGCAGCGAGCTTTTAGTTTCTGAACTGACGGCCACTTGGTCGTATGACACCAGCGCCATAATATCTAAACCATATAAACGCGCGATCTGATCAACGCCCTCAAAACCTTTGGTCGAGCGCATATAAGTATCAGGGATAATATTGATATCACGCACATAGTCCAAGCCGCTAAACTTCTGTTTGACCTGTTCAAGCAGTTGCATCTTTTTCGCTTCAGGCAATGAATAGGCACTGTTTTTTTCGCTCGGCACAAAAGCCAAACCCACAGTTAAAGGTAAACGCAGATGCGGCACAGTTTCTTCATACTTAGGTGGCACTTGCCCTTCGGGGTATAAGTAGTCAACCAAACTGCTGGAAACACCGCGCCGACCATCGATACCAAACCCTGAGGAACAGGCACTTAATTGCAGCGCAACAATGAATAACAAGCCAAACTTAACAAGTAGTGATTTCATCTATCATCCTTAATATATGTGCTGAGCATGTGCAAACGTTTAAAAATGAACACGCAGCACAGCTAAAATCATTCTTTAAACGCCAATAATGCATACGATTGACGGCATACAATATAAAGCAACGCTCAAAAAATCAATATCGATCCATTCAACAACCACATATTAAATCGATCAAACCCGGTGCGCAGCAACGAATGCACTACGTGCTCAGCCTCCAATACAGACAAACTCTCAGATGTCAGTACCCATAAAAAAGGGTGAACGCTTTCACGTCCACCCTTGATGTCATACACACTAAAAACTATTGAGCAGTAGAAGCACCGTAACCCGTTTGGCCACGTACATACTGATCAGCAAATGCGGCACGCTCAGACGCTGCGGCAGTACTCTGATCTTTCATTGATACGATATACGCCAAACCAAAGGCAATGGGCATCGAGAACAGCGCCGGTTGCGTGTAAGGGAAGATGGCTTCGGCAAAGCCAAACACATCCACCCAAACAGACTTAGACAACACCACAAATGTCACCGAGCTCACTAAACCTCCATACCCACCGGCCATTGCCCCACGAGTGGTGAGATTGTGCCAGTACATCGACAGAATCAGTACAGGGAAGTTAGCCGATGCCGCCACACCAAAGGCCAGCGCCGCCATAAAGGCCACGTTCATATGCTCAAATGCCATGCCCAGTAAGATAGCAACCACACCTAAACCCACCGTCGCCATTTTAGTCACACGCAACTCTTGCTTTTCTGTCACCTTGCCGCGCTTATAAACTTCGGCATACAGATCATGGGCAATGGCTGTTGCACCTGCCAACGCGAGGCCTGCAACCACTGCAAGAATCGTTGCAAAAGCAACCGCAGACAAGAAACCCAGCAGCATATTACCGCCCACTGCTTGCGCCAAGTGCATCGCTACCATGTTACTACCACCAAGTAACGCTGCGCCCAAATCACCGCCTTCAAAGAAGCTGGTGTTTTGACCGACGATAACAATTGCAGCCACACCCATAATGGCAATCACGTTAAAGAAGTACGCAATAAATACTGAGGCATACAACACAGACTTACGTGCTTCCTTAGCATTCGACACTGTGAAGAAACGCATCAAAATATGTGGCAAACCCGCAGTACCAAACATCAAACCCAAACCCATAGAAATCGCAGTCACTGGATCGGACAACAAACTGCCGGGGTGCACCAAATGTTCACCCAAGTTATGCACTGCACTTGCTTCAGTGATCAGCCTATCGTAGCTAAAGTCAAATTGTGAGAATGCTAAAAGCATCACACAAGTACCACCAAACAACAGTAAGCAGGCTTTAATGATTTGCACCCAAGTGGTCGCAACCATGCCGCCAAAAGTGACATAAACAATCATTAAGCCACCGACGATAAACAGCGCCAGCGTGTACTCTAAGCCGAACAATAAACGAATTAACTGCCCCGCACCGACCATCTGCGCAACCAAGTAGAAACACACCACAATCAGCGAACTGATCGCCGCCATAGTACGGATTTTGCGTTGGTTTAAACGGTAGGAAGTAATATCTACAAAGGTGAATTTACCCAAGTTACGTAAACGCTCAGCCATCAAGAACAGAATAATCGGCCAGCCCGCAAAGAACGCCACCATATAAATATAAGCGTCCACACCCGACATGTAGATCATTGCGGTAAAACCCAGCAATGTCGCGGCTGACATATAGTCACCCGCAATGGCTAAACCGTTTTGAAAACCGGTAATACCACCACCCGCAGTATAGAAATCTGAAGTCGATTTGGTACGACGCGCAGCCCAAACAGTGATCAGTAATGTCATCATGACAAAGATAAAAAACATACTGATCGCCGGAACGTTCAGTGGTTTATCCGCAGCCAACGCTAAAGGACTCAACGCCAATAACGATAACCCCAGCACTGGCTTAGCCAATGCCATTATGCAGTTTTTAATAGTCATTTTTTATCTCCTGCAATCGCTTCATCAATCAACTCTTCGTTGATCCGATCAAACTCAGTATTGGCACGACGTACATAGATCCAAGTCAGCAATAAGAAAAAAGCAAACTGAGAAAATCCAGCCACGACGCCATAGGTTAATTTTCCGCTACCGATCGATCGACCAATCACCTCAGGGAAAAAGGCGACTTGCATAATAAAGCCGTAAAAGATGACTAGGACAATGATGCTTAGTATCGCGGCAAAGCGCCGCCGTTTCGTTACCAGCTCATTAAACTTGGGGTTATTGCGAATATGCGCATAAATATCTTTATCCATAACCTTTCCTTAAACGTGTGATCCACGTATTTATTATTGTTGTAAATACAGCTTACTGATTTGCTGGAAAACACCACAAGCCGCTGGCTATAAACTTCTGACTGGCAGCTATCCGCCAAAACACAGTGTTCGCACACTGCTTGGGTTTTTTGCTCAATTCGAGTATATGTAGGTCGCTCTGCGATAAATACACACAAAAAAGCAGGTTTGATATGCATAAATACATCAACCTTTTGCGCACACTGAATTGGAATGATTTAAAGTTCTTTCTTGAAGTGGCACGCTGCGGTCGTGTCACCAGTGCCGCAAAACGTTTAGAAGTTGACTACACAACCGTTTCTCGGCGCATTGCCAGCCTTGAAAGTACGCTGGGCACTTTACTGTTTGAAAAATCACGTAACACCGGGTTTAAACTCACCAGCGAAGGCTTAGCTCTACGCAATAATATTCAGACCATTGAAGCGCTGATGCAAAATGCCTGCGAAGAAATCACAGGTACAGACATCGCTCTATCCGGCAAGGTACGTATTGGCTGTACAGAAGGTTTTGGTGGGCTGTTTTTGGCACCGCAACTGACTCATTTTCAAAAACAATATCCAGCAATCTCCATTGATCTACTGGCCGTACCGCACTTTGTGAGCCTGAGCAAACGTGAAGCGGATATTGCCATCACCCTAGAACGCCCAACCCGCGGCCCTTTTGTCAGTACCAAACTCTGTGATTACCGTCTACAGCTGTATGCAACAGCTCAATACCTTGAGCAACATGAGCCGATACGCTGCGTTAACGACTTACCTGAGCACGCGTTTATGAACTATGTTGAAGACCTGACCTTTAGTAAGCAGTTGCACTATTTGGATCAGTTTATTCACCAAGCGAAGACGCCATTCTGCACAACAGGTGCCATCTCGCAGTACTTTGCCTGCTTACAAGGCCAACATCTGGCTATTTTGCCTTGCTTTATCGCCGATCAAGATCCACGCCTGCAAGCGGTATTACCCGATCAAGTGCGCGTGACCAATAGTTTTTGGATTTCCTGCCATCAGGATTTTCGTAAGCTAAAACGGATTCGTGTGATTTGGGACTATATTCGCGCGGTGGCTGAACACAACCAAGAACTGTTTATGGGTAACAGCCGGGAGTTACAGTTGTTGTCGGTTAATTAGCACACCACCCACCACCTCTCAGCAGTGTTTTCTGGACAGCTCACTAGATTATATTGCTCTGACTAAAAACTGCGCCTAAATAGAACCCCCACTTCAGTCTGTTTAAAAGCAAACGCCCAGTCTAAATTACTGTGATTGATGCTATGACGCACCCGCAACTCAGGGGTTATACCGGCGATTTGCCAGGCATTCGCTCCAGCACTGAGAATATACACTTGCTGTTTATCATGGCGGCGCGCGCCTAAAAAGCCATCATACGCATCGTTGCGGGTTTCGCGGTAAATACCCACAGCATTCACAAAAGCACCCGCCCGCCCGTTAAAGGCATGGTACATACCGCCGCGCACGGCCCAGTCTTTACTGCTGGCTTGATCGATTTCATATTTTTTACGGCCCAAGGTCAGTCCCCCATAAACACTGGTATTGGGTTGCAGCATATAACTGGCCGTTAGATTCCATTGGTATTGTTTATAGTCGACACCGGTCAACTGCCCTTGTGTCGTGTACTTATAACGCTTGGCATCCAGGCTGGTGCCTATTTGCCACTTACGGGTTAACGATCGGCGCCACTCCATTAACAAGCCATGCGCTAGATAATCACTGTGGCGGTTGCGGTAGTAATGCTCGACATAAGGCGTGAATGAAAGATTGTCGCGTACGTTAAGGTATTGATAACCGGCCTGTAAGATCGCCAAATTAGTGCTGTAATCTTTAATACTGGCGTTACTTGCTGGGTTGGTACTTGAATAATAATTTCCATAACTCATCGGGCGCACTTGCACGTTATGGTTGCCGGTCAAGTTAAAGCGCTTTTGCAGTGATAACTCATAGTTGTACATCGCTGAATGAATCGCATCAGGCATTTTGCGCTCAAACAAACAAATCCCCGCAAAGCTGCTTAAACAGCTGTAATACCCATTGGCTTGGTTAATATTATCGTTATAACCAAAGCCAACAGCGGCACTGCCTTGCCACTCTGAGCGCCGATCTAGGGCTTGGTTATATTGTTCAATCAGAGCCTGAGCATAAACTGGCATGCCAGCCTCTAATGCCGAGGTAAATCCGGCTCGAGCTTTTTTATCTTGGTTATCTTCAAACCACAACCGAGCTATTTCTAAACGAATCCGTGCATCTTCAGGCTCGTGCATGCTGGCGTCTTGCATGCGACGCAGTGCTTTGGGGTAATCGCCTTGGAAACGCGCCAGTAAGCTCTCTGCCATAGCCACCAATGCGGGGCGATGTTCGGGGAGTTGCTGATAACGCGTGAGAAAATCGGGGAGCTGAGTCCACTGATTGCTGTTGATTGCGACATAGATAGCCGGCTCTAAGGAATCCAATTGACTGGGTACCTGATATACCTGACCTTCATACAACAACATTCCGGGCGGTGTTGCTAATGTGTCTTCTTGTTGCGCTTTTTGTTCAGCGGCGCGGCGTGTTTGGTCTAATAAAAACTGGGTATCGTCATCATCAGCGTGGGCGATAGGCACAACTAAGCCGGCCAACAGCAGTAGCCATGCAGCTTTAGGATAGCGAGACATTAAAAATTTCCGAATGGAATGAAACTATTATAGAATGGAGGCCAGCGAACCGGCCTCCAAAGTGTTGCCTCTATAAACAATACCGCAAGAGAATCCTCCGGCATCGCTCAATTTGACGCTCTGCACTGGTTGCACCCAGTGGAGAGTGGTCAAATATTAAGGCGTAATGGTACCGCTGATTTTGCTACCGCCGAAGGCAACGTCATCAGCAACTCCAGCTGCACCGGTATAAATACCGGCTAACTCGTTAGCTCCGTTGTAGAAGTGGCCATTGATAGTGCTGTTATTGCTAAATGCCCCATTGCTGTTAATACCAGTTCCTGAAAAGTCTATGCTGTCACTACCGCGATCAATAGTGCCACTAATACTATTACTAGTACCCACTCCATAATTAGCAGTCAGTTGACCAGTATAAAGGTTCGGGTTATCTGGCGTGCCGCCTGCAGCTGTACCCACACCATTGATACCAATTACACCGTAAGTAGCATTAACAGCCGTTGGCATAGCGGTAACAGCATTGTCACCCACATACCAAACAGTACGGTCAGAACTGGTCATGTTCAGATCGGTGCTATCAAGTGGTGGAGTACCTGCTGCTCGTGGCGCCCACTCACCAAAGTAAACACCATTACCCACAGCTAAAGGTGCACCACTTGCATCGGCTACCTGTCCAATCACTAGACCGCCAAACTGTGGAGCAATCGCCAAGGTCGTGATTTGGCGCACACTATTAATAGCAAAGTTAGCATCATTACTACCATTACTCACCGTCGCGGTATCTTTCCAGACTTGGGCGACATTGATCGGTAAAGCAGGCATACCCATATCAGCAGGTTTTAAAATAGTGCCATTACCACGCGCAGCAATCGCTGCATTAGAACCTTTGATAGGACCGCCAGCCAAGTCAATACGGGTGTCCGCTCCATTTAACGCCAAACCAGCATAACCATCACCAAACATAGAGTGATTCGATGGACCAATGTCAACCTTACTCACTTTACTGGTTCCTCCATCTATACCGGCAACTGCAATACCACTACCCAATACCGCCATAATGGCTAGAGCTAATGTTGATTTTTTCATTTTTACATCCTCATAGAGAGATTAACAAAAGGCTGGTTTTTTATAAAAAACCAGTAAAAAATCTAGAAATTTATTTTCACCCCAGCTGTAACAGTACGTCCTGGCCCAGGTAACAAAGTCTTGGCCATTGGGTCCAGATAATATTCGTCGGTTACGTTAGTCACACCCAGATTCAGGGCCACTGCATCATTCACATTGAAGTTGGCATAAAGGTCATGCAATAAGACCGAACGCCAGTAGAACGTGTCTTGTCCACCAGCTCTGGACCACACATCGCTTACTGAATGATTCAACTCCCAATCCGCGGGATTTTCTGATGAAAACAGATTATTCAATTGTTTATTTTCAGCACCAGAGTGGTAAACACCACGCCAGCCCATCTCTAGCCGATCGTTAAACAGCCGAGTACCTAAGCCCATATCAATAGAATACTTGGGTTGCAAGCTATTACCGCTAGCAGTACCGCTGAAACCACCAGTTATACAACCTGGAATACGGTTGTAATACGGATCCATTTCTGAGGCGTAATCCTTATCGCAGAGCTTCTGCTTAAGCCGATAGGTCGCTCCTAAGCTGCCAAATACGCGCCCCGTATCAAAACGAGACTGCAACTCCAAACCGCTGGATTTTTTCTTATCAAACTGAATAACATCCATAGAAATGCTTCTATCGATAAAATCTTTGATCTCAGTGTTGTAATAACTGATGCGCACATCAGCAATATTTAAACGGGGTAAAAACTGAGTCAGATCATGAGCATAACCCACCTCCCAGTTCATACTGCGCTCGGGCTTGCTGGCACCATCAGCCAGTGTTCCTACCGAGCCCCCACCTTCATAAATCGCGCTGGAGGTCAGCTCATTGATACTAGGGAAGCGAGTGGTCTGTGCATAGCGCACAAAGGCTGTACCAAATGGAGTGACTCTAGCGGTTGCGCTTAATACTGGGCTAAATGCATGCCCCGACTGCTCGGCTGGTGCTTCCCAAGCTTGACTTTCATCAAGACGTTGATAAACATTTCTACCACTAACCCCTTCATGTGTTATCGCATTAATATAACCGCCGTTTGGGTCATAAGGGTTCACAATAGTTTGGTTGGTATTCAGCTCGCCGTTAGCAAAGGGGTTTTGGGATGAATCCATCTTGCCGTTTTTAATGGGTACTACTACTGTATTACTCCAGTGCTGCTCACCATTAACCCCAACTCCTAAAGCTACATCTCTACCCGCTTTCAATTCGTTGAATAGGGCATCATATTTTTCGAAGTTGCCGTCTCCAACTAGGGATGCTTGCCTCTTAGCTGCATAGTCGTGAAGCAGGTATTTCTCCTCAGGCGTCATCAGTGTTCTATATTTTAATTCCACCCCAGTCTTACGCCTTGAAGCTTTATAAAATTCATTTTTTTCACGGCGACGTTTGGCCGTGCCGGTATCTTTACCGGTGTAGTGTAAATAGCGAGTGCCCGCTGTCACGGCCAGCCAATCTGTGGGTTGCCAAGCCAGATTCATCATGGCCGAATATTCTTTACGCTCACCCGAGCGAGGACCCAACCGGTCAGTCCCAGCATGCAAGCTGGCACCATCTGGCAACAAGCCATTAGTCCCTTTTTTGCTGTGCTGCACCTTATCGTCCAGCTTCTCTTGTTGATAACTGCCACCCACTGTCAGCAACACGTTATCGGCCAATCGCATTTGGTTGCTCATATCAAAGCCCGTGCGATCGTGATGAGTCCATTGCTGCCCATCAGCAACAATGGTGCCATCATGCTCGGGGGGAAAAATACCGGCTGCCTCCAGATCCTCAGGTGTAAACCCAAAGTTCAAATACCAGTCATATTGATCCAGCGCCTCAGCTGTTGCATCGTCCATATTAAGGCCGAAGGGTGATAAGCCTGTCTGATAACGTGTACCAGAGGTTTTGGTTTGCCAAAGACTGGTTTCTAGGTTTAACCAGTCAGAATCTTCGGGTTTGATGTCATAGCTTAATTTATAGCTGTCAATTTTTAATTCTGAATGCGGCGCTTCAAAGACAAACTGCCGCTGATTTGCCCAATCAAGATCAGGTTGCGCTTCTTCAGCGCCTTCCCTATACGCCCACATCAGTACTGAAGTTCCGGGGGTGGTTTCACCAAAGGTTGAGTCGGTGCGCATAAACTGTAAGCCGAACTTCTGCTCATTCGAAAAATACCAATTATTCTTAATCAGAGTGGTTTTAGTCTCGCTGGCGGTATTAAATATTTCATTACCTGGGTAATACAACTTGGTTAAATTAGGGATGTATCTGTCAGTAGTCGTTTTATCCCATACATCATGGCCTGAATATCTATCAGCATTTTTCTTACCGGTGTAATAGTTGCCTTGGGTGCGCTTACTGTAGGATGCTAAAAAATCTGCTCGTTCATTGCGCCCTGCCAAGGCCACCATGCCAGAGTGATTATCAAAGTTAATAATTTGCCCATCGTTTTTAAAGCGTGGAGGCGGCGAATCAATCGCCACACCTCTTGTATTTACTCGCTCTGCGCCGGGTACATCACGATAATCTTTGCCGTAATATGAACTAGGATCAAAACTTGGCTTACTACTATTGCCCGACGCCTCCATGTTAATTTCGAAGCCAAAGTTATCGCCTTCAGGGATAATGTCGATCGCTTCGATGGTACGAATTTTTACCGCACCCCCCACACCGCTTTTAATGCCTCGGCTTAATGAAGGACCTTTCTCTACTTCAATACTGCGGAACAGGGCCGGATCAGCATAGTTACGGTTGCCGGCACCAAACATATGCAGCCAGACGTTGGTCGATTGCTCGGTACCATCAATCGTCAATGGCACACGCCCTTCACCGGAAATACCACGAATATTGGGGGTAATAGACTGGCTACTGCGTGAATCCATGCTGTAAACGCCATTCATGCCTTTGAACACATCACCTGGATTAGTGGCTTGGAAACGCTGAAGCTGCTCGCGATCTTGATAGACACTGGTGACGTTTTCGTCATATACAGCATCGTGGCCTTTCTGGTCTTCTGTGCGCTCACCTGATATCACGGCTGTCGGCAATTCAACCTCAGCGCCTTTTTTCTTGGCCGATTTTGCTTTTACGTTGTTTTGTGATGTGTCAGCTTGTGCAGTTACGCTAGGCGTTTGCTGTTTTTCTTGCGCTGCAGCAAGCGCGGGTGGCCCTGCTAGGCACAGCGCCGAAATGATAATTGCCAGTTTCTTCCGTTCAAATAGCATTACTGATCCTCCGGCTCGGTTAATGCGTTGCAAATCACGCTTTCCGTAGCCCTTAATATTAATACCAGAATAAAACCTAAATACAAATGGTTCTTATTAGCTTTATGCACGAAGTGATTTCATGAGTCTAAAAGCGACATATTGCATAGAGGTCTTCGCAAGGGTTATGGACATTAGCAAAGGCTTAACGCAAATGAGAATGATAATTATCAAGTTGCGGAACTTTTTTTAAAAAAAAATATCCACGCATGAAAACTGGCATACAGCGCTAAGCGCCTCGGTAAACAGCTGAAAAATGTAAATAAGTCCTAAACAAGTTGTCGCAGTTGATAATTATCATTGTCATTGAGCCTACTAACTCTTTAAGCTTGCCTGTTAATGCGAGTGGTTACTATTTGCTTAATATGCACGGGTGATTCAACTCTGCATGTTCTGCGTATAACCGCTAAAAACAACGACTTGGAGTCCCCTGTGAAGCACATAACTCAATACAAAACCTCTATTTGCGTGGCGCTGCTGGCTGTACTGAGCTTGTTTAGCGCTGCAAGCTCTGCGGTTGAATCGCTACCGATTAAGAAGCTGGTGATTGCTGGGCCTCCGGCGGGTGTCTCCAATGGCTTAATTCACTTAATGGCCAACGATGGCTTTGCTGATATCGCAGAGGAAATTGAGTTTCTAGTCTGGACCAACCCTGACCAATTGCGCGCTTTGGCACTGAATGACAAAGTTGATTTTATTGCGATGCCTACTAATGTGGCCGCCAACTTATATAACCGTGGCGCACCATTGGCACTACTTAATGTCTCGCAATGGGGTGCGCTGTGGATGGTGTCACGCGATCCTAATATGAAAACATTGGCCGACTTTAAGGGCCAAGAGATTGCAGTTCCTTTCCGCGCGGATATGCCAGATATTGTCTTTACCCACCTTGCTGAACGCCAAGGCTTAACCCCCAAAGACTTTAAGATCAATTACACCGCGACGCCGATGGATGCCATGCAACTGTTAATTATGCGTCGCATCGATCACGCCCTTCTGGCTGAGCCTGCGATATCTATGGCGCTGCGTAAAACCAAGTCGTTTCCTATTTCGCTGATTGCTCCTGAATTACACCGCAGTGTGGATTTACAGCAAGAATGGGCACGGGTGATGGGTACCGAGGCGCGTATTCCGCAAGCGGGTATCACGGTGGTCGGTGATAAACGCAACCACACAGCATTGATTGAGCGTTTTGAAACAGCTTATGCCACCGCCATGCAGTGGTGCGCAGAGCATCAACAAGAGTGTGGTGTGGAAGTTGCAGCGAAGATTTCGATGTTGTCTGCCGATGCCGTCAGCGATTCAGTCGCTGCGCAAGTGAACTATTACGCAACAGCGAGTGAGGCCAAGGCTGAGCTGGAAGATTTTTTCCAGATCCTTTTGGATAAACAACCGGCATCCGTGGGCGGCAAACTGCCCGACGCTCATTTTTACGCTAACCCAACTCGCGCAGAACAATGAATCGACTGAAAAACTTTATACCCAGCACCCTCAACTATCTATGGAGTGGCTGGGGTGCGCTGGCCAGCTTGCTATTATTTTGTGCCGCATGGGAGCTTGCCGCAGAGCACTATGGCGCGTTGATCTTGCCGGGGCCGCTGGATGTGATTGCACAATTACAGCAGTTAATCAGCAGCGGTATTGCTGCCCCTGAGTTGGTGATTTCTGGGCGACGTACGCTGTATGGCTTATCGCTGGCATTGGTCGTGGGCAGTGTTTTAGGGATGTTTGCTGGATTTTCCATCACCACCTCTATGCTGGCTCGCCCGCTAATTACCCTGTTATTGGGTATGCCACCAATTGCCTGGCTGGTGCTGGCCATGCTGTGGTTTGGCTTGGGTGATGCCACGCCGGTGTTTACTGTGTTTGTCGCCTGTTTACCGATTGTATTTGCCGGTGCTATGCAAGGTACACGCACCCTTGATAACCATCTAAAAGCGGTGGCTCAAGTGTATCGATTACCTTGGCATATGCGCTTAACCGATATTTATCTACCGCATTTAGTCTCTTATTTATTCCCCGCGTGGATTACTGCGCTGGGTACCTCTTGGAAAGTGATTGTTATGGCTGAGTTACTCACCACCTCCGACGGGATTGGTGCAGCATTGGCTGTGTCACGGGCACAGCTGGATACCGAAACAACACTGGCATGGGTGATTGCGGTGCTGGGCGTGTTATTGGCGACTGAGTATTTATTTTTAGAACCTATTAAACGGCATGTGGAACGCTGGCGTATGGGAGTCAGTCAATGAGTGCGTTGCATATCCGTGACTTGCATCACAGGTACGGTTTAACTGAAGTGCTGAGCCATATTCAGCTGGATCTATTTGCTGGGGAAACCCTGGCCTTGGTTGGCCCATCCGGTTGCGGTAAAAGCACCTTGTTGCACATTATCGCAGGGTTACTCACCCCGAGCGAAGGAACCGTTGAACAGGACTTTCTGGGTACGGCCTGCGTGTTTCAAGAGCCGCGTTTGCTGCCGTGGAAAACAGCGCAAGATAATATTACGCTCGGTCTCAAAGCGTTGAATGTCCCTAAATCTGCACGCCAGCAACAAGCACGGCATATCGCAAATATGCTGGGCTTAACTGTGGATGACCTCGGCAAATACCCGCATGAATTATCTGGGGGTATGCAAAGCCGTATTGCCTTGGGCCGCGCCTTAATTATTCAGCCGGATTTATTGCTCTTGGATGAGCCTTTTTCGGCTTTGGACATTGGCTTAAAGCTTGAGCTGTATACATTATTGCGCCAGCACATCACCGAACGTGGCACGGGAGTGCTAATGATTACCCACGATTTAATGGAAGCGGTGCGCTTAGCGGATCGCATTGTGATGATGGTGCCCGACCCTGGGCGTTTAGTCGGTGAGCTTGTCATCGAACACCCGCATGCCGAGCGCACCGATGCATGGATTTATAAAACCACGGCTGATTTGATGACTAATAATAATGTGCGGATTGGCTTTGGTTTGGCTCAAGGTACCTTAGACCTGCCTGAACACGCGCATAAACAACATTCGGGGTGCAATATATGAGTTTGTTAAAGCGCTGCTTGCAATCACCCGTTTTACTTTGCGGCTTCCGCCCTTTTTTCTTATTGGTGGCCAGCAGCGCCATCCTCTTTATGGCTGTGTGGTTGTTGTCATTACAAGGTTTGCTGGGCACTTGGCAAATCACCGGCGGTTGGTTGTTGTGGCATGGTCATGAGCTGATCTTTGGTTTTGCAGCGGCAGCCACGGCAGGTTTTGCTTTAACTGCAATTCCAGAGTTCACCGAAACTCAACCACTTGGACGCGTGCCTTTACTGAGTTTGGTCGGTCTCTGGCTGGCTGCACGTTTAAGTTACTTACTGGCTTTTTGGATTACACCCTGGCCAGCCTTGTTATTGAATTTGATGTTTTGGACTGGACTGCTGATCTATATCAGCCCGCCGGTATGGCGTGACCCACAACGTAAGCACATCAGTTTCAGCTTAGTGATTGCTGGTTTAGCCGCCTTACAAACCGGGTTTTTTGTCTCATTAACTCATCCTGCAGCTGCACTCTCTTGGCTATACACCGGTATACACGCCTTAATGATATTAATTATTGTCGCCACCAGTCGCGTGTCGATGAGTGTGGTGAATAATTTAGTTGAGCACGGGAACACCAGCAGCGAATCCGACACCACACCTTATTTAGCACGACCACCGCGCCGCTATTTAGCCATATCTTTGATTACCATCTGCGCCTTGTCTGAATTTATTTTAGGCGCACATCCGGTCACCGGCTGGACAGCACTGGCGGCGATGGCGGCGATCTTTAATCTACTCAATGACTGGCATGTTGGTCGCCCATTATTCTCACGCTTAGCCTTAATGCTCTACGGCAGCTACTGGTTGATGGCGTTAGGCTATGGATTACTGGGAGCATCATATTTAGGTGCCCCCGTACTGCCTTCAGGCGGTCGTCACTTGCTGACCGCCGGCGCGATGACGCTATCAATCTTTACCATTATGAGCATTGTTTCACGCATCCACTCTGGCTTATGGCTGGATCGTAGAGTGTGGCTTCCAGCTGCAGCGCTACTGTTTGTGGCCGCCGCACTGGTACGCGGTTATGCCAGCTTTTATAGTGCCGCCAGTTCGTTTAGTCAGTTGCTGCTGTGGGCTGGATTGTTATGGATCAGCGGTTTTGTGCTGTACGTGCTGTACTTCTTTAAAACGCTAAGCACACCGCGCAGTGATGGACAGGAAGGCTGTGCTGAGCCGTTGGCAGAAAGCACTTAACGCAGTATTAACTCTGCCCAGAATGGGTGAGTTTGGATCGGCTGGCACTTAAACTGCCAGCTGTGATCTCGAAGGTCTGACTAGCTTAAGGTCTGCTTAAAATAACCACAACATTGAAAAAGACCATCACCGAGCGAGGCACCACGTCGGCGCGGTATTTTAAGATCTAACTTAGGTACGGGTACGCCAACACTGCGGCATAGCCCTTCAATATCAAGCAAGACGATGCCTGAGTTACGTGCGCCTATATAGCCTGCACGGCGGAACAGAGCCATTTGCCTCGAGAAGGTTTCAGGAGTGATATTAAGCTGACGCGCTAATACGGCCTGGCGAACCGGCAAACTAAACCACGCCGAACGCGCCTGCTGATACAACTCCAACAGATAGCTGACCATACGTTGTGCAGAGTTGCCCATCGTTAATAAATCAATACGATTCACAGACTGCGAAACGGCCACGGCCATGCTTTCTAAAAAATACATCGCCATGGCTGGAGTGTGCTGGCAAAGCGCAAGCAGACTCTGTCTGGGGATTTTGTACAGCGCTACATCGGTCAGTGCATGTGCGCCTAATGGGTACTGTCCATCGTCAATAAACATTGTGGTTTCTGCAATGGTGTCACCACTTTTAAGAATGCGAAAAACTTTTTCATCGCCATCATACGAGGGTCGGTACACTGCAACCTCGCCACTTCTAATCCAGAAAAAATGTGTGGCGGCTTGGCCAAACTGGAACAAATGCTCATGGGTTTTAAGCTCAAGCGACTTAGCATCCTCAAGTAACATGCCGAGTAGGTTTTTATCGAGCCGTGTAACAATAGAGGCTTTTTTTGCAGAAGAAAAAACTGATACGCTATCCATAATGTACTCTGGAGTGATAATAGCAAAACCTGCTAATGAGAATGATTCTACATTAGAAGTTGCGTATATCAAATGCGTATAATGTATTAATGCGTTATGCGGGGATTTTTTCAGTACTCAATATACAATTTACTGCCTTGGCAATCTCAGTTGCGCAAGGCAGATTTTAATACAACTCAACCGCCAAGATCTCTGGCCTTAGTCTTGAGGCGCTCGTAATGCTTCATTGAGCTGATCGACCACTAACGCCCACTCACCATCAGAACACAACAGCTCTTTTAGAAGCTGACGTTGGCCATCATTCCAAAACTCAGCATCGAGAACATTCACTTCTGGTGCTAAGCGATTTTCACAAATAAAGTTTGCAACACCTTCTGGCGTTGCATCCAAACCCAGTTGCAGAAATAAGTTGGTCATACGTACTGTTACTGGCATAAGATCACTCTCCATGTTTAGAATTAACGTTTACAGCATAGCCATAAAGCTGAACATTTAACACGCTTGATTATGGAGCGTAGGTACCCATACGAATGGCTTGCTGCCAAACATATTTAACCGGCAATCAACCAACAGATCAATTGCCAGTTTTACTACACTTAAAACGCGCCGCTAAACGCCAGCGTTACGCCACGTCCGGGGGCTTTAAGTTCTTGGCCGCTGACACCGTCGGTGAGGTGCTCATGATATTTTTTATTAGTTAAGTTACTTAACTGCAAATCAATATGGCTGCTTTTCAGCCCTGCCATTGCGCCAAAACCATAACCCACTTGTGCATCGGCGGTCATAAAGGCTGAGGTTTTATCTTCGCTGCCATTACTGAAGCGTTTGGCAATGCGGTCTTGTTTAGCCACTGCACGCACACCCGTGTGCCAAGAGAAACCGCGTTCAGCTGCCTGACCAATACCTAAGCGCAATTCATTGGCGGGCATTTGGTAAAGAGGTTCATTATCTTGTTTGTTTTTACCGCGCATCCAAGTAAAGCCCGCATCCACAACAAAAGCACTCAGCGGTACTTCAAGGTTACCTTCAACACCGTAGACCACAACTTTATTAAGGTTTTCTGCTTGTTTAATGGCTAAGCCATTTTGCGGATGATGGCCTCCCGTGATGCGACCGGCGATAAAATCATCAATGTGTGTATAAAACGCGGCCACTTGGAACGCTTGCAAGCCATCACGACCTTTTAGGCCTAACTCAAAACTACTCGAGCGCTCTGGATCAAGTCGCGGATTACCCACATGGTAATAACCATCACCACGCGCCGCATCTTCAAAACGCTCACGCAAGTCCGGCGAGCGATAAGCCTGACCAATATTGGCATACAGATTTAAAGTATCTGACAATGGCTGCACGGCACCCAATGACCAGGATAAGTTGTTATCGCTGTTCTTTAAGCCCGATGTTTGAGCCTTAGGCCCAGAGCCTTTAACCTTGGCATCAGCTTGGCTGCGGTCATAGCGTAAACCTGCAGTGAGCAGCGTGCTACCGATTGAAAACTCATCCTGTACAAAGATGCCAGCAGATGATAATTCACCCTTTCTAAACGGGTCATTGCGGGTATTACTGTTAAATAAGGGAGGGTTGTTATCCATATAACGCTTAGGATTACCCTTCATCTGCCAAGCGTCTACACCCACCGTCAGCCAATGTGCATCATTCAGCGCACCGTTCCAATGGCTGCGTAGACCATGAGTCGTAAAATGGACATTATTGCGCACATAGTTGCGATCAATCTTTTGCGCATAAGCACGCATTTCACGGTACACATCTTGACGGTAAATATCAGTTGCCAGCGTACCGCCAAACAACTGCGCGTCCAGCCCTAATGCATACAGCTCACGATGCTGTTTAGGCGAAGACAGTGTCACTGTACCTAATGCCGGCGGTACACCTGCACCACCGGGTTTGCCACCGGTACGCGCGGAGCCTGGATACCAAACATCCTCATCGTTATGACGCTGCACATTAGCGCGCAGCACATAGTCATCAGCGATCTTGTGCTGATATTTTAATAACAGGGTGTCAGATTCATAACCCGTTTTCTTCTCACGTCTTTCAGGGCTTCTATAATTGCCCACATCACGCCCGGCTACACCCACGACAAAGCCTTGCTGAGCATTGCTGCCTTGCAATAACAATGCACCGCTGTAGGCATGATCAACACTGCTGGCTGAAGCACCAAAACGCCCACCCAATTCATTCTGTTCAGTAAAGCGTGGCTCGGGCGTCAGTAAGTTCACCACCCCACCCATTGCCCCGCTGCCATACAAAACAGAACCAGGGCCTTTAACCACTTCAGCGCGATCCAATAGCCCTAAATCTAAAAATGATGCCAGCGCACCTTGCGGTTGTGCGGAGTTGACACGAATGCCATCCACCATTACCACTACGCTTTCTTTTTTCAAACCACGTAAGACTGGAGTTTGTCCCCATGCGCCATCACTGTGCACCGCCATACCGGGCTGACCACGGAATAAATTGCCAGCAGGGCCTTGGCTGGTAGCCTCGGGCTTGATCACGCTAATGGCTTGTGATGTATCAAAACTATCGCTGGCGTAACCACGTGCAGTGACGACGCTATCATCGAGCTGCACCTCGGTGGCCTGTGCAGATACGCTCAATGCAGCTAAACAGGCCAAGGTTAATCGAGATAAGGGAAAAGACATCAATCAGGTACTCCGCATATGCAACATTAGAAAGTCTAAATCTTGAATGCGGAGGACTGTACTACAATTGATAATCGTTCTTAATTGATTTTTATCAAGCGCGACATTATGTTACATGATCACATTACTTTTCTTGCACAACCCCTGCTAACTGCAAATTCACTGCTTGCGCCAAGCTATCGCCCACTGGGCACTTGGTACCAATAAAAGCAATAAACGCATCAATGTCTTCTTGCGCTGACTGCGACTTAATATGGTATGTGTAGCGAATGGTGGTATAGCCGCAGCGCACATCGGCCTTATTCATAAAGCCATCCGTGTCTAAATCACCTTCCAGTTCGATCCATAAATCATCCAACTGCACATTAAAATGTTTGGCATACACACTGGCAATAATCGTTTGGCAGGCACCGTAGGTACCGAGTAATGCTTCAACCGGATTCATCGCTGTATCCGTGCCACCTAATTCTGCCGGCTCATCTAAAGTAAATTCAAAGCCACGTGAGCGCACTTTAACTAAGGTGCCGCCCTGCAAATGTGCAGTCGCTTGAAACTGTTCAACAGCCATAATGAATTACCTATGTAAGATTAATAAGACACTTACAAACATATACTCAGCGATACTTCTAAACAAGCACAAGCCCTGTGGCGATTGTACGCAAGGCACGCGTCAAAATAGGTTAAACTGCTGCGTTTATTGAAGCTGGAGGGTATTGATATGGCCAAGGCAATGGCGCGACATATTTTAGTCAAGACGATGGAAGAAGCACAGGCGATTAAAGACCGCATCGCTAAGGGCGAGCCGTTTGATAAGCTGGCACGCAAGTATTCAACCTGTCCGTCTGGCAAGAAAGGTGGGGATTTAGGCGAGATACGCCCAGGGCAATTGGTTAAATCGATTGATAATGTGATCTTTAAAAAGCCCGTGCGAATGATTCACGGGCCGGTTAAATCACAATTTGGTTACCACTTAGTGCACGTGTTTTTTCGTGACTAAGTGGTACTCGCTTGTGTTACTTCAACACAACACCTTGGCTGCGTAGGTAGTCATCATAGGTACCGCTAAAGTCGTTGATACCGTGCTCGGTCAACTCAATAATGCGCGTAGCCAAGGACGAAACAAACTCACGGTCATGGCTGACAAAAACCAATGTGCCGGGGTAGTTTTCCAGTGCCAAGTTTAACGCTTCAATGGATTCCATATCCAAGTGGTTGGTTGGCTCATCCATCAGCAAGACGTTGGGCTTTTGCAAAATCAATTTGCCAAATAGCATGCGGCCTTGCTCACCACCGGAAATCACTTTGACTGATTTCTCGATATCATCACCGGAAAACAGCATACGACCCAAGGTGCCGCGTACCATTTGCTCGCCTTCAGTGGTCCAGCGGCTCATCCAGTCAAACAGGTTCATATCGTCTTCAAAGTCACTGGCGTGATCTTGGGCAAAGTAGCCAATCTCAGCGCTGTCAGTCCACTTCACATGGCCGCCCATGGGTGTCAGCTCACCCATCAAAGTGCGTAGCAAGGTGGTTTTACCGATACCGTTTGGACCGATAATCGCCACACGCTCTTCTGCTTCAATTTGCAGATTGAGGTTATCGAACAATACTTTGCCATCAAAACCTTGGCTCAGTTCATGCAATACCACGGCTTGGCGGTGCAGTTTTTTGTTCTGATCAAAACGAATAAACGGACTGATACGCGTGGAGGGTTTAACTTCATCCAACTGAATTTTATCAATCAAACGTGCACGGCTGGTGGCTTGCTTAGCTTTAGAAGCGTTGGCAGAGAAACGACTGACGAAGGTTTGTAGCTCAGCAATTTGTGCTTTCTTCTTGGCGTTATCACCTAGCAGACGCTCACGCACTTGTGTAGCCGCGGTCATATATTCGTCATAGTTACCTGGGAACAGACGAATTTCGCCGTAATCCAAGTCAGCCATATGCGTACAGACACTGTTTAAGAAGTGTCTATCGTGCGAAATAATAATCATGGTGCAGTTACGATTACTAAGAATATCTTCCAACCAACGAATGGTATTGATATCCAAGTGGTTGGTTGGCTCATCGAGCAACAGCACTTCAGGATCAGAGAACAAGGCTTGCGCCAGCAGCACACGCAATTTCCAGCCCGGAGCCACTTCGCTCATCGGGCCAAAATGCTCTTCAACGCCAATACCTAGACCCAGCAATAACTCACCGGCGCGAGATTCTGCGGTATAGCCGTCCATCTCGGCGAACTCAGTTTCCAGTTCAGCCACAGCCATACCGTCATCTTCGCTCATTTCTGGTAGCGAATAAATACGATCGCGCTCAGCTTTGACTTTCCACAATTCTTCGTGACCCATGATCACTGTATCAATCACAGTAAATTGCTCGTAAGCAAACTGATCCTGACGCAATTTACCTAAACGGATATTGGGTTCAAGCATCACGTGGCCTGCAGATGGCTCAAGATCGCCACCGAGGATTTTCATAAAAGTTGATTTACCACTGCCATTAGCACCAATCAAACCATAACGGTTGCGGTTACCAAATTTTACAGAGACATCTTCAAATAGAGGTTTTGCACCAAATTGCATGGTGATATTAGCAGTGGAGATCACAAATAAATCCTGAGTAGTCGAAACACGCTCGAAATGCGAACGTGTAAAAAGGCCGCGATTGTACCCTTTTTGATCGCTTTCAGCACGTACAATAGATGTCTGTTGCGCATAAAGCTGGCTGCGCACTGTATAAAACAAGCAGACCCAGTATACTAGGGCATCCTTTTTTGGCTTTTTCTTATGACTGATTCTGTTCGCCTTTCCAAACATTTAATTGACCTTATCGGCTGTTCTCGCCGTGAAGCACAGCTCTATATTGAAGGCGGCTGGGTGCTGGTCAATGGCTCTATCATCGATGAGCCACAATTTCAGATCACCGACCAGCTGGTTGAGTTGCGCCCGCAAGCGGTTGCCGAACCTTTGCCAGCCATTACTTTATTGCTCAATCAGCCGCTGATGCCCAACGCTACATTTGAGCAACAATTGGATCTGCTCAGCCCAGAAACACATTGGGCCGAAGATCCAAGCCGAATTTTGCAGCTTAAAGGTCACTTTGCTCGCCTCAATAGCGAATTACCGTTGCAAGACAATGCCACCGGTTTGCAGGTATTTACCCAAGACTGGCGTACCCTGCGCAAACTAACCGATGACCGCACGCGCCTTGAGCAAGAATATGTGGTGCAAGTGACTGGCGAAATCAGCGCGCAACAACTCAAACGTCTTGCCCATGCACAAATGATCAACGGTGTCGGTTTGCCAGGCTGTAAAGCCAGTCAGCAAAATGAAGAACATATTCGCATGGTGCTTAAAGACCCATCAGAAGGGGTGATTGAGCGCTTATGCGCCAGCATTAATCTGCAAGTGGTCGCCATGAAACGTATCCGTATTGGTGCGATGTCGATGGGTAAATTACCTTTAGGCCAATGGCGCTACTGCACTGCTACACAGAAATTTTAATTAATTATTTTATTACAAGACCGTTAACCGAGAAAATCTATGCTTAATAATGATGTACTACGCAGCCTTCGTTACACCCTTAATATCAGTGATAGCACTCTGCTAGAGATGCTGCACGGCGCTGAACCTGAACTGGACTTAGCCACCTTACGCAGCTACTTGGCTAGCGAAGAAGATGAATCTTTTATTCGTATGGAAGATGAGTTGATGGTCGGCTTTTTAGACAATCTGATTGTCAGCCGTCGTGGCCCAAGCCCACAAGCGGCTCCAGCGACTGAACTGCCGCTGACTAACAACACCATCCTGAAAAAACTGCGTGTGGCCTTTACTTTGCAAGAAGCGGATCTGATTGATATTTTAGATTCCGTTGATTTTGATGTGACCAAACCAGAACTCAGCGCCCTCTTTAGAAAAGCTGGCCACAATAACTACCGTCTGTGTGGTGACCAATTGCTGCGTCAGTTCCTCAAAGGCCTGACCTTACGTTTTCGTCTAGAAGCGAACTAAAGGCGCGCTGCAAGCAACATTGGCGGGCATAAATGCCCGCCCTACGATAATATATTGTGCGCGTGCAGCCGTTACCCTGTTCGATACAAGCCTGTTTTGCACAGGCTGCACCACATCAAAGCGCTCATCGCGGCGCGAAGTCTATTTTTTAAAGCATGCCCTCGTATGCTCAATACGTTTTGAAGGATGAACTGACCGATGAGCACTGACTCTTTTGCCCCTATGCCCAATGCACAAGGTTACTTTGGCCCTTATGGCGGCCAATATGTCCCCGATCATTTAAAAAAAATCATGGATGATATCAATACATCCTACGAAGAGATCTGTGCCTGTCCTGAGTTCCAAGCCGAACTGGCCAGCTTATTTGCCGATTATGTCGGTCGTCCCAGTCCGATTTTTCACGCCAAACGCCTGAGTGAACAATTGGGTGGCGCGCAGATTTATTTAAAGCGCGAAGACCTCAACCACACCGGCGCGCACAAGATTAACCATTGCTTAGGTGAAGCCTTGCTTGCTAAGTTTATGGGTAAAAAGAAAGTCATCGCTGAAACCGGTGCCGGCCAACACGGCGTTGCCCTAGCGACCGCCTGTGCGCTGGTCGGGATCCCCTGTGAAATTCATATGGGGCAGTCCGATATTGAAAAAGAACACCCTAACGTGGTTAAGATGAAAATCTTAGGTTGCACACTGATTCCAGTGACGGCCGGTGCCGCCACTTTAAAAGAAGCTGTCGATAGCGCTTTTGAAGAATACCTCAAGAACCCTGAAGAGTTTATTTACGCGATTGGTTCTGTGGTCGGCCCGCACCCCTTCCCGAAAATGGTGCGTGACTTCCAATCCATTATCGGTAAAGAGGCGCGCCAGCAGTTCTTAGATCGTCACCAGCGTCTACCCGACTATGTCACTGCTTGCGTGGGCGGCGGTTCTAACTCGATCGGTATGTTTACTGCATTCCTCAACGATAAAGATGTGCAACTGGTCGGTGTTGAGCCCGCGGGCGAAGGTTTAGACACTCAACGTCACTCCGCGACACTGACTAAAGGCAAGCCGGGCCACTTACACGGTATGGCCTGCTATGTACTGGAAGATGCCGATGGCAACCCCGCATCTGTGCACTCTATTGCCTCAGGTCTGGACTACCCCGGTGTCGGCCCGCAGCACAGCTACTTAAAAGACTTAGGTCGCGTGCAATATGACAGTGTCACGGATGCAGAAACTTTGGATGCTTTTATGCGCTTATCCCGCGTGGAAGGTATTATTCCAGCGCTGGAAAGCGCACATGCGGTGGCGTGGGCGATGCGTAAAGCACCGACCCTGAGTAAAGATCAAACAATCTTGATCAACCTGTCAGGTCGCGGCGACAAAGACGCCGACTATGTTGCTAACTTATTAAACCTATAAGTTAGACAAAAAAATACCGCTGAGCAGCAAGCGCAGCGGTATTTTATAAGAGATGTAGTTGACGCTTTACTTGGATATTTTAGAGATTAACGCTTCAGCCTGCACCTGCTGCACTGCAACTTCTTGCTCAGTTAACACCCGCTTGGCTTGTAAATAGCTTGAGTTCCAATAGCGACTATTGAGGCTATCCACTCGTACACCACCACTGCGACTGCTTGATGAATGGATAAACTGATCATCGCCCATATAGATACCGACATGAGTGACGCGGCCACGACCACGGTCGTTAAATAGAATCAAGTCACCGGGCTCTAAGTCAGCACGCGCAATAACCGGCGCATCCATACTCAATAATCCACGCGTACTGCGTGGTAATTGAATACCTAACTCTTCTTTATAGACATGACCGACAAAACCACTGCAGTCAAAACCAGTTTTACGACTGCTGCCGCCGTAACGGTAAGGCGTACCCAGCAATGTTTTACCGCGATCTAACAAGCTATCGCTCAAACTTGGCAACTGGTAGTCAATTAGCATAGAGGGTTCTTGTATTTCTGAAGCCGCTTGCTGTGCTTCATCAAAACGATCCAAGACCGCAACTAAAGCTCGAGAGTTTAACTCGATTGTGTCGCGTTTAACGGACACAGTTTTAACCTGCTCAGTACCGACATTCGCGCACGATGCCAAAACTAAACAGCTTGCTACACAAGTAATGATCTTTATAAATTTAGACATAAATACAAAATTTTTTCAGATTTAGCGAGCTAATATGCCCTGCATTGCCGCAAAGTGCAAACTTAATGACGCATTGATGTGACTTTATCAATGATTGACCGTCATAGCGAGCAGCATGGATATCTGACACAGCGGCAGCCCACTCTGCGTCTGCCAGATATTAAACGCTGCTTGCACTGCGGCTAAATCCCGCTGACTGGTAGGGTGCTTGGTGACAATATCTTGTGCAACTAACGCTGCAACAACATCATTACTCAGAACAAAAGTGTCTTTACCCGCCATACGTAAAAAGCGCGGTGCAGACAAACCGCCTAACTGATACCCCTGCTTAGCTAAGTAACGCCATAAGCCCACAATATCTTGCTCAGGCCATTGCGCTATAAACGCGCCAAAGCTGCCATGCTCCTTGCATACATCCAGCATCATCTGCGCATTACGCGGTACGCTTTTGAGTTTACCCAAGTGACGAATAATGCGCGTGTCTTGCATTAAGCGCTCAATATGCTCAGCACTCATCAAGACGACTTTCTCAGGATCAAAGCCCCAAAAGACTTCTTCAAAGTTAGGCCATTTAGCATCGACGACACTGTGACGCAGCCCAGCACGGAACACTCGCAGCGCTATCAAAGACAGATAGCGATCATCACTGACGGCCATCAGTTCAGCTGCTGTAGCGGGCATCGGTAAACGGGCTTCTAAAGCGGCTAAAGAACCGAAACGATTGATGCCATATTCAAGCATCCATTGAAAATCTCGCATGCGGGTTATGCACCTGTAATGTGGTTTTCTTTAAAATTTTGCAATATAAAAATCATTCTTCGCGCTGGGCGTGCTGAGCCATAAGGCGCAGTGCCATTTCATCTAACATTTTCTGTTCTTGCTTACTGGCCACTTTTTGCGCTTCGTCACGATAACGTTGCACCAGTTTACGCAGTCCTTCCACACGCGCATAGGCTTGCTGCCAAGCTGTGCGAGCTTTATTCAGATTGCTGTTGTGCCAGGCGAGACTTTTATCCTGCTGTTCAATGGCCACTTCCAGTTGCGATAGAAAACGCTGATAGTTCATCAGCCACTGGCCACTGACGCCCGTTTGCCCTTTATCAATCCACTGCTGCTGATAGTCATCACGGTATTGTTGCAGGCTTTCTAGCTGCTGCTGAGCTTGCTGCAAGGCTGCTTGCGACTGGCCTAACTTACCCACGGCTTCGCGTTCTTCATTTTTGGCCATATCTACTACAGGCAGCAGGCGCTGTATACGTCGATTCATTCAGCAAGCAGCCTTAGGAAGCAGGATTAATAACAGACAATAAGTGCGCGGTACTTTTTTCCAGTGTTTCAGTTTCACGCAAACCTTGGCGTAAAAAAGCCGACATATGCGGATAACGCTCAATCGCCAAGTCGGTATCCTTATCACCACCGGCCACATAAGCGCCGACACTGATCAAATCGCGACTTTGCTGGTAGCGTGTCCATAGCTGTTTAAAGCGCTGAGCGGCCTTGAGATGCTCCTCAGAGACCACTTGCGGCATCACTCGACTGACAGACTGACTGATATCAATCGCTGGGTAGTGACCTTCCTGCGCTAAGTCACGGGATAACACAAAGTGGCCATCAAGCACACCTCGCGCCGCATCGGCAATCGGGTCTTGCTGGTCATCCCCTTCGGACAGCACCGTATAAAACGCAGTAATGGAACCGCCACCTTTATCAGCATTCCCCGCACGCTCAACTAACTTAGGTAATTTAGCAAACACTGAAGGCGGATACCCTTTGGTGGCAGGTGGTTCACCAATCGCTAAGGCAATTTCTCGCTGGGCTTGTGCGTAACGGGTTAAGGAATCCATCAACAATAAGACGTTGAAGTTTTTATCCCGAAAGTATTCAGCAATTCGCGTGCAATACATCGCTGCACGCAAGCGCATTAAGGGCGCATCATCGGCCGGCGAAGCCACGACAATGGCACGTTTTAAATCTTCTTCACCGAGAATATCTTCAATAAACTCTTTAACTTCACGACCACGCTCACCGATCAAACCTACAATTACGATATCGGCTTTGGTAAAACGCGTCATCATTCCCAGCAGCACACTCTTACCCACACCGGTACCGGCAAATAAACCAATACGCTGACCGCGACCCACGGTCAAAATTCCGTTGATACTGCGAATTCCCACATCCAAGGGTTCACTGATCGGGGTACGCTGTAAGGGGTTAATCGCAGGGCCTTCCATTTGCACCCACTCTTCGGGTTCGATACGACCTTTATCATCCAGCGGGCGACCTGCCCCATCGAGCACTCGGCCGAGCATCGACATGCCCATCGGCATCCGGTCCGTACCGGCAATCGGTACCACGCGCGCACCCGGAGCAATACCTGTGAGATTACCAATGGGCATTAAAAAGACTTTTTTACCGGAAAAACCCATCACCTCAGCTTCAACTTCAACCGCTTGGTAACCGTCGTTATTGATCACCATGCAACGGCTGCCCACCGCAACTTGCACACCCTCGGCTTCTAAGGTCAGGCCGACCATACGAATCAGGCGGCCTTCAATTAGCGGTTGCTTAGAGAGCTGAGTCGCATTTTTATAACCGGCTAGGCGGCTGGCAAAACTAGTGCGCTGCAGATGCATACTGTTTCCTAATCAATTGATGGGATCAGCATTGTCGTCTGGCTGCTCAAGGTCTGTCTTAGTATCTTCGAGGTGATCACTGTTCTGCGCGTCGGCAACGGGCGCATCCAGCGGGATGTCTAAATCAGGCGCAAGGGGCTGACTTTGCAACTCACGTTGCTGCTCTAAAATCTGTGTGGCGATATGCTCAATACGGGTTTCAATAGTGGCATTGATTTGTGTATTGGCCGCTTCAAAACGACAACCACCGGGCAGCAAGTCATCGTCTTCAACGATTTTCCAGTTTTCTTCATGGCGTTCGCGCAGTGCTTTAATCTGTTCAAAGTCCTGCGGGTTCACATAAACACGCACCGACTCACTGCCCATCGGTAGCAGTTTTAAGGATTCGCGCACCACGTTTTTAATCTGGCTGGAGTCAATCATCAGCTCACGCTGTATGACTTGGCGACTGATCTGCATAATCATATCCAGCATGCTCTCTTCGAGCTGCTGATCTTGCGTGGCAATCGGCTCAAAAAACTCACGCATAATATTTTCCAGCGCTTGTACTTTACTCGCTAAAACTGCAGCGGCTTCATTGGCTGCTTTTAATTGACCGGCATGAAAACCATCTTTTTCACCGGTACTAAAACCTTCATTCCACGCACCTTGGCGTACGGCCTCAACATCATCAAGCGTCAAAGGTTTGACTGTTTCAACGATGATATTCTCAACCTGTACTTCCTGCTGCTCGTGCACCTGCTCAACGCTGTCTTCAGTTTCAACAGCAACCGGCTGCTCAGCCTCAACAACAGGTGCATCAAAGCTGGGCATATCCCATAAGCTAAAAACGCCGCCTTCTTGTGCAGGAATCAATTCACTGCTGGGTTTTTTATCGCTCATGGCTACACCATCTCTTCGCCACCCTTACCACCCAGCACAATATCGCCGGCATCCGCCATCCGGCGGGCAATGGTAAGGATTTCTTTTTGCGCGGATTCAACTTCACTGATGCGAACCGGCCCTTTAGCTTCTAAGTCATCACGCAGTAATTCAGAGGCGCGTTTTGACATATTCTTAAAGATTTTCTCTTTAATCACATCATCAGCACCTTTGAGCGCTAACACTAAAACATCGGACGACACTTCACGCAGCAACGCTTGAATACCGCGATCATCCACATCGGCCAAGTTATCAAAGACAAACATCAGATCTTCAATTTTACCTGAGAGATCTTGGTCAAGCTCACGAATGGCATCCAATAGCGGCCCTTCAATCGAGCTGTCTAAGAAGTTCATAATATCCGCCGCACGCTTGACGCCACCCATGGTGGTACGCGTGGTATTGGAGTTACCTGAGAACTGCTTCTCTAAAATGGTATTCAGCTCTTTAAGTGCTGCCGGCTGAATGGTATTCAGTGCTGAGACGCGCAAAACAATGTCCAGGCGCACTTTATGATCAAAATGCGAAAGCACTTCACCCGCCTGATCAGGGTCTAAATAAGCCACAACAATGGCTTGAATTTGCGGGTGCTCATAACGAATCACATCAGCAACCGCGCGCGCTTCCATCCACTTCAGGCTGTCTAAGCCACTGGTGTTACCACCCAGTAAAATACGATCAATTAAGCCGCCGGCTTTATCTTCACCCAACGCTTGGGTCAGCATTTTACGGATATAGCCATCTGCGCCAACGCCTAAACCGGTTTGGTCGCTGACCACCTCAACAAACTCAGTCATCACTTGCTCAACTTGTTCGCGATGTATATTGCGCATTTGCGCCATCGCTGAACCGACTCGCTGCACTTCTTTGGGGCCCATATGCTGCAACACTTGCGCAGCATCGGCCTCACCCAGTGACAGCAGCAAGATCGCAGCTTTATCAACTTTACTGAGTTTATTTGTCATAGGAGCATCACTCACCGTCGTTAATCCATTCTTTGACAACTTGTGCTACGCGGCCTGGATCTTCGGCGACTAAGCTTTTAATTGCATTGAGTTGTGCGTCATAGCCTTCGCTTGGGCTGGGTAACAATATGTTTTTCGGTCCGCTCAGACTGACTTGGTCATCTTCTAGACCTGCTTCCATACCATCAAGATCATCTAGACCAGCATCGCCCAAAGATTGACCAACGGCCAGCTCTTTAGATTTATCGCCACCCATCACATTACGTAACAAGGGACGCAATACACCAAACACCAGCACCAGGATAAACAACACACCTAAGACTTGTTTAACGATATCCCAAAACCACGGCTGGGTATAAAAAGGAATCTCAATAATTTCTTCAGCTTGTAGTGCGGCAAAGGGCGCGTTAATCACACTGACGCTATCACCGCGACTGGCATTAAAGCCCACCGAATCTTGTACTAAACGGGTAAAGCGCGCGATATCTTGATCAGTCCACGGCACACGAACCACTTCGCCCGTCTGTGGATTAATCGCTGAACGATCATCAACAACCACGGCGACTGATAAGCGCTGCAAGCGGCCTTGATCTTGTTTGGTATAGCTGATGGATCGATCCAGCTCAAAATTACGCGTTGACTGCTCACGTTTATCGCTGGGATAAGGCGCTAACATCGCTTGCCCTGTACGCGCGTCAATAATTTGTTCGCCATTGGCATCCAGTAACGGCTGACCTGCAGCAACCGGACCATCAGCGGCCTGCCCACCACCTATAGTTTCTGGTGCAGATGCAGCACCCGGCGGCTGATTACTTAATGCACCCGGCACACCTTGCGGACCACTGCTGACCTGACGCTGCTCTGACACCGACTGCTCGCTGCGCAATGCAGGCTGGTCGGGGTTAAAGGTTTCAGAGGTGGACTCAATCGCACTAAAATCAACATCCGCCGAGACTTCTGCCTTGTAGTGATCAGCGCCTAAAATAGGACGCAAAATATTATGCACGCGCTGGGTAAATAAGGTTTCCAGTCGTCGTGAATAATCAAACTGTTTACCCGCTCGGGTCATTTCAGAGAGCTCTTGCTGATCAGAGAGTAAGTTACCCTTCTGATCCACCACTGTGACTTGTGATTTATCTAGCTCAGGCACACTGGTCGCAACCAGATTGATAATAGCCATCACCTGACTGGGCTCCAGACTGCGCCCTGGATACAGCTCAACTAAAACAGAGGCACTGGGTTTACGCTCATCACGCACAAACACTGAGCTTTTTGGAATGGCTAAATGCACACGTGTTGCTTTAATATTATTTAAACTGGATACGGTGCGCGCCAGCTCACCTTCTAAACCACGGCGGTAGCGCGTCGTTTCCATAAACTGGCTGGTACCTAAACCTTGGTCTTGGTCGAGAATTTCAAAACCAATACTATTATCAGTTGGCGTCACGCCGGCGGCGGCTAATTTTAAACGTGCATTGGATAAGTCAGACGATTTAACCAGTAACGCACCCGAGTTGGGCTCAACACGGTAATTAATATTTGCGGCACCCAGTGTCTCAATCACTTGGCTGGCGTCAAGCCCAGTGAGACTGGCATATAACGGACGATAATCAGGTTC
This sequence comes from Pseudomonas sp., assembly GCA_034006005.1. Lineage (GTDB taxonomy): Bacteria > Pseudomonadota > Gammaproteobacteria > Pseudomonadales > Pseudomonadaceae > Denitrificimonas. Next base: position 31,402 of record JAVETP010000028.1, read on the forward strand.
TTGCGACCACAACACCACAGCAAAACCAATCGCCACACTAGCGGCCAAACCCACCAACAAGGCGATCTGACGCAAGGCTGGCATCTGCGCCAAGTTATCCAGAAATGCAAAACCGGCAAAAGTTGGCTTTGCAGGCTGCTCAGTGGTTTGCGGTGTATTTGCCGTTACGTCGACCATGGTCTATCGCCCCTAAACTGGCATCTGCATAATATCTTGATACGCCTGAACCAGCTTATTACGCACCTGGGTCATAGCTTGGAATGAGACGCTGGCTTTTTGCGAAGCAATCATCACATCAGTTAAATCGACGCCACTCTGCCCTATTTCAAACGCATTAGCGAGTTGGTTTGAAGCTTGTTGTGTTTCATTCACCTTGCCCACGGCTTGGCCAAGCATCTCAGCGAAGTTAGGCCCACCGACTGCAGGTGCCTCTGTCACAGCAGCAGGCTTCACGCGCGACATGGCATCAGCCTGCATGGAGCGCATTTCTAACATCAATCGATTAAATTCTATACCTTGGCTCATTTTTATCTCCCACCGCTTCTTTGACGCTTTGCGATACTTATAGAGATAAATGCAATATCTAGGCCAACTTACAACTCTGTCACTTAACTGCGCATGCCTCGACCTGAAATCAATAGACGCACGCAAATCACATACAGCGCCAATACCGTCAACAACATTAGGCTGATCGCAACGCTGATATCAATATCTGAGACACCTAGAATACCGTACCGAAAAGCGTTGACCATATGCAAAATCGGGTTAGCCATGGATATGGTTTTCCAAAACGGACCCAGCATATCAATCGAGTAAAACACCCCGCCCAGATAGGTGAGCGGCGTCAGCACAAAGGATGGAATAATCGAAATATCATCAAAGTTGCGGGCAAAGACTGCGTTTAAAAAACCA
>JAVETP010000137.1:0-4955 GCA_034006005.1 Pseudomonas sp.
GATAAGATTAAACAGGGTTTGAAACATCGCCAGCTGGAGTAGGTCGTTAGCGCCAGCCCCCAAGCCAGTCATAATCCAATGCACCAACCACATAAGTGGAGTCAGCAGCAAAAAAGTTATTACCCCAGTACAAACATTAAACAGTACATGCACTGTGGCGAGACGCTGACCACAACGATTACCACCTAACCACCCCATCACCGCCACATTTAAACTACTGCCAACGCTGCCGCCAATGGCTATGGAGATCCCTTGCCACAGCTCTAATTGGCCGACGGCTAACGCCGCTAAAATCAGCATTAACGTGGCATGGCTCGACATCAGCATGGCGGTCAGGAGTATCCCTATACCCACAAAGAGCATTTGCCCTAAGTAGCCACGCCCAAGCTGCTCAAGGACCTCAAGATGACCCCCAAACTCAACAAAGGCACCTTTAATCTGGTCAATACCCAAGAAGATAAAAGCAATCCCTAAGATAACCCAGCTAATGCCTTTGCCCCTCCCATTGCTGAAACCTACCAGCACACCAAATACCAATAGAGGTAGTGCGAAAGGGCTTAAACTGAAGTTTTGCCCCGCGGCAGCGAGTAGCCATATACCGCCACTGGTACCTAAGTTAATGCCCAGCAAAATCGAGATGCCACCTGCCAACTGAATCAGACCGGTGCTGATAAAAGCAATGGTCAGCAACGACATCAGTGTGGTCGACTGCAGTATCATGGTGCCACCCACGCCAACTGCAAAGCCTTTAAAGGGGGTTGCCGTACTGCGCTCTAAAAGCTGCTCTAAACGCCCACCTGCCAGCTTCTTTAAGCCTTTTTCCAGGCACTGCATGCCAAATAAAAACAACGCCAAGCCAGCACAGAGCTGTAGCCAGCTGGGGCTGTACCAAAAACTTGCAGATAAGACTGCCAGCGCCAACACAGGCAATAAAAACGATCTAAGTTTGTCCATACACTCCCCGCCGCACAGACCAATGAGCAAGAAAAACTATTAAGGCACACAACCCGTAACTCACAGCTGGTTAAATGGGCAATGTGGTTGTCTAAAGCGTAGATCAAACACAACTTACGCCACAACTACAATGTTGCGGCGCAAAATGAAACAGACAGCGCATTATACGTACTTTACGCAGCAAAAAAGCTGCCTGCACAAGGAGGCGGCCCTTATAAAAACGGAGGCGTAGAATCATCTGCTGTGGTTGAGAGGCAGTGCGCTACGTTTTCATTTAAGTTGGCCCCGGTTGTGCGGCAGAGTAAAATCCTGCTCCGGTCCCAGCGGCACTATCCGCGTCGGGTTGATAGAGCCGTGGCTGCCGTAGTAGTGCTGTTTAATATGGGTAAAGTCCACCGTCTGTGCCACCCCTGGCAGCTGAAACAATTCGCGCACGTAATTGCTGAGAGCCGGATAATCGGCTATACGCTGCCGGTTGGTTTTAAAATGTCCGTAGTAGACAGCATCAAAACGGATCAGCGTAGTGAACAGGCGCCAATCCGCCTCGGTCAAAGTAGTTCCCACCAGGTAACGCTTGCGACTTAAGGTTTGTTCTACCCAGTCCAGGGCATCAAACAGTTGGTGATAAGCGTCTTCGTAGGCCTGTTGCGCGGTGGCAAATCCGGCGCGATACACGCCGTTGTTGATTGAGGCGTAAACCCTGTCATTGATGGCGTCGATCTGCGCTTGCAACTCCTCTGGATAGTAATCATTGGCGTTACCTGTGAGGTGATTAAAGGCACTGTTAAACATACGGATGATGTCAGCCGATTCATTGCTGACAATTGTCTGTGTGTGTTTATCCCAAAGCACCGGAATCGTGACGCGCCCTTCGTAGTCGGGGTTCGCTTTTAAATAGAGCTGATACATATAATCGAGACCGTATTGATCTCCTTTCAACTCCCAGCCATTGCTCAACATCAATGGCTCTACCACGGTGACATCGATCAAGTCTTGCAACTCTTTTAGGTGCCGAAAAATCAGTGTGCGATGCGCCCAGGGACACGCCAAGGAAACATATAGATGGTAGCGTCCAGACTCGGCCTTGAAGCCCTTGCTGCCGGTAGGTCCGGCTCCACCGTCTTTAGTCACCCAGCTGCAAAAATGGCTGTCTTGACGTATAAATTTACCGTCACTGGTTTTGGTGTCATACCATTCATCCACCCATTGGCCGTTCTGCAATAAACCCATGCTTGAATCTCCTCTAACTGGTTATGCCCCAGCAGCCAGTCAATTTGCTGCGGGCCGTTGCTTAGTCTCGATCGGACGCGCCAGCGATGCATTAGCTTCCCTGTAATTGCCGCTGGACCATCTGCAATATGCCACCGTGACGGAAGTATTCGACTTCTGCCGGCGCATCTATTCTAACCACGGTATCGAACGTCATCTGCGGTCCGTCCTTTCGGGTCACTGCAACCCTTGCGCTTTGACGTGGTTCAATGCCCGCACCAATGCCTGTGATGGTGAACGTCTCGGAACCGGTTAAGCCCAGCGATTTTGCTGAGTCGCCGTCTTTGAATTGCAAGGGCAACACGCCCATGCACACAAGATTGCTGCGGTGAATACGTTCGTAGCTCTCGGCAATAATCGCTTTGATGCCGAGCAAAGCAGCGTACTTGGCTGCCCAGTCGCGTGAACTACCCGCGCCGTACTCGCGTCCTGCAATGACAACCAACGGTAAGCGTTCTTCCAGGTAACGCATTGCCGCATCGTAGATGCTCATTTTCTCGCCGCTCGGCGCGTGCAGGGTCTAGGGGCCGGCGCTGTCCGGCAGCATCAGGTTATGCAGCCGAACGTTGCCGAACGCGCCACGCAGCATGACTTCGTGGTTACCGCGGCGGGAACCAAAACTGTTGAACTCTGGCACGGGCACTTCATGCGCCAGGAGATATTGTCCGGCGCTCGAATCGGCGGCGATCGCGCCGGTCGGTGAGATGTGATCGGTGGTCACGGAATCCCCGAGTACCGCAAGCGCGTGTGCGTCTTCAATATTTGTCGGTTTTGCAGGAACGTCCGCGAAATCGATGAAAAAAGGTGGTTCGCGCACGTAGGTTGAAGCGTCGACCCAATCGAACAAGGTGCCCTTCGGTGCGGGCATGCTCTTCCATGTGTCATCACCGTCGAAGATGCGTCCATACTCAAAGTCGAATTGCTCCGCTTTGACCGACGCGGCGATCTCCTCGGGCAAGGGTCACGAGTTGCCGATGCAGGTCGTACAGCTGTAACCCACGAGATTGAAGCCTAACTTGTCGAAATATGGAGTAAGCCCGGCTTTGTCAGCAAGCTTTGCCAGGCTCGCATACTTTACCGATCCCGCTTGCGTTTTCAGGGTTGATGTGATTCCGAGCAGATCGTTGGACATGGGTGACCTCCATCCATTTATAGCTTGTATCCATCCAGATTCTCCGGATGGATACAGCGATCGTTCTGGCGCCCGTTTCTAATTTAAATCCAGCAGTTTTTCTGCAAGGGCAGGAAAATCAAGCACTTGGTTGTGGAAAAGTGTGGCTCCCGGACAGACCTGGCTCGTATCAACCCAAGTTCGCGTTGACAAAGTCCCAATTAATCAGCTGATCAAGAAAAGTCTGAATAAAATCAGGACGACGGTTCTGGTAGTCGAGGTAGTAGGCGTGTTCCCAGACATCAACAACTAAAAGGGGTGTGACCCCATGGGTGATGGGCGTGTCCGCGTTTGCAGTCTGAAGGATGGCCAGTTTATTGTCTTTTTTCACCAACCAGGCCCAACCACTACCGAACTGGGTGGCTCCGGCGTTTTTAAAATCAAGCGCAAATTTGTCATACCCCCCCAAATCCTTATCGATCATGGCCGCAATCTGGTCAGTTGGCTTCCCGCCACCGCCGGGTTTCATGCATTGCCAGAAGAAACTGTGGTTCCAGACTTGGGCAGCGTTATTGAAAAGCCCTTTTTGGTCAGAATCTTTGGCTGCGGTTTTGATAATGGTTTCCAGGTCTTTGCCTGCGAGAGCGGTGTTTTCGATCAGCTTATTTGTGTTGTCGACATAGGCCTGATGATGCTTCCCATGATGAAATTCAAAAGTGCGGGCACTGATGAAAGGCTCAAGGGCATTGTTGTCAAAAGGTAGATCGGGTAGTGTGATTGGCATAGTTACCTCCTTGAATGAGTTTAAGAAATCACCTTGAAGCTTAACGCAAGTCATAGAATCTACAACCAGTGGTGAAACTATAAATTAGTTCAAATCAATAGCGACCAGTCCCCCCCTTTACAGAGCCATGCGCCATGATAAAGGTGAGATCAGGCGGGCTTGCCTTCAGGTTACAGAGGCTACACATATTGACATGGTGAAAAATCTTCTGTAATCGTTGTCGCATGCGACCGCCGCCTACAACCTGGTTCTCTAAATGGTCTGGTTCTCTAAATGGGCCAGTTATCCAAGGAATAGCTTGACCAGATGTGTAAACCTGAAAACATTATCGATTTACGCCAGAACCCTGAGGTCTGATGGACACTTTTCTAGATATCTTGCCTATTGTGGTTCTGCTGGTCGAAATCCTGGGTGTTTTGGCTGCCGTCCACGCGGTGATGAACGTCCGTACCTCCCAAGGGGCAGTGGCTTGGGCCGTAGCGCTGGTGACCCTGCCGTTTATCACTCTTGGGTTGTATGCGGTTTTCGGGCGCAACAAGTTTCAAGGCTATGTCAGTATGCGCTGTCAGCAGGATGCCGCCATCCACCATCTCAGTGACACTCTGCAGGTTGATGCGAAGAGCAAAAACCTGACCCGAAAAGCTGTATCGAAAGCCAATGGTGCCCTGGTAACTCTGGCCGACATGCCTATTCTCGGTTTCAACCAAAGTCAGCTTCTCATCAATGGGCAGCAAACATTCGCGCAAATGTTCGAAGATATGGCGGCTGCCAGCGCTTACATCCTGGTGCAATTTTACATCGTCACCGATGATCACCTCGGGCGCCAGCTAAAGGACC
>JAVETP010000029.1:0-31766 GCA_034006005.1 Pseudomonas sp.
AAGATTTCATCATTTGTCAGCATTGAAATACCCCTAACGCCTGAGTTAAGCCGTGCCGCGAAGCGGCGTCGACTTGAATGAATTGTTAGGGCACAGTTGGTAGCTAGTATCCCATTCTTTTGCAAGTTGTTTTGTCAACGAGAACATCTCCCATTTTTTGCTTGTAGATACTGCTATAGGAATATGTGTAGGAAAGCCCTCGTTCAAAAGCTGGATTATTTGCATTCTGCGCGCAGGCTTGGGGAATGATTTCTTGTTGTGTTGCGGCTAACCATTGCGCTATTTCATTTTGGGAAAGCCCATTTTTTACTCGCAGCACATTCTCAAAGCGAACGTTTCTACCTGTAGAGACGGCGTTAAAAGATACAGTCATATCATCTAAATGCAGATGTTTGTTTGCATTACTTTGCTTCGCAATCTCCGCTGCAATTTCTTCAATTTGTTTTATTTGTGCGGGATTTAGCTCTTGGCCAGATGCAACAGCAGCACCAAGCACACTCTTTGCAGTATCAGTTGAAAAAACAACCTTCCAAAGAATGAATGCAATTATGCAAACCACCCAGAACAAAATGTTCTTTTTCATGTTGTTAAGCTCCCTATTCTACCTACTATAACTACTTGTCGGATTCTGAGCCACTTTTTGGCTTTGCTGGTCTCACGACAAGAAATTCATAGCCAAATGCAAATCCAAAGGTAAGCAATAGGACTGGTATTCCTTGAAGATTGTATCGCCCGATCAACCAAAGGTTGAACAACAGCACAACGCCTCCGATGAGGCGAAGTTTCGTGGTCTTTTGCATAGCCGAACTCCTCGCAGTGTGTGACACAAGCCCTAACGCTTAGATAACCGTCCTTGCCTAACCAAAAAAAAGACCCATTCGGAGCTTTAGGACGTATTGTAAAAACCACCCGCAAGGAGCGGTTCATCGACTTGTTGTACAGAGCCGCTGACACAAGTGCTCAGCGCTTCTTTATTAATGGAAATTCCTTTTGACCTACGTGTCCACCAGCGACGACTTAACAGTGCTGGCCCGCCACAGGTTTTGCAATAAACTACCATGGATAGCCTATCGACACTACTTGCATGCGGCATAGACTCGACCGTGCCGCATTGTTGCTGGCATCGCTGATAGCGTAACTTACTCGCCGAAGCATACAGCCCGTAATACCGAATGGTATGCAAACCTTTGGGCGGCACATGCTGGAGTAGCCGCGTTATAAAATCCATCGGTTTGAGCCGTTGCTGTTTAATGCGTTTATCACGATGATCCAGATAGCTCATTGTCACAACGTCGGCAGTCATTTGTTTTAATTGTCGCGGATCAACAGGCCCGACTTTACAGTAACGGGCTAGGTAAAGCACCACGCCTTTGCCATGCGCATAGCGTTCTTCAATGCGCACACACCAATGCTTTTGATACAGACTCCGATATATCGACCAAAACTCAGAGTCCGACATCTTTGGCGGCAAGGTAAAATAATGTGAAAGTGCGGCACGTTGAGAAGCCGCGCTTTTTGCTTTTCAATCCAATCGAGGCGTTGTTTATGGGCGCAGACATAACAGCTGCGATTGCGGCACGAATGAAGTTGCTCAATTTCAACATGATTTACTTGCAGCGGTAATAACTAGCACTCAATGCGCGTGTATAGCAATTACTCAGTGCGATATGAGTACTGTTATTGGTAAACAAAAAGGTGCAGTAGTTGGGGAATCGTTTTAAACAGATTCTTATTATGGATGCGATCCACTTGGACTTTGCTCCAAGCGGATCATTGATTGATTTATGAGTAATATTACGCTCGCATCACCCATGCGCTTGAACGGTTGGCATCCAAAAAACATTATTACCTAATCGTCCAAATCCTTTTGATTGCCTATGTTTATATGCTTTGCGCTGATTATCCACCATAGCACTTTGACCGTCTGCGTCACGCACATAACGCGCAAGTGTCATTGCAGGAGTAGTTCCGTAGCGAGCACCAGGAGAAGCACAAGTCCAGATATGACGTAGTGTCAGAGCTACTTCAGGAGCAATCTGATCTAAGTAAGCTAAGCCTTGGGCGCAAGCTTCAAGCGTTAGGTCTGCATGGTCACACAGACGCGCTGCTGCAGTTTGGTTGCCGTGAATGTCATAGGTATAGGTTTTACCGATATCGTGCAGCAGACCAGCTACGAAACCAATTTCTTGCAATACCCTTGGCATGTCCGGCTCATTAGCTTGGATCATGCTGAGCACATTCTGCGCGACCTCAAGCGAGTGTTCGAGCAGGCCACCCGGTTCATTGTGATGATAGTTTTTGCTCGCGGGCGCCTTGAGAAATACTTCAAGACTGCGCTGCCGCTCGAGTATAAGCTTGATAAAGACTTGCAGTGCTGTGAACTTGAGTGAGCGAACAGCTGCTACCAAACGATCAAGCGCTTCTGGTTTTGGACAGGCAAGCCTTGGCAACGTCTGTAAGGCTGGCAATGTTGCAACATCACGCTGCAGTGGGCGATTTATTTTATTAAGTAAAATGACATCATCATCCATGCTCACATACTGTTGTCCTTGGACTGTCACTAACTCCATGTGACCAAGCTTTTCAGGGATGATTAAATAATCAATCACAGCAAGAACGACATAATCATTTGTACAGCTGCTGAGTCGTATGCGCAGATAAGGAATACCGTCATCGTCAAAGCAAGCCACCCGACCAGTTAGACGGAAGGTGCCGCTAAAGCTGGTGTGTTCTATTGGATGCAGATTATTCAGTTTCATAAGCTAACTCCTCGCTTTCAACGACTTCTTCAATTACACGACTCTGGATCAAGCGCTCGAAGGCACTGCCATCCATACGAGTCAGGTTAGGAATGTAACGTGAGTACACTTTGAACAGCATTTCAGTTGATGAGTGCCCCAGGGTGCGAGCAACCCACTCAGGGTTTTCGCCGGAGGCAAGTAGTAACGTGGCCGCTGTGTGGCGTGACTGATAGGGCCGACGTTTTTTCAGATTCAATGCTCGTAGTAATGGATACCAAACCCGCTTAGTCACATTGTTATGATCAAGCGGCTTGGCTTCACTGTTGCAAAATACAAACTTACTCAGCTTGCCCGTTGCTGCATGCTGCGCTTTGAGTGCTTCATAGACAGGGCCAAACATGGGTATTTCACGCTGAGAGCCGTCTGTTTTAGTGTATTCAGTCTCGCCATTGATTAACGTTTCACGTACTAGAATCTCGCGTCTTTCAAAATCAACAAACTCCCATTTGAGTCCGTCGATTTCACCGGTGCGCATACCTGTATAAAAGCGTAGCAAGTAATAGTTGCGGTAATCCTCGCGGACGGTTTGCAGAATCGATTCCACTTCTGTCAGCGAGAAAGGCTCGATATGCACCTTTTGCAGTTTGAGAGGCTTGATGTTGCGGAACGGGTTTTCAAATTCATACCTGTCAGCCGCTTCAGTCAAAATCATTCGTAAGATGGTCATGTGATTGTTGATTGACTTTGGACTCATTAAGCCACTAGTGCCACGCCCAGGACGCTTTGCCATCTTGTTACGAGCTTTAAGAATGTCGGCTTTGGTAATTTCGCCAACGGTTTTATTCTTAAAAGAAGGCTTCAGTGAGCTTTCAACAATGGACTCAACATTACGTGTGTGTGAACTGCGCCACTGGATTTTCATTTCGATAAACCATTGGTCTGCAAATTCTGAGAAGAGCGGCGTATGACTAGCTTGGGTATTATTTGCAGCTAGATTAGCGCACTGCTCACTACTTTGAATTACGCCAGCATCTTCAAGCTTCTTCAGATTTTTGCTGCCCGGAAAGAAACCTGCGTAATCAAAGTTTCCAACCAGTATCTTTGCCTCCATTCGTTGAATAAGCGTTTCCAACTGCTTACGGTTGCGAGCAGAGTCAACAAGCAAGGTTTGCTCCCTGCATCTTACGCCTTGGTAGTTGAAGTCAATAAAGAGCTTTTTCGTGTCTGAACGCGCTCGTACACTAGCCATTACAAACACCTCCGTTTGCCATTGGAATAGCTAAGCTGCTGCGAGCCATTGCAAGCATGTCGCGCTCGATAATTTCCCAGATGTAAAGAATCTTCCTTCCGCCAAACGGACGAATGTAGTGTTTACCTTCTAACAGGACGCTGTCTTTCAAGCACTGACGAATAGTCCGAGCATCGTATTTGATGCGTTCAGAAAGCTCTTCAGTTGTCAGGTATGTGTTATTCATGAGAATATCCTCAATCGAGATTTAATAATCAATTGATAACTTTTGTTATCGTGTGAGTATTAATATACCTAGCTTGGTGATAATTGCAAGCGTCAAATGATAGTTTTTATTATCAAAGGATACTTTAATGATTCGCTTTCACCTGAAAGAGCTTATTGCAGATAAAGAATTTGCAGAGAAACGTAGGATTACGATTGGAGAAATTTCTAAAGAGACAGGAATAAACAGGATGACATTGTCGAAAATAATTAATCACCCAGGACACAGCACGGTGACTGATAATCTCGACAAGCTTTGTAATTATTTTGACTGCAGCGTTGAGCAATTAGTAACTCATATTAAAGATATTGAGGATGATGTTACTGAAGAGCAGAAGGATAAAAACGAGTAGCTTAAGTGTCGTTAGAATGCGCTAAAAATGTGTGTGCCTTAAAAAGACTTACGGTCAGAATCCGATAACGCTAAAAATCAGGTTGTTCAAAAAAGGCACGCACAGGGCACGGCTAGGGCACGGAGATGATTTATGCCTGTTTTGAGCAAAAGTATACAGCCATAAAAAAAGCCTTAACTCATTGAAAGTTAAGGCTTTTAAAATTGGTTGCGGGAGCAGGATTTGAACCTACGACCTTCGGGTTATGAGCCCGACGAGCTACCAAACTGCTCCATCCCGCGCCGATAAGTATACGCATATTTTACCATGTGTCAAAGTTTAATTGGAAATCAAACACTTAGCATAAAATTTAGCGCTGTAAATTGCGCTGTGCTCTAGGTTTTCAGGACTGAAGTCTTGCGCAGTGGACAGGGAAAAAACACCAAGACATGAATACACAAGGTCATCTTAAGGGTCGAGTTGCGCAGACAGAAGTTGAATCTACCTTTTGCGGGTTATGCAGTTACAGGGTTGCCTTGTGTTGTAGCTCTGTATCTTTCTGCACGCTTAAAGCAAGATGTCTTTCAGTGGTTTTAATCGATCGTTAAAAGCTTAGATTTGCATCATCTATTATGTAGGATAGTTCTATATACTGAAATATATGACAACTGCTTGCGATTCTAATGGAAAAAATTTATGAATTCTAACGACAAAAATGTCATACGTTTTTTGTTTGATGATTATTTGCGTATTTATGCAAGTGGTGATTGTTATTGCATTGAAAATTTCAGTGAAGATTTTTCTGGCTTTAGCAGTAGTAATGATCTTTTAGCTAAGAATCGCGAAGAGTGGCTTGCTGTTCCACGCCAATACTTTGCGCAAACTCAAGAACCGCTGCGTATTGAGCTTAAAGATTTTGTTATACGCTCGCTGACTGAGACTGTTGCGGTAACAACGAGTCTGTTAACTATTTATAGGCAGACTAAAGAGGACAGCCCCTCACCTGAGACAATTCGTTTAGTACTGATATTTCGTCATGAGCCGAGCGGTTGGAAAATTACTCATAGCAGTATTTCCACACCTTATAAGCCGGCTAAGGATTGCGTGGTTGATTCGCAGGGTGCACTCACGCAGAACACTCAGATTTTAGAAGAGAAAATAGCCGAGCAGGCCAACCAACTATTAGATGTCAATCATAGGCTGGCTCAAGCGCTTGTCGAGCACCAAGAAACTGACGATGAATTACGTAACAGCGAAGCGATGTTTCGTATGATGACCGAGAATGCAGTTGATGTGATCTGGAGACTTAACGATGAATATCGCTTCACCTATATCAGTCCATCTGATGAGAAACGGCGCGGTTATCGAGCGGATGAGGTCATAGGTCATAGTGTCTTTGAAATGTTTGATGAAGAAGGCATTAGCGCTATTTTAAAAGCCGGCCAGAAAAGGCATGAGGCTGAACAACAGGGTATACCGTTAACTGACGTCACATTTGAGGCTCGGCATCGATGTAAAGATGGTACCTGGATATGGGGCGAGGTCTGTTACAACCCTGAGTTTAACGCTGAGGGTAAAGTGATTGGCTTCTACGGTATCTCTAGAGAAATAACCGAGCGCAAGCAGATGCAAGAGCAAGTACATCAACTGGCTTTTTATGATCCTCTGACTCAGTTACCCAATCGGCATATGTTGCATGAACGTTTGAGTCACGCAATGGCTGCCAATAAGCGTACACAATGTTATGGCGCGCTGATGTTTCTTGACCTAGATAACTTCAAACCGATTAATGACTCTCACGGGCATATTGCAGGCGATTTACTGCTGATTGAAGTGGCGCATCGATTAAAACAATGCGTGCGTGAGATTGATACCGTTGCGCGCTTTGGAGGCGATGAGTTTATTGTCGTGCTCAGTAAGTTAAGTACAGACGAAGCGCTGTCTCATAAGGAGGCACATGCTGTTGCAGAAAGAATTCGTATTGCTCTGGCGGCAGTCTACCAGCTGACTCTCAATCATGATGGCAAGCCCAATACATGCATAGAACACTTTTGTACCGCGAGTATCGGAGTCGTATTATTTCGTGGGCAAGAGGTCGGCATTGATGACCTATTCAAGCAGGCTGATAGTTGTATGTATAGGGCAAAAGATGGCGGACGTAACGCTATAAGTTTTTACAACCCCGCAGATAAAATAAATCTAGATGGGTCTGAATAGGACGCAAACGTTAGCGATAGTGCAATCATCAGTTATTACGATGGATGCATTGTTGTTAGCTTGTTGATGAGGTCAAGCAAGCTGGTGGTGTAAATGAGGCGGGGAGGCAGGAAGTGCAGATACAAAAAAGCCCCAAACAAATAAGTGCTCGAGGCTTTAATGATGAATCTGGTTGCTGGAGCAGGATGGTTATGAGCCCGTCAAAAACCTTTATGTCGTTAATCTACATTTCCTTACATCCCTTGTCAATCAAGGCTTGCAGCTTGTTTTAGCGGTTTTACGTTGACCTTTAAACCTTTAAACCTTTAAACCTTTAAACCATTAAAAACAAAAATATCTTTCACAAAAATTTAACTCTTTTTGTACGATTTCTCGGGCAATGTTTGTGCCTGTCGCCCGATTACGCTGTTTTTAACTTGAAAATACGGTCTTGTTTTTAGAGCCGACAAACGTATGGATGTGAAGTATTAAGTGTTGAGCGCTAAAGCATCAAGCTTGTTAAGATGCACTAGCATCGAAGTAACTCTGAGTTGCTAGCGTCATAAAAAAGGCGATATAGTTTTTAGGGGAAGTCCAAGTATTTGTTTGAGAGCATTGCTGCTGTTCAAAATTATGCGACTCAATGGCTCTGGCACTACAATAACGAACGTCCTAATATGGGACTTGGTGGTATTACCCCTAAACAAAAGTTGGCCATAGTGGCCTGATGTCTACTTTTGATCCCTATTATAAATTGGGGGATTACCAATAAAATCATTATTTTATTACAGAAACTTTAAAGAAAACCTCGGCCTAAACCGAGGTTTTATAACTATACAACCAACTTAAAAGTTGTATTGAATCATTCCCTGCAATCGTGTACCCGAACCATCATCCCCATAAATATTCTTACGTGTGTGATGACTTACTTCCATACCATACTGAACATTCTTCACTGGAGACCAGATGTAGTTTGCAAACAAACTTTGGTGCTTTTTATCTTGACTTACTGATGTAACAGCTCCTGCAGCTTTAGCATCATCCCAGTCTACTTTACCTAAGCCATAAGAAACGTTAAACGCTCCTGGACCAGCCTTTACAGAAACACCAAGCGTTCCACCCAATGCCTTAATAGTTTTGACTTTATTAGAGCCTAAATCGTAGTATGCAGACCTAGCTGGTGCCAAATAGATATAACCTCCAATACCATCTCCGTACATAAGCGAACTTTGCAGACTGACATTTTCAGACAAATGAAGCTTGGCATGCAAACCAAGACCATACCCAAATGCTTTTTTATCTTTATCCGCTATTGCGTTGTACAAGCCAACTTCTCTTAATACCACAGATGCTGCGTACTCAAGAGAATCGATACGACTTTGATAGCGCGCTGTAAAATCTGGAAGCCTGTGTCTTGATTTTGTATAATCAAGAGAGGGAACTGCTGTAGAACCAAGATTATCGGAGTCTTCAACAGCAACAGAGAGATTCTTATGCGTATATCTTAGCTGGCCTTGGCGCGAAATATTACTTTGACCAATCGGCCCGTTAAAATCAACTGTAGGAGTAAAACCAAGAAAACTCGCAAAGTTGCTTGTAGTTTGGCCTGCCAAAATTCCATTCCAGCTGCCATAAGCATGCCTTAGTCGGAATGACCCGCCACCTTGCCCCCAAAAATCGCCCTCAATATGGGTGACAAGATCCCCTGATACAGTAGGTGTAGCTGTGGAAAAGCCTAAGCGCGACTGAAAAGCGTGGGCATTAAAGTGACCATCAGCACCGTTATCACCTTTTAAGCGTATATTTGATTTAGTTGCTGCATTACCTAGATCGTCATTAAGGTCATAAATCAGATCCAGCTTCGCATAACCAAAGGCCTTTACTTTAGTATCATAGACTTCGAAATCTAAAGCATGCGCATGCACACATAACGCCAAAAGCGTAAATGCAGAACCTTTAACTAAAATGTGTTTTATATTGTTTTCCATTGAGCACCTACCAGATATTATTTTTATTTTATAATTAAAATCTTATTGCCGAACATACTGCTCAGCGCTTAGATTTGTACCAGGCCATATACCGATTAATAATTGGTATCTACTGAAACACAAAAATTAATCTTACTATTTTAAAGAAAACCTCCATAACTTAGAGAGCTCTACTAACAAGCTCAGCTTTTAATAAAAGCGGCATCAAATAATGTCGCTCGATGAATTTTCAAATATACGTTTTGTTTAAGAGCTATGATTAACAAGTTAACTTTTAACGTTTGTTAAAAAACCTCAAGTGTATTTTTGAGTGGGTCTGTTGATTGGCAAGTGACATATTGCTCAAGATCTATATAACTAACTGCGTTATTAAAAATTAGCTGCAACACTAATCGCTTATTTTGTCATTCTGAGCGGAGCAACTAATATCACTAATAAACTCTCTGCCAGTTTCTATATTCAAAGCATTGTTTTTAGCAATTTCAACATGATTTAGAATGATTTCGAGATGCTCGCGACTTGCAATAGCACCCCCCCACAGTTTTAGGGTTTAATGGATCGTCAGGAACCATCCTTGCTGCAAATGCTTTGAGCTTTTCTACAAACTCATCGTGAATACTGCGCTGCACAAGCAAACGTCAACCCGCATTACAGACTTGACCTGAGTTAAAAAAACCCATACCTACAGCTTTTACTGTCGCGTCCAGATCGTATGCGTCATCAAATGCAATGTGTGGGCTTTTACCTCCACGCTCAAGCCACACTTTCCAAGAGGTCGATCATTTTTCATTCGGACTCCTTATCGTAGTAAGTGTTGAAATTAGGGGCACGCTTCTCCAGAAAGGCTTTAGTTCCTTCGTGGAATTCTGCACTGGAGAAGGTTGTATTAAATATCTCTTGCATGAGTGGATCAATTGCAGGTTGACCAAGGCCGTTTGCGATGGTTTTGATAGCGCGGATTGCGCCCGGAGCGAGGTTGACAAGACTCGCTGCATAGTTTTGTGCTGCGGCCTCTACATCCGCTTCTAACCAATCAATCAAACCGTAGGAAAGAGCTTCTTCTGGTGTTAAAACTCGGCCGGAAAAGAGAATATCCTTAGCGCGTGATAGGCCGACTTTTTCGATCACCTGCCAAGTGTCTGCAGGGCTATAGGCTAGGCCAAGTCGGGCGGGGGTGATGGCAAAACGTGCTGAAGCATTAGCGAATCGTAAGTCACATGCTAAAGCTAGGCCGCACCCACCACCAAAGCAAGCTCCCGAAATCACCGCAAGTGTTGGGCAGGATAGTTCGCGCAGCCGCTCTTGGGCGAGGCGCACTGCTGCGTTGTAGCTCGCGGTAGCATCTGGAGTGGCGTATACACTTTCAAACTCTGAAATATCGGCTCCAGCGCAGAACGCTTTTTCTCCTGCGCCTCGTAGTATCAGGGCACGGATACTTGCATCGGCTTGTATGTGGTCGCAGATTTCTGGAAGGGCTTGCCACATTGCATTGGTCATTGCGTTGCGTCTATCAGGACGATTCAGGGTAAGCGTTGCTATGGGACCTGTTGTCAAAATAAGGCCGCAATCTGCGAAGGTTTTAGTCATTTCTGTTTCCTTTTTAGGTCAGCATAAGAGCGGTGTTAAAGCGTATTCGGTGGTGTTAAAAACTTATCTCATCTGGTCTATGAAATAGGCTATAGCATCTTTTGGAGCAGGCCCATTGCCTGTAAGCCAACGGGTGTCATTGTCGCAAGCGCAATGCCTAATGCGCTCGTGAAAAGTAATAATCCCGTATTTCAAAAGTAACTTACCAATTTGATTTGTCCGGACAACTAAATATTGATAGTCTGGTTCTGTCAAGTCTTTTCTGATTTTAAAAAAACGGATCGCTTTGTAATTCTCATGAAAAAGAGATTGGCATAGACTGAAAAATCGTATAACTTGTCTGGACAAATTGTAATCCCGTAGCTAGCAATTCGCAAAATACGGGCTTCCATAAATATAAAAAATATGTCGTCTTGATTAGGTGGGGTCGTTGCAATTGCCCAAGATAAGACTGCAGTTAAAAAGTGGCTTTGGCCTAGAGGAGAATCCTAATGGTATTTGAGTGGCCCAACAAAGCGCGGCTCGCAATGTCTTTTGTTATCAATATCGAGGAAGGCTCCGAGATGTCTACCGCTCGAGGTGACAAAGGCCCTGAACCTGTTGATGAACTTGGCGTTTCGTTGAAAATTCCGCTGCGAAACTATGCCAATGAAAGCAACTATCAATATGGTATTCGTGCAGGTGCTAAGCGTGTTTTTGGCGCGTTTGAAAAGGCAGGAATCACTACTACTGTCACTGCAGCTGCACAATCTTTGGAGAACGCGCCTGAGTTGGCTCAGATGATTGTTGATGGCGGACATGAAGCGTGCAGCCATGGCTGGCGGTGGATTCATCAGTTTTCGTTCAAAGAAGACAAGGAGCGCGAGTTTATCCAGAAGGCCGTTGATAGCATCGAGAGGACCACAGGCACGCGCCCCTATGGCTGGCTCTCACGCTATTTACATACCGACATCACCCGCAGCCTGCTTGCTGAAATGGGTTTTGAGTATCACATGGATGACTTTTCTGACGACACCCCGCGTTGGGACGTTGTTGATACTGTAAGTGGACCTAAGCCAATCGTAATTGTTCCTTATGCGCTAGATACTAACGATATGAAGTTCTGGCTTGCTCCTGGTTATACGCCACAACAATGGCTCGAGTACGCGATTGATACTTTTGATCGGCTTTATGAAGAGGCAGATGATGGGACGCCGCGACTGATGTCGCTTGGGCTGCATTTACGCATTATTGGTCGGCCGGGTAGGATTGGCGTGTTAGAAAAGTTTATAGCGTATGTTCAGTCTAAACCCGATGTTTGGTGCGCAAGCCGTCTTGATATTGCTCGCGCTTTTGCCGCTGCCGTACCGCCTCCTGTTACAAGTACGTCTGGCGTATTACAGAGTGGAGAATACAGCAAATGACACCACATCGTTCTCTTCTGTTCGCCCCCGCAAATCGACCTGAGATACATGATAAGGCGCTTGCCTCGGGTGCTGATATTGTATGTCTTGATCTTGAGGATGCAGTTCCGCCTGCAGACAAGTTAAGCGCGCGGGAAACGGCGTTGACCTTCCTGTCAGATGCACCTGGACCTGAACGTGTGGTTCGCATAAATGGGCTGCGCAGTGCTGACGGGCTGCGCGATATCCTTGCGTTGTTAGGTACTAAACCAAGTGGGGGTACTATATTTCTGCCCAAGGTAGCTACTGCAGACGAAGTTCGTCTGGTAGATGAGCTTATTGCTGAAGCAGCTGTGCCGTTAAAGATAGCGGTCCTGATCGAAAGTCTTGAGGGATTGGAGAATGTCCACTCGATTCTGCAAGCTTCGCAGCGAATTTCTTTCGCCATGTTTGGAGCTGTTGATTACGCTGCCGAACTTGGGGTCGAAGTAGCTGATAGACCGCTTTTGCACGCTCGTACTACGCTGATTCACGCCGCTCGGCGCGCTGGTGTGGATCTTTTGGATGTACCTTGTCTTTCCTTTCGCGACATTGACATTGTTAAAGCTGAGGCCGAAAGCGCGCTTGCCTTAGGCTTTAGCGGGAAGGCCTGTCTGCACCCTTCAAATATTGCAGTCGTAAATACTATATTTACGCCATCCGCCGAGCAAATCGCTCATGCTGAGCAAGTTGTGGCTTTGTTCAATGCTAGTCCCAACGGCTTGGCTGTTTTAGACGGCAAGCTAATCGAAAAACCTGTTATCCGTTCGATGCAACGCATTCTTACGTTGCGCGATGCACATCAACCCAAGAAGAGTAAATAATACTATGAGCCAAAATACAAAATCTGTTGGTGAGAACCGTATCCGCGAAACCTTTGGTCGTTATTATGAAGATTTCAATGTCGGTGACATCTATGAGCATCGCCCTGGTCGCACGGTAACTGAAACGGACAATACTTGGTTTACATTGCTGACTATGAACACGCATCCAATGCATTTTGATGTCGAATATGCCAAGCACTCTGAGTTTGGAAAATGCATCATTTGTTCACCTTTAACGGTAGCATTAATGGTTGGAATGAGCGTCACAGACGTAAGTCAGAAGGCTATTGCTAATATGGGCTGGACCGATATTCGCATGACACACCCATTATTTGCTGGTGATACTCTTATTACCGAAAGCGAGGTATTGGATAAGCGTGAAAGCAAGTCGCGACCGAATGCCGGCCTAGTTACTGTTAAAAGTAGAGGCTTTAATCAAGATGGAAAATTGATCTGTGATTTCAATCGCACAGTTTTGATTCCAAAGCGCGGACACGGTATTGAAGACAAGGCCGGCTATTAATAGCGCTGAGCATCCCTTTACTATTGATTGGAGAAACTTATGACCGCACAATCCACAAATAACTGGACTGCTGAAGACGAAGCAGCAGTTTTAGATACTATCGATAAATGGGTTGAAAAGGAAGTGCGTCCGATTGCGCGTTCCCATGACCAAGCTGATACCTACCCGCATGAGCTTGTGGAGCAGATGAAAGAGTTGGGCCTGTTTGGCGCGATCATCTCGCCAGAGTATGGCGGACTTGGTTTGCCAGCTTCAAGCTATGCAAAAATAGTGATTAAGGTCGCCTCGGCTTGGATGGCACCTTCTGGTATATTCAACTCGCACCTTATTATGGCATCTGCGATTGAGCGTACAGGTACTGAAGAGCAAAAACGCGAGTGGCTGCCTAAGATGGCTACTGGTGAATTACGTGGTGGCGTTGCATTGACAGAAGCTAATGCCGGTACTGACTTGCAAAGCATACTCACGCGGGCGACTAAAACTGGCGATGGCTATCGATTGAATGGCTCTAAGACGTGGATCACGAACTCGCTTCATGGCAATTGTTTGATGGTACTCGCTAAAACAGACCCTAACGCCACACCACGCCACAAAGGGATGAGTGCCTTTTTGGCGCATAAAGGCGAAGGTTATGAGGTGTCGAAAAAGTTGTCGAAGTTGGGTTATCGCTCTATCGATACTTGCGAATTGTTGCTTGATGACAAACTTGTTCCACATAACTCTCTTTTGGGTGGCGTAGAGGGGCAAGGCTTGCAGCAGGTTCTGGGTGGACTAGAACTTGGGCGTATCAATGTTGCAGCCCGAGGTGCGGGGATTGCTGAAGGAGCGCTTATGCTTGCTACGCGCTACGCGCAGGAGCGGGAAACTTTTGGCAAGCCTATTGCCGAACACCAGGCAATTCAGTTAAAGCTAGGCGAAATGGCTAGCAAGGTTACCGCTTCCAAGCTCCTTATTGAAGACGCTGCGCGCAGATATGACAGCGGTGAGCGTTGCGATATGGAAGCAGGCATGGCCAAGTATTTCGCAACTGAGACGGGAGTCTACTGCGCACAAGAAGCGATGCGGATCTTTGGTGGCTTCAGTTACTCCACTGAGTATGAGATCGAACGCTATTATCGCGATGCTATGCTGATGTGCATTGGCGAAGGAACGAATGAGATGCAGCGTATCATCGTAGCCAAGCAATTGATCGAGAGGAATAAGATCTAATGTCCGGTATAAAAGACCTCCCGCTGGCGGGTATTCGTATTCTTTCAGTTGAGCAATATGGCGCTGGCCCTTTTGCTAGCATGTATATGTCGGATATGGGCGCGGAGGTAATAAAGATTGAAAGTCCATCCAGTGGGGGCGACAGCAGCCGCGCTTCTGGGCCGCACTTTTTAGGTGCAGGAGACAGTCACTTTTTCCAGACCTTTAATCTGGGAAAAAAAAGTCTGACTCTTGATCTACAGCAGCCAGATGGGCAGGCTATCTTGCACAAACTAGTCTCCACCGCGGACGCTGTTCTTAACAACTTGCGCGGTGATCAGCCTGGTAAGCTTGGTCTGACCTATGAAGCCCTCAGTTCGGTAAATCCGAGCATCGTTTGCGCTCACCTCACAGGCTACGGTCGTGAGGGTGAGCGCGCGTCATGGCCTGCCTATGACTATCTTATGCAGGCTGAAGCTGGGTTTTTGTCTTTAACCGGAGAGCCGGACGGCCCAATGACTCGCATGGGGCTGTCCATTGTCGATTATTTGACTGGGATTACCACTGCCTTTGCTCTGACTGCTAACCTCGTGGGCGCATTGCGTACTGGTCGGGGGCGCGATGTTGATGTCACACTTTACGATGTGGCAATGCATCAACTGACCTATCCTGCCACATGGTATATGAACGAAGGCGATGTGGTGCAACGGCGTCCGCGCAGCGGGCATCCTTCGGTTGTGCCATGCGAAACTTATCCTACGGCAGATGGACAGATATTTATCATGTGTGTCCTGCCTAAGTTCTGGCAAAATCTTTGTGAAGTGCTCGGTCAACCTAGCTTACCGCAGGATCCGCGCTTTCTTAGCCCTCGTGATAGGTTCGATAACCGGACTGAGTTGACCGAGATATTGGATGCTGTATTTAGCACCAAGCCTACAGCTACATGGATGGCCGCTTTGGCCGGTCGTGTGCCTGCGGCCCCGGTGCTTACCATGCCGCAGGCGTTGGATAACCCATATTTCGCAAAAACAGGTGGGATCCAGCAGATCGACCATCCAGAGCGTGCTGGAATGCGTGTTCTTTCAAGTCCAATCCGCCTAGATGGTGCGCGTGCAAAAGCTACACCAGGACCTGCACTTGGCGCCGATACCGATACTTTACTGCGCGAGATCGGGTTGGGTGATGGTGATATCGCATCCTTGCGCGCGCGCAATGTAATTTAAAGGATAATCAACGATGAAAATGGATGGTTACCGTATACTAGATCTCAGCATGTTCCTTCCCGGTCCGATGTTGACCCAAGTTCTTTCAGATCATGGGGCTGACGTGATCAAGGTTGAGCCTCCAAGCGGGGAGCCTGTGCGCAATGTGGGCTATGTTGAAGGGGAATTTACGACTTGGTTTCGCAACACCCATCGCGGCAAACGCTCGATCATGCTGGATCTGAAATCCCCTGAGGATCACGCTGTCTTTCTTGATCTATGCCGTGAGGCGGATGTCGTGATTGAAGCATTTCGACCTGGCGTTGTTGATCGTTTAGGCGTTGGCCCTGATGTAGTGATGGCAATCAATCCGCGCGCGGTCTACTGCTCGATCTCAGCCTTCGGTCAAACTGGGCCTGAGGCGCAACGACCGGCTCATGACTTGTCGATAGAAGCGCTATCAGGTGTTGTCTCACTTAACATTGGGCGCGATGGTCACCCGGTCAACCCTCATATGCCGGTCGCAGATATAGCTGGTTCGATGACCGCTTTGGCAGCTGTTTTGATGGCGCTGTTGCGCCGTGAAAAGACTGGTAGAGGTGATGTGATCGATATTTCTATGCAGGATGCTACGATGGCTTGGCTGCCTAATGTTGTCGGCCCTCCCTTTGCGGAGCAACGTGCGCCGGTTGTATCTGAAGAACGCAGCTTCGGTGGTTATGCTTTCTTTTCGATTTATGCCACTTCGGACAATCGTCATGTAACGCTTGGCGGCGTTGAGCATAAGTTCGTTGAAACCCTTTTGACAGACCTTGGCCGTCCTGACTTGATCAAGATTGCTAATGGTCCGGCGGGAGTTGGGCAAGCCCCGGTTAAGGTGTTCTTGTCTGAAACGTTCGCGCAACAACCACTTTCCTATTGGACTGAGTGGTTTGAGGGACGAAATGTCTGTTTTGCACCGGTGTTGGATTTATATGAGGCATGGCAGAAACCACAAATTGCAGCTCGCGAGATGCTGCTCCGTGATTCCAAGGGTAACCACCACATAGGTAATCCGATTAAGTACCGGGATGAGCCCGGGCGCCCAAACTTACGTTTGGCTGCGTTGAATGAAGACGGGCCTGATATCCGTGAAGCATTGCGCAGTAGTCAAAAAGCTGACCTGAATGTTTCAAGTTAAGCTGGTTTTTTGACCGCTGAGTGATATAAGTTATGGTGTCAGTGAAACAGCTATAATGTTGTGTTTCATACAACATTATAGCTGTTAGGTGATGTTTTTGGCCTGACAGTTTAATAATTGATAAAACTGAGAGCCTATAAATATTGTTGTCGCTGTCAAACGTGTCGTTGATTACAACGTTAAAGTTCGAGTTAAAGCAGGGCAGTTTCAGACTCTGAGTGCAACACCTAGTATTTCTGTTCTTCATTAGTATGAGTTGATAATACTACGTCAATTATAACTTCAACTAGACAGCGAAAATTAAAGTGTGTTCGCGGTTGAATATTGAATTTATAAGCGATCGCGTCCAGATCCGCCTGAGAGTTAACCAACAAGTCTTTTTCTTTGGGCAAATGCTGCCGAATTAAACCGTTAATATTTTCATTACCGCAGGGCTGCCAAGGGCTGTGCGGGTCACGGAAGTAAACGGTCGGGCCTGTTTTTTGAGTAATCTCGGCATGGTGTGTCATTTCACGTCCTTGTCATAGGTCATGCTCTTACGCAGCGGTAGATAGGTGCTGTTCAAGGCTGCGCTAAAGCCTTCAACTGCTGAGGTTGCATGAGCATCATTCATCCTGATAGACATCAGGTAACTACTGCTGCGTTCAACTAGCGTGCCGACTGTAGACGGATTGTTTCTTCCTTTAATCAAACAGCATCCATCCCACTCATGCTTAAGCAGCTGCGCTTGGCGATTATGGTTCAGCACTGGGATACGCTTGGTAGAAAGGCCATTAAAGAGCAGTGGAATCCACAGCAATACCTGTCTGAGCTTTGCCATATCGAGCTCAATTCTCGCGAAGATAAGCGCTTACAGCGCTTATTAAAAGACGCAAAATTGCCCGTTGGAAAAAGCTTAAAAAACTTCGACTTCAGTGCCGTTGAGGGCGTAACTAAACCGCAAATCTACGACCTCATCAATCAAACTGACTGGTTAAAGCACGGTGCCAACCTTTTGTTGTTCGGAGCCAGCAGCTTAGGTAAGACACATCTCGCCAGCAGTATAGGTTATGGGCTGGTTGAGCAAGGTTATCGAGTGAAGTTCATTCCTGTACAGGCCTTAGTTCAACAGCTTCAGCTAGCGAAACAAAACCTAAGACTTTAAGACGAGTTACTCAAGCTAGATAAATACAGTCTGCTAATCGTTGATGACGTGGGCTATGTTCTAGAAACTGAGCAAGAGAGCAGCGTGTTGTTCGAACTGATTGCGCACCGCTATGAGCGCCACAGCATGATTATCACATCGAATAAGTCGTTTGAAGACTGGGATGAACGCTTTGGTGACACCATTATAACCATCGCCGCGATCGACCGTTTGGTCCATCACGCCACCATAATTCACTGCGAAGGAGAGAGTTACCGCCGGAAAACGGCCATGCAGAACGTTAAGTAGAAATGTTAGCGTCAACCGACCAAGGTCATTCACGCTCTATACTTTACTTCACGCCTGATCGTTGAGAGGCTTCCTTTTAAGATTTTTAGCAATCTTACGTTGACTGATGCCCATGCTCAAACTTGCTTTAATTACAGCACTTTCTTCGATAGATAGCTCAGTATACTTTTGTATCTCAATACCTTAGCTTCTTTTTAGCTAGGTGTTGCAGTCAGAATTGGCGGCTAAGGACTCTTGAGCCATTGTTGCTATAAACAAAGACGAAGAAGCACAGGTTTTCTAAATTGCCGACTACAGTTTAGGCATTGATTTGCTCAAAGCGATACCTTCGTTAGAGCGTTTTTATAACTTACTATGTAATGGTTTTCAGATTTGTTTATTATTGGGGTGGCTTTTGTATTAACTAATTTGTTTGTATAGTTTTTTAATAATTAGGTGTTTTAAAGTGAGTTTTTAGATGTTAGCTATATTGGTTGTGATTTATAATAATATGTTTGGTTTTTTTGATAGTTTAAATATAGTTTATTTATATTTAAATGGTTGTAAGTGCTGGGTTAGTTGAGTTTAGGTATTTATGCTTTATTAGCTTGTAATAGATTGGAGCAATAGATTTGGATTTCTAGCTGGAGGTGATAAAATTACCATTATGGACTTCTCCTAAATTACTACTCACAGTTGAATGTGTCGGCGAAGTTGTTGCACGTGAAATGGTTTATTTGTTTGCGGCCAAATCTTTTCGCAATGCTAAGCAGGTTGCAGCATATTTAGGGTTAATTCCAAAACTCAATGAGTCAGGCGCTTTCAAAGGGCGAACAACATTGAGCAAATCAGGCCCTTCGAGAATCAGGGCTAAGCTGTACTTGGCATCAGTCTGTGATGCGAGCACACATAATAGTCAAATTAAATCACAGCGTGATCGATTAATCCGTGCAGGTAAAACAAAAATGCAAGCTCTGTGTGCTGCAATGAGAAAACTCGTACAGATGTGTTTTAGAGTGATTAAAAACCAAACAGAATATCAGGTTTAAGCACTGTGATTTAGATGCTTGAGCTTAATTGCGAGAGATTGTATCTACAACTCCATTTATTTGTAGCTGTGAAGTAGTCTGTATAACTCAAATGTATCTGCCTTCTCCTCTTGTATTTATTATGTTCCTGTTGGTTTGTTGCCTTGATTTATTTGGTAATTTGCAGGAGGTGCATTCAAAAAATCAACCCTGTGTTAAACATTCTGACTTAAACTTTTTAATTTATGTTGAAGGGTTGCGCACTTAAATCAGAGTCTTGTTAGAAAGGTTTTTTATTACATTTTTTTATTACATTTTTTTATTACATTTTTTATATTGGAATTTTTGCTTTGAGATTTCTTCAGGTATTTCTATAAGTTCATGCCACCATCGCCATGGGAAGAAATTGATGCTGATCTGAAGCAGTTTACCGATCGAATTAATAGATGATTGAGTGGTTGTCTGCATGATTTTATCAAAGTGTCCAGAGCACAGAATCTCGGGAGTAAACTAGCTAGAGAATTTTACTTTCGTGAAGAATTTGAACGGGATTCAGAAAAAGTCCTTGCCAGAAGTGTGTAATCAAGCAAAGATGTCCGGACAAATATAAGGAATGACAATGCAACAGAACGAACAGACTTCACTTACGGGTTCGCTGCTAAAGGTAATGACATCAAAACCTAAGCTAGACGACCGACATGCTGCGGCGCTGCATCTGCTGGATTGGCTGGGCTGCGCTTTAGCAGGGGTTGAAACTCCGATAGGCATTTCAATGGCACAGGTTGGTGCTGCGACTGGCGCGCATCCACTTGCCAAAGGAGGGCGTGGTATTGCAGAGGTTGCTTGGGGGCTAGGTAGTTTCGGTAGCTTGCTAGAAATGGACGATGTCCACCGTACTGCAATTCTACATCCGGGACCGGTTGTGATACCGGCGGTTCTTGCCTGCATTACGCCGCAATCAGCTTCTAACACGGCCGAAGCTATTTTACGCGGTTATGAAGCGATGATCCGGCTTGGTAATTCGGTTGGGCCAAGTCATTATCGACATTTTCACAACACCTCAACTTGCGGCGGCCTTGGTTCAGCGGTTGCAGCATCATGTATGTTGGGCCTTGATCATAAACGCACGCAATGGGCTATGGCTCATGCGTTGTCTGTCTCAGGCGGGTTGTGGGAATGTCGTAATGAACTAGGCGCGACCAAACATTTACACGTAGCTGAGGCTGCACGGCGCGGTGTACAAGCAGCACTTGCGGCACAAGCCGGATTGGCAGGGCCGTTGCGGATACTTGAAGGGAATCAAGGGTTTTATGCAGGTTTAGCGCGAGATGGTAATCCTGAGCTGTTACTGGAAGGTGATATTTGGGCGCTCCATGAGACCAGTTTCAAGCCGTGGCCTGCCTGTCGCCATGCCCATTCAGCAATCGACGCGGCAATTGCATTGCGTCCGATGTTAGACGGCAATATCCCCGATGAAATACAAATTGAAACCTATGCTGACGCTGTGTTGTTTTGTGATAACCCCAATCCAACGAACTCTGCGGGAGCGAAGTTTAGCTTGCAACATGCTGTTGCCGTGGCCTTGGTCGATGGGTTGCCAAAATTGGCTGCGTTCGATGAGGAATCCCTAAGTCATCCTGGCTATGTTGCACTGCGTGAACGTAGCAAGGTGATCGAAGTTCCAGATTTTACCGCTCGCTATCCTGCACATTTCGGTGCACGGGTTAGGCTGCGTATCGGTAAAAAATGGATTGAGAACACCGTCCCAGACGCTTGGGGCGACAGCGAAAATCCGATGAGTACTGACGCTGTAATAGAAAAATTTCAAACCCTTGCTGCCCATGCTGGGCTGGCAAAAAAGACCTGTGATGCTTTACAGACTGCAGCCTTGGGTCTGGCGCATAATTTGGAAGGTGGCAGTAGCGCTGTCACGTTAATCCATCTTTTGAACAACTTACCAATTAGTTCCTCCCCACGCTCTGCGTGATATATCCCGATAAACTGACCATCAAGGATCTGCTAATATGAAACAGCCTAGCTACTTTGACGCCATGCAATATGACCAATTAATCGCTGATTATGGGCGGCCTGAAGACTTTGTCTCAAAAATTGCCAAGATGCCACGCGACACCTTACGCAACCTACAGAATAAGCGGTTTCTTGAGGTTTTGGACTCTGCCTGGAATATACCTTTTTATCAGCGCCTATGGGGCGAGGCAGGTATCACGCGTGAAGATATCAAATCGCTCGATGATATCGAAAAACTGCCGACCTACTCCAAAACCGATCTTATGGCGAGCGTTGAGGCATTCCCGCCGATTGGCGACTTTCATGGGCTTGATAACTATGCCCCTGAAGACCGTCCACCTCTTGTATTTCAAACTACAAGCGGCACCACGGGACGGCCACAGCCTTTGCTTTTTAGCCCCAGAAGCCGTGAAATTCAGAATCTGCTGTTAGCCCGGCTTTATGCCATGCAAGGGATAAAACGCGATGATGTTATCCATTCGGTTTACGGGCATGGCATGGTGAACGGTGGGCATTACGTTCGTGAAAGTGTACTGCATTGGACGGGTGCACAGTTCCTTTCAGCTGGAACTGGAATTGAGACGCGCTCTGCTAATCAAGTGATGTTAATGCGTGATTTTCACGTTTCAACCATCGTAGGATTTGGCGATTATATTAACTATTTAGCCGGCGTTGCACGCAAAGAAGGACTTGAACCAGGCAAAGATATTAAAATTCGTACGATTTCTGGCCATATGGGTGCAGAGTCGCGTGAAGCTATCTCGCGCGCTTGGGGCGGTGCTGAAGTTTATGATTGGTATGGAGTCGGTGATACTGGTGCTATCGCAGGAGAGGGACCGGATCACGCGGGTATGTATGTGCATGAAGATGCTCAGTTCCTTGAGATTTTGGACGTTGATACTGGCGCGCCTCTACCTGATGGTGTCAGTGGGGATATGGTCGTCACCTGTCTGTATAAAAATGAAATCTTTCCAATTATCCGCTTCAATACTCATGATGTTTCAGCGTTTCGTACAGACGAATCACCTATGGGCTTAACCTTGCGCCGAATTGCAGGGTTTCAGGGTCGCAGCGACAATATGGTTAAGTTGCGCGGAATTAACATCTATCCAACTGGCCTTGGCGTTATCCTTACCGAGAGCGATGCAGAGCTACTTAACGATTACATCTGCGAGGTTGTTCGTTCCGGTGGGCGTGATGAAATGACGGTGCATATTGAAACTATGGGTGATATTGCCCGCTCTGTAGATGCACTTGAGGGGTTATTGAAACAGCGTATCGGCGTTGAAATCAAGGTGAAACTGGCAGCGCCTGGCGCGCTTGCTGACTTGACGCAGATAGAAAAGCGACAAAAACCTATCCGTTTGATCACGCGAGATATGGATGCCGAATGAATACGATTTTTCAAGATGCCTCAACACTAGCAAATGCGCTTGCGGCGGGTAACCTGACCTCTGTTGCACTAACAGAGAAGGTATTGGCGAAAATAGCAGCCACTGATAATGATATACGCGCTTTTATATCGATCATGGGTGAAAGTGCTCGCACCGATGCGGCGGCGAGCGATGCTCGCCGCTTGGCTGGACAATCTCTAGGGCCGCTAGACGGAATTCCTGTGGCGGTGAAAGACAATATTGCTGTTGCGGGAGTGCCGACTACGTCCGGCACTGCAGCCTTTCCACAGGTGGCAAAGGTCGACGCTGTAACCGTGGCACGGCTGCGGGCTGCTGGGGCTGTTATCATTGGTACTCTGAATATGCATGAAGGTGCACTTGGATCCTCTACCGATAATCCGCATTGGGGGCGATGCCAGAATCCTCTGCGTGTTGGTTTTACGCCAGGTGGATCTAGCGGTGGGTCAGCAGCAGCTATTGCAGGCGGTATGGTGCCTTTAACACTGGGAACAGACACTATGGGTTCGGTAAGAATTCCTGCAGCTTATTGCGGCTTGTGGGCATTGAAACCGACTAAAGGACGTATTCCTGTTACGGGTCTTTCGCACTTGTCTTGGACATTAGATAGTATCGGTCCCTTGGCACGATCACCTAGCGATCTTGGTCTGATGCTGCTCGCCACTGAGGGGTTTGACCCGTACGACCCCATTAGCAATGCTTTAACAATGCAGAAACCGTTGATGCACAAGGCGTTGTCTGACATGACATTCGGAGTGCCTGATGCAGCAGCGTTGGCTGAATGTGAAAGTGTGGTGACCGAGAGTTTTGCGAGGATTGCTGCAGCACTTCAACAGGCAGGGGCAAAGCTACTTCCGATTAAAATTGAAGGGTGGTTTCCAGGTGCTTTACGCCGTGCGGGTCTATTAATCTCTGAGGTTGAAGGGGCTGTTGGGATGGAAAGCGCGCTTGATGGGGTCGGTCTTTCTGATGATTTTCGTGCAATGTTAGATTATGGCCGACAGGCAAAATCCAGTCGCGTTGCTTTGGCATATCGCCAATTGCAGCAACTCGCTGTGGGATTTAACAATGCAGTAGCTGGACTGGATGGTATTTTGTTGCCAACCACACCCCAGCGAGCTTTTGCGCATGGCAGTATAGCGCCTGCCAGTCAGGCAGACTTTACCGCGCTCGCTAATATTGCTGGAGCACCCGCTCTTAGCCTTCCTATTGCGGCAGTGGATGGAGGATTGCCAGTTGGGGTGCAGATTATAGGTGGCTTGTGGCAGGATCTCGAACTGATTGAAATCGGAAAATTGATGGCAGACCTGCAACCGGTTCGTGAATGGGCCAAGCAAATGGAGGGTCATGAATGATTAGAGATACATTGGGTTTTCGCGCCAAGATCGGGATTGTTGTTCCGTCAACCAATACTGTTGTAGGACCTGAAATGGCTGCGATGCAGCCTATAGGAGTGACAAACCATTTGGGGCGGATGATGATTCCAAATATGCCCATTAATTCTAATGCTGATTTTTCTGCTCTGGCAGCAGCACTAGCGGAAAACCAGAATGCGGCATTGGAAAGCGTTATGTCATGTGCGCCCGATCATCTGATTCTCGGCTTATCATACGAGACGTTCTGGTCTGAACCGTCAGAGGGCCAGGCTGTAACAGATGCCTTGTGTGACAAGCTTGGCATCGGAGTGAGCAACGCATCCAGCGCTATGGTCTCATGTTTGCAGGATTTTGGTCTGTCACGTATTGCAGTTTTGACACCCTACAAACCGATCGGAGATGCACAGGTGCGCAATTTTTTTGAAGCATCAGGGTTTAAAGTTGTCGAAGTAAAAGGACTTTGCGGTAATAGCCCGTCCGCTCCAGCGCAGGTGACGCATGCAGACATGGCGCAGACGCTTCGCGACCTAGCCAGATGTGGCGCTGATGCTATTGTTCAAGTGGGAACCAATCTGCCTACTGCGCAGCTTGCACAGCAAGCAATTGATTGGCTCGGCATTCCCTTCTTGGCAGCTAATACGGTTCTGTATCGTGAAGCACTGAAACAATTAGGGCTTTTGGACGATGCAGCTTTCTGTGCTGAGTGGATGCCAATGCAGCGCTGAGTTCCTTAGAAAGAGTAGCTTCTTCTGCCCACAGCTCCAACCAGTTGGCTTCATGGTTGCTAAAATATTAGAATGCGTGGTTAGTTGTATTGTCCGTCCGTCTGAGCGGAACTATCAATCCTTGGAGCTAATCCAATTGAAGAAAACAGATAAATTTCGCTTGTATGCACGTAAGACTCAGGGACAAGTGATGCTGATTTTTGACGAACACTTATTTCAAGAGAGGCTGGAATGACACAGATACTGACAGCACGCGCAGCAGCAGAGCTGGCTGCATCAGCAGGACGCATACTGATAGGCGGGTGTACAGCTGAGCCTACAGCGATACTTGATGCGGTGACTGCAGATCCGGATCTTTGGACAGGACGTTGTTTGACGGGTGCTTTCATTCCTGGTGTGAATAATCGCGATTTTTCAGCTTTAGGGCAAGAAACTTTAGTGGAAACTATATTCATAACTCCTGGATTGCGGGCAGATCGTGCGGCTTCTACAGTGGCTCATTTACCGATGCATTACTCTGACTTTTGGACACGGATGTCACGGTCAGGGGTGGTCGATCTTATTATGATAACCGTACCTCCTCCACGCAGAGATGGCAGTATAGGTCTTGGGCTGACCCATGATTTTGCGCCGGCAGCTCTTGCTGCAGGAGCGCGGTTGATTGGTGTGATTAATCCAAATATGCCTGATCCAGCGGGGAGCTTTGCTCTGCCTCGAGCTCGGTTCGAGGCGCTTGTTGAAAGCGATGATCTACTTCCCGTGCTTGCCCCTAGCAAGACAGATGCTACTAGCCGTAAAATTGCGGAGCATGTGCTGAATCATTTACCTAAGGGGGGCACGTTACAACTAGGTCTTGGAAAGATACAAGGTGCGGTGCTAGAGGCGCTTAAAGATGCAAAGCGTTATGATGTTGGATATCATGCGGGCATGATTTCGGACGGAATATTGGATTGGTTCGATGAAGGAGGGTTTGGGCAAAAAACAAGCGGACTTTCCACGGGCGTTGCATTAGGTACGCATGGGTTTTACGACCGTTTATCCCGCGCTGTTGGGATACGATATATGCCTGTAAACAAAACCCATACTTTATCTGTTCTGGAAAAAATTCCTTGTCTGACTGCTGTTAATTCTGTTTTACAGCTTGATTTAACTGGACAGGCAAATGGTGAATATGTTGGTGGCCGGCAGATGAGTGGGCAGGGTGGAATGGTGGATTTTATAAGGGGAGCACGCGCATCTAGCGGCGGGCGAGCGATCCTTGCGCTGCCTGCAACAGCCCAAGGCGGTGCTATAAGCCGTATTGTTGTGGCACTGCCAGAAGGTACCCCAGTTTCAGTATCGCGTGCAGATGTCGATATAGTTATTACAGAGTATGGTGTGGCTAATTTGCGTGAGGCAAGCATTGAGGAGCGTGCTGAACGCTTAATCGCAATTGCTGCGCCTGAATTTCGTGACCAGCTAACCAATGACTGGCGGCAACCTCAGCGGCCGAGTTGTTGATGAGTAAACTTGATAAAGATATGAAAACTGAAACTAGCCTTATCGATAATCGCCCGCAATATATTCGGATCGGTGATCTGTTACAAAGTCGGATTCAAGAAAAGCACTATCCTATAGGTAGTTTTATGCCTACTGAAAATGAGCTTTGCGCTGAATTTTCGATCAGCCGGTATACGGTGCGAGAGGCTTTACGCCGCCTTATCGAGGCTGGATTGATCACGCGTAAGCAGGGGTCGGGAAGCCGAGTAATAGCTCAGGAACCTTACCAAAGCTATGTTCATTCGATGCGATCTTTAGATCAGCTGTTTCAATACGCCAGTGATACACGTTTTATTATTCTATCGATGCGGAATTCGGTACCTAAGCGCGGGCTATATCCCGAAATCGATGCTGGTGATGAAGGTTCTACCCCCAGTTCGTGGCTTGTTATTAGTGGGCTAAGGATGGAGAGAGATGAGGATATTTCGATCTGTTTTTCGACTGTGCTTGTGAATAATGCTTTTTCTGAAATAGCAGCTGAATTACAAAAAAACTCTATTGCAATTTATCGCCGGATTGAAGAACAATTCGGTGTTGAAGTGTCTAAGGTTGTTCAAGAAATGACGGTTGTTCCGATGCCTGCAGATGCCGCTAAGGCGCTGGAGAAAAAACCTAAGACAATAGCTGTACGAGTTTCAAGGCAGTATTTGGATGTAGATGGAACGATCCTTCTAGCGTCAATAAACTACCATCCTGCGGAGCGCTTTTTTTATAGCATGCAGTTGACACGTGATGTTGATCGAGCCAATTGGAGCTAATGTTTCTACTTGGCTCGGCTTCTTAGGAGGTTTTTCATCAAGTTGTCATTTCATTGCTGAATATGGCTTGATTGCTGAGGATGTCACCTTGCTGAATTGTAGGTGTTCAGTACATTTGCTCGTAGTCGTTGTATTTTTATGCTGTTAGGTTCGCTCGGTTCTTAGTGGTTAAGCTGCATAAAAGTTGTATAGATGCTACAAGGTTAGCCACCATAGATTTTTGCATGAGCTAAATCTATGGTGGCTAATTGTTCTTTTGAACAAAGTAACTTTCTTATCAATAAGTTCGGGCGGGGCTGGCGAATGAAAGACACCAGTCCCGCCTATTATCATTCTTGTGTTCTTAGAGCTTGTAGGGCTTTGATTTTAGCAACAAGCGCACGACCATCAGTGCCAGTTTTCTCGTTGAGAGCATACCAGCTTTCATAAACAGGCTGAGTGAACTTCTCGGAAAATAGCTGCTCAAGGGCTTCAGGGGGGGCTATGTAGATGTTCATACCTGCGCTCTTAAGCTTGTCGATATTCATCTGAGTAAATGCCTCGTGGTTGGCGAAATGCTCATCTTCAATCTTACGGAACTCAGCTTCTACAATAGGCTTAAGGTCATCGGGAAGTGCTTTCCAAGAGTCGCTGTTTACGACGAACGACCATGTAACAATTGTACCTATGCGCCAGATACTGAGCTCTTTTGCAACTGCTGGGAAGCCACCACCGTTTACAGTGCCAACAGATGTCATTACGGCATCAACTATGCCTCGCTGAAGTGCCGGAACAATTTCCGCAAAGTTAACGGACACTGGAATAGCGCCAAGTTGACCTATAAGTGCTGCCGATTCAGTGTTGTGGACGCGCGTCTTCATGCCTTTAAAATCTTCAACTTTATGAAGCGGTTTGCGGGTAATGATGGCCTGTGTTTCAAAAACAGCTGTTGCAAGTTGGATGGCGTTGTATTTCTCAATCCATACTTTTTCCATCTCACCGCGCAAAAGTGGGTCAAGCATTTCTTGATATTCGCCCACATCTGTCAATAGGCCGGGAAGATGCCCGTAGTTCATAATTGGGGCTTCACCGCTTAGCCAAGGATTGACTGCGAAAGAACCGTCTAAGCGGCCATCTCGGACTGCAGCAGGCTGATCTGTGCCCGGAACCAGCGTATCGTAAAGTTTAATCTTTAAGCGCCCGTTTGTGACGGCAGATATACGTTCAGGCACAGTTTCAAGAGTGTCCATATAGCTAGTGCCCGTGGCTCGTACGAAGCCGATATTCCAAGTTGTATCTTGTGCAAATGCAGACGATGTGGCTGTGGCAATTAATACTATGGCGCTAAGTATGGGAGTCCAAAGTTTCATTTTTATTTCTCCGTTGTTTTTATTTTATTTTGCATTGTTATTGTAATTGTCCGGACAAATATATACGCTTGTCTGACGTTAGTGTCAAATAAATATAAAAAACTAAACGAAGAAGAGGCGTGAGTTATGAACATCACTGAACATCAGACAAGCGAAGCATGCGCAGTAGATAATCGTAAGATTGAGCGCTTAATCTTTAGGTTTTCACAGGCGCTGCTCGTTATTGCAGGAATTGGAATTGCCTTTATGGCGCTGGCAACGGGATATGAAGTTGTCTCGCGCTATGGGTTCAATAGACCAACTATTTGGGCCTCTGAACTGTCCACTTACGCGTTGATAACAACGATCTTTTTTGGTGCAGCTTACGCGCATATAAAAGGTGCGCATGTACGTGTTGACCTCCTGCTTTCAGGTCTTAAAGATAATAAGAAGTTAGTCATGGAAAAGACGGGAAGTTGGATTGCTCTGATCGTTATCATGGTAATTGCGTGGCAATCTTGGCTCCTTTTGATTAAGGATTATCAGACCGGTGCCAGTATTATGGGGCTTATGCTTACGCCCGCTTGGTTGCCTAAACTGCCAATTGCAATTGGTATGACTGCGCTGACTGCTGCGATTCTTTTGGATGCGGTTAAAGGTGCTTGCACGCAAAGACGCAATGCTACCTATGCGCTTTACGGCATAATTCTTATTCCTTTGCTGATCTTTGTGGGCCAGAAGCCACCCCTTGTTTCCGGAACTGGGCTTGACTGGGGTAGCATATCTATTCTTATTTTTGTCCTTGCTGGCGCAATGCTTTCAGGCGGATGGCGTGTCTTTTTACCCGTAGCTGCTATTTCTGGCTTGGGTACTATAGGTATGTTGGTTGCTGCAGACTTTGGCACAAATGCGATGATCGCCGTGATCCTACTGTTGTTAGCGATTACTCTTACTATTGGTGTGCGCATTGCATTTGCACTGGCTTTTGTCGGCCTTTGTGGTATCTATTTTATCTCGCCAATTCCCTTTCCTATTACGATGGCAGAGCGGACTTGGAACTCAGTCAATAGCTTCGCCCTTACTGCTGTACCTATGTATGTCCTGATGGGTGCTATTTTGATTCATAGTGGTCTAAGCCGAGAGCTTTTTGCGGTCATGGCGAGGGTGCTTGCTCGCATGCCTGGCGGGTTAGCACATGCTGGTATTGGAGGGTCGGCGTTGTTTTCTGCGGTTTCAGGATCGAGCGTTGCAACAGCGGCGACAATGGGTGCTGTTGCCTGTCCGGAAATGAGCAAACGGAATTACGATAACCGCTTGGCATATGGCAGTATTGCTGCGGGTGGAACTCTTGGTATTCTTATCCCTCCCAGTGTGCCGTTGATCATATACGGCATTACTGTTGGCGTTCCAATTACAACTCTTTTTGTTGCGGCTATTGTTCCAGGTCTGTTGTTGGTTTGCATGTTTATGGCCGTAATTATGGTTTGGGCACTTATTGACAAAACTGCCGCCCCCGCACTTCCAGCATCAGAGCGTATTCCGCTGACCAGAAATAGTATTATTGATTCGATGATCGTGATCGGCTTGATGGGGCTAATCATATTTTCGCTTTATAGCGGTCTTGCTACGCCAAGTGAAATTGGTGCCTTTGGCGCCATACTTGCCTTTGTAGCATGTCTTATTCGCGGGCGTATGACCCTAAGCAACATAAAGGAAGCGATCTGTGAGGCTGCAGTAGTCACCTCATTTATTTTTCTGATTGTGGTTGGTGCAAATATTCTGACCTTTTCCTTTGACTATCTGAGGATTTCAGAAGAACTTATGCAACTAGTGCTATCTGTTGATCTCAATCGCTGGATAATTTTCGGTTTGATTCTTTTACTTTATCTAATCTTGGGAATGTTTCTCGACACTATTTCAATGCTGCTGTTGACCTTGCCTATAGTTTTTCCAATGTCACAACAGCTTGGATTTGATCCTGTCTGGCTTGGTGTCGTATTGGTGATAATGGCAGAGATTGGGCTTGTAACGCCTCCTGTTGGCATGAATCTTTTTGTATTGCAAGGTATAGGGCGCGATGTTGTAAAGTTGCGAGAAATTGCCGTAGGAGCGTCTCCTTTCATTGGAGCGATGGTCTTGCTTATTCTGCTGCTTTGTTTCTTTCCTGAAATAGCGCTTTGGTTAACTGATTAAATAAAAAACTGTTCGTATTAGTGCGAATATAACCAGCCATGAGGAGTGGTAGAGTTGTTAGTGGTGCCCAACGTAGACGTATGACTATGGTTGTCAGCTTTTTAAGAGATAACCATTCGGAGCCCGATATTGGATGGTTTGTTTCAGTATTAAGCGACAATTACCTTGGCCGGCCTAGCGACAACTATCTTGGCCGGTTGATCTGATAATGTTCGACGCAGCAGAACGGAGGGTTTGCTGTGTCGGGTAATAAAATCACCGATCAACAGGTCAAGAGATATATGAAGTTTAGACAGACTGAAAACCAAGCAGCGGCTGCTGCCAAAGCCTGCATATCCGAGTGCTCTGCTCGACGCATCGACAAGCACGAGTTACAACCCAGGACCGAGGAAAAATCTTAGCGTACACGGCCCGATCCGCTGACTGAAGTGTGGGAATCCATCGTTGTTCCAATGCTTCAGAAAGACAGCGAAATCACGCCTGTAGGCATCTTTAACCACATTTACGAGTACCATTCAGATGCCTTTACAGCCAGTTCACGTCGCACACTTGAGCGGCGCATTGGCAAGTGGCGTCATCTATATGGGCCATCCAAAGATGTGGTGTTTTTACGGTGCTACGTGAAACAGGTGGTATTAAGCCACGACCTAAAAGTTCTAATAAAAAGCACTTAACGATAGCCGAGCGAGAAGAAATTAGAGTTGGTCTCCCAGCTAAACTGAGTATCAGAGCCATTACAAAATCTCTCAATCGCTCACCGTCAACTATTTCAAGAGAGGTTGCCCGTAATCGCGGCAGACGCTATTACAAGGCTGTAGATGCAGACAATCGAGCTAAGCGCATGGCTAAGCGGCCTAAACTTTCTACGCGGGAGGTCAATCCAGAGCTTAGAAGGCTTGTGATTGAAAAACTTGAACAGAAGTGGTCGTCAGAACAAATCTCAGGATGGCTCAAGGTAAAGTTTTCACGTCGTAAATATATGCAGATCTCTCACGAAACCATTTATAAGTCGTTATACGTTCGTGCAAAAAACATCATTCACCACTCATTAACGGCTCATTTACGCAGAAGACGCCCAATGCGCCACAGTCGCTATCACGCGAGAAGTGGTGACCGAGGTTTTATCAATATTGTTAACTGTGTATCTATGGCTATGTTTGCATCCTCTGTTGGCGTATTCTCATGGCACTGTATAAACTACTGTATATCCGGTCCGTCACTGGAGTACGTCATGAAAAAAGCAGACCTCGAAGCCCTCAAGCAGGCACTAGAT
>JAVETP010000138.1:0-4903 GCA_034006005.1 Pseudomonas sp.
TACTTCATTTCTTGTAAACCGCATTAGTACCTTGCTATCAGACTCTCGCTTATCATCTATTTCTGGCAATACTGAACATATCACACTCGAAAGCTGGCTAAACGATTATATCGGCAACAACCAAGCTTCAAACGGTTCAGTTACCGTAATCGACCTATCTCTTGTACCTGCTGAAGTCGTGCATATCATCACCGCTGTTATTGCTCGCATGACATTAGAGTCTTTACAGCGTTACCGTCGTGAACACCAAGGTAAAACCCTGCCTACAGTACTAGTGATGGAAGAAGCCCACACCTTTATTAAGCGCTACAAAGACGACGGTGAAAACCAAAGTTCAGCAGCTATTTGCTGCCAAGTTTTTGAGAAAATTGCCCGTGAAGGCCGAAAGTTTGGCTTAGGTATGGTGCTCTCTTCGCAACGCCCAAGTGAGCTATCCCCCACGGTTTTATCGCAATGTAACAGCTACCTCTTACACCGCATTAGCAACGATCGTGATCAAGAATTAGTGCACAAACTGGTACCTGACAACCTGCGCGGATTATTGCGAGATCTTCCTTCACTACCAGCCCGCAATGCTATTTTACTCGGCTGGGCTTCTGAGTTACCCGTATTGGTAGAAATGAATCACCTGCCCGATGACCACAGACCTAAATCTGACGATCCAGACTTCTGGGCAGTCTGGTCAGGCGAAGGTTTAGCAGAAGATGAAAGCGAAAACCCAATAGAGCGAGAAGTTGACTGGAAAACTATCGCCGACAAATGGCAGCAACTTGAAGCTGAATCATCCAGCCAGCCAAAGCCAGACTCAATCCCTGTCGAAGTACCAAGCACCCCAGCGGAGGAAGATGACGATGATATTCCGTTCTGAGGCAAGCCTATTTAATTGCCATCAACTTATTACTGAACATTTACCGCACCTATTACAGACGCAGCCTAGCCAAATTCAACAAGGATATGCCCAATGAGTGAGCAAAAAAGAATAGATATGAGCCAACATTTTTACCGCGCATCAGCAACAGACTTTATGAAAATACCAGGTAATCCAGTTGCGTACTGGGTTGGTAAAAAAACTCTCAAAGCGCTAGATAACTCTATTAATTTAGGTGAGTTTTCTGACGCTAGAATGGGACTTGCGACTGGAAATAACGCTAGATACATGCGCACTTGGCATGAGCTAGCTAGAGAAAATATAGGGATAGGATTTCAAAACCGTGAAACTGCTAAAGAAAGCGAACTACGCTGGTTTCCTTATTGTAAAGGCGGACAATTTCGAAAATGGTATGGTAATAACGAGTATGTAGTTGATTGGAAAAATGATGGATATGAGTTGCAAAATACACTCCATCCTTCTGGCTCAAGAATTTGGGCGCACAACTTCAATTTAGATCATATTTTTGAAGACTCACTCACTTGGTCCGATATTACATCTGGTCATTTGTCAGTAAGATTTAACAACACAGGGTTTCTTTTTGATGGCTCTGGAACGTGTGCTTTTTTTAAAAACGAAAATGAAAAACTAGCTTCTTTAGGTTTTTTAAACACGCAATTTTCTAAAGAATTTTCTAAAGTACTTAACCCTACTCTTCACTTTCAAACAGGTGATTATAGGAACATGCCGTTCAATAAAAAACTATTAAACGACACATATATTGAAGTAACAAAAAATCTTATTACAAAAGCTAGAAAAGACTGGGATAGTTATGAGACTTCTTGGGATTTCACGTACCTGCCATTACTAACCCAAGATGCAAGAAAACCAACAATTAGCTCCTGCTATGAAAAAACTCGCGCACAATGGTTGAGAGAAACTAAAGAAACACAACGTCTCGAGGAGGAAAATAACCGTATTTTTAATAATATTTACGGCCTACAAGATGAGCTGACCTCCGAGGTTCCTCTAAAAGAAATCACCCTAACCTGCAATCCGCATTATCGTTACGGTGGTGATTTAACCGAGCAAGAGCGCGAAGACCGCCTGCAAA
Organism: Pseudomonas sp.; assembly: GCA_034006005.1. GTDB lineage: Bacteria > Pseudomonadota > Gammaproteobacteria > Pseudomonadales > Pseudomonadaceae > Denitrificimonas. Next base: position 1,983 of record JAVETP010000138.1, read on the forward strand.
GCGACACCATCGCCGAACTGCTCAGCTACGCCATTGGCTGCATGATGGGGCGTTACTCACTGGATCGTGAAGGCTTAGTCTATGCCCATGCCGGCAATCAAGGTTTTGCTGACTTAGTCGTTGAAGGCGCATACAAAACCTTTGACGCCGACGACGATGGCATCTTGCCGCTGACCGAACAAGAATGGTTTAGCGATGATGTCACCAACCGCCTCAGCGAGTTTGTAAGTACCGTTTGGGGTGAACAACAGCTTGAAGAAAACCTGCAATTTATTGCCGACAGCCTGTGCCTCTACGCATTAAAAACCAAAAAAGGCGAACGCGCGCTAGACACCATCCGTCGCTACCTCAGTAACCAGTTCTACAAAGATCACCTGAGAACTTACAAGCGCCGCCCGATTTACTGGCTGTTTAGCTCTGGCAAACACAAAGCCTTTGAATGCTTAGTATATCTACACCGTTACCACGAAGGCACCCTCGCCCGCATGCGCGCTGAATACGTCATTCCTCTCAGCTCACGCATCAACGCCCGCATCAACCGCCTCAGTGAAGAAGCCGACGCAGCCGACAGCACCGCCGAACGCAACCAAATCAACCGCGAACTCAAAACCCTACACAACCAACAAGCCGAACTCGCCACCTTCGACGAACAACTCCGCCACCACGCCGACATGCGCATCACCCTAGACCTCGACGACGGCGTAAAAGAAAACTACGGCAAGTTTGGGAATTTATTGGATTCAGTAAAAGCCGTAACCGGCCAGGCTGCTGAGTAAATATAAGGAAATGGATTTACTTCTAAACTCACTCAACCAAAAGGCTATTAATTAATGAGCAAACTAGTTTTTTCATATTCTCATGCCGATGAAGACTTGCGCAATGAACTCGAAAAACACCTCTCACCGCTCAAACGTATGGGGCGTATCTCCACATGGCACGATCGCCGCATTATCCCGGGCGAGGAATTTGAGAATCAAATTGATCAGCACTTTTCAACTGCTGACATCATCTTACTGCTTATCAGTTCCGACTTTATCGCTTCTGATTATTGCTACCAAATAGAGATGAGCAATGCTTTACAGCGCCACCATAAGGGTGAAGCGATAGTTATTCCGGTAATTTTGCGTTCATGTGCTTGGCATTCGCTACCATTTGGCAAGCTATTAGCTGCTACAACTGACGGCAAACCCATTGTGCAATTCACAACCTATGATGACGGATTCGTTCAAGTAGTGGATGCAGTAACTTCAGCTTTAGACAAATTAAATGCCAATCCAGTAAAAGAACTATTAGCTCCACCCCAACGACGCACCAAAGCTGTAGATGCTTCATTTGGGGTTGCTTGGGGCGGTAGCAGTGCGCGCTCTAGCAACCTCGCTATCCATAAGTCTTTCACAGACCTAGATCGTGACCGCGCCTGCCGTGAGGGGTTTAATTATCTAACGCGCTTTTTTGAAAACTCGCTAAACGAGCTGAAAAGCCGTAACCCAAGTCTAGATATCGATTTTCACCTTCGCGACGCGGATGCTTTTAGCTCTACTGTCTATCGTAACGGCAATAAAGCCAGCAGTTGCGGTATTTGGCGCTCTAGTCACGAATTCGGCTCAGGGGATATTTTCTATAGTTCATCGGGAATTACAGAAAACAGCTATAACGAGAGCATGAGCATCACAGATAATGGCCAACTCCTTGGTTTCCGGAGTCTTATGGGGAACTCAGGTAACCAACTACTAACCAATGAAGGCATGGCAGAGCATTTTTGGGAGCGATTCATTAACCCTCTAAAGCAAAACTACTGAATGAGGCAGCTATGGTTACAGGCACTGGGCTGTACACATTGCTCTACACTGTAAAGCAGATTTTGAACTAACAATCTCAACGTCAGGCGTACTTCAGTAGCACCTATGGCTTTATTTTGATATGCAATCTGAGCAATTTAGTGAGCGGTTGAAAATCAGGTTCTTTTTGCCTTGCTGCCAAACACGCTTGAGCCATCTGCTCCCCAGAAACGGCTGACCACTCAAAAGCATAGCCATGTAGGGCTACCAACTGATCAAGAAATAGTCTTTGCGTGCGACCATTGCCTTCACGAAAAGCATGCATAGTATTGATTCTGCCTAAGTAATAAGCGGCTCTGCAGACAAAGTTTTGCTCAGTAAGATTTGCTAATAGGCTTTCATCATGCAGTTCAGAAAAAATCTCACTGGCAACTTTTTCAATGAGCTGATACGGCAAAAAAAGCTGACCACCTTTAGATATTTCCGTGGTTCTGACTTGCCCAGCCCAAGGGTAAATATCAGCAAACAATGCCTTATGGATTGCCGACAAGTGCGCTAGGTCGAACTTACCTGTAATTGGCTCTAAAATAAGTTCTGCGAGGTTAATAGATACTACTTCTTGCTCTGCTTGGTTTAGGAGTTCGGTGTTTTGGATGTTCAAGCAGTTAACTAAGCAGGTTGAATTGGGTTGCAAGTATGGATCTTCATCTTGAAGATCATAGCGTTCATAGCCATACATCTAGCCGTTTATCTGACAGTACTTAGCTAACCATTGAGCGCGCAAAGAAGCAGCACTGACTTGACCTCGCACAATTTTCAACATCGCTTGCTGCTGTTTTGTAGTGAGCACAATGCCTTCAATCGCCATAGAGCCGATTGATTGGTTGACTTTAAAAGTAGCGTTTTTTTCAGACAAAATGTCCATCTCAACTCCCCAACCCTATTAGTGCCTGTATCGAAGGATAGGATATACACAAAATTTTCTCAACAGGATAAAGCCAGATAACGCAAAGCTTAAACAACAGACGAAAAAAAAGAGCCCTTAGGCTCTTTCTTCTTTTAGCGCGTACGCCAAATTTGGAGCGGAAAACGAGACTCGAACTCGCGACCCCGACCTTGGCAAGGTCGTGCTCTACCAACTGA
>JAVETP010000030.1:0-31464 GCA_034006005.1 Pseudomonas sp.
CACTACGGCCTTGCGCCGCTCATCAGAATAACGAGACATGTGTTCTCCAAACGCCCCCGGTGAATCAAGAAAGTCTAGCAGAAGGGGCGACAGCTATCCTGACAGAGGGGGCGGTGAAGGCAGTCGAGCTGTGGTCTGGGCGCATAACTCGCATATTGGCGACGCACGAGCGACGGAGAGATACCATTATGGCGAGCTTAATATCGGTCAACTGTGCAGGGAACGCTTCGGTGATGACGTTTATCTGATTGGTTTCGGTACCAACAGCGGTACTGTCGCTGCAGCCTCGGACTGGGATGAGCCGATGGAGATTAAACCCCTGCGACCTGCGCTGGCCGAGAGTTACGAGCGGCTTTGCCACGCCACAGGGCATGCTGGTTTCTTACTGCCGCTGGGGCAGGGCGCGGATCCTGAGGTACGTCACGGCTTATCGAAGACTCGTCTTGGACGGGCGATTGGGGTGATCTACCGACCTGAAACCGAACGAGCCAGCCATTATTCTGAAACGCAACTTCCACGTCAGTTTGACGAATATATCTGGGTTGATCACAGCAGCGCAGTGACCACACTCGACAGTCGCGAACTTAAAGGTATGCCTGATACTTACCCATTTGGCCTGTAATGTTTTCTATATTACGTTTGCTATACACCCAGCTGGTATTAGTGGGTGAAGCGCTTATTCGATAAGCTTAACCTTGAGAATATGCAGAGGTCTTTCGTGCCGTGGTACTTCGTTGACGTGCACTGCTGAACTGCAGACGGTGATACCTTCTTTGCGCATCTGATCTCGGTTTCCAGTCCGTATCGGGTGCCATTGAGGCAGATCTTCACCTCGGTGAATGCGACGATAAGTGCAGGACTCTGGCAACCAGCCAAACTCTGGAATATTTGCTGCTGTTAATTGACTGCAGTAGGGCACTTTTTCAAGGCGATTGTGGTAATCACTGCAGCTGCTGGTTTCTAAATCCAAGAGTCCGCAGGCAATATTAAAGACAGTGACTTGATTGTCGTCCACATGGCGTACTAGGCAGCATTGTCCGCAGCCATCACATAGGGCTTCCCATTCTTTGGGGGTTAATTCGCTTAGCGAATAATGTTTCCAAAACTCTTCACGCACGTTTTACTCACTTACTCGATGGTTTCGCAGTCTATAAGGCGCTAAGCATAGCATTGAGTCTGTTTTAGAGGTTTTTATCGCTCTTTTATGTTGTTTGGGCGAGTTTTTATGGGTTTTTTAACTGGATTGGTTTTTTACCGCGAATCAACAGGCGACGTTTCAGCCGATGCTTCAGTGAATATTTTCTTAAGGCCGCAGCTCAACGGTTGTAAGACATTAGGCTTATTATCTGGTAATTGCTAAATAAAACTGTTATCGGTAGAGCCACACACAAGGAGAAGTTGTTATGAAAAAAATACCCTTAGTTATGATGATGCTGTTGGGCTTATCAGCGAATGCATTCGCTGATTGGGAATTACTCAATGATGAGTCCTCGCTGCATTATGTGTCGATTAAAAGCACCCATATTGCTGAGATTAATAGCTTTAAGACGTTGACAGGCTCAGTCAGTGATAAGGGCGTTGTGTCTCTAAATATTAATTTGGCCAGTGTGGAAACCCAGATCCCGATCCGTAATGAACGCATGCAAGAGATGCTGTTTGAAGTGGGTCAGTTTGCTGAGGCAAACATCACTGGGGATGTTGATCTGGCCCGTGTTGCAAAGCTCGATGTGGGTGAAACTTACACCGACTCCATCACGCTTACGCTATCGCTGCATGGCGAGTCTAAAGACGTGACCAGTGGCGTACAAATCACCAAGCTGGCGGGTGGTAAAATGCTGGTGAGCTCGTTAGAGCCTGTGATTATCAATGCTGAAAACTACAAGCTGGCGGCAGGCGTGGAAGCGCTGCGTGCGATCGCAGGTCTTGAGACTGTGAGTAATGCTGTACCAGTGACTTATAATTTAGTATTTAAGCAGTAATAGATGCACAAACAGCACTAAAGGTTTGGCCAGAAGGCCTACCGTTTAGTGCTGTTGGCATTTTATTTAGCAAGATTGATGTGTTTTTTTATAAAATCGTGAAGCTCACTGAAATGCGCTTCTATTTTATCAATAGAGTCATGGTCAGCTTCTGGGATCTCTAAGCACTGAATATTTTTTTTCTGGGTCCCATTGCAGAGTAAGTGGAAATCACTCAAGGGAATCACACGATCTGCAGTGCCATGCACCAATAAGGTTGGTTGATTGATCTTTTGAATACTGGTGATGGGGGCAATGACATCAAATTTATGGCCAATCGCCCATTGCACATAATTGGAAATCAATGGAATCAGGCCGGGTACGGGTTTTAACTTACTAAGTGTTCTTTGCATGATCAATTCTGGATGGACAAAGCTGGCGAGTGAAATAAATACACTGGCTTTTAAGCCCTTGGCACCGGCCAGTAATACAGCTGCTGCTCCGACTGAATGCCCAACGACAATCGTTTTTTGACAGGCTTGCGGTTTGTTCTGATTGAGCCAATGCACCGCAGAGGCTAAGTCTTCAGCAAATTTGGGCATGCTCGGCACGCCACGTTTCTCACTGTCACCATGGTTATGTGCATCAATCAATAATAGGTTATAGCCCTCTTGATGAAAGGGTTTGGCCAGCGGCAACATATAACTTTTATTAGCACCCCAGCCGTGCAAAATAACCACTGTTGTCTCGCTCGGCTGTAGCGCATCAACCCACCAAACCGAAAGTTTTGAGCCTTGCTGACCGGTAAACTCATGGGTTTGCGCATCAAGACCGTAATCAATAGGCAAAGCATCGTTACTCAGTCTCGGCGCTCGAAAACTTAAGTGAATCGCGGCTATAAATCCGAGTATCAGTAGAACAGGTAGAAAAATCAAATAGATCATAAAGGGCTCATAATGTGCTCGGCATTGTTGTCGAGAGCATTATGGATGTTATCAAATTGGGCGTAAAACATCATACTTTTAGTGTAAGTATAAACAGAGCAGGGCTGCGCAAACAGCCCGCATGGGGCGAGTGCATTTAGCCTTTCACCACCGCCAAAGGCTGCAATTCAATCTGCACATCGACTAAATCAGTCTGATTGCTCATCACTTCATCAATATCTTTGTAAGAGCCCGGTGCTTCATCTAGATCCTTACGGTTGCGGATGGCGTGCAAGATGCCGCGATCTTTTAGGGCTTTGACTTCTTCTTTTAGGTCCAAGGTTTTGCGCGCCTGTGCACGACTCATAATACGTCCAGCACCATGCGCACAGGACTCAAAAGACTGCGCTTCACCTTTGCCTGTCACCAGAAAAGAGCGCGTACCTTGTGAGCCCGGAATCATGCCCCATTCGCCTTTGCGTGCGCGGGTTGCGCCTTTGCGATGGACTATCACAGTTTCACCAAAATGCTCTTCTTCTGCGGCAAAGTTGTGGGGTTTATTGATAAAATCTGAGAACTCAACCTCGGGTAGCACTTCGCTAAAGGCCGCTTTAGCACGCTCCATCATCAGCGTGCGATTGGCTAGGGCAAATTCAAGGCAATAGTTCATTTCATTTTTATACAGTTCGAAATATTCAGATGACTCTGGCAAGTAGGCTAAGTCAGTGGAGACATCTTCGCCGGCGGCGATATTTAATTTCTTAGCGACATCATGGTAGTGATTGGCCACGGTAAAGCCGATATTGCGCGAGCCGGAGTGGATCATAATCCAGATAAAACCATCTGAGCCCTGTTGAATCTCGATAAAGTGATTGCCGCTGCCCAGTGTGCCAACTTGGTACAAAGCCTTGTCATACTCTTGTTCGACGATGGGCAAGTTGCCGCTGATTTTGGGCATCCAAGCTTCATCTTGTGCAGTTTTATGCTGATTAAAACCGACTGGAATGGTTGCGCGGATGATTTTGATAATGTCTTTTAAATCGTCAGTATCAATCTCGGTCAGGTTGGTGCGTAAAGAACACATACCACAGCCAATATCCACACCCACGGCATGAGGGATAATCACGCCTTGAGTCGCCAATACAGCACCGATTGGCATACCGTAGCCTTGGTGGGTGTCGGGCATAATGGCGATGTGTTTAAAAGCAAAGGGTAGGTTGGCAAGGTTGCGTGCTTGCTCTAGTGCACCCTCGTCCATTTGATCTTGGTTCAGCCAGAGTTTGATTGGCAGTTTTTCAGTGGTAATGGTCGTTTTTCCATTTGAGTGCATTGCATCATCCTTAGGTTTGCTGAGATGGATATCTATCTGCGCCAGCGCACTGTCTCAGCGTACAGCCTCGATCTTCTGGATTGTCCTGTAAACATAGAGTTTGCCATGCACCAAAACAAGAGGCTGTGACGCTGAAGATGCTCAAGGGATTGCGAAGTAGACTTGTGCGATGGCGATAAGCAACAGATGAGTGGAAAGTACGGGGTCAGTTTCTGCGGGTTATCCTCTTAAAGTTACAGGCAACTGCCTTTGATTTTATCAATGACAATTGGTGTTGGACTTGGTTAAAAAAGCTGTCTATGCTCAAGGTGCTTACGGAGGGGTGGATAACACTCTTTATCCATGTGTAGTGATATGCAGGTGGGTACCTTGTTCTTCTTAAGTTCGGGTTGGGTTGACGCGCCGCCCGGTTGTTATATCTTAGCTGCGTCGACGTTTTTCACATGAGGTGAACTATGCAAGTACCTTTGGATATTACTTTTAGAAACGCAGAACGTTCGGATCCAGTGGAAGCGGTTGTGCGTGAACGTGTTGATAAACTCGGTCAGTATTTCGACCATATTATTTCGTGTCGTGTGACGCTGGAAGTGCCCAATCGCACTCCACACTATGATGTGCTCAATCACAAGGTCAGCGTTGAACTGAGTGTTCCAGGCGACGAGTTGGTAGTTTCAAGTGAGCCGAACGAGCACGATAATTTTAATGATATTTATGTGACGATCCGCAATGCCTTTGACGCTGTAGAACGACAGTTAAAGGATTATGCTGCACAACTGAAAGCGCCGCGAGTGATGCAGGAAGATTCGCCCTACGCTGTCGTCAATAAGATGTTTTTAGATAAGGGTTATGGTTTTTTACTGACGCCGGACGAGCGTGAAATCTACTTTCACGAAAACAGCGTCGCAGCGCCGGGCTTTGATAGGCTGAATATTGGCGATACCGTGCGTTTTGTTGAAGCACGTGGCGATGATGGTCCACAGGCCAGTCATGTTAAGAATTTAGGCCGTGATAGTGCAAATATTTACCCTTCACCTGATCCTAAAGTGCTCTAAGAGCAGAGACCTATTGTGTCAGTGATTCGCCTCAAGATTCTTAGCTGATGGCTAAGGGTCTTGTTGGAGAATATCCCCCTGTGTTGTTGAGAAAAGTAACTGTCCAACCCCTATCTAAGCGTCTTCTAAATACCTCATCAATGATTGAACGCGACCCTCGTTGCGTGCTTTAGCGTATCTTACGTATTGTTATGTTAGTCGCTAGTGTGCGATTGGCCTGTTGTTTAATGGAGAAAAACCATGAATCGTGGAACCCAAATCAACCTTTGGTATGTGCTGTTTGCTGTTTTGGGCGTGGTTTTTCTGCGTGATATTTGGGTGCAAACTCAGACTGTTGAATCGATTCCTTACAGTCAGTTTGAAACCTACCTTGAACAGGGCGCGATTGAAAATGTGCTGATCGGCAGTAGTACGATCAAAGGCACTTTTAAATCGGCGCACAATGGCAAAACGGGTTTTGTGACGACACCCGTGGCACCAGAACTGGCTGAACGTTTAAACACCGCCGACGTCACCTATGCTGGCGCAGTGGAAAATACCTGGTTTACCAGCTTATTGTCTTGGGTGTTACCGGCACTGATTTTTGTTGGTATCTGGATGATCTTGATTCGCCGCATGGGTTCTAAGTCAGGCATGGGCGGAATGATGTCCATCGGTAAAAGCAAAGCCAAGGTTTACATCGAGAGTGACACTAAGGTGACCTTTGCTGATGTGGCTGGCGTGGATGAAGCTAAAGCTGAGTTGCAAGAAGTGATCGATTTTTTACAAAACCCTAAAGAATACAGCAGCCTCGGTGCGCGAATGCCCAAAGGGATTCTGCTGGTGGGGCCGCCGGGTACCGGTAAAACACTACTGGCCCGCGCGGTTGCAGGAGAGGCAAAGGTGCCATTCTTCTCGATTTCTGGATCTGAGTTTGTGGAGATGTTTGTCGGCGTAGGTGCCGCGCGCGTACGTGATTTATTTGAGCAAGCACGTAAGGCTGCGCCGGCAATTATTTTTATTGATGAGCTCGATGCACTGGGTCGCGCTCGAGGTGCCGCGACCGCGCAAGGTGGTAATGAAGAGCGTGAACAGACGCTCAATCAGCTGTTATCTGAGCTGGATGGCTTTGATCCGGGTGAAGGGGTGGTGTTGCTCGCGGCGACCAACCGCCCAGAAATTCTTGATCCAGCATTACTGCGTGCGGGGCGTTTTGACCGCCAAGTACTGGTGGACCGTCCCGACCGCGCAGGCCGAGTGCAAATTCTTAAAGTGCATATGAAAAAGATTGTGCTGGATGCGCAAATGGCGTTGGATGATATCGCGGCATTGACCACTGGGTTTTCCGGTGCGGATTTGGCCAACCTGGTCAATGAGGCGGCTTTACTGGCCACGCGCCGTCGCGCAAAAGTGGTGACTATGGATGATTTTACTCATGCTATTGAGCGCATTGTGGCGGGTTTGGAAAAACGTAATCGCCTGATTAATCCATTTGAACGTAAAATCGTTGCTTACCATGAAATGGGACATGCCTTGGTGAGTATGGCATTGCCTGGTGTTGATAAAGTCCACAAAGTATCGATTATCCCACGGGGTGTCGGTGCCTTGGGCTATACCATTCAGCGTCCCACTGAAGACCGTTTCTTGATGACTGAAACTGAGTTGCGCGACAAGATTGCCGTGCTGCTGGGTGGACGTGCCGCAGAAAAATTAGTCTTTGGTCATCTGTCGACTGGTGCTGCGGATGATTTGGCGCGCGCGACGGATATCGCCCGCTCGATGGTGGCCCGTTACGGCATGGATGCCCATTTAGGTGGCGTCAGTTATGAAACTGAGAAATACAGCTTTCTCGGTGGCAGTGCTCCAGCATATGTTCAGCGCGGTTACAGCGAGGCCACCGCTGAGGCGATGGATGTCGCCGTGCGTGAATTACTGCAAGAGGTTGCTGCACAGGCATTGGCTATTCTGACAAATAATCGCGACGTTCTAGAAAAATCTGCTAGCCACTTGCTGGAAGTGGAAACGCTGGATGAAGCGGCGCTTTATGAATTGACCAGTGGCTTGCGTCCTGCTGCATCAGGTACGGCATAACAGGACGCAAGGTTGCAGTGGTGCTTAGGAGTGAGCCTCTAAAGTAGAGGGCGTCTTAAGTGTTGTAGTGTTTTTTAAGCCTGATTAAGGGCTATCCTTTGATGCGTTTATTGAGGGAAGCTCCAGTCATCAAGGTCAATCCTAAATATTCTGAATGGTGCATCCGCTCTGGCGGTATCCGCACGTAAGTTAAAAACTGCACGCCGCTGCTGGCCGAAGTTGGTGAAATCTACGTTGATGGTGATCATGCCGCGAAACATCGGCTGATCCGCATCGGCTGCGATACGCGTGACTTCACCCTGGAAGTCCTGTGCGTCATACAGCACATCTGCTCCATGCCCATGTAAATCATCAATAATATCTAAGAAAAAGTACTTCTCGGCCTCTGGACTTGTAAAAGGGTTAGCCGCTTGCGTATTGGCTTGCTCGAAAGCGCTATACAGATCACGCACCAGTATTGCTGCGCCATCGATCAATGGGTCACCGGACTGATCTAAGGTTTCACTGGATACGGCTTCAAGGCCATCGGGAGTGATAAAACGTTGAGCCACCCAGCCCGCGCGGTGTAGATCAGCGCTGCGGATCAGGCACCAGCGCGGTGGTAAGGCTTGGATTTGTGCTTCGCTCATTGTGCTGTAATAGCCCTGCGGCAAGTAGGGCACACAAGTGATTTGTTGCAGGCCTGTTTCGTTGGAAGCGAATTGCTCAATTGTTGAATAATCAGTACTGGGCCCCATGCGAGCATTCAGGGTGTCGCCTGTTGCAACGCCGGTCACACGCCAAGAGTCTGGCCCGTGACCATCAATGTCTGCCTGTGCTATGGGGGCGATACAGGCGAGAAGAGTCGTCGCAATAACGGCAATTCTTATAGGGTTGGGCAGGGTCAATCCAATTGTTAAGTGCATGATTATTTCACCTCTACAATAGAACGGCCAAGCAGTTTGCGCCCAGCAATATCTAGAAATCTGACCTCATAAAAGCCTGCTTTATCAGGCATGCTCAACTGCATGGTTTTTTCTGCTCCGACAGATTGCGCTGTAATCCAGCTGAAGTCGGCTTGATCTGTGCGCGCCAGTGAAATGCGTTGGTCGGTACTGTCGCTGCCTCCGCTCCAAGTGATAGTAATGGTCTCACCTATAACAGCGGTTTTTGGTACTGATAATCCTGCGCCATCATCCAGCGGTGCGTCGGCGGCAACGATTTCCAGCGAGGTGCTTGCCAGCATCTTCTTGCCTTCCTCAAGGACATAGCGGATCTCATATAAACCCGGCTCGCTGGGGGCCTTTAGCCTGCCTTCGGTCTTGTCGCCCGTGCGCAAATGGTGGTCGCTCGTGCGCGTGCCTTCTGCTGCGCCAGTAGGGACTATGGTGACAAAGTCTTGGCGGTGGATGGTACTTGACCAAGTTATATCCATGGTGGTTCCAGCCCGAACAATACCGGGGCCAGAAATACTGACTTCTGGTTCAACGACTTCGATGTCTGCCTTACCAATGGTTTTTTTACCTTCTTCCAGCACATAGCGGACCTCGTATAGGCCTGGCTCAGCCGGTGCGATTAATCTGCCGCTATTTTTGTCGCGCGTGCGAATATGATTGCGGCGTAGACCGGTGTCTGCTCCTGCGGGGACGATGGTCATAAAGTCGTTGCTGTGGATCGTGGTGTTCCACGCTATATCGAAAGCTGCTCCAGTGACCGCTTGTGCGGGCGCAGTAACCTCAACTCTCGCCTCAATCACTTCAATGGGTGCGGTGGCCAGCGTTTTCTTGCCTTCATCGAGCATATAGCGCAGCTCATATAGGCCCGGTTCGGCTGGGGCGGTGAGACGTCCCGCGGTATCCTTCTTGCCAGTACGGCGATAGTTGTGGCGCGTGCCCTGATCCGCGCCCACAGGAACAATTGTGATCATATCGGTGGGGCTGATGGTTTTGCTCCATGCCACGTCGAATGCTGCGCCCGTGGTGGCTTGCTCAGGACCAGAAATCTCAACCTCAGGTGGCGCTTGTTCTGGCTTCGCTTCAGGTACGTCTGGTTTCTGCTCCATGACGCTTTGTACCTGATCTAATGCAGCGTGTAGTTCTGCGGCGTTGTTGGCGGGTACGAAGATGCCGCCAGTGTTATCGGCGATGCAAGATAAGTTGGCGTGGGCCTCAGTTTTTAGATCGAACCCTACGACATGCGCTGTGAGCTTCACTCCCTGCTTGGCAAGCTGTGCCGAAAGCGCGCAGGGGTCAGCATTACAGGTTTCTAAACCGTCCGAGATTAATATGATGGTCGCTTGGCTGTCGCGGTAGGACAGCAGGTCAGCCGCATGTTGCAATGAAGCAGAAATCGGTGTCTTGCCCTTGGGCTGGATTGCATTGACGGTGTTAATAAAGCTAGCTTTATTTAACGTGCCAGGCTTGATCAGTGTTTCGATATCAGTACAGTCACCCTGACGGCGGTGGCCATAGGCAACCAAGCCCAAATTGGTACCGTCGTTCCATTCGTTGATCAGATCGGCCATCACCTCGCGGGCAATTTCGATCTTGCTGACGCCATCGATCTGCCCCCACATCGAGCCTGATGCGTCATAAACAATCACCACATCTTCTGCGGCGTTGGCCGATGCAGCACAGGCAATGCCGCCTGCGATCATCATAGCTGCCAGTATTGATGTGATTTTCTTCATATTCTGTTTCTCCATGCATGTTAAATCGGGGGAGCTTTCCCGAGGCTTCATCATTGCCTTCTATGACAGGCTTTGGAGATTATGATTGCACGGGGGTGTCAGATATGAACCGTCCGTTTAGAGGGGTGATAAAAAAGGATATCCACTTCCAATAAGGGTTCTTGGAGTCTAAATTGAGGGGCGCATTTGTGTTTCTGTAGGTTTTGGTTGACGTTTAACTGCCCGTTTATGACTGTGTTTTGAGATTGCTTACGTAGGCTTGCCGAATAAATTGGCGGCTACAGGCTGTTAAACATCAGCTCATAAGGACGGGCGATCGCTGCTTGGATATCGGACAGCGCAAACACCTTGAAAAACTCCGCAAAGCGCTGCTCTTGAAACCAGATCTGTACCACAGGGACTGCCATTACGCGCTGTTGTGCGCAAAGAGTTGCACCATCAGCCTGACAGTCAATATAGGCTGCCTGCATCTGTGGAAATTGCTCGGCTAGTAGCTGAGTTAAACGAGGTTTCAGAGACTGACATACGCCACAACTCTGGCCGCCATATAGCAGTAATGCAGCGGGGTGCTCGGCCAGAAATATATCCAAATCTTGCTGGTTACTTAGGGTATGCATAGTTTTTCTCACTGATAATTGGGCTGTAATAATATAACGAATTTATATACTCTTTTAGCCAATATAACGAGGCTATTTATTACCTACAGTTCTGTTACAGTCGAGACTCAAGAATTTGCAGGAGGCTTTTTATGTATTATGTTGATATGCCAAGCGCCGAAGAAATCGGTGATCTCAACCTAGTTCGATCAGATGCATGCATCTCGATCTATCTGCCGACCACACCGGTCAGCCGTGAAACCGAGCAGAGCCGGATTAATTTAGGCAACCTCGTCAAGAAAGCTGTTGCTCAGCTTGAGGCTGCGGGTCTAGATAAGAAACGCATCGCGTCCTTGCAAGCGCAGTTCGCAGACTTGCTGCTTGATGAGGAATTCTGGAACCATCAGGCCAATAGCCTAGCCATCCTAGCGACACCAGAATCACTGCGTACCTACCGTATGGCGAATCAGCTCAGTGATATTGCTGAGGTATCCGACCGCTTCCATCTGAAGCCACTATTGCGTGCCATTACCTTCCCACATGCGGCGCATGTGCTGGCGCTGTCCGAGAATGCGGTAAGACTGATTGAAGTCTCTGCAGATTTACCCGCTCGTGAAATGGTTGTGCAGAATATGCCTACAGATGCAGTTACTGCGGGCGGTAAGGTCGTTGATAAAAACTATTCTCGCATCGGTCATCGACATGGTACGGAGGATGAGGGTCACTATCTTGCACGTTTTGTACGCAAGCTTGATGCTGCGTTACGTCCTGTTCTTAAGGGCTCAGATATCCCGCTTATTTTAGCAACAACTAAACAGCTGGAAGCATTATTCCGTTCGATCAGTGTTATTCCTGCGCTGAAAACGACTATTTCAGGTAACCCTGAGCATTTGTCCGAAGCAGAGTTGGCGACTGCTGCACGTCCTGTACTTGATGCTCACTATGCTGAAAAAATTCAGGACTTCCACCGTTTATTCGATCAGCGCACCGGTCAGCAGCGTACAACCACTGATATTACCGATGCTGCGCGTTTAGCAACGTTCGGTGGTATTGACAGGCTTATGGTTGATATTGACGGCGTGATTGACGGCACGATTGATCCAGAAACAGGCATCGTGTCTTTTGCTGCTGAAGGCAATGCGGTGAACTACGGTATCGTTGATGAAATCACCGGTCGTGCATTGCGCACTGGCGCCAAGGTGATGGCTGTACGTAGAGCAGATATCCCAGGTGGCCAAGACTTAGCAGTGATTTCACGCTATCCGATCTAAGCCTCGTTTGAACAGCTAAAGCACTTTACTGTGCATTAAAATAAGCGCGCAGTACCGTAAGGGCTGCGCGTTTTTGTTTTTATTTTTAAATCAGTTATATCGGTAAAACAGTTGTCATAAGTTTATTGCTTGAGTAAAACTGGACGTATCTGTATATAAAAACATGAAGCGATACATCAAACTTTCTACTGCATGGTGACATTCTATGAGACACAGCGAAGGACATCGAACGCATCGAACTGGTTGGCTGCGGGCAGCTGTTTTGGGTGCCAATGATGGCATTGTTTCTACCACAAGTTTGGTATTAGGCGTTGCTGCATCGGGAGCGAGCACACACACTGTTGTTATTGCGGGTGTTGCCGGTCTTGTCTCAGGCGCTATGTCCATGGCTGCTGGCGAGTATGTCTCTGTCAGTTCGCAGGCTGATACTGAACGTGCGGATCTGGCTCGTGAAAGTGAAGAGCTGGCGACTCAGCCTGATCATGAACACGAAGAGCTGACCTTGATTTATATTGATCGAGGTTTGGATCGAGCCTTGGCATCCAGTGTGGCGACGCAACTGATGGCGCATGATGCGCTGGGTGCCCATGCGAGAGACGAGCTGGGTATCTCCGCTACGCTGACGGCAAAACCTGTGCAAGCCGCCTTTGCCTCGGCCTCGATGTTTGCTGCCGGAGCGGCGCTACCACTGTTAGTGGTTTTAATGATTCCGGCTGCCGCGCTGATGTGGAGTCTCGCTGGGAGTGCTCTGGTGTTTCTTGCGCTGCTAGGTGGTATGGCTGCCTATGCAGGTGGTGCCCCTTTACTACCGTCAGTATTGCGCGTGTCCTTTTGGGGGGCGATGGCAATGGGTTTAACCACAGCTGTCGGTACACTGTTTGGGGTCGCTATCTAAGATTAGAGCGACGCCTTGTTATGTTTTTAAGCCCATGCTTATGTGGCTTATGATCAATGGACTGAAATGACCTATAGGAGCCTATGATGACAACAATAAAAAATCCTCATGAACTCGCTGGCTGGCTGATTGAGCAGTCACCTGATGCAACTATTTATTCTGATAAAGAAGGCCATATCCGTTTATGGAACGCGGCTGCGGTCAAGATGTTTGGCTTTTCTGCCGAACAAGTTTTAGGTCAGAGTTTGGATATTATTATTCCGGAGAGATTTCGCCGGATGCATTGGCGTGGTTTTGATGCCGCTATTGCTGCAGGTGTGACCAAACACAGTGGCAAACCCATGGCAACGAAAGCGTTGCGCGCAGATGGCAGCGAGTTTTACACCGAAATGGGCTTTGCCTTAATTTTTAATGATCAAGGTGAGGTTGTTGGCACTGTGGCACAGGCTCGCGATATCACTGAGCGCTATCAGAAAGAATCAAGCTAGGCGTTGGCGTCAACTGGGCAATAGGTTGCAGATAAAACTTAAAGTCGTCAGTTGACGCTTAGCATCGATCTAGCAAATTACGATATAATGCAGCCGAGTTTGCTGGTTAAGGTTAGACTTATTTGATCCTATGATTTAAAGAGTGGTTTTCTACTGCTCTTTTCCCCGCTGTTATACTTTAAAAGTATCCCATCGCAATTTTAAACCTCATATCGTTAGGCGTTTACTGGCAATGAATTCATCTTCTATGGTCGCTGCAGCTTTAAATATGCTGTGGTGGCTTGTTCCTGTTGTAGTGTTTATTACTGTTTTAAAATCGCGCTGGTTTAAAGGCATGCTCGGTGAGGCGCTGGTGCAGTTTGCTGCGAAAATTAGACTGCCAGCCAGCACCTATCATCGGATTCACAATGTCACTTTGCCGATGCAAGGTGGCAGTACGCAAATAGATCATGTTTTTGTTTCACGTTTTGGCATTTTTGTTGTCGAAACCAAAAATATGAAAGGCTTGATTGTGGGAGGGGAGCATCAAGCGCAATGGACGCAGCAGTTTTTTAAAACATCCTTTAAATTTCAAAACCCTTTACGGCAGAACTACAAACATATGATGGCGCTTGAGTCTGCGCTTGATATCTCACCTGAGTTGATTCACTCGGTGGTTGCATTTGTCGGGCCGAGTACGTTTAAGACGCCTATGCCGGCTTCTGTCACTCGAGGGATGGGCTATATTGCTTATATTAAATCGTTTCGTGAGAAGGTGTTTTCGCCTGTTGAGGTACGAGAGATTTTAGCGAAAATTCAATCGGCCCGACTGCCACCCTCACGTGCAACCCACCGCAAGCATGTAAAACAGTTGAAAAAGCACTTGCGGCAGAGCGCTAAGAAGAAATGTCCAGAATGTGCCAGCCCAATGGTTTTACGCACAGCACAGCGCGGAGCAAACGCTGGTCATCAGTTTTGGGGGTGTTCTGCGTACCCTAAGTGTACGGCCGTAGAAAATATTAAATAAAGTCTATCCATACGATATATAGAGAGACAGATAATGGCAGCTCAAGAAGCGAAGTACAGCGTGATGCTTAAAGAACAGAACTTTGAGCTGCGCGTTTACGAGCCGCATATAGTGGCTGAAACTGCAGTTGAGGGCAGTTTTTCCAGCGCGGGTAATAAAGCCTTTGGCCGACTGTTTAAATATATTACTGGCAATAATACCGCCCGCCAAAGCATGCGTATGACCAGCCCGGTAGCGCAAGGTGCTACCAATCAAAAGATTGCCATGACTTCTCCTGTAGGCCAGCAGCAGGTGGACGGCAACTGGGTGGTGAGTTTTGTGATGCCTGCAGACTCAGTATTGGAGACTTTACCTGAGCCCAATGACCCGAAGATCGTTTTACGTCAAATTCCGGCTCAGCACATGGCAGTGATTCGTTACTCAGGTTTGTGGCGGGCCAAAAGTTATAAAGCAAACTGTGCAGCGCTGCAGGCTTGGATTCAAAAGCAGGGTTTTACTGCCATCGGAGAGCCTATCTGGGCGCGCTATAATCCGCCATTTACGCCTTGGTTTTTGCGCCGTAATGAGGTGCTGATACCGATTCAGATGCAGTGAATTGATGCTCAATCAGATTCGTGATCCCAGCCGACGTGCAACCCAGCGATGGTACAGCCAAGCTAGAGTAGGGCGGATCACCGGTAAAGCAATCAACCAGGCGAATGGTTTCAGTAGTGTGACTCGAGACATCAGCAGAATATAAGCGGCCATTTCTCGATGCACTTGGCCTTGTGCATCTTTAACATGCAACTCGCGCAAAGCCTTGTCTGGGTCGACACCTTGCTGACGCAGCTCATCGTCACGCCCAGTAATATCTAACCATTCAACGCTATCCTCTGTTTTGCCTTCGAACTTTTCATACCAGCGCCGATCGCGAACGCAGACGGGGCAAGCACCGTCATAAAAGACAGTTAGTTTTCCTGAAAAGATGTTCATAAAAAGCCTCTAAGATGCACAATGCTTGGTAAAGACTCTAGCATGAGGCGACTTTTATAGTGTTTAGGTTGGAACGCTTAATATTGATACTCATTATCATTTAGTGTGTTGCTAAATATTAAAATTAATGCCATTACAATAATTCGTTGAGTGATATAATATGAATGAATTATTGCACTATATAGATTAAAGAGAATCATTAGCATCTTGATGTAAGTCGATGCTGTGTTTCTAGTATGCATTTGAATCTAAACCTGATTCGTTTGTCATTACTTCGAGCATTTTGTAATGCAGATGAATAATAGATCAATGCTTAAGAATACTAATATAGCCACAAATAGATGAGGAAATACCATGGATAACCAAAGTCGTCGTAACTTTATGCGCGGTAGTTTATTAGCGATCGCTGCTGTACCTTTCGGTGCAACTCTTCTGTCGCAGCGTGCTTTTGCTCAAGATCTTACACCTCTTGATCCAGCTTCTCCTCAGGCTCAGGCGTTGCATTACGTCGAAATTGCTACAGAAGCTAAAGACCACGCAGCGTTTAAAGAGGGCAGCAATTGCTCAAACTGCATGTTCTTCCAAGAACCGAATAACGGTTGTATGCTTTTCCCACAAAGCAGTGTGAAAACAGAAGGCTGGTGTCAGTCTTGGGTCCAAAAGGCCTAAGTATTACTTAGAACATCGGTCGCAATAAAAAGTCGGGGCAGGTTATCTTGCTCCGACTTTTTTTATTCTTTTTTTGTCATGAGTGGCGTGTACTAAGCATCCCCTTATTACAGGCTTACAAGAGACACCAAATTTTCTTATCTCTTACCTCAACCAGCAAGTAAACATTGAGTCGTACTCAGGTTGGCTTAGGCAAATGGCCTATGCTAGCGTTGCTCTATATTTAATAGTGTGATTGAGGGGAGTCAAATGTTCTCATTGAAAGATCAAGTTGCGATTGTAACGGGCGGTGCGAATGGCATTGGTAAAGGCATTGCTGAGGTGCTGGTCAAAGCCGGTGCGCAGGTGGTGATTGCTGATATTGATACTGAAACTGGCCAGCGTGTTGCAGACGAATTAGGCGCAACATTTGCAGCGCTGGATGTCACAGATAAAGAAGCCTGCCAGCGTGTGGTGGATACAGTCGTCGAGCGTTATGGCCGTTTAGATGTGCTCTGCTCTAATACGGGTATTTTCCCACAAGCATCCATTGATAGCATGACCATTGAGAACTGGGAGCAGATGATGAACGTGAATCTGCGCAGTACCTTCTTTATGGTGCAAGCGGTGTTGCCAGCCATGCGTGAGCGCAGTTATGGCCGGATTGTTATCACCTCTTCTATTACTGGCGCGGTCACGGGCTATCCGGGCTGGTCGCATTATGCTGCGAGCAAAGCAGGGCAGCTGGGCTTTATGCGTTCTGCAGCTCTAGAATGTGCGCGTGAAGGTATTACCATTAACGCGGTGATGCCGGGCAATATCCGTACGGCAGGACTGGAAGCGCAAGGCGAAGCTTACTTAAAAGAAATGGCTGATTCGATACCGGTGAAAAGCTTAGGTGCGCCTGAAGATATCGGCCACGCAGCCTGCTTTTTAGCTTCACGAGAAGCGCGTTTTATTACCGGGCAAACCATTATTGTTGATGGCGGCCAGATCTTACCGGAATCCTTTGAGGCGATACTCTAAGGCATCTAGGTCAATGATCCGCTGTGATTAAACCGTCGGGGCGGCAGACATGTTGTGCTGCCCCGATATTTGACGATCAATGCAGCGAGATCACCATCATCAGGCTGTGGATCGCTGGTGAATTTTGTTTCCGCTGATCCGCATAATAGTACGTTAGAAAAGCGCGACTTCTTCTGCAGTCAGGAAGCGGTAATCGCCAGGCAGCAGATCAATATCGAGACTGAGCGCGCCCACTTGTTCACGATGCAATTTCTCAACATTATTACCCACAGCAGCAAACATACGTCGCACTTGGTGATAACGGCCTTCATGTACATGTACTAAAGCTTCGCGTTCATTGATGATTTCCAGTACGGCTGGAGCGGTTAACGTCGTTTCGCCCGTCAATTGCAAGCCTTCAGCAAAAGCGCTGATATTTTCTTCAAGCACTGGCTCTGATAGCCAAGCGTGATACACCTTCGGGCATTTTTTCTTCGGTGAAGTAATGCGGTGTGACCACTTGCCGTCGTCGGTAATTAATAACAGTCCTGAGGTGTCTAAATCTAGGCGTCCAACCGTATGCAGTTTATCGGAAACGGGTATATCTAAATGAGCAAACACGGTCATATGGGCTGAGTCTTGGTTGGCGCACACACAGCCTAAGGGCTTGTTAATCATCAAATAGATGGGGCCCATCACTTCCAGTCTTTCACCGCCCCAGATCACTTCTGCATTT
This sequence comes from Pseudomonas sp., assembly GCA_034006005.1. Taxonomy (GTDB): domain Bacteria; phylum Pseudomonadota; class Gammaproteobacteria; order Pseudomonadales; family Pseudomonadaceae; genus Denitrificimonas. Next base: position 17,619 of record JAVETP010000030.1, read on the forward strand.
TCGGGTACTTGAAAGGCCCCTTTTTTTTGTACAGCACCATCGACGCTGACCTCGCCGCTTTGTACGACCTTGGCAGAGTCTTTGCGGCTGAGGCCGGTTGTTTCAGAGATAAATCGATCAAGACGCATGGGGTTTCTAATCTTCTAAAAGGTATATAGGGCGTATTATAACCCACTGATGGCTGGCTTATAAATAAGCGGCAAACACTGTACCTTTCTTACTCATGAATATCAGTTGCAGTGTGACCCAGTGCAGTTTTTGGAGTATCAATCTATACGATTTTATCTAAGCAAGCCATGCAAGATATTGCTGCAGGTGGAGATAAGTCGGTATTTGCCAAGTCCAATCACTTGGAGCTCGAGGGTTGGTCGTATCGTGATATGTGGTGGCATACCGGCAATACCCATAATGGGTTTGCTGCGCGTGGTGTACATGGGCAGACGGTGTATATTGATCCCAAAGCGCAGATGGTGATTGTGCGTTTTGCTTCGCATCCGATTGCCGGCAATAGCGCAAACGATCCCACCTCATTGCCAGCCTACCAGGCGTTGGCAGATTATTTGATCAACAAGGATACAGCCTTATGACCCCGAGAAAACTCTTTGATTTAAGCGGTAAAGTGGCCATTGTAACCGGTGGTGCCAATGGTATTGGTGCAGCCAGCTGCCGTATGTTGGCCGAGTATGGCGCAGCTGTAGTGATTGCTGATTTAAATATCAATGACGCACAAAAGCTGGCAGATGAGATCATTGCTAGCGGCGGCAAAGCCTTGGCTGCTGAATGTAATGTGCTGAAAGATGATGACTTAGTTGCGTTGGTTAATATCACCATGGCGGAGTTTTCTGGCATCCATATTCTAGTGAATAATGCTGGCGGCGGTGGCGCGGGTAAAGAAAGTCCATTTGAAATTACGTTGGAGCAATTTGAACGTCCGTTTCAAATCAACGTATTCAGCGCTTGGCGTTTAGCTCAACTGTGCGCGCCGCATATGCAGGAAGCAGGCTACGGCTCCATTATTAACATGTCGTCGATGAGTTCGGTTAATAAAAGCCCATCCATCAGCGCCTATGCGGCTTCAAAAGCAGCGATTAACCATATGACCGCTAACCTTGCACATGATTACGGCCCGATTGTGCGTATTAATGCTGTGGGTCCAGGCGCGGTTAGAACAGGGGCGCTTGCCACTGTACTGACGCCAGCAATTGAAGAGCGCATGCTGGCGCATACACCGATTAAACGTCTGGGTGAGCCTGAGGATATTGCCGGTGCAGTGCTGTATTTTGCCGCGCCAGTCTCGCAGTGGGTGAGCGGGCAGGTGTTATTTGTTAATGGTGGTGGCGTGCAAACGCTCGATTAAATCTATTGCAGCGCGTCCTGTGTGACTCTATCCCTTAGGGTATAGGGTCGCTTTGAGTGCATTTGTATATGCTGCATCAGTTATGTTGCAGGAGGTTATATGACAAACCGTTCTGAGCATTGGGATGCTATCTTTTCTGAGAAAGATGATCAGGATTTAGGTTGGTATGAGCATGATATTTCGCAAACGTTAAAGTTTTTAAAGCCGATAGAGATCAATGCGGATCAACGACTTTTTGTAGCTGGAGCAGGGACCTCGAATTTAGTCGACGAGCTGTTTAAAACAGGCGCTTATCTGATTTTAAATGACATCAGTATCCAGGCTTTAAGCAAACTGGAAAGCAGATTGACTGCGGGCCAGCGCTATCAAACTTTGCATCAGGATATGAGCACGCCGCTGGCACAAATCGAACCGGTGGATATCTGGATTGATCGTGCTGTATTGCACTTTCTACTCGACGAATCCGCCATTACCCAATATTTCGATAATCTGCGAGCCTCGCTAAGGCGCGGCGGCTATGTATTACTTGCGGAGTTTGCGAAAAAGGGTGCGGAGAAGTGTGCAGGTTTGCCGGTGCATCAATATTGCGTTGAAGAAATGCAGGAGCGGTTAGGTGATGAGTTTGTCTTGCTTGAAACTGAAGATTATCAGTTTGTAAATCCACGCGGCCAAAAGCGTCCTTATGTATATGCTTTGTTTCAGCGGCAAGCGACTTAAATCATGCGCAGCTGTATCAAAACGTATCCGCACCTTTATAGCTAAGTTTTAGCGTTATGCTCTCACGCTATTACAGCGGCAGGTGGTAAACACTTTTCAGCAGTGCTTAAGTGACCACTGTGCTAAACTTAAGCCTTTTAATTGGGCGCATGCTATGTATAAAAGCAGGCTATTGAGTTTCGTTGCATGCTGTATGGTTTTCTTGTCGGCGAATGTTTGGGCAAGCGAACAGCAGGCTCAGCAGGTGCGCGAGCGCTTATTGCTGGTGCAGCCCGATTTACCTATTGAAACAATCACGCCCAGTGCCATGCCGGACGTGTATCAAGTACAGCTGCGTGGCGGGCGTATTTTTTATATCAGTGCCAATGCTGAGTTTATTTTGCAAGGGCAACTGCTGCAGGTGCAGGATGGTGTGCCGGTTAATTTAACTGAGCAGGCTGAGCGTCAAGTGCTGGCTGTGCAAATGCAGGCACTGAATCAGCAGGATATGGTTGTTTTTCCTGCGCAAGAGCCGCGCACCTTTATTACCGTGTTTACTGATGCCGATTGCGGTTACTGCCAAAAGCTACATGCTGATGTACCTGAGCTCAATCGCTTGGGCGTCGAAGTGCGCTATTTAGCCTTTCCACGACAAGGCTTATCCGGTGAGGCTTACGATGGCTTAGTCAGTGTGTGGTGTGCCGATGATCGACTAGCGGCGATGACGCAGGCTAAAAGTCGGCAAGCTGTGGCAAAAAAGACCTGTAAAAACCCAGTGGATAAACAGTATGCCTTAGGGCGTACGATTGGTGTGCAAGGTACACCGACGATTGTTTTAGCTGATGGGCAGATTATTCCAGGCTATAAACCCGCTCAGCAATTGGCTGAGCAAGCATTAAAAGCGCAGCCCTAGGTTGACCGATACCGACAGGCTTCGTACAGTGCAGTGTTTTTGTCGCTTATTCTATTAAGCGTATTTATTTTATCTAACGATGGGGACGATGCAGCGTGAAACCAGTAAAAGTAGGGATCTGTGGTTTAGGCACCGTTGGCGGCGGTACTTTTAATATTCTTAAGCGTAATGCTGAGGAGATTACTCGGCGTGCAGGCTGTCCGATTGAAGTGGTGCAAGTAGCCGCGCGCACCGTTAATTTGCAGTGTGATACCAGTACCACTGAAATGACTGATGATGTCTTTGATATCGTTAACAATCCTGAAATTGACGTGGTGGTTGAGCTGATTGGTGGCGATACTGTTGCCAAAGAAGTTGTGCTGCGCGCGATTGAAAACGGCAAGCACGTGGTCACCGCCAATAAAGCCTTAATCGCTGTGCACGGTAATGAGATTTTTGCTCTTGCTCGTGAAAAAGGCGTGATGGTGGGCTTTGAAGCTGCTGTGGCTGGCGGTATCCCCGTTATTAAAGCCATTCGTGAAGGCTTAGCCGCCAACCGTATCAATTGGTTGGCAGGTATTATCAACGGTACCGGTAACTTTATTCTCAGCGAAATGCGCGAGAAAGGCCGTACCTTTGAGGACGTTTTACAAGAAGCGCAAGAGCTCGGTTACGCTGAAGCGGATCCAACCTTTGATGTCGAAGGCATTGATGCGGCGCATAAGCTGACCATCTTGGCCTCGATTGCTTTTGGTATTCCATTGCAGTTTGAAAAAGCTTACACCGAAGGCATTACTGAGTTAACCACTGCAGATGTGAATTACGCTGAAGCACTGGGCTACCGTATTAAGCACTTAGGCGTGGCACGTCGTACCGATTTAGGTATTGAGTTACGTGTGCACCCAACCTTAATTCCATCAGATCGTTTGATTGCCAATGTAAATGGCGTGATGAATGCGGTGATGGTTAATGGTGATGCTGTGGGTAGCACGCTTTACTATGGCGCTGGCGCTGGTATGGAGCCGACCGCTTCTGCAGTGATCGCCGATATTATTGATGTCGTGCGCTCGATGAACTGCGATCCTAAGTATCAAGTGCCGGCGCTGGGCTTTCAGTCTGATGCGTTATCTGATCATCCTATTTTGGCTATTGATCAGTGCGAAAGCGCCTACTACTTGCGTATTCAAGCGAAAGACCACCCGGGTGTTCTGGCGCAAGTGGCGAGTATCTTTTCGGTACGTGGTATTAATATTCAATCCATTATCCAAAAAGAAGCTGAAGAACTGGATGGTTCAATACCGATTATTTTGCTGACGCACCGTGTTGAAGAGCAGCGCATCAATGATGCTATTATTGCTCTAGAAGCACTTGATGCGTTACAAGCACCGGTGGTGCGTATCCGTGTTGAGCAGTTAAGTTAATCTCAAGTTAAGCGACTCTTATAAAGGTTGTTACTGATGCGTTATATAAGCACGCGTGGCCAAGCTCCAGCGTTGAATTTTGAAGATGTATTGTTAGCCGGTTTAGCCAGTGATGGCGGTTTGTATGTGCCAGAAAACTTGCCGCGCTTTACGGTTGAAGAAATCGCCTCATGGGCTGATTTGCCCTATCACGAATTAGCCTTTCGCGTGATGCGCCCCTTCGTTGCGGGCTGCATTGACGATGCTGATTTTAAAGCGATTCTAAAAGACACTTACGGTGTGTTCGAGCACAGTGCAGTGGCGCCTTTGCGTCAATTGGAGAGCAATGAGTGGGTGTTGGAATTATTCCACGGCCCAACCTTGGCTTTTAAAGACTTTGCTCTGCAATTGCTTGGCCGTTTACTCGATCACTTCCTCACCAAGCGCAATGAGCGTGTGGTGATTATGGGTGCTACTTCGGGTGATACAGGTTCAGCTGCAATTGAAGGCTGCCGTCGTTGTGAGAATGTGGATATCTTTATTCTGCATCCCCACGAACGTGTCTCTGAAGTACAGCGTCGTCAAATGACCAGTGCGCTGAGCGATAATATTCATAATATCGCCATTGAAGGTAACTTCGATGATTGCCAAGAGATGGTTAAAAACAGTTTTGCTGATCAGTCGTTCCTTAAAGGTACGCGTTTAGTGGCAGTGAACTCGATCAACTGGGCGCGCATTATGGCGCAGATCGTTTACTACTTTCACGCAGCGATTCAGTTGGGTGGTCCGCAGCGCTCGATCGCATTCTCAGTGCCAACCGGTAACTTCGGTGATATTTTCGCCGGTTACTTAGCACGCAATATGGGTCTGCCAATCAATCAGTTGATTGTGGCCACCAACCGTAACGATATCTTGCACCGCTTTATGAGCGGCAATCGCTACGATAAAGATACCTTGCACCCAACGCTATCGCCGTCTATGGATATTATGGTGTCATCCAACTTCGAGCGTTTGTTGTTTGATATGCATGGTCGTGATGGCGCTAAAGTGGCTGAATTGATGGATAACTTCCGCGCAACCGGCGAGATGAGTGTTGCTGAAGAGCGCTGGACGGAAACCCGCAAGTTGTTTGACTCATTGGCAGTGGATGATGAGCAAACCTGTGCAACCATCGCCCAAGTCTATAAAGACACTGGCGAGCTGCTTGATCCGCATACAGCGATTGGTGTGCATGCGGCGCGTGAGTGCCGTCGTAGCTTATCTACACCCATGGTGATCTTGGGTACTGCGCATCCAGTCAAGTTCCCGGAAGCGGTGAGCAAGGCGGTGCCCAGTGCTCATCCAGTCTTGCCTGCGCATATGGCCGATCTGTTTGAGCGTGAAGAGCGTTGCACCGTCTTAGCTAATGACTTAGCTGTGGTGCAGGACTTTGTCAGTCAGCGCGGTAATCGTGGTAAGCCGCTCTAAATCAGAGTAGCGGTAAGCACAAAAACCCCAGGCCTGAATCGGGCTCTGGGGTTTTTTTATGTCTCAATTTAATAGATTGTTACCAGCGCATATGAGAAAAAAGTAGGTCGCGCCTTTAGGCCGACAATTGCCTATCAGGCAGTATATTTGTATTGGTATGCGGCGTTGTTAGGGCGTTTGCAACGCCTATGTCGGCCTAAAGGCGCGACCTACCATTGCAGTGCGTGCATGATTTGCTAGTCATTGGCATATATACGCGCAGTCATGATGGGTGAGTAGGGGTGTTTTATATAATGACAAAATTCAGGCAATAAAAAACCGGCCTAAGCCGGTTCTTTATTAAACATGCTGTCGCAATTAAGCGGCTGCTTGACTCAGCAATTTGATGTGCTGGTTCAGACGGCTCTTATTACGTGCAGCTTTGTTTTTATGGATGATGCCTTTATCGGCCATACGGTCGATAACAGGAACAGCCAATTTGTAAGCAGCTTGTGCTTTTTCTAAATCTTTAGCTTCGATGGCTTTAACTACATTTTTAATGTAGGTACGCACCATAGAACGTAGGCTACCGTTATGGTCGCTACGTTTATCAGCCTGTTTAGCGCGTTTTTTGGCAGAAGGGCTGTTGGCCACGTCGTACTCCTCGAAAACTCAATAAATAAATGTATCAAAATAGGCCGCGAATAATGCAACCAAATGAATAGTTTGTCAAGTTACTCTGATTGAATAAATAGAACAGCACTTAATATAGGCGCGATTTCATTCAGCGAGTAAGCTGCAGCGCATAAGTATACGCAGGCAAAGTGCAGAATGCATGCTTTCTCTGTAATCTTTATGGCATCCCCTTGGGCAAGCGACTAAACTTGGGCGCTTAATTTGGAAGAGTGCACCATGAGTAACGCTGCTGATACACCGACACAACTTAAAACCTCCAGCCTTTTGCGCTCCAGCGCGGTGGTCAGTGTGATGACATTGATCTCGCGGGTGCTGGGTATGGTGCGCGATATGGTGGTCGCCAGTTACTTTGGTTCCGGCGCCTCGGCTGATGCTTTCTTTGTCGCCTTTAAAATCCCCAACTTTTTGCGCCGTTTATTTGCTGAGGGTGCTTTTGCCCAAGCTTTTGTGCCGGTGTTATCTGAATATCGCGAGAAACGCTCATTTGCCGAAGTGAAGCTGCTGGTCGATCGTACTGCCGGCATGTTGGGATTGATTCTGACGGCTATCACTGCGCTTGGCGTGGTGATGTCGCCTTATTTGATTATGCTATTTGCCCCAGGCTTTCATGATGAGCCCAGTAAAATGCAGCTGGCGGGTGAGTTGCTGCGTATTACCTTTCCGTATTTATTACTGATTTCCTTAACAGCTTTTTGTGGTGCCATCCTGAATAGCTATGGGCGCTTTGCGGTACCGGCCTTTACTCCAGTGCTGCTGAATGTCTCCATGATTGCCTCAACGGTGTTTTTAACGCCGTTTTTTGATGAGCCGATTATGGCTTTGGCCTGGGGTGTGTTTATTGCCGGTGTGGCGCAACTGCTCTTTCAAATGCCGTTTTTATGGAAGATGCGTTTATTACCGCGGCCACGTGTGGTTAAGAGCGATCCGGGTGTTAAGCGCATTATGCTATTAATGCTGCCAGCTTTATTTGGTGTATCGGTCAGTCAAATTAACTTGTTATTGGATACTGTACTGGCATCGTTTTTACAGACAGGCAGCGTGTCGTGGTTGTATTACGCTGACCGCTTATCTGAATTGCCGCTGGGTGCCTTTGGTATTGCTATTGGTACAGTGATTTTGCCGGCCTTGTCGCGCAGTCACTCCACGTCAAAACCAGAAGAATTTTCCGACACCATTGATTGGGCATTGCGCATGGTGCTATTAGTCGGTGTGCCGGCGGCGCTGGCTTTGGCGATTTTAGCTGAGCCTTTGATTGCCACACTGTTCTTTTATGGCGCAATGACCTCGACGGATGTCACGCAAGCGGCTGCGGCATTGCAAGCCTATTCATTGGGCGTGCTGACCTTTATGCTGATTAAAGTATTAGCGCCAGGTTTCTTTGCCCGACAGGATTTAAAAACACCCGTAAAAATTGCCATTATTTGTATGGTGGTCAATATGGTGCTGAACTTGATCTTAATTTGGCCGCTGCAACACGTCGGGCTGGCTTTGGCGACTTCATTAGCCAGTATGCTCAATACCGGCTTGTTATTATGGGGTCTGTACCGTGCTGGCGTGTATAAACCATCACCGGGCTGGACGCTGTTTATTGTACGTTTATTAGCCGCCTGTGCAGCCATGTTAGCCTTGGTGGTGTGGCTCAATGAGCCGAGTAGCGAGTGGTTTGCCTGGGATTGGCAGCAGCGCGTGTGGAAAGTGACAGTATTAGTCGGTGGTGGTATCGCGGTATTTGCTGGCACCTTGTTTGCCAGTGGCATCCGCATGCGTCATCTGCGACGTTAAATGGGCTAAAGGTGCGTGAATGCCTTGGCTATGGTTATAATCAGAGACTTTGCTGGCAAGATATTAAATATGCAATGGGTTCGCGGCTTGCACAACGTACGTCCATCACATCATGGGTGCGTTGCTACGATTGGTAATTTTGATGGCGTCCATCTCGGGCATCAGGCGATATTAACGCGCCTGCGCAATAGTGCTGCACGCCTCAATGTTCCCAGTTGTGTGATTGTTTTTGAACCGCAGCCCCGGGAGTTTTTCAATCCTGAGACGGCTCCGGTACGCTTAACGCGCTTGCGCAATAAGTTACAGTTGTTTCGTGATGCGGGCATTGATCAGGTTTTATGCATTGCTTTTAATAAGCGCTTTCGCCAGCTGAGTGCGGCAGAGTTTGTGCAAACTGTATTGGTGGATGCCTTAGGTATTGCGCACTTACAGGTGGGCGATGATTTTCACTTTGGCTGTGATCGCCTCGGTGACTTTGCTTTTTTACAAGAAGCTGGGCAGCGTTGTGGTTTTAGTGTAGAGCCGACAGCAACGGTAGAAATTGATGGCGAACGCGTCAGCAGTACTCGGGTGCGAGCGGCTTTAGCAGCGGCTGATTTTCCTTTAGCCCAGCGTTTGCTCGGTCGTCCTTATCATATTGATGGTCGAGTCATGCATGGCAAAAAGTTAGGTCGCACCTTAAATGCGCCTACCGCCAATGTGCAACTCAAACGCCACCGAGCACCGTTGCATGGCGTGTACTTAGTCTCTGCGCAATTGCAGAGTGGGCGACAAGTGGCGGGTGTTGCTAATATAGGCACACGTCCAACCGTGGATAGCGGGCAACAAGCCCACTTAGAAGTACATTTATTGAATTTTTCTGGCGATTTATATGGCCAGCAGCTTGCTGTCACGTTTTATCAGAAAATACGTGATGAGCAACGTTTTGAATCGTTGCCTCAATTACAAGAGGCAATAGCTGCGGATATCGCGCAAGCACATACACTTTGGCAGCATTTTCACACCCTTTAATGAGTGACTTGGAACGAACATGACCGACTATAAAGCGACGCTTAACCTGCCGAAAACGGCATTTCCGATGCGAGCAGGCCTCCCCACCCGTGAACCACAAATGCTGGCGCACTGGGATAGCATTAATCTGTATCAGAAACTGCGTCAGATTGGCGAAGGTCGACCTCGTTTTATTTTGCATGACGGCCCTCCGTATGCCAATGGCAATATTCATATTGGTCATGCGGTCAATAAAGTCATTAAAGATATGATTATACGCAGCAAAACCTTATCGGGTTTTGATGCGCCGTATATCCCCGGCTGGGACTGTCACGGTCTACCGATTGAGCACCGCGTTGAAATTAAACACGGTAAGAATTTGCCTGCTGATCAGGTCCGCGCCTTATGCCGTGACTATGCAACAGAGCAAATCGAAGGCCAAAAAGCTGAGTTTATTCGTTTAGGTATTGTCGGTGATTGGGATAATCCCTATAAAACTATGGATTTTGCCAACGAAGCCGGTGAAGTGCGTGCCTTAGCCAAGATGGTTGAAGGCGGTTTTGTTTTTAAAGGCCTGAAACCTGTGAACTGGTGTTTTGACTGCGGTTCAGCCTTGGCTGAAGCTGAAGTTGAGTACCAAGACAAACGTTCAGAAGCCATTGATGTGGGCTTTAATAGCACTGATTTAGTCAAACTGGCGCAGGCGTTTTCCTTGCCAGAAATCACTAAAAACGTACAGATTGTTATTTGGACCACCACGCCGTGGACCATTCCAGGCAATCAAGCGCTGAACGTGCACCCAGAAGCGATTTATGCGCTGGTGGATGTGGGCGATAAGATTCTGCTATTAGCTGAAACCTTAGTGGAAGAAAGTCTGCGCGTTATGGCATGCAAGGCGAAGTGATTGCGCGCTGTAATGGTGATGCGTTGGAACACTTAGAGTTTAACCACCCATTCTATGATCGCGTTGCGCCAGTTTACTTAGCAGATTATGTTGAGCTGGATGCCGGTACCGGTATCGTTCACTCTGCGCCTGCCTACGGTGAAGATGACTTCTACACCTGCAAGCGTTACGGCATGACCAATGATGACATTCTCAGCCCTGTGCAAAGTAACGGTGTGTATGTCGACGACCTACCATTCTTTGGTGGCCAATTCATCTGGAAAGCCAACGACAAGATCGTTGAGAAGCTTGAAGAAGTCGGTGCCTTACTGAAGCATGAGTCAATTGAACACAGCTATATGCATTGCTGGCGCCATAAAACCCCACTGATTTACCGTGCCACCGCGCAATGGTTTGTGGGTATGGATAAGCAGCCTGAAGAAGGCGAGAGTCTGCGTACTCGTGCTCTAGAAGCGATTGAAGAAACCGAGTTTACTCCAGCATGGGGTAAGGCGCGTCTGCATAATATGATTGCTGGCCGTCCAGATTGGTGTATCTCGCGTCAACGTAACTGGGGCGTGCCGATTCCATTCTTCTTACATAAAGCCACCGGTGAACTGCATCCGCGCACTGTGGAACTGATGGAAGAAGTCGCACAACGTATTGAGAAAGAAGGTATCGAGGCGTGGTTTAAGCTCGATGCAGCTGAATTGCTTGGTGCTGAAGCGGCTGACTACGATAAAGTCACCGATACTTTGGATGTCTGGTTTGACTCAGGCACCACGCACTGGCACGTATTGCGCGGTTCACACCCACTGGGTCATGAAGAAGGCCCGCGTGCCGACTTGTATCTGGAAGGATCGGATCAGCACCGTGGTTGGTTCCACTCATCCTTGCTGACCGGTTGTGCGATTGATGGTCATGCGCCATACCGTGGCTTGCTCACCCATGGTTTTACCGTGGATGAGAAAGGCCGCAAGATGTCCAAATCTTTGGGCAACGTGGTCGCTCCGCAAACCGTCACCAATAGCTTAGGTGCGGATATTCTACGACTGTGGGCTTCATCGGCTGACTACTCCAGTGAAATGGCTGTCTCTGACACCATTTTGCAGCGCAGTGCCGATGCGTACCGTCGCATCCGTAATACCGCGCGTTTCTTACTGTCCAACTTGGATGGTTTTGATCCGGCGACTGACTGTGTACCTGCTGAGCAAATGATTGAGCTGGACCGCTGGGTAGTGGACGCGGCTGCACGTTTGCAAGACGAAGTGACGCAAGCCTATGACGAATATCGTTTCCATAATGTCTATCAAAAAGTTCACAACTTCTGCGTGCAAGAGTTGGGTAGTTTTTATCTGGATATTATTAAAGACCGTCAGTACACCACCGGTGAAAACAGCTTGCCACGTCGTTCGTGCCAGACTGCGCTGTACCATATCTCTGAAGCCTTGGTGCGTTGGATTGCGCCGATCTTAGTGTTTACCGCAGATGAAATTTGGCAGCATTTACCCGGTGAGCGTAACGAGTCAGTGATCTTTAATACCTGGTACGAAGGTTTATCACGCTTACCAGCAGATAACGCCTTAAGCAGTGAGTACTGGACTGAGTTGATGGCCGTTAAAGTGGCTGTCAATAAAGAACTGGAAAACCAGCGTAACGCTAAAATTATCGGTGGCAACTTGCAGGCGCAAGTGACTCTTTATGCTGATGCAGCATTGGCTGAAAAACTCAATCGTCTGGGCGATGAATTGCGCTTCGTGCTGATTACCTCAACCGCGCAAGTGGCTGATTTAGCTCAAGCACCAGAAGACTCAGTGAGTACTGAGTTGGAAGGCCTGAAATTGCATGTCAGCAAATCAGAAGAACCTAAGTGTGCTCGTTGCTGGCATCACCGTGCTGATGTCGGTTCAGTGGCTGCGCATCCAGAAGCCTGTGCGCGTTGTGCTGATAACCTCGATGGTGAAGGTGAAGTGCGTCACTATGCATAAGCAACAGCTGGCTGTTCAGTGGTTTTTTAGCTCTTTTATGATTCATAGGAGAGCGAGCTAATGGCTGCGCGTATTGGCAAGTTGGCTTGGCTGTGGATCAGTCTTTTAGTGATTGTCGCTGACCAGATCAGCAAGCATTGGTTTGTGGCCAATTTGGGTTTATATGAGCAGATTGTGGTGATTCCCGATCTGTTCAGTTGGACCTTGGCCTATAACCGTGGTGCAGCCTTTAGTTTTTTAGCCAATGAAGCAGGTTGGCAGCGTTGGTTTTTTGCTGCCATTGCCTTGGGCGTTAGCACGGTATTAGTGGTGTGGCTGAAACGCTTAAAAGCCAATGAAACCTGGTTGGCGATTGCTTTAGTACTGGTCTTGGGCGGGGCGATTGGCAACTTATATGATCGTGTCGTCTTAGGCCATGTGGTGGATTTTATTTTAGTGCACTGGAAAACCCAGTGGTATTTTCCAGCCTTTAACATTGCCGATAGCGCCATTACGGTCGGTGCGGTGATGTTGGCGCTGGACATGTTTCGCGGCAATAAACCCGCACCTAGCAGTGCAACTGGAGCGCAGAACAATGAGTGAGCAACGTATTGGGCAAAACAGCAAAGTAACTCTGCATTTTGCTTTGAAGTTTGAAAATGGTGATGTGATCGATAGTAATTTCGATAAAGAGCCTGCGACCTTTACTATCGGTGACAGCAGTTTATTACCCGGATTTGAAAGAGGCTTGTTTGGTTTAAAAGGCGGTGACGAGCGCAGCTTCAAAATCCTTCCTGAGCAAGGTTTTGGTACACCCAACGAGCAGAATGTTCAGGTGATGCCGCGCAGCCAGTTTGATAGCGGTATGGAGCTGGGTTATGGCGTATTGGTGATCTTTAAAGATGCGGCGGGTGGTGAAATGCCTGGCGTGGTTAAAGACTTTAATGACCAGCAAGTGACGGTTGATTTTAACCACCCACTGGCTGGCAAAGTGATCACTTTTGATGTAAAAATTATCACGGTGCAAAACAGCGCACTGTAAATAGAGAAGGCGGTATTTGATGCGCATTAAATTAGCAAATCCACGCGGTTTTTGTGCCGGTGTTGATCGTGCAATTGAAATTGTAAACCGTGCATTAGAGGTTTTTCAGCCGCCCATCTATGTGCGTCATGAAGTGGTACACAATAAGTTTGTGGTTGAAGACTTACGTGAGCGCGGCGCTATCTTTGTTGAAGAACTAGATGAAGTGCCTGACGATAATATTGTTATTTTCAGTGCTCACGGTGTGTCTAAAGCGGTGCGCGATGAAGCCGAACGTCGCGGTTTAAAAGTCTTTGATGCGACCTGTCCGTTAGTGACCAAGGTGCACTTGGAAGTAGTGCGTTACAGCAATGACGGTCGTGAGTGCGTACTGATTGGTCATGCGGGACACCCTGAAGTGGAAGGCACCATGGGGCAATACGATCAGCGCCAGGGCGGGCAGATCTATTTGGTCGAAGATGAAGCCGATGTTGCGACCTTGCAGGTTAACAATCCTGAGAGTTTAGCCTTTGTGACCCAAACCACCTTATCGATGGACGATACCAGTCGTGTGATTGACGCCTTGAAAACACGTTTCCCCTCTATCAGTGGTCCGCGTAAAGATGATATCTGCTATGCCACGCAAAACCGTCAAGATGCAGTAAAACAGCTGGCGGATGGCTGTAATGTGGTGTTGGTGGTGGGCAGTCCCAATA
>JAVETP010000031.1:0-31205 GCA_034006005.1 Pseudomonas sp.
AGCATGGCTTCGATAGCGCCGCTGTCGGTGACTTGTTTTAGGCCTTGCTGTTCAATAATCTGATCGGCATCACCTTGGCCTTGCGCCATTGCTTCAAACACTTTCTTGGCAATATTGCCAGAAATGGTGTTGTCTTTAATGCGTAAAAGCATACCGCCCAGCTGTTCTGCGCTGACAGGCGACTCGGTAATTTCCAGATTTTCTTTGTTCAGTAGACCCGACAGATCGCCCATCACCCAGTTGGTGGCCAATTTAGCGTCCTGACAAATCTTTTCTACTACTTCAAAGTAATCGGCCATTTCACGGCTGGCCGATAATACGCTGGCGTCGTAGGTGGATAAGCCAAAAGCTGACTCAAAGCGCTCACGTTTCTGTGTGGGTAACTCAGGCAGTTGAGTGCGTAAGTGATCCAACATATCGCGTGGAATATGCACGGGCAGTAAATCAGGGCAAGGGAAGTAACGGTAGTCGTTAGCTTCCTCTTTACTGCGCATAGAGCGAGTTTCGTCTTTATTTGCATCGTAAAGACGGGTTTCTTGTGCAACTTTGCCGCCGTCTTCAATCAATTCAATTTGACGTTGAATTTCATGATTGATCGAGCGCTCAATAAAGCGAAACGAGTTCACGTTTTTGATTTCGGTGCGTGTACCCAGTTCAGTTTGACCTTTGGGGCGCACTGAAACGTTACAGTCGCAACGGAATGAGCCTTCGGCCATATTGCCGTCACAGATATTTAAGTAGCGCACTAAAGTGTGAATCGCTTTGGCATAGGCCACGGCTTCTTTAGCGTTGCTCAATTCTGGCTCAGAAACGATTTCCAACAGCGGTGTGCCGGCACGGTTGAGGTCAATACCGGTCATGCCGCTAAAGTCTTCGTGTAAACTTTTACCCGCATCTTCTTCAAGGTGCGCACGAGTAATGCCAACACGTTTAATGCTGCCATCTTCCAGTGCGATATCCAGATGGCCTAGGCCGACAATCGGATCATCCATTTGACTGGTTTGGTAGCCTTTAGGTAGATCCGGGTAGAAGTAGTTCTTGCGCGCGAAAATGTTGTACTCAGCGATATGCGCATCCACCGCCAAACCAAACATGCAGGCCATACGTACGGCCTCTTGGTTGAGTACCGGCAAGGTACCCGGCATCGCTAGGTCAATTAAGCTGGCGTGGGTGTTCGGCTCGGCACCAAACGCGGTGGCGCTACCGGAAAAAATTTTAGTGTTAGTTGCGAGCTGTGCGTGGATTTCCAGCCCGATCACGGTTTCCCATTGCATGTGAGTCGTCCTCAGAATCCGGCTGGCGTTTTAGCGTGCCAATCAGTGTGTTGTTGAAATTGATGTGCAACCTGCAGCATGCGTGCTTCTTGGAAGTACGGAGCTTGCAGCTGTACGCCGACCGGTAAGCCATCGATCATGCCAGCAGGCATGGATAGACCTGGAATACCCGCCAAGTTGGCCGGCACAGTGTAAATGTCTTCTAAATACGCAGCCACAGGGTCATTGACCTTGCTACCTAAATGCCAAGGCAGATTCGGTGTGGTGGGGCCAAGAATCAGATCGACATCTTTAAAGGCGCTGACAAAGTCATTTTTAATTAAACGACGGACTTTTTGCGCTTTTAAATAGTAGGCATCGTAATAGCCAGTGGATAGCGCATAGGTGCCCATCATAATGCGGCGTTTAACTTCTTCGCCAAAGGCTTCATCACGTGAGCGCAGATACAGGTCTTCCAGATCTTTTGGATCGTCACAGCGGTGGCCAAAACGTACACCATCAAAGCGCGCTAAGTTAGTGGATGCTTCAGCTGAGGCAATCACATAATAAGCAGGCACGGCGTGCGGCAAGGTCGGCAGACTGATATCAACAAAGGTCGCACCTAACTGCTTGAGTTGCTCAATGGCAGTGTTAACCACATCACCAATGCGCGCATCCAGGCTGCTGCAGAAGTACTCTTTTGGCAAGCCAATGCGTAAACCGTTGAGCGGTTGCGTTAAGGCTGCAGCGTAGTCATCAACCGGCTGCTGTGCGCTGGTTGAATCGCGCTCATCAAAGCCTGCAGTGGCGTGCAGTAGCAGCGCGCAGTCTTCAGCGTTGTGCGCTAAAAAGCCCGCTTGATCGAAGCTTGATGCGTAAGCAGTCATGCCCCAGCGTGAAATACGACCATAAGTCGGTTTGATACCGGTTAAACCGGTAAATGCAGCAGGTTGACGAATTGAACCGCCACTGTCGCTACCGGTTGCAGCAGGTACTAAACGTGCGGCCACGGCCACAGCACTACCGCTGGATGAGCCGCCGGGTACTCGTGAGGTATCCCATGGGTTTTTGCTGGCGCCATAAAAGCTGGTCTCGCCGGAGGAGCCCATGGCGAATTCATCCATATTCAGCTTGCCTAAGCTGACGCAACCCGCAGTATTCAATTTCTCAACGACGGCAGCGTTATAGGGTGCGACAAAATTATCCAGTGTTTTTGAGGCGCAACTGGTGCGTACACCGGCGGTGCAGAATAAGTCTTTATGCGCTAAAGGCACGCCCAATAATGGTGATGTATTGCCATTATTACGCAGACTGTCTGCAGCGTCGGCTTGTTGTAAAGCGGCGTCTTGAGTGACAGTAATAAAGCTATTGAGTTGTGGATCAAGTTGCTCAATACGCGTTAATAAATGACTGGTCAGCTCACGAGCAGAAAACTGCTTGGCAGCCAGTGCTTTAGAGATGTTGGCTAAGCTAAGTTGATGCATGACAAATACGTCCTTAATCGATGACTTTGGGTACCAGGTATAAGCCGTTTTCTACAGCAGGTGCGAGGGCTTGGTAGTCATCACGGTGGTTACTTTCTGTGACAGTATCGGGGCGTAAGCGCTGGTGGATTTCCAGCGGATTAGCCAATGGAGTGATATTGTCGGTGTCGACCGCTTGCATGGCATTGATCATGTCGAGGACGGCATTTAAGGAAGTCGTGCTTTTATCGATTTGTGCGTCATCAAGACCCAGTCGAGCCAAGTGCGCAAGTTTTTCCACGTCGCAGCGTTCAATAGCCATGTGAGGATCTCCTTGGTAAAAAATGTGTGTCGGCTAATTTAAGCAGTCAAAGGGAACAATCTATTGATTGCTGTATCTATAAGCCAGTTACATCATATCGATGTCAATAAAGTGCTAATCTATCACAGTGCGTACCTTGCTCAAAAGGACGATGATTGTTAGAGTTTCCTATTATTTTTTAATTAGCGTTTCAATTGCGCGTTACCTAGGGTTATTCATCCCATGTTTAAGAAACTACGCGGCATGTTTTCCAGTGATTTGTCCATTGATTTAGGAACTGCCAACACCCTTATTTATGTGCGCGAGCGCGGTATTGTCTTAGATGAGCCGTCGGTTGTTGCGATCCGCACACGAGGCAACCAAAAAAGTGTGGTTGCTGTTGGTACTGATGCAAAACGGATGCTGGGCCGTACCCCAGGAAATATTTGTGCGATTCGCCCGATGAAAGATGGCGTGATTGCAGACTTTAGTGTGTGTGAGAAAATGCTCCAGTACTTTATTAATAAAGTGCATGAAAATAGTTTTTTACAGCCCAGTCCGCGGGTTTTGATTTGTGTGCCGTGTAAATCGACACAAGTTGAGCGTCGTGCGATTCGTGAATCAGCCTTAGGTGCTGGTGCGCGTGAAGTGTTTTTGATTGAAGAACCCATGGCTGCAGCGATCGGTGCGGGTTTACCGGTGGATGAAGCGCGTGGTTCGATGGTGGTTGATATCGGTGGTGGTACCACTGAAATTGCTTTGATCTCATTGAACGGTGTGGTGTATGCCGAATCCGTACGTGTCGGTGGTGACCGTTTTGATGAGGCCATTATCAGTTATGTTCGCCGCAACTACGGCAGTTTAATTGGTGAGTCGACTGCTGAGCGTATTAAACAAGAAATTGGCGCAGCTTTCCCAGGCGGTGAATTATTAGAGTTTGATGTGCGTGGTCGTAACCTTGCTGAAGGTATTCCACGCAGCTTTACTTTGAACTCTGATGAGGTTTTAGAAGCGCTGCAAGAATCATTAGCAGCCATTGTACAAGCGGTGAAGAGTGCGTTAGAGCAATCACCACCTGAGTTGGCTTCTGATATTGCTGAGCGTGGTTTAGTACTGACCGGTGGCGGTGCTTTATTACGTGATATGGATAAGCTGATTGCACAAGAAACAGGTTTGCCAGTGATCGTTGCTGAAAATCCGAAAAATTGTGTTGCTTTGGGCGGTGGTCGCGCTTTAGAAATGATGGATAGCAATTCGATGGATTTATTATCAGTTGAGTAAGTACTTGAGAGCAACTGAGCAATGTTCATGCAGTGCTTATCCTAATTCTTAACTGCACAATAGATTTGTGCTGTTGCGCAGTTAAGTCGTCGAGGATGTATCATTAAGCCATTATTTGCTAAAACAACTGTATTAAGTACCCGATTTTTAATTCTCACTTGCTTATCTGTCGCATTGATCTTTGTTGATGCTCGGCTTGAACTGCTTAAGCCTGTGCGTAGCAGTTTAGGGATGGTACTCACTCCCTTATACTGGCTGGGCGATATGCCTGTGCGCGCGTGGACAGATACCCTGCAAATGTTTAGCAGTCGTACTGACTTGATGGCTGAAAACGAACAGTTGCGCGCAGAAACTTTGCTGATGCAACGTCGTTTGCAAAAACTTGCCACGCTGACCGAGCAAAATGTGCGTTTGCGTGAGCTACTCAATTCTTCTGCCTTAATTGATGACCGCGTTTTAGTTGCGGAATTAATTGGTATTGACCCCAACCCGCATACTCATCGCGTCCTGATTAACCGTGGTAGCAGCAGCGGCGTGACTTTAGGTCAGCCGGTCTTGGATGCGCGCGGGGTCATGGGGCAGGTGATTGAGGTGATGCCGTACAGTTCGCGTGTGTTGCTGATTACTGACAGTAATCACAGTATTCCTGTGCAGGTCAATCGCAATGGCTTGCGTGCTATCGCCAGCGGGACGGGTGACTTGGAATCAATCGAGTTGCGTTATGTGACGGATACGGCTGATATTCGTGAAGGTGATTTGTTAGTCACTTCGGGGATGGGTCAGCGTTTTCCTGTGGGTTATCCGGTGGCTGTGGTCAGTGAAGTGCAGCGCAATACGGGGCAGCCCTTTACCCGCATACAAGCACTGCCTGCGGCTAATCTCAATCGTAGCCGTTATCTATTGCTGGTGTTCAGTGATGGTAAAGGTTCAATGCAGGGCTTGGATAAAGAGGTTGAGAACGCTTTAGAAGATGCCAAGCAGTTGCTTAAGGCAACAGAAACAACAGCAGTGGAGGCTCAATAAGTGAGTGCGTTATTAGGCCGAGGGGTCGCCATTATGTGGACGACCTTAATTATTGCTTTATTGCTCTCTGTCGCGCCGATGCCAGAACACTTAGAAATGGCAAGACCTTTATGGTTGGCGCTGGTGTTAACCTTTTGGGCGATTAACTATCCGCATCAGGTGGGCTTGCTGACAGCTTGGAGCTTAGGTATTGCGCAAGATGTTTTATACGGCACATTATTTGGCCAGCATGCCTTAGCTTTAATGCTCGCGGTGTTTTTAGTGTTAACCCTGCAGCAGCGTATTAAGCTCTTTCCTTTATGGCAACAGTCCTGCGCTTTATTGGTTATTTATGGTGTGGCACAGCTGGTCTTGCTCTGGCTGAGCACACTATCAGGGGTGCGACCCGAGCTGAGTTATTATATTGTGCCAGTCTTGGTCAGTTGTTTGCTTTGGCCTTGGTTATTTCTTTTGCTCAATAATGTGAAGCGTCTGCGTGGTTTAAGTTAACCAGGCTGGGGTAACGTTTTGATGTTCTTGTGGTCGTAAGCGTTAGCTGGGGCCTTGGGTTGTTCGCTGTACTTACCATAACGCTGTACTCTTCTCCGTCGTAGTGTGTTTTATGCAAGGTGCTGGGTGTTTTTGCACAGCCTATATCTTGTGGCATTGCGTTCAATAGGTTGTGCATATCCAGGCTTTAGACTGAGAACATCATGAGTGAAGAAATTCTAATCAATATCACGCCAATGGAATCACGCGTGGCTGTGGTTGAAAATGGCGTTTTACAAGAAGTGCATGTTGAGCGTACTCAGCGTCGCGGCATTGTTGGCAATATCTACAAAGGTAAAATTGTCCGTGTCTTACCTGGAATGCAGGCAGCTTTTGTTGATATTGGTTTGTCGCGTGCTGCTTTTATTCATGCGGCAGATATTACCGGTCGCGAAGGCGTTACCGGTGAAGGTATCAGTGGTTTAGTGCATGAAGGCCAAGCGCTAGTCGTGCAAGTCACTAAAGACCCCATTGGTAGCAAGGGCGCACGCCTCACCACTAACTTATCGATCCCCTCGCGCTATCTTGTCTATATGCCCAGCAGCACTCATATTGGTGTTTCACTCAAAATTGAAGAAGAAGCTGAACGTGAGCGCTTAAAGCAAGCGGTGACTGAATGCTTGGCCAGTGAAGGGCTTGAAGATCAGGGTGGGTTTATTATCCGTACCGCCACTGAAGGCGCAGATATTTCAGCCATTATGTTGGATATTCGTTACTTGCACCGCTTATGGGAGCAGGTACGTGAGCAGATGAAAGTCTGTGGTGCACCGACTGTTATTTATGAAGAGTTGTCGTTACCTTTACGTACGTTGCGTGATTTGGCTGCTGAACATACAGAAAAAGTGCGGATTGATTCGCGCGAAACCCTGCAAAAAGCATTGCAGTTTGTCGGCGAATTAATGCCGGAGATTGCTGATCGAGTTGAGCATTATCCGGGTGAGCGTCCAATATTTGATTTGTACGGTATTGAAGACGAAATTCAAAAAGCGCTTGAGCGCAAAGTTCCGCTAAAATCAGGCGGCCACTTGGTGATCGACCCGACTGAAGCAATGACCACCATTGATGTGAATACCGGTGCCTTTGTCGGTCACCGTAATCTTGAAGAAACTGTTTTTAAAACCAACCTTGAAGCAGCATTGACCATCGCTCGACAACTGCGTTTACGCAATGTGGGCGGCATTATCATTATCGATTTTATTGATATGGAAGATGAAGAGCACCGTCGCCAAGTATTGCGTACGCTTGAGCGTCAGTTGGAACGTGACTATGCAAAAACTAATATTATTGGTATTACTGAACTGGGTTTAGTGCAAATGACCCGCAAGCGCACGCGGGAAAGTTTGGCACAAGTGCTGTGTGAACCCTGTTCTACCTGTCAGGGGCGCGGCAATATGCGCACTGCAGAAACTATTTGTTATGAGATTTTTCGTGAGATCTTACGTGAGGCACGTGCCTTTCAAGCGGATGGTTATATGGTGTTGGCCAGCCAAAGCGTGGTCGATCGTTTGCTGGACGAGGAGTCAGCCAATGTGGCTGATTTAGAATCATTCATTGGCCATCCGGTACGCTTTCAAGTCGAAAGTATGTACTCACAGGAGCAGTATGATGTTGTTTTGCTCTGATTTCACTATTGCTTAGGCACTGGATATGAGTACTGTTCTGGCTGTGCTGAATAGGCTCCTGCACTGGGGCTTATGGCTGCTAGCAGGCTTGTTGATGACTGCTGCTTTGTATGTGAGTTTGGGTCGGCAGTTGGTGCCATTGGTGGCCGAATACCGTACTGAAATACAGCAGCAGTTAGAACACAGCCTGCAACAGTCCATTCATATTGAGCAGCTGGAAGGCAGTTGGCGGGGTTTCTCGCCGCGCCTCGCTGCGCATTATGTGACGCTAGGCGAGGGTGATAAGGCGGTGCAGGTTGAAGCATTGCATATTCAGCCCGATATCATTGGCAGTCTATTGGCCAGAGAATTGCGCTTAAAAGCGGTGACTTTACAGGGCTTGCAAATTCATCTTCAGGAAGATCAAGCAGGGCAATGGGCGCTGCAAGGCTTGCATATTAAAGATGCTGAACAGGCAGCTTTTCAGCTCAATGATGCTTTAGCTCAGCTACAGCATTTGGGTCAGCTTAGCGTATTAGACAGTCGCATTATTGTGCAGGCGTATCAACATCAGCCTTTGGCACTCACCTATGCAGGTTTTACCTTAAGTCATTCAGGCGCGCAGCAGCGTTTGGATTTGCGCGCGGTCTTGCCCGATGGCGAAACCCTAGAGCTCAGTGCGCAAGGCCAGTTTGTCGAATCGGATTGGCGTAAAAGTGCTTTAGCGGTGTATCTAAAAACTCCCAGCAGTAATCTTGCCCAATGGATTCCCGATCATTATTTAGCGAATTGGCAGTTGGATACATTTAAAGTGGGCGGTCAACTGTGGTTGCAAGCCGCACAAGGCCAGATGCACAGTGCGGTATTGCAGCTGAAGAGCTTAGAGTTGCAAGGGCAAGCCGAAAACTTAGCCCCCTTAGATGTGCACAGTGACGATGCCTTGGTTTTTTACCAGCACGCAGCCGGTGTGCATAGGGCTTGGATTGAGCGCTTAGCCCTGCAAATTAATGATTTACCTAAGCGTCATCTGCATCTGTGGGCGAGCTATGCGGATAACGAAACAGCCCTATGGCAACTTGGATTGCAGCAGCTTGAAGTGTCTGATGTGCAGCATATTATTGAGCGCGTTATCGCTTTGCCTGCAGTGGCAGCGGATGTTTTGCAAAGCATGCAACCCAAAGGCGAATTGCGCAATGCTCAGGTGCAGTGGCGTCCCGATGCGCCGATGGCTGAACGCTTAACCTTTGCCAGTAATGTTAAGGATATTGAGTTTTCTGCTTGGCATGATGTGCCGGCATCCAGTGGTATTACTGGGCATGTTTCCGGTGACTTATTGCAAGGTGAATTGCGACTGGCCAGTGATAAGGGTTTCAGTCTGCATTTAGCCAAATTATTTGCTAAGCCTTGGCAATATGAACGCGCCCATGCACAGCTACTTTGGCATTTTGATGATCAGGGTTTTACCTTACGCAGCCCGTACTTACAGGTTAAAGGCGAAGAGGGTGATATCGGTGGAGACTTTTTAATCCGCTTACTCAAGGATCCAGATGAAGAAGATTATATGGATCTGCGTGTTGGCTTACGTGATGGTGATGCGCGCTTTACTGGTAAATACTTGCCCAGCCGCGTCCCTGAATTCAGTACTGATTTAGAGCATTGGCTCAATACTGCGATTCAAGCGGGGCATATCGATCAGGGGTATTTCCAGTATCAAGGCTCACTCAATAAAGGTGCACCACCTACGGCGCGCTCTTTGACTTTATATTTTGCAGTGAAAGAAGCGCAACTTGAATATCAGCCAGGCTGGCCTGCGGTAACCGATGCGACGGCTGAGGTACTGATAGAAGACAGTGGTGTGCGTATTTATATAGAGCAGGGCAAAATACTCAACTCGCCGATTACTACAGCCTATGCTGAAGTGGAGCATGGTGCAGCAGGAAAGATACCTGTGCTGCAGTTGCATGCTGAAGTCAACAGCAGTATGGCGGATGGTTTATATTTCTTACAAAAGACCCCGATCGCAGATGAATCAGCAGACTTTGCAAAGTGGCAGGGGAAAGGGCGTTTACCGATCGCTTTAGATTTAACCGTGCCGTTAGCAGCGCAACAGCCCGTGCGTATTAAGCTGGTCTTAGATGCGCAGCGTGTTGAGCTGGATATGCCAGATATTGATGTGCAGTTACGTCATTTAACCGGGCGGTTTGCCTTTGATAATCAACGTGGATTGAGCGCCAAAAAAGTCACTGGGCTGTTTTTAGGTCAGTCTTTTTCCGGTGAAATTACTGCAGATGGGCATGCTGGGCAATTAAGTACGCAGATTGATGTGCGTGGGTTGATGCCGCTGGAGCGCTTAATCCAATGGGGCGCTATAACCGAGCCGCTTCCCGTGTCAGGAAACTTACCTTACCGCTTACGTGTCTTGCTCGACGGAGAGGATAGTCAACTGCGCATTGACTCCAACTTGCAGGGGGTCGAAGTGGATCTGCCTGCACCACTGGGTAAAGCAGCCAACCAAGAAAGCTATGCTGACTGGCGCATGACCTTAGTGGGCAAAGAACGGCGCTATTGGTTTGATTATGCTGATCAAGCCAGCTTGAGTTTAGCCGCTGCAGCGGATGATATTCTTGGTGGTCGCGCTCAATTACGTTTGGGTGGTGGACTGGCGCGATTGCCAGCACAAACGGGTCTGCAGATACGTGGACGGCTGAATACCTTTGATCTTGAGCAATGGCAGCAGGTGATGCAGCGTTATACGCTCGCTGAGCAAGGCAATACCCAGCTTTTTAAAAGCGCCAAGTTAGATATTCGTAATTTCAGCGGTTTTGGCTTATCAGTCGATCATTTGAATATTGATTTTAGGCCACAGTCCGCTGGCTGGCAGTTGATCCTCGATAGTAAAAAGCTTAAAGGCCAGATCAATGACCCCGGTGCAAATAAGCCTCTGCATGTGCATTTAGCGCATCTGCATTTGCCGGCGGGCGTCGACAGCACAGAATCTGATGACGATGCCTTTGCTGATTTTGATATGCGCAGTATCCCCGCGCTGGATATACAGTTGGATGCACTGTATCGAGGTGCTGATCATTTAGGTGCTGGGTCGTTACAGACTCGGCCGCAAGCGCAGGGCGTGCTTTTGGATCAGCTCAACTTATCGCTTAAAGGTCTGAATGTGACAGGGAAGTTAGGTTGGGAGCGGGCCAATGGTAAGGTCCGAAGTTGGTTTGACGGACGACTGGGCGGTGATGATGTAAGTGCTGCGCTGGCCGCTTGGGGCTTTGCGCCGAGTATCACCAGCGAAGCCTTTCGTGCCGATACAAGTCTGCGTTGGGCTGGCTCACCTGCTGCTTTAAGCTTGGCAAAATTAAGTGGCGATGCTGAGATCAGTTTCCGTAAAGGCCAGCTGGTCAGTGTGGATGGTACAGCGCAAGCGTTACGTGTTTTTGGTTTGCTGAACTTTGAATCGATTGGGCGTCGTTTACGTTTTGATTTTTCTGATTTATTCGGTAAAGGTCTAGCTTACGATTATATTAAAGGAGAAATTCAGATCAGCAACGGTGTCTATAGCACGCAAACACCCGTGTTGCTGGAAGGGCCATCGAGTAACTTTGAGTTGCAAGGTCAACTTAATTTAATTGATGAGAAAATTAAAGCAACCTTATTGGTTACGCTGCCTTTGACCAATAACTTACCTTTGGCTGCGATTGCTATCGGTGCTCCCGCCGTGGGTGGTGCGCTATTTTTGGTTGACCGTTTAATCGGTGACCGACTGTCACGCTTCGCCAGTGTCACTTACCATATTTCGGGTGACTGGCTGCACCCGAATATATCGCTGATTAAAAAGCCAGATAAGTAACTGCTGAGTTAGCACGCAGATTAAGCACGCTGTGCGGTCGGAGTCGCTTGTGCGTCATCTAGAATTTTACGCGCATGCAGCAGTGACTCTTCAGTCAGATCAATACCGCCCAACATGCGCGCCATTTCTTCAATGCGCTGCTCATAGGTCAGTACTTTAACCGCAGTGTGGGTGGATTTTTGCTGACGCTCCTTGTGCACAAATAAGTGCTGGTGGCCTTGCGCAGCAACTTGCGGCAAGTGAGTAACCGTTAGGACTTGTCCGTTTTCACCGAGCTGGCGTAAGAGTTGGCCGACAATTTCAGCGGTAGGTCCGCCAATACCCACATCCACTTCATCAAACACCAGTGTAGGTACGCGCGAGGTCTGCGCGGTAATCACCTGAATCGCCAAGCTGATACGTGACAGCTCACCACCTGATGCCACTTTAGCTAAGCCGCGTAAAGGTTGACCGGGGTTGGCGCTGACAAGAAACTCAATATTTTCCATGCCGTTTAATGTTGGCGCTGGATTTTCTAAGGGCTGCAGCACCACGCTAAACTGGCCATCAGGCATGCCCAGCATATGCAGTTGTTGCATCACCGCACTGGCGAGTTTTTTTGCAGCCTTATTGCGCAGCTTACTTAAGGCTTGAGCTTTATTGGTGTACTCGGTGACCAGTAAAGCTGCAGCCTGCTGTAAATGCTCAAGACTGGCGTCATCGGCATCCAATGATTCTAGCTCTGTTTGTAACTGCGCTTGTAGGGCATGCAACTGTTCAGGCACAGCGCGGTGCTTGCGCGCTAGGGTGTAAATGCTATCGAGACGCTCTTCAATCCATTGCTGGCGCTGTGGGTTGGCATCGAAGTTATCCGCAAAGTTATTAAACTCACTGACCGCTTCTTCGATTTGAATGTGTGCACTGGCCAGCAGTTCTGTCGCTTGAACAAAGGCCTGGGGTGCACCTGCTATTGCCTTAGCGCGTTGCAGTAAAGTGCCGACAATGCTCAGTACATTGCTGTCATTGTCACTGCAGCTATCAATAATCTGTCGGCAGTTTTCCAGTAGACTTTCTGAATTACTTAAACTGCGATGCTCTTGCTCCAGTTGCTCCACTTCACCGTCGTTGACCGCTAAAAGATCCAGCTCTTCAAGCTGATAGGTTAAGAGTTGGCGGCGGGCACGTTGTTCTTCTTCATTGGCACTGAGCTGGGCTAGCTGCTGCTGAGTATGGCGCCAGCGCTGAGCTAAACTCTGCACGGCACGGGCATGCTCTGTGGCGCCGGCAAACTCATCGAGTAAACGGCGGTGGGTATCTGTTTTTAATAGGGATTGGTGTTCGTGCTGACTATGGATATCAATCAGTAGCTCACCCAGTGCTTTTAAATCAGCTAAGGGACCAGGCGTGCCATTAATATAAGCGCGCGAGCGACCTTCGCGAGTAATGACTCGGCGTAAAATACAATGTGGACCGTTTTCTAGATCACGTTCTTTAAGCCAATGCTGGGCTTCTGGGATGCGTGAAATATCAAAGCTGCTAAGAATGTCGGCTTTATCGGCACCGGGGCGAATCACGCTGCTGTCAGTACGCCCACCTAGAGTCAGGCTTAAAGCATCGAGCATAATCGACTTGCCGGCACCGGTCTCTCCGGTGATCACACTCATGCCCTCGTGCAACTCAAGATCTAAGTGGTCGACGATGGCGTAATTTTGTACTGAAATATGTAATAGCATCACTGCAGCTCCCATTCTGTGCTGTTCATTTATACAGTGAAATAAACAGTACTTTCAAGAGGTAGCGCGTATTTTTTCTTGATATGTGTATAAAACCGACAGTCGGTCGCTTGCTGTAGCCAGCGCTATCAGTTGATTAGCGATATATTTAAGTGGAAATCAATAAAAATCATCGTGCTGCGCTTGAAGTTGCTGTCGCCAGCCCCATATAACCTTGCATAGCGCAGGTGAATGGCCTGCATCATATTGTTAAGGAGGGTGCCATGACTGACGAGCAAACCTTGGACGAGCAAACGTCTAACTTAGATGCTGATAATCAAGATGCTAATTCAGCAGATCAGCGTATTGCTGAATTAGAAGATCAGCTAGCGGGCGCGCAGGAAAATGCATTGCGTGCAGCGGCTGAGGCGCAAAATATTCGTCGTCGTGCTGAGCAAGATATTGAAAAGGCGCATAAGTTTGCCTTGGAAAAATTTGCCACTGATTTATTAGCCGTACTCGATAGTCTTGAGCGCGGTATTGAAGTATCTGACCCAGCGGATGAAAAAATTCGTCCCATGCGCGAAGGTATGGAACTCACCTATAAACTGTTTTTAGACACCATGAAGCGTTTTCAGGTTGAGCGTCTGGATCCTCAGGGCGAACCCTTTAATCCAGAGCAGCATCAAGCGATGGCGATGGAAGAAAGCATTCATGTTGAACCCAATAGCGTCTTAAAAGTATTTCAGTGCGGTTATGCCATGAACGGCCGTTTATTGCGTCCAGCTATGGTTGTAGTGAGTAAAGCACCGAGCGAACCGCCAGTAAAAATTGATGAGCAGGCTTGAAATTTTCACAAACAGCCCCATCTAGTTAAACAAGTTAATTAATAAGTTATTCAGTCCAGCCATAGGTTGTGAGTGAAACAGCATTGAGGAGATTTAAAATGGGTAAAATTATCGGTATTGACCTAGGTACTACCAACTCCTGTGTATCAGTTATGGAGAACGGTGTTGCCAAGATTCTAGAAAACGCAGAAGGCGGTCGTACAACTCCTTCGATCATTGCTTACACCAATGATGGCGAAATTCTAGTCGGTCAAGCAGCTAAACGTCAGGCAGTGACCAATCCGCAGAACACGCTCTATGCGGTGAAGCGTTTGATCGGTCGTCGTTTTGACGAAGATGTTGTACAAAAAGATATTCAAATGGTCCCTTACAAAATCGCTAAAGCAGACAATGGTGATGCTTGGGTTGAAGTAAAGGGCGAAAAAATGGCACCACCGCAAATTTCTGCGGAAGTGCTAAAGAAAATGAAAAAGACTGCTGAAGATTACCTCGGCGAGCCTGTTACCGAGGCTGTTGTAACGGTACCTGCGTACTTTAACGACAGCCAGCGTCAAGCCACTAAAGATGCGGGCCGTATTGCGGGTCTAGATGTTAAGCGCATCATTAACGAGCCAACCGCAGCCGCACTGGCTTACGGTATGGACAAAGCCAGTGGCGACCACACTGTTATCGTTTATGACTTAGGTGGTGGTACCTTTGACGTTTCAGTAATTGAAATTGCTGAAGTCGATGGTGAACACCAGTTTGAAGTGTTGGCGACCAATGGTGATACGTTCCTGGGTGGTGAAGACTTTGACAACCTGTTGATCAATGACTTGGTTGACCAGTTCAAGAAAGACAGCGGTATGGATCTTAAAGGTGATCCACTTGCGATGCAGCGTCTAAAAGAAGCCGCTGAAAAAGCAAAAATTGAGTTGTCTTCAGCGCAACAGACTGACGTTAACTTGCCGTATATCACTGCTGATGCAAGTGGTCCTAAGCACCTTAATATTGTTATTACCCGTGCCAAACTTGAAGGTCTGGTCGGTGACTTGGTTGCACGTACGCTTGAGCCATGCCGTATTGCATTGAAAGATGCTGGTCTGGATGTAAGCGCAATCAATGATGTGATCTTGGTGGGTGGTCAGACGCGTATGCCATTAGTGCAGAAAGCGGTCACTGACTTCTTTAAGAAAGAGCCACGTAAAGACGTTAACCCTGATGAAGCCGTTGCCATGGGTGCTGCGATTCAAGGTGCCGTATTGTCCGGTGATGTAAAAGACGTTCTGCTGTTAGACGTCAGTCCGCTGACTCTTGGTATTGAAACCATGGGTGGCATTATGACGGCTCTGATTGAGAAAAACACCACGATTCCGACCAAGAAATCACAAGTGTTCTCAACTGCAGACGACAACCAAAACGCAGTGACCATTCACGTCCTGCAGGGTGAGCGTAAGCAAGCTGCAACGAATAAATCACTCGGTCGTTTTGACTTGTCAGATATTCCACCAGCACAACGCGGTGTGCCACAAATTGAAGTAACCTTTGATATTGATGCGAACGGTATTCTGAACGTTTCAGCCAAAGACAAAGCCACAGGTAAAGAGCAGTCCATCGTTATTAAAGCCAACTCTGGTTTAAGTGATGAAGAAGTTGATCAAATGGTTCGTGACGCTGAAGCGCATGCTGATGAAGACCGTAAGTTTGAAGAACTGGCGACTGCACGTAACCAAGGTGACCAACTGGTTCATGCAACTCGCAAAATGATTGTTGAAGCAGGCGATAAAGCGACTGAAGAAGACAAAGCGACTATTGAAACTGCGTTAACTGAGCTTGAAGAAGCGGTTAAAGGCGATGACAAAGAAGCGATTGACGCTAAAGTTGCAGCACTGTCAGAAGCGAGCGCACCGCTTGCAGAAAAAATGTATGCCGAGCAAGCGCAGCAAGGTGAGCAGCCTGCAGATGCAGCGGGCGACGACAATGATGATGTTGTTGATGCTGAGTTTGAAGAGGTTAAGGATACTGATAACAAGTAATCCTATAAATCTAAGCCCTGCAGATGACCCTCGGGTGATGCAGTAACGATTCGCCACGCGGGACTAGCTCCCGCGTTGGTGTGTCTGGCAGGTGAGAATCCGGAGTTAAAAGAGTTATGGCAAAGCGTGACTATTATGAAGTGCTGGGTGCGGAGCGTAGTGCAACAGCTGCAGAGTTAAAAAAAGCCTATCGCCGCTTAGCAATGAAATTTCACCCGGACCGTAATCCGGATGATAAAGATGCAGAAGAAAAATTTAAAGAAGCCAACGAAGCTTACGAAGTCTTATCTGATGAAGATAAGCGCGCAGCCTATGATCGTCACGGTCATGCCGGTGTTGATCCGCAAATGGGTGGCGGTGGTTTTGGTGGTGGCGGTAACTTCTCTGATGTGTTTGGAGATGTGTTTAGCGACTTCTTTGGCGGTGGCGGCGGTGGTCGTGGCGGCCCGCAACGTGGTAGTGACTTGCGTTACACCATGGAGCTTAATTTAGAAGAAGCGGTGCGTGGTACTACGGAAAATATCCGTGTACCCACTCAGGTGGATTGTAAAACCTGTAAAGGCACGGGTGCGAAAAAAGGCACCAGTCCTGTGACTTGTACGACTTGTAACGGTATTGGCCAGGTGCGTATGCAGCAAGGTTTCTTTGCTGTTCAGCAAACCTGTCCACGTTGTCATGGTTCAGGGCAGATGATCACTGACCCATGTGGCGATTGCCATGGTCAAGGTCGTGTTGAAGAAGAAAAAACCCTATCGGTTAAAGTACCAGCGGGTGTTGACACCGGTGACCGTATTCGCTTAACCGGCGAAGGCGAGGCGGGTACCATGGGTGGTCCGTCGGGTGATCTATATGTGGTGGTAAATGTCCGTCCGCATGCGATTTTCCAACGTGATGGCCGTGACTTGTATTGTGAAGTACCGATCAGTTTTGCTGATGCTGCATTAGGTGGTGAGCTGGAAGTGCCAACCTTAGGTGGACGCGTTAAGCTGAAAATCCCTGAGGGTACACAAACCAATAAGCTGTTCCGCTTGCGTGGTAAAGGTGTGACGCCCGTACGTGGTGGTGGTGTCGGTGATTTAATGTGCCGTGTGGCTGTGGAAACACCTGTGAAACTCGATAAGCGTCAGCGTGAGTTGCTGGAAGAGTTTCGTGTCAGCTTGCAGGGTAATGACTCACATTCGCCAAAAAAAAGTAATTGGTTCGAAGGCGTAAAACGTTTTTTCGGCGATTTGTAAGAGTCCCGTGATAATCGTGCGAGGGTGCGCTGCTGATACGGTGCACTCTGATTCATTTAACTAGCGTGGAAGAATAACGATGCTTCGAGTTGCAGTAGTCGGTGCCGCAGGGCGCATGGGTAAAACATTAATTGAAGCAGTGCGCGCGGTGCCTGCTTTGCAATTAACCGCAGCGATCGATCGACCTGAAAGCAGTTTGATTGGTGCAGATGCTGGTGAATTGGCTGGCGTGGGTCGTATCGAGGTTAAATTGGTCGGTGATTTATCCAGCGTGCTGGATGATTTTGATGTGTTGATCGATTTTACCCATCCAACCGTGACCCTGCATAATCTCGAGATCTGCCGTAAAGCAGGTAAAGCCATGGTGATTGGTACCACTGGTTTTTCTGAAGCAGAACGCCAACTGTTACGTGATGCTGGGCAGGATATTGCCATTGTCTTTGCGGCGAACTTCAGCGTGGGTGTCAATCTGTGTCTTAAGCTGTTGGATACTGCTGCACGTGTGCTAGGTGATGATGCCGATATCGAAATTATTGAAGCGCACCACCGCCATAAAGTCGATGCTCCATCTGGGACGGCGTTACGTATGGGTGAAGTGGTTGCTGCTGCACTGGATCGTAATTTAGCTGAAGTGGCTGTGTATGGCCGTGAAGGGCAAACCGGTGCGCGTGAGCGCGAGACCATTGGTTTTGCCACAGTACGTGGCGGTGATATCGTGGGCGATCATACGGTGCTGTTTGCCGCTGATGGCGAGCGCGTAGAAATCACTCATAAAGCTTCAAGCCGTATGACCTTTGCTAAAGGTGCTGTGCGTTCGGTGCAGTGGCTCGAAGGTCAATCAGCAGGCTTGTATGATATGCAAGATGTACTTGAGTTGCATTGATCTGATTGTTTGCTTCCGGTTTTAAAATAAAACCCGTACAATATCTTTTTAGTGTATCCACTAAAACTGCGCCCAGATGAATTCATAAAAAGCGGAATGATGTCAATACACGTCATTCCGCTTTTTTGCGAATAAAATGTGTGCTCCAGACTTAATTACCGGAGGTCTTCTTGACTAAGCCAGCCATACTCGCCCTTGCTGACGGCAGCATTTTTCGCGGCGAATCCATTGGAATTGACGGTCAAACCGTTGGTGAGGCGGTTTTTAATACTGCCATGACCGGCTATCAGGAAATTCTTACAGACCCATCCTATGCACGTCAGTTGGTCGCGTTAACCTACCCACATATCGGTAATACCGGCACCACCCCTGAAGATGCAGAATCGAATCGGGTTTGGGTGTCAGGATTGATTATTCGTGACCTGCCTTTACTCTCCAGCAGCTGGCGCGATAAGCAGCCTTTAGGTGAGTATTTAAAGGACAATAAAATCGTCGCCATTGCCGGTATCGATACGCGCCGTTTGACACGTATTCTGCGTGAATCAGGTGCGCAAAGCGGCTGCATTTTAGCCGGCGACGATGCTACACCTGAGCGCGCGTTAGAATTAGCTCGCGGCTTTACTGGCTTGCAAGGTTTAGATTTAGCGCAAGAAGTCAGCACCGATAAAATCTACGAGTGGCGTAAAGGACCATGGCAGTTGTTGACTGACAGCCATCCAGAGATTCAAGCAGGCCAGTTACCTCATCATGTTGTTGTTTATGACTTTGGTGTCAAACGCAATATTTTAAGTGTCCTGGTTGCACGCGGTTGCCGTTTAACCGTAGTGCCAGCTGATACGCCAGCCAGTGAAGTGCTCGCGTTGAATCCTGATGGTGTGTTCTTGTCCAATGGCCCAGGTGATCCAGAGCCATGTGATTACGCTATTACTGCGATTAAAGAGATTCTAGAAACAGATATTCCTGTTTTTGGTATCTGCTTAGGTCATCAGTTGTTGGCGTTAGCATCTGGTGCGCGCACCATGAAAATGGTCAGCGGTCACCACGGTGCCAACCACCCAGTCCAAGATCTGAAAACGGGCATGGTGATGATCACCAGCCAGAATCATGGTTTTGCGGTGGATAAAGACAGCTTGCCTGATAACCTCGTCGCAACCCATGTGTCATTATTTGACCAGACGCTACAAGGTATTGAGCGCACGGATAAAGCTGCATTTGGCTTTCAGGGCCACCCAGAAGCGAGCCCAGGACCAAATGATGTCAGTTCTTTATTTGATCGCTTTGTTGCCTCAATGGCCGAGCGCGGTTAAGGACTGCTGACGATGCTACCAAGCTTGGGAATTACTGACCTGTGGACCTATATTTTAGGGACAGTGTTTGTGGTGTTGTTGCCGGGGCCAAACTCGTTGTTTGTCTTAGCAACAGCCGCCCAGAGTGGTATTGCTTCAGGTTATAAAGCCGCTGGTGGTGTGTTTTTAGGCGATACCGTGTTGATGACTTTATCAGCCATTGGTATTGCTTCACTGTTACGCACCGAGCCGATGTTCTTTATTGTCTTGAAGTACCTTGGTGCCGCCTATTTGTGCTGGTTGGGCATTAATATGCTGATTTCAGCATTTCGCTCGATGCGCAGCTCACCGCAGGTGGTGGAAGAGATACAGCAGCAAAAGCCCGCATCGCGACCCACGCGTAAAGCTTTTTTTCTAAGTATCTCTAATCCTAAAGCTATTTTGTTTTTCGTCTCATTTTTTATTCAGTTTGTTGATCCAGGTTACGCCCATCCTGGCTTATCGTTTCTAGTACTGGGATTGATTCTGCAGTTGATTAGCGGGATTTATCTGAGTCTATTGATTTTTACCGGCGCCCGCTTAGCGCAATGGTTTCGCCAGCGACAACGCTTGGCAACCGGCGCATTAAGTGGAGTAGGCGTCATGTTCGTCAGCTTTGGCGTGAAGCTGGCCACTGCAACCTTGTCCTAATATTACGAGAATCCCATGCCAAAACGCACAGATATTAAAAGCATCCTTATCATCGGCGCCGGCCCCATTGTGATTGGTCAAGCGTGTGAGTTTGACTACTCTGGCGCGCAGGCGTGTAAGGCGTTGCGCGAAGAAGGTTACCGAGTCATTTTAGTGAACTCGAACCCAGCAACTATCATGACTGACCCCGCGATGGCCGATGCGACCTATATCGAGCCGATCAAATGGCAGACCGTTGCAAAAATTATTGAAAAAGAGCGTCCAGATGCGCTGCTACCGACTATGGGTGGCCAGACTGCACTCAACTGCGCGTTAGACCTTGAGCGTGAAGGCGTTC
Source organism: Pseudomonas sp. (assembly GCA_034006005.1). GTDB lineage: Bacteria > Pseudomonadota > Gammaproteobacteria > Pseudomonadales > Pseudomonadaceae > Denitrificimonas. Next base: position 20,289 of record JAVETP010000031.1, read on the forward strand.
TGGAGAAGTTTGGCGTCGAAATGATTGGCGCTAATGCTGACACCATTGATAAAGCTGAAGACCGCTCGCGCTTTGATAAAGCCATGCGTTCCATTGGTTTGGCCTGTCCGCGTTCAGGTATCGCGCACAATATGGAAGAAGCTTACAAAGTCCAAAGCGACGTCGGCTTCCCCTGCATTATTCGCCCCAGTTTCACCATGGGTGGCACCGGCGGTGGTATTGCCTACAACCGTGAAGAATTTGAAGAAATCTGTAACCGTGGTCTAGATTTGTCACCGACCAAAGAACTCTTAATCGATGAATCATTGATCGGTTGGAAAGAGTTTGAAATGGAAGTGGTGCGCGACAAAAATGACAACTGCATTATTGTCTGCTCGATTGAAAACTTTGACCCCATGGGTGTGCACACCGGTGACTCCATCACTGTGGCTCCAGCACAAACCCTGACCGACAAAGAATACCAAATAATGCGCGATGCCTCGCTTGCAGTGATGCGCGAGATTGGCGTTGAGAGCGGTGGTTCGAACGTACAGTTTGGTATCGATCCAAAAGATGGTCGTATGGTGGTGATTGAGATGAACCCACGGGTTTCACGCTCATCCGCGCTAGCGTCTAAAGCCACAGGTTTCCCGATTGCAAAAATCGCGGCCAAGTTGGCAGTAGGCTATACCCTTGATGAGTTGAAAAACGATATCACTGGCGGTCGTACGCCAGCATCCTTTGAGCCGACCATTGACTATGTTGTCACCAAGATTCCACGTTTCACTTTTGAAAAATTCCCCAAAGCTGATGCACGCTTAACCACGCAGATGAAGTCTGTTGGTGAAGTGATGGCGATTGGTCGTACCTTCCAAGAGTCTTTGCAAAAAGCCTTGCGTGGTCTGGAAGTGGGCGTCAATGGTTTAGATTCTAAAGTGGATATTAAGCATCCAGAAGCGGCCAGCATTATCCGTCGCGAACTGACTGTGCCGGGCGCTGACCGTATTTGGTATGTGGCTGATGCCATGCGTTTTGGTATGACCCGCGATGAAATCTATGAGTTGACCAAAATCGACCATTGGTTCTTGGTGCAGATGGAAGACTTAGTACTGGAAGCAGAGCGTTTAAAAACTGTAGGTTTGGCAGAAATTGATGCCACGCAGATGTTTAAGCTTAAACGTAAAGGCTTTAGTGATGCACGTTTAGCGACTCTTTTAGGTGTCTCCGAGAAGAATATTCGCAGCCGTCGTCATCAGTTGAATATTTTCCCTGTCTACAAGCGTGTGGATACCTGTGCTGGTGAGTTTTCAACTGACACGGCTTATATGTATTCCACTTATGAAGAAGAGTGTGAAGCGAATCCAAGCACCCGCGATAAGATTATGATCTTAGGTGGTGGCCCAAACCGTATCGGTCAGGGTATTGAGTTTGACTACTGCTGTGTTCACGCGGCGTTAGCAATGCGTGAAGATGGTTATGAGACCATTATGGTCAACTGCAACCCTGAAACCGTATCAACCGACTACGATACCTCTGATCGCCTGTACTTTGAGCCGGTGACTTTGGAAGACGTGCTGGAAATCGTCCGTGTCGAAAAACCTGTTGGCGTGATTGTGCAGTACGGTGGCCAAACACCACTGAAAATTTGCCGTGCGCTAGAAGAAGCTGGCGTGCCGATTATTGGTACCAGCCCTGACGCCATTGACCGTGCTGAAGATCGTGAGCGTTTCCAGCAGATGGTTGAGCGCCTTGGTTTGCTACAGCCACAAAATGCTACAGCACGCAGTGAAGAAGAGGCGATTGCCGCTTCTAAAGATATCGGTTACCCATTGGTGGTACGTCCGTCCTATGTATTGGGTGGTCGTGCCATGGAAATCGTCTATGACGAAGAAGAGCTGCGTCGTTATATGCGAGAAGCGGTACAGGTCTCTAATGACAGTCCGGTGTTGCTGGATCATTTCCTCAATAGCGCGATTGAAGTGGATATTGATGCAGTCTGTGATGGCGAAATCGTCGTGATTGGCGCGATTATGCAGCACATTGAACAAGCGGGCGTGCACTCGGGTGACTCTGCTTGCTCATTGCCACCCTACTCATTGCCAGCGCATATCCAAGATAAGATTCGTGATCAAGTCAGCCGTATGGCCTTAGAGCTTGGCGTATTGGGTCTTATGAACGTGCAGATGGCCGTGCAGGGCGAAGATATTTACGTGATTGAAGTCAATCCACGTGCGTCACGTACCGTGCCTTTTGTATCCAAGTGCATTGGTGAATCACTGGCAAAAGTTGCCGCACGCGTCATGGCGGGTAAGACCTTAACCGAGCTAAACTTCACTAAAGAGATCATTCCACCCTTCTTTAGTGTTAAAGAGGCAGTGTTCCCATTTGCTAAATTCCCTGGTGTTGATACGATCCTAGGCCCAGAGATGAAATCGACGGGCGAAGTGATGGGTGTCGGTGATAGCTTTGCTGAAGCCTTTGCCAAAGCACAAATGGGCGCTGGAGAAGTTTTACCCACCAGCGGCTGTGCATTTATCAGTGTGCGTGAAGAAGATAAGCCGTTCGCCGCAGATTTAGCGCGCGACTTAATTGGTTTAGGCTTCTCAATTGTGGCTACTACAGGCACCGCAAAAATTATTGAGGCTGCTGGCCACGCCGTACGCCGCGTAAACAAAGTAACTGAAGGCCGTCCGCATATTGTTGATATGATCAAGAATGATGAAGTGACCTTAGTTATCAATACCACCGAGGGGCGTCAGTCTATTGCTGACTCATTCTCGATTCGTCGAAACGCTCTGCAACGTAAAATCTACTTCACCACAACCTTAGCGGGTGGTCAGGCAGTTTGTGAGGCGCTTAAATTCGGTCCAGAAAAGACCGTGCGTCGTTTGCAGGACTTGCATTCAGGAATTAATGCGTGACTAAATATCCAATGACACTCCAAGGCGCTCGCGCCTTGGAAGAAGAACTTAAACATCTAAAAACCGTAATGCGTCCAAAAATCACTGCTGACATTGCGACAGCGCGTGAACTGGGTGATTTATCAGAAAACGCTGAATACCATGCGGCACGCGAGCAGCAAGGTATGAGCGAGGCGCGTATTCGAGATATCGAAGGGCGCTTGTCTGGTGCACAGATTATTGATGTAACTACTATTCCTTATTCTGGCAAGGTGTTTTTTGGCACAACGGTTGAGATTGTTAACGTTGAGTCAGATGAAACAGTGACCTACCACATTGTGGGTGAGGATGAGGCTGATTTTAAACTGGGTAAAATCTCAGTGACATCGCCGATTGCCCGCGCTTTAGTGGGTAAAGAAGAAGGCCAAGTCGTTGTCGTGCAAACGCCTGGCGGTTTGATCGAGTATGAAATCGTTGAGGTTCGCCATATCTAATACGACACCCTTACGCGCCGGCTCAATCACTTGGCAGCTTGCTCAAGTGTTTTGGGTTGGCGGTATGTGGATACTGCATTTTGTCTTGCTCAAAGCGTTAGAGCAGCTTGGTTTTGCTGATGCTCTAGTGCGTGAGGTGGAGCAGTACACACGATCAGTGGTGGTGGGTTTAGCTTTGGTTTGTATAGTGCTGCAATTGCTGGTTTTAATGCAGGCGCTACCCCTAAAGCAGATGCTCAAGGATATCCGTGGGCAGTTGTTATTAGTGGCTCTGATCTTGTCCGCTGCGTTTTTGCTGATACAGGCGATTGTACCTAGCGCAGAGTATTGGTTAAGGTACAGTTATAGCGTGTTGGGATTGTGTGGCGTATTGCTGGTTATACAACCTGTGCCAATGCAACAACATCCAGCTCCAAGCGCATAAAAAACGCTTGCGGAGCTGGAAATCAGCATTTTAAATTACATGTTGTAACGTAAAATATTGGACAGGTTTTTGTTGGGTTGTGGGTTTTTACGGTAAATTAACGCCACTTTGCCGATGCTTTGTACCAATAGGCTACTGCTTTTTTGGCATAACTCATCAACGATTGCTTTGCGATCATCGCGCTCAGCAAGGCGTAATTGTATTTTGATCAGTTCGTGATCATTGAGTGCGCGATCTAATTCAGCGAGTACGCTTTCAGTTAAACCGTTATCCGCAATCGTTACAATCGGCTTTAAGTGATGGCCGATGGATTTAAACTGTTTCTTTTGCTCTTGTGTGAGCGACATAATCGACCTCTGAGTCGTAACATGAATGAAGGTGGGTAGTTTACCTGACCTGAAGCTTAAGAGGTATTCCGTGGCTCGATCTAAAAGCAGTTCGCGTTGGTTAAAAGAACATTTTGATGATCCCTTTGTCAAAATGGCGCAAAAAGATGGCTACCGTTCGCGTGCAAGTTATAAGTTGTTAGAGATTCAAGAGAAAGACCGTATTTTACGCCCAGGCATGACCGTGATTGATCTAGGTAGTGCGCCGGGTGGCTGGTCGCAAGTGACCAGTCGAGTGATTGGTGACAAAGGTACGCTGATTGCTTCAGATATTTTGCCGATGTCTGCGATTGCTGATGTGACCTTTATTGAAGGTGACTTTACTGAAGATCGCGTTTTCAATGAAATTATGGGCGCAGTAGGAAATCAGCCAGTAGACCTTGTTATTTCCGATATGGCCCCCAATATGAGTGGTGTACGTACTGCTGACCAAGCCGCAGCAATGTATTTATGTGAACTGGCCTTGGATTTAGCAACAAAAGTATTGCGTCCGGGTGGTGATTTTTTAATTAAAATATTCCACGGGGAAGGTTTTGATGATTATTTGCGCGATGTACGTACGCGTTTTGAAAAAGTACAGATGCGTAAGCCAACCTCATCACGCGACCGCTCACGTGAGCAGTATTTATTAGCACGTGGTATGCATGCGGTTGATGACGATATTTGACTGACGTGTTTAAATGTATTGTTACACGACAAGCATACGCAGAGCGTCAATGTGTAGTAAGTTTGTTGTATGTAATTGACGTATTTGTTGCGGTTGTTGCAGCAGAGGGTAAATATAAGTGAACGATATGACTAAAAACCTACTTTTGTGGTTGGTTATCGCTGCTGTCCTAGTGACCGTAATGAACAACTTTACCTCGCAGGGTGATACCGGAAAACTGAATTACAGCACCTTTATTGAAGAGGTGAAGTCAGGACGCGTACAACAAGTTACAGTTGATGGCTTTGTGATCAGCGGTAAGCGCGAAGATGGTAGTTTCTTTGAGACTGTGCGTCCAGCGATTCAAGACAATGGCTTGATGGGCGATTTAATTGATAACAATGTGAGCGTTATCGGTAAGCAGCCTGAGCGTCAGAGTATGTGGATGCAGCTGTTAATAGCAGGCTTCCCCATTTTGATTATTTTCGCCATTGTGATGTTCTTTATGCGTCAGATGCAGGGTGGTGCCGGTGGTAAAGGCGGACCTATGAGCTTTGGTAAAAGTAAAGCGCGCCTGATGGCAGAAGATCAAATTAAAACCACGCTGGCTGATGTGGCCGGTTGTGATGAAGCCAAAGAAGAAGTGGGTGAGATCGTTGAGTTTTTACGCGATCCAAGCCGTTTCCAACGCTTAGGCGGTAAGATTCCACGTGGTGTGCTGATGGTGGGTCAGCCAGGTACCGGTAAAACGTTGCTGGCGAAAGCCATTGCTGGTGAAGCAAAAGTACCGTTCTTTACCATTTCAGGTTCTGACTTCGTCGAGATGTTTGTCGGTGTCGGTGCCTCACGTGTACGCGATATGTTTGAACAAGCCAAAAAGCACGCACCCTGCATTATCTTTATTGATGAGATTGATGCGGTCGGTCGTCACCGTGGTGCCGGTATGGGCGGTGGTAACGATGAGCGTGAGCAGACTCTGAACCAGTTGTTGGTTGAGATGGATGGTTTTGAAGACAATGACGGCGTAATTGTGATTGCTGCGACCAACCGTCCTGATGTATTGGACCCTGCGTTATTGCGTCCCGGTCGTTTTGACCGCCAAGTGGTTGTCGGCTTGCCTGATATCCGTGGTCGCGAGCAGATTCTTCAAGTGCATATGCGCAAAGTGCCTTTGCATGATGACGTCGATGCAGCAGTGATTGCACGTGGTACACCAGGTTTCTCAGGTGCCGATTTAGCTAACTTAGTTAACGAGGCTGCTTTATTCGCTGCGCGCTCAGATAGCCGCGTAGTAACAATGAAAGAGTTTGAGCTGGCTAAAGATAAAATCATGATGGGCGCTGAGCGCAAATCCATGGTGATGTCAGAGAAAGAAAAACTTAATACTGCGTATCATGAAGCTGGTCACGCGATTGTCGGTCGCATGGTTCCTGAGCATGATCCAGTTTATAAAGTGTCGATTATTCCACGTGGTCGTGCGCTGGGTGTGACCATGTTCTTGCCTGAAGAAGATCGCTATAGCTTGTCTAAGCGCGGTTTGATCAGTCAGATCTGTTCGCTCTACGGTGGTCGTATTGCTGAAGAAATGACCTTGGGTTTTGATGGCGTCACCACCGGTGCATCCAACGATATTATGCGTGCCACGCAATTGGCGCGAAATATGGTGACCAAGTGGGGCTTGTCTGAGAAGTTAGGTCCATTGCTCTACGCTGAAGATGAAAATGAAGGTTACTTAGGTCGCAGCGGCGGTGGAGCAGGTCATGTATCCGGCGAAACAGCTAAGCTGATTGACCAGGAAATCCGTGACATTATTGATGAGTGCTACGCTACAGCAACTAAGATCTTGCACGATAATCGTGACAAATTAGAAGCTATGGCGCTCGCTTTGATGAAGTATGAAACCATTGATAGCGATCAGATCGATGATATTATGTCCGGTCGTGAGCCACGTGAGCCAAAAGATTGGACCGGTGGCGGTTCAACGGGTAAGCCTGCTAAAGACGCAGAGCCAAAGCCAGAAGCCGAAAGGCCTGATGCACCGATTGGTGGGCCAGCTGGCGAACATTGATACTCTAAGCGGGCGCTAATCAGCGCCCGTTTCAATTGACCAAGAAGGCAGATTATGCACGCCACTGCACATCCTGTTTTACATTGCGGTAAACACTCTCTCGATCTATCCCGCCCGCATATTATGGGCATTCTTAATGTCACGCCGGATTCGTTTTCCGATGGTGGGCGTTATAATACTCTCGATCTGGCCTTGCGCCGTGCCTTAGAGATGCATGCTGCGGGTGCAAGCTTGATTGATATCGGTGGTGAATCAACACGTCCAGGTGCCGCTAAAGTCAGTGTGCAGCAGGAGCTGGATCGTGTCGCCCCTTTGGTTGACTTGATTGCTCGCGAGTGCGATGTGATTATTTCTGTTGATACTTCGACGCCTGCAGTGATCGCTGAGTCTGCGCGCTTAGGTGCAGGACTGATTAATGATGTGCGTGCTCTGCAGCGTGAGGGTGCTTTGGCTGCAGCGGCAGCCACTGATTTGCCTGTCTGTTTGATGCATATGCGCGGCGAGCCACAAACCATGCAAGATGAGCCGCATTATGCTGATGTAGCGGCTGAGGTTGCTGCATTTTTACAAGAGCGTATTGCTGCCTGTGTTCAGGTTGGTATTACGCCTGAGCGTATTGTGCTGGACCCTGGCTTTGGCTTTGCTAAAAACACTCAGCATAACTATGAGTTGTTTCAGCGTTTGCCTGAGTTGTTGAGTTTACAGTGCCCCTTGCTGGTCGGCGTGTCGCGTAAAAGTATGATCGGTAATATTCTTAATCAGCCGGTTGATCAGCGTTTATATGGCAGTTTAGCTTTGGCGGTAATGGCGCTTGAGCGTGGTGCAAAAATTTTACGTGTGCATGATGTGGCGCAAACCATGGATGTGCTAAAGATATTTAACGCAGTACAGACTGCTGCAAAGGAATGAGATAATGGCGAGAAAATATTTTGGTACTGATGGTATCCGTGGACGTGTTGGTACTCATCCGATTACTCCAGAGTTTATGCTTAAGCTCGGTTGGGCCGCGGGTATGGCATTTCGTAAGCAGGGTAAGTGCCGTATTTTAGTCGGTAAAGACACGCGTATTTCAGGCTATATGTTTGAGTCGGCGCTGCAAGCAGGTCTGTCTGCTGCAGGTGCTGATGTGATGTTATTGGGCCCAATGCCAACACCCGCCGTGGCTTATTTGGCGCGCACCTTTCACGCTGAAGCCGGTATTGTGATCAGTGCTTCGCATAACCCGCATTATGATAATGGTATTAAGTTCTTCTCAGGTCGCGGTACTAAATTACCGGATGAAATTGAACAAATGATTGAAGAGCTGATTGATATGCCAATGACTGTGGTTGAGTCAGAGCAGCTCGGTAAAGCCTCGCGCGTCAATGATGCGGCAGGCCGTTATATCGAATTTTGTAAAAGTAGTGTGCCGACCAGTACCGATTTTTCTGGATTAAAAATAGTGCTCGACTGCGCGCACGGTGCTACTTATAAAGTTGCACCCAGTGTGTTCAGTGAATTAGGCGCTGAGGTGATTACCACTGCTGCGCAGCCCGATGGTTTAAATATCAATGCTGGTGTTGGCTCGACCTGTTTAGGTCCGCTACAGAAAGCTGTGGTTGAGCATGGTGCCGATTTAGGTATTGCTTTTGATGGTGATGGCGACCGTGTGCAAATGGTTGACCATACCGGTGCCATGGTGGATGGTGATGAGTTGTTGTATATCATCGCCACTGATATTCAAGAACGTGATCGCTTGCCTGAAGGTACCGGCGTGGTCGGCACTTTGATGAGTAACCTGGGTCTTGAGCTTGCGTTAAAAGAGCGTGGTATTCCTTTTGTGCGCGCTAAAGTTGGCGACCGTTATGTGATGGCTGAAATGCTAGAGCGCAATTGGGTGCTAGGTGGCGAAAACTCAGGCCACCTGCTGTGCGCACAGCATGCCACGACTGGTGATGCTATTATTGCCGCGCTGCAGGTGCTGTTAGCCTTGCGTCGTCGTGGGCAAAGCTTAGCTAAAGAACGCTTGGCTTGGAAGAAACTGCCACAAACGCTGATTAATGTACGCTTTAGTGGTGATATTGATCCGGCTAGTGATCCGCAGGTACAGGCGGCTTGTGATGAGGCGACTGCGGCGATGGCGGGGCGTGGACGTGTTTTGTTGCGTAAATCCGGTACTGAGCCTTTAGTTCGGGTGATGGTCGAAGGTGACGATGAAGCAGCAGTCTTACAGCATGCTCAGCGCTTAGCTGAGGTTGTACAGGCTGTATGTGGTTGATTTTACTTGCATCTTATAGTGGGCTTGAGTAATATCTGCGCCCACTTTGAGCGAAGAGGTTAGACATGCGTCGCCCATTGGTAGCTGGTAATTGGAAAATGCATGGTACCTGTACCAGCATTACGCAGTTGTTAAATGAGTTTGCCGAATACGCATTGCCATCAAATGTTGATGTTGCTGTGTTCCCGGGATTAATTCATTTGCAAGCTGTGATTGGTCAGGTTGCTAAGAGCAGTATTGCTGTGGGTTCGCAAGACTGTGCAGTGCAGCTCGAAGAAGGTGCTTTGACCGGTGAAACCTCGGCTCTGCAGCTTAAAGATATTGGGTGTTCGATGGTATTAGTCGGGCATTCTGAAAGAAGACAGTTGCAAAATGAGACTGATAGTGTAATATGCCGCAAGTTTATTGCAGCGCAAGCAGCGGGTTTAATCCCAGTGCTGTGTGTTGGTGAGACACTTGCGGAGCGTGAAGCGGGTCAGGCCATTGCAACAGTACAGCGACAAGTTGATGCAGTACTTGCTGAGCTTGGTGCTGAGGTTTTAGCTAAAGCTGTGATTGCTTATGAGCCTGTTTGGGCGATAGGTACCGGTTTAACGGCCACGCCAGAGCAAGCGCAAGAAATACATGCACAAATACGTGCACATGTGGCACAATATAACGTGTCAATTGCACAGCAAGTCAGAATTTTATATGGCGGTAGTGTAAAAGCCGCCAATGCTGCTGAGTTATTTGCTCAGGCAGATATCGATGGGGGGCTGGTAGGCGGTGCCTCCCTCAATGCAAAAGAATTTAGTGCGATATGTCGCGCTGCGGGAAATTAAAATGCTGGAAACAGTCATAATTATTGTACACTTGGTTGTTGCAATCGGTGTTGTAGGATTTGTTCTGATTCAGCAGGGCAAAGGTGCAGATGCAGGTGCTTCATTTGGTGGTGGTGCTTCAGGCACAGTATTTGGATCGCAGGGTTCAACTAACTTTTTAAGCCGCTTTACTGCAATACTGGCCGCTGTTTTTTTTGCAACAAGCTTGGGTCTAGCGTTTTATGCGAAAGACCGTGCTAATACAATTACACAGTTGGGTTTACCTGATCCTGCTGTGTTAGAAGTGAAAGCTAAGCCGCAATCTGTGCTTGAAGACATTCCTCAAGTTGAAAGCCAGGCGGTTGAAGCGGATACAAATGATGTACCTGTTTTAGATGTAGAGTAATTTTGCCGAGGTGGTGGAATTGGTAGACACGCTACCTTGAGGTGGTAGTGGCCATAGGCTGTAGGGGTTCGAGTCCCCTTCTCGGTACCATATTAGAAGCGGCCTGCTAGCAATAGCGGGTCGTTTTTGTTTGTGCTAACTTGACTGTAACTGCTTGGGGCTGTAATATTCCTCTTCAGATTTAGACTGCATGAGTTCTATATGCTTTTAAATGCCAAGTATTTATATTAATAGCCCCTGACAAGGGGCTTTTTATTAGGTCTAATAGTTGATTTTCAATTTTATTGATGGGCGTTATGCCCATTTTTCATTTCTACAGCATGCATTGGAGGTCGGATGACGAGCAAGCTGGAACAGTTGCAGGACATATTGACGCCAGTGATTGAAGCGCTGGGTTATAAGTGTTGGGGTATTGAGTATATTTCTCAAGGCCGTCACTCATTGCTGCGCGTCTATATCGATCATGAGAACGGAATCTTTATTGAAGATTGCGAAACAGTCAGTCGCCAACTGAGTGCTGTAATGGATGTTGAAGATCCAATCAGTGCTGAGTACAC
>JAVETP010000139.1:0-4785 GCA_034006005.1 Pseudomonas sp.
ATTTGAACTGGCAGCAATGATCGGGCACACGACTACGATCAATCAGCGTTACTACACTCTTGGGAATAAGTACAAATTGAAAACGTACTCGCATACATTGCCGCGCCCATGGCCGGGTGATGCTCTTGATATTGAGCAGTGGTGTGATGATGTAGTTCGTCAATTATCGTCAGCAGATATAGAACGACTACGCAGTGAAGGTGTGTTCTATCCAGAGTCCGGCAACCATAAAGAGTTTGAACGTAGTGATTCGATTGAGGAGTTTGTAAATCGTTGATGCTTTTAACGCGCAGCGTTCTGCGTTTTGAGCAATCAAAACGCACGCTTGTGCTTTTTCGTTATCGCTTATCGAGGCGTGGCCAAGGTTACTGTGTTTCCAAATCATTCTCTTATGGCCACCCCCAGTAAGATACGCGCCAGCATGATTTTAACCTGGCAACAAACAACTCCCAATCCCCCAGTTCCCCTGCTCTTACGTTGCCGATATAACCCGCGTGGCCAAGGTTACTGCGCCAGCCAGTCATTCTGTTTCGGCCTCGTTTCATTACATAAGCGCCAGCGCCCATCTAATTTGGAGTCGCTATGTTATTAGCGTCTGCATTAAGCCTATGCTGGACTACTAATGCCCAGTCGGTCCAGCTGCTGCACTTCTCTTGCGTGAGCGGTTTTGAATTGTTTCCGATTAAGGTTTTTTGGGTATCGCATAAAACAAATGCGTCACCACCGAAACAGCGCCCAGTCGGAATGCTCCCAGTTGGTTGGTGTTACTGGTGTTGTGCTCTTGGCGTGGTTGGCGGCCTAAGCGCCAGCGCGATTTTTAGAGCGGCAACGTGAAAAGCTTTTGCGGTAACGCAGCTGCTGCGTGATCGAGACAAGCGTTCTTTGGTAAGCGCAATAATGTGGTGTAAGCGCATTAAAAGCACACGGCCAAATTCTCAGTTGGCACACCCAGCCCCAGCGCTTGGATTGGCGTTAGCATTATTCAGCGCCAGCGCAATGATTGGTTGTTAGCGCTAATCGCTTTTTCGCCATCGAGTAATGAAGCGTGGCCACCGTAGTGCGACTCCAACTCAAACCCAGTCGGCCACGTTGGTTTTGTTCGCGCCGGCGCTGACTATTGGTATCGCATTAATCAGTTGCTGGCGCTTACTTAACAGCGGCATCGTATGAATCAGCGCCAGCACAAGAGCTTGTTTTTGGTAACGCAAAAAGCAAAACGGCATCGAGAAACGGTTATGTGATAACGCATCATAAAGTTGTGACCGTTATTTACGCGGCTGGAACGGCTGGGGCGTGCAGTTCGCTTGGCGAATCTATTTAGCAACACCAACAACACCAGTATTAAGTGATCGCATATAAAGCGCTGGCGCTAATGACCAGGTTACACAATGCTTTTTTGCGCCCCCGATTATTTATAGCGTGAACGTAAATGACGTAACCGAAAAAGCAAAACTTGCCGACACGCCCAACTGGTGAATGTGTGCTTTAGGTTTCACAAGCTTGTGGAATCCGAGGTATGTGCGTTAACGGCTTTAATCTATGCCCACACAAACCAAGCAAATAGGTATCGCAATGAACTACGACAACAGTGGCATTTTGAATTTAACGCAGCACACAGCGACAGCTGAGCAAGTTGCAACGGGTGTGATTGATTTAAATGCGGAACAAGGAGCGCGTTTACGCGCTCTGCTCACTTTTAATGATATGCCCAGCCGTGACGATCTTATAGCGCGTACTAGAGAAGTGGCAGTACTGGCTTCTGGTTGCTCGCCGACAGGTGAGCAACCGCGCTCCGCCATGATTGGTGGAGCGCCCTACTTCATGTCTTTTCTGGAGGATGCTTTAACGGCAAAAGGGATTGTGCCTTTATACGCATAACCCTGATGGGTCTGTCACAAAGGAAATGGTGTTTAAGCACTTGGGCTTTATTTCAGTGCAGCCAGCTGCATAGTTTCCTCGCCAGCATGGAAGCTTGGTTATAGATTAGGCTTCCATGCGCCAGTTGCATCATGAGTAATCTCACTGCTGGCGCTTGATAAATCATTTCGCACTGATGGTACTTTCGCCAGTCACAAAGATTTTCTGCGGGTCAGGCTCACATGCTTTTCGTGCTTCAGTCAGGATGTCTTGGGTTGGAGCTATACCGTCTTTAAAAGAGCCTGTGACACAGGGACTTTCATCTCCACTCATGACCAATACGCTACTGCCTGACACAGGATAAGCGCCAGTCAGGAAAAAACTGAACACAATAATCAAAATAAGACTGGCCAGCGCCAGCGTGCGAACCATTAAAGAGTTTTGGGCAGGCTCTATCATATTCAATCCTCATTGATCGGTTGACACTGGTTGCGTAGCTCCAGCACTTTGTCGCTCAGCGTATCGGTGATCAGCCAGATCAGCTTGTGACGGGAAACAGGATCAAAGTTGTCATCGAACTGGACTGTCGCAATATGCGCATTTGCTTGGTTCTTTATGCCGCCAAACAATTTATAGGTGCCAGCTGGGCCGCTGATATCAAGGCCGATATTCAGGTACTGCACTAAAGCCTCACTCAAATCGCTTTCTTCTGTCTGAAGCAAACCAATCACTTGGTTAGTCAAGTATAGCTTGAAGCTATCTTGTGTACCCTTGCGAGCATCATACATAGAACTAAAACGAATCAAGCCAGCTGGGATAGTCCGGCCACGCAGCTCTGTATTGATTGGATTGGTCAGGCATGTACTGCCATCTGGCAAAGTCTCAGTCACTAGGCAGCCACCAAGTAGCTTGAAATAAACGCCTTTGTACTGGAACCAGTCCTTTGTCGTTTCCTCACGGTGAATCAAAACATCATGTGTGTCTGCAAATTCAGTTATGTCCATTTCGTTCACTCAACTTTTGTAAGAAGGTTGGCTCGTATTCGTAGTAGCTCTTCCGGTATACACCGCGCCAGCTGGACCAGTATTGACTAGCTGGCGCGGTACCTTAAAGGCAGCGTTTTAAAACCTCCGCCTCTTGATCGGTTACTTCTTTGACTGAATCAACAACAAAGGTAAACCCCGCAGCGTCAGTAAACGAGTCCACCCCGCTGGCGCTGAATTCGCCCTCAGCAAACCTGCTCACAGCTTCAAATTGAGCTTTGCTTTTAGATTCTGTAACCACGATCAGGAGGTCAGCACTATTAAATGTGTTGTCATCACTATAAGTGATCACCTTAATCAAAAACGACTTTTCCAAGCGCTCTAAAAACTGCTCAGGCTTTTTAGCCTTGAGCACCAATTCATCATCGACCCTGCCCCCTGCATGCTTGCCGTTACGCTTGTAACTGCAAACCTCCGCGCCACCTCCAGCTGAGTATGCAACCACAGCCTTTAATGGGTAGTCATTATCAGCGGCACTCGTTGCAAACTCATACCACTCAAAAACCTCGTCACCGCCTCGCGTAACCACATCGTACAGACCAGTGCGCGCCTTTACTGCACACCAAGGCAGCAGTAGGGAATCTTGAGCTTTAGTAACATTGAGAGCTGTCATGATCGTTTTTCCGTGCTGGTTAAATATGCGTTTATTGTATGTCGTGCGCACGACACAAGCAAGCAATGATTGATAGATTAAAAGTTCCATGCTCCAAATCTGTCACTCCATTGCAGCATGTTCGCATGGCAGTCATTCAAATAGTTTTGATTTCCTTCCCATGTTTTCTTTGGGCAGTCATCATAATTCTTCAAGTAAGCCACCCAAAGCTTCACCGCAACTTTGTGTTTCGAGCGATAAAAAGCAAAGGCTTTCTCATAATCTTCTTCAAAGAAGTATTCAGCCACCGAGTCATCAAAGTCACTATGAACGGCATATACAACCTGACGGAGCTTGCTGCGCTTTTCTAAAGGAACAGCTAAGTGATAAGGGTTAACCCCATGCACCTTTAAGCCTTCAATGCCGTTAGTATTCCAAGCCAAACCGCGTGCGTAACGCTCCCCCCATGCAGGGTTTGAGGCTAAAAACATTTCTGCCGTGAAGTGGATCATGATCTTTTCCTTGCTCCGATTGGTATGCGTTTATTGTATGTCGTGCGCACGACACAAGCAAGCAATAAATGATAGATAGGCAAAAAAAACCCCGCACTAGGCGAGGCTTATTTTTTAAAGATCAATTCATGATCTGACGGATTCGTGAGTTAGTCAGCTTCTTCATGGCCTGCCCCAATCAAAGCAGCCACCTCATCAAGCTTACGAATATATTTCTCATGCTCTTCATCAAGAGCTTCCGCAGAGCTACGAATCCGCATATTCACAGCTCCTGCAAAGACGGACGCTAAAGCCCGCTGCAATTCAGCTGGCAAGCTCAGACAGATAGAAACCAACACTAGCGGCTGATCGCTAAGGCATTAAGTCTAGCCTCATAGCTGTCTATCACTGCACTATCAATCCACGCTAACTCTTCACTTTGTAAGCAGTAGGCATACAGTCTACGCATTTCTGCAATCTGCAAAGCAACCGTGCTGTATAACAAATGTTTAAGATGTCCACCGCCAGCGCCTAAAACATAATCGCAATCTTGCTTGAGCCTTGAAAGGCTAGCTGCTTCTAAACTCGTCATAATGCACCTATAAGTTAAATTCTCATTAGCTGGCGCTATTGCTTGCTAGCTCCTAGATTATGGCTTTATTGTATGTCGTGCGCACGACATAAGCAAGTAATAGTTGCGGAATAAAGACAATAAAAAACCCCGCACCAGGCGAGGCTTATTTAGCGCACCACTCTTAGTATTATTTTATAGCGTGCCTGCTGCCGCTGCATGAGGATCTAG
>JAVETP010000032.1:0-30786 GCA_034006005.1 Pseudomonas sp.
GCGGCAACAGTTTGGCCACTACGGCCTTGCGCCGCTCATCAGAATAACGAGACATGTGTTCTCCAAACGCCCCCGGTGAATCAAGAAAGTCTAGCAGAAGGGGCGACAGCTATCCTGACAGAGGGGGTTAGCAGCCAACAAGAACACTAGCTTTCAAATTTATATCAGGATTTAAGTATGAGTAACGAAAAGAATGATATTGAAGTTGCAGATGAAATTAAGCATTTATCACCTAATGAGATTGAAGAGCTTTATACCAAATATTTAGCCGGTGAAAAGAACGCTACATTAATAAACGATTATAAAATAGACATACACCCAAACAAACTTATTACGATATTACCCCCAATAAAAATCGACAACCAACTATGTCCTTACTGCAATACTGCTATGTTTAGAAAACGACAGAGCAAGAACTCAAGCGGCTTATGCGTGCCCCCTACTGAGTGCTATGAGTGCAACCACAAAATACACTTAGAAGGTTTCAGATACAGCCACAAAGCATGTAACTGCAAAAATTGTATGAGGCTTAGAGAGCAAAAAAATCTTGCTGTAGAAAAAGAACTTAGAAGAAATATTTTAAAAAAATACAGTATTGAACACAAAGAACCAATAAAATACACCGACCTAACATTCACAGATAAAATAATTTTACTAACATTATTTAGAATACAAACAAATGAAGAATTCTCATACATTCTATCGCTTGATGAATCCTCGAAAATTGATGTTCTATCACCAACTCATAAAATGAATATTGAGTGTCTGAGAAGACTGTATAAATCCAATGCCATAATTATTGATCCAAATTCAGATACAAGTGCTTTTGTGGAAGATGAGAACACTAGCTCATTTTATATAAATAGAGTTAGATGGATTGTTAATGTAAGCCTAAGCGGAACCAATCGATCCAGCCTTAATGAGATTTATAAAGTAACGTATCAAGAGCTAAAAGCTGGTATTCAAGAGAAATGGGAAGCTGAATTACTTGAGTTACTATCAAATATCGCTATAGAAGAAGTCTTACAGTATATTTATGTGATTTCTAATGAGCTAAAAGTACAGTTCAACGCAGAGATAAAAACCCGAGAAATCGCAAATCAACTACTAAATGAATTCTCCATCAGCGAGATCTATTACTTCGCCAAAAAATCAATTGAAAACGCTCACTTATATTATGTAAAAGGTCTTTCTAATGGCAAAAAACATGCTGCCAATACGATACCTAATAAAATGCTATCGCTAGGGGAAAGGGCTCGCAATGAAAAATGGGAAACATATAAATACAATAGAGATAGTAGAGTTCCGCGCTCATCTATCAGTAAAGTTCTTTATGATTACATTCTTCAAGATGAAGATGCAGGATTTCACAAGGCTCCTGGGAAATATTGGATGCAAGAGATCCTCCCAAAACACTTTAGTAAAAGTAATATTTATGATACCAACAAAATATATTGCAGCAAATGTAACTCTAGTGATGTCACAGTTAACGTATTAACTGGAATGTTAAAAGTCACATGTAATGACTGTGATAAAATAATGTCTTTCATGTCCAATGAGTAACTGTAATTTTATTACCGCTGAAGACGAGTAGTAAAAAACCAATTATGCAGGCACTGCAAGCGGTAGACACAAGTACTCTAAAAATTGCTTTGGATAGCTAGAATTATGGAAAAATACGAAAAGTGTGAAAACATCGCTAGCCCTTTAAACGCAAAGGTTTACACATTTTCATACAAAAGTACTTGTAATAGTAACCGTGTTGGGCAGATTTTAGTTGATGAAATCATTAACTACTGCGGTGTCTCAAAAGCTAAACGTGATGCTGCTCAGCGTTGCTTAATCAGCGATATGAACCCCGATGCAATCAAACGCTCACTCAATGACATGCGTCGCAATATCGACTTTATCCCGCTGGCCACATCCGCCCTCGCCAGAGCACGGGCTGACTGGCTCTACGGTATCAATATGACCCGCCTGTGCACCCTACAGGGCCAAGCTTCAGGCTATAAAGGAGTGTTGTCCGTCGGTCGAGTGCAAACCCCGATCTTGGGCTTAGTGGTACACCGCGATGTTGAGATCGAAAGCTTTATCACCAAGCCTTTTTATGAAGTGTTTATTGAGCTTAAAACAGACAAAAACGAAACCTACTCAGCCAAGTGGAAGCCCAGCGCAGCCTGCGAGCCCTATATGGATGAAGACGGGCGCGTGCTGCTAAAGAAGCTGGCAGAAACGGTCTTACGCAAAGTCATCCAGCAAACAGGGCAAGTGACTGCAGTAATGCAAAGCGTTAAAAAACAAGCACCACCCCTGCCCTATAATTTATCGTCCTTACAAATAGATGCCTCTAAGCGCTACAACTTTACTGCGCAAAAGACTCTGGATATTTGCCAGCAACTCTATGAAAATCACAAACTGCTGACCTACCCGCGTTCAGATTGCCGCTACTTACCTAAAGGGCACTATGCCGATAAATCATCAGTCACACGGGCAATCAGTCAAACCAGCCCAGCTTTAGGTAAGGCCATCGATCAAGCTGACTTAGCGCTGAGATCTAAAGCTTGGGATGACTCAAAAGTCAGTGCACACCACGCTATTATCCCGACCAGCCGCGGGCTCGACTCCAGTCGTATATCAGCCGATGAACAGAAAATATATGAGCTGGTTGCACGACAATACCTCATGCAGTTTTACCCCGCTTTTCAGTATCAAGAAAAACAGATTGATACCGAAGTGGGCGGTGGTATCTTTATCAGCAAGCAAAAAGAAGTGGTCCATCCTGGCTGGAAAGCACTATTTCCTGAGAGAAAAGCCAAGAATGAAGATCCAGAGTTCTCCGCGATCAAGCTACCCAATGTCAGCAAAGGTGACAGCGTCCTCTGTACCGACGGCCGTTTAGATGAAAAGCAAACCAGTCCACCGAAGCATTTTACCGACGCTACTTTACTGGCAGCGATGACCGGTATCGCTCGCTATGTCTCAGACCCTGAAATCAAAAAGGTGCTTAGAGAGACCGATGGATTGGGTACTGAGGCTACGCGCGCAGGCATTATTGAACTGCTATTTAAGCGTGATTTTTTGATTAAACAAGGTAAGGAAATACATGCCACCGAGGTGGGCCGACGCTTGATCTTGTCACTGCCCGAAGTGATGGTGCTGCCTGATATGACCGCACACTGGGAATCGCAGCTTGAAGCAATTTCCGAAAAGCGCATGAGCTACAACCAATTTATGACACCGATGCTAGATGGCTTAAATACGCTAGTGAATCAAGTGGGCAGCATTCGATTTGAAGGCTTACGTGGACAGGGCAAAGCACCTGTTTTTCGTAGAAAAAGCAAGACCAAAGCATCCTAATTCGATTGAGTCGTTTTGTAGTTATAAGTATTGCGTGCCGCACGCAGCACGCAATACTTAGGCCCTGATTAACGTAACGGTTTCACAACACCTGCACTGACACTCGATGCTTTGTTATGCCAACTTTGACGCACAAATGTCGCCAATTCTGCGACCTCCTCATCGCTCAGACGCCATGCATGTCCTTGCATGCGCAATGCTTCAGGGCGCAGCTCGGTCGACGGCAACTCTGCACCATGTAAAATGACATGAATCAAACCCGTCGGCGAGTTAGCAGTGACTAAAGCGTTACCATCCAGCGCTGGGAATATCTCTGCAGCGCCGCGACCATCGACAGCGTGGCATCCTCCACAGTTATCGATATACAGACGTGCGCCAAGCGACATAGTAGGATCGGCACGGGTCAACAGTCGTTCTGTTTCAGTCGGCGCTGTAGCGCTTTCAGCCGATAAAGTGCCAGCCTCCAAGCTGCCACTTAAGTGCGTGAGGTAAGCTGCAATAGCGTGATTGTCTTCACTGGTTAGGTATTGCAGCGAATGCTCCACCACCAACGACATTTCACCAACGCTGGTTGCATGATCATTACGTCCGGTCGCAAGGTAATGCGCCATCTGCTGCGTACTCCACTGCGCCGAAACGCTATCTTTGCCACGTAGATCAGGCACTGACCAACCATCAACATCACCACCTGTCAGAAAAGCTGGATGCTCGTCTGATACACCATCTTGCGCCATCAGTGAGTTACGCGGACTGTGACATGCACCACAGTGTGTAGGGCCCTGCACCAGATAGGCACCTCGATTGATCTGCGCATCATCGGACACAGGCTTAAACTCGGCCTCTTTTAAGACCAGCATATTCCAAGCGCGTAGACCCCAGCGCTGGTTAAATGGAAACTTCAGCGCTGTCTCTGGCACTTTATTATTTACCGCCGGTACTTCTTGCATAAAGTATAGGTACATCGCTTGTACGTCTGCCTCACTCATAAAACGAAGGTTTTCATAAGGCATTGCTGGATACAAATGTGCACCATCTTTACGTAAACCGTCATACAGGGTTGCACGGAACTCATCTAACGAATAATGACCAATGCCTGTGTCCTTATCAGGCGTGATGTTGGTTGAGTAAATAATGCCCAGCGGGCTTTCAATTTGTCTGCCGCCAGCAAAAGGCTGCCCATCATCTGCTGTGTGGCAAGCCATACAGTTTGCTGTGCGCATCACATATTCGCCGCGCGCTGCTGTAATGGCTGATCCAGGTTCAGTCAGAGCTTGGGCTGGCGTGTGCTGGACTGGCACCCAAACCATGGCGGCGATCACTACCACAGCGAGGACAATCCCTATTAGCACAAGACGCATTAAGGTTTTCATAGCGATTCTCCTCAAGCCAGATTGCGCGGCTGCCGCAGATAATCAGTACGAATGGCATGCGCAGCCCAATAAGCCAGCCCACCCAATAACCCCGTGGGGTTGTACTGTATATTTTGCGGGAAAGCACCCGCTCCCATGGCAAACACGTTGTGCACATCATGCGCTTGCAAATAGCGATTCAGCACTGAGGTTTTCGGGTCCTCCCCCATGGCTGTGCCACCGACGTTATGCGTGGTCTGATAAGGCCGCACATCATACATCGCACCTTCTTTTTTAAAGCCAGACTGCATCAAATCAGGTTTTAAGTGAGTGGCGATCTCTTCCATCTTGCCGCGCATAAACTGCGTCATGCGGATATCGTTTTCGTTCCAGTTAAAGGTCATACGCAACATGGGCCGACCAAACGCATCTTTATAAGTTGGGTCGAGATCCAAGTAGCAGTTTTTATAAGACATGCAAGAGCCGTGCGAACCGATACTCATAGCATGGCCGTACCACTGGCCAATACCTTCTTTCCAACCTTTACCCCAAGCCGGCGTACCTGCCGGTAACGGCATGGAACGAATCGGCTGCCCATTTGCAACACCACTGGAAATGTAACTGCCACCAATAAAACCTTCACGAGCGAAATCAATCTGATTGATACCAAAATCATCAATCACCATACCGTTGGAGCCAGTACCCACGAACGGGTTAAATTCTTTATCCTTAAAGAACATCTGCACGCCACCGCTCATTTGATAGGCATAACCACGCCCCGTGACACCTTCACCAGTGGCTGGATCGTAAGGTTGGCCAATGCCTGACACCAACATCAGATGGACGTTGTGCAGTTGGTAAGCACACAGAATCACTAAGTCCGCCGGCTGAAAGACTTCTTCGCCTGTGCGGTGATCAAAGTAGGTCACGCCCGTAGCAGTTTTTTTATCCTCAGCTAATTCAACGCGCAACACTTCGGCTTTGGTTTTGTAAGAGAAGTTAGGTTTGCGTTTTAACGCATCCAAAATACACACATGCGGTGAGCCTTTGGAGTAATTGTAGCAACCATAGCGCTCACAGAAACCGCAAAAGCTACAGGGGCCCAACTGCATGCCGTATTCATTCACATAGGATTCTGAGGCAATCGCACCCGGTCGTGGAAATGGATGGTAGCCCATAGCCTTAGCGGCGTCGGCAAACAAGGTGGCATCATAGGTTTGCTGCAAAGGTGGCATACAGTAATCCGCTGAGCGCCAGCCCTCAAAAGGGTTACCGCCAGGGATGGTTTTGCCGTTTAAGTTGCCCGCTTGCCCAGAAATACCTGACATACGCTCAAAGCGATCAAAGTACGGCTCTAACTCATCGTAGCTCACTGGATAATCTTGCAACAGCATATCGTCAGGAATCGTCTGCTTACCAAAACGCTCAATGGTATAGGAGCGTAAGCGCAGCTCTTCTGGTTGCGGACGCCACGTGTGGCCGTTCCAGTGCGAGCCCGCTCCACCGACGCCATCACCGGGTAAGAATGAGCCCAACTGCCGATACGGTAATGCCGTCTCGCTCTCAGTACGACGAATGGTTAGGGTTGACGACGAGGGCTTTTGCATCAGGTCATAACGAATACCGTATTTAAGTTCATCGGCAATATTGGGGTATTTAAAATCAGGTACGGTATCGCGGTCTTCTCCACGCTCGAGCGCTAGAACTTCAAGGCCTTCTTCTGCCATCTCCATTCCGAGTACAGCACCCGTCCAACCGAGGCCAACGATAACCACATCTTTCTTAGGATCTTGACGTGCCATGATTATGCCCTCTCGCCAGAAATTGAGACAGGCCCCAAGGGGTAAGGCACATTATGTTGGCCTGCCCACTCTTTGAAGCTCGCCCGTGCGCCAGGGAAGCCGATATACGACCACGCCAGCATGTTGTGGTTACCGCCATACTTAGGATCAGCAAAGTAGCCTTCCTTGGTATTGCCAAGCAGCACAGTAAAGAAATCGCGTAATTGTGCGCCTAAATTGATGCTGCCTTGCTGTACTCCGGTCAAGACTTCATCCTGCTGCACAAGCTCAAGCTGGTCGAAGGGTTTACCGTGGGTTTCTTCACACCATGTATTAATCGCTGCAATGCCCTGACGATAGATTTGTTTAGGGTTCAGCGGCGTTTGAAAACCCAGCGCAGGATCAGCGCTGGGCATATGCGGCCCTTGCATATACCAATCGGCACCTAGGCCATATGAGGTTGTTAATTGACGATCAATAAACACAGGAACGCGCGCTTCATATGCGCCAGGACCATCACCATCGGAGGGAATCAGGCGTGCCGTAGCGGCCACAACAAAGGCCCATTCGGTTGCATTTAAATATTCAGGGAGGTATTGCTCAAGTGGAACAGTATCGGGCTGAGCCGCATAGGTCCAAGAGGGTAAGACGCTAACAGCCGTCGCAACAGAGGTGGCAGCAAGAAACTGCCGCCGTGAAGGTGTCCATTCTAGAAGAGGCTTATCGCTCATGATGGTGTCCTCGCAAATGTGTATCCATTTTAAAGGGCTGCAGATCGCTCCAACAGCGTCTTTATTTTATTTTTATTTTTTATGTTTCAAACTCATTCATTATTATCTGTTATTAACAATAAAGTACAGAGTCATAACAGGCTACTTAAAAATACTCTGGTAAGCCAGCCTAGTATGCATTGTGCATTTTTAGGTTTATTTACATCACAGGGTTGCTATGGGGACGAATCAGCAAGGTTCTACGTCAGTAAAACCAGTCAAAAGTGCAATCTATACCTTCAGGATACAAGGTCGAGTGCTTATTTAACGTTGCTCAACCTGCAGCTGCTGCAACGCTTTAGGATCAAGCAAACTCACCAGTTGACCTTGATACCACGCCAGTGCTTGCAGCGCTGGAAACTGGCGTCTGGCCTGTAATGAAACAGGTAAAGCACTGATATCAGCAATCGCCAGCTCTACCAAGTCAGCAGACTGCTCTAAGCCTAACCACCAAGAACCACTCGGCCCTACCAATTCTAAATAGTGCTCAGTGACAGAGAACTCATAAGCGGCCTGATTCAGTAAAGCAGAAAAAGCCACAATACTATGCGGGTCTTCAGGCGCCAGCACAGAACCTTGACTGCGTACATAGGCGGCTTCTAGAGCAAAGTAATGGCCTTGATGCTTAAACAGCACCACCGGCAAAGTCAGATCAGATTCTAGACTCATCCTTGGCCTTTCTGCCAAGCCGCAAACACAGCATCAATATCCAAGACGCTGACGGCCAAGCCGGTAAACTCCAGCAAACCGGTTACATAGGGTTGCAAGTGTTCTGGTAGCGACTCTGGCGGCAGCTGAATTTGGCTCTCAGTAACATCCACCACATCCAAAAGCCGATCAACCCGTAAGCCACTGCGCATCTGTTGATTGTGAGCAAGCAAAATGGCAGTCGTCTGTATGGCATTTTTATAATCAGGACTGGGAATCTGTAGCAAAGCATGCAGACCAATGACTGACTCAATATCGCCACGCAGATTAATCACGCCTTCAACCGAGGTGGGCATACCCGGTACAAAGAAGACCCGCTCATCGCCGGACAGCACTTCTTTGACCGCAGCACCTGGGAAAGCAAAGTGATATTCACCGAGACTAAAAACCACTAATTTAATCGTTGGCTCATCCACATCAACAATGGTCTGCTGCTTATTTTGCTGCTGAGCTAACAGCTGATCGAGCTGACTTTCACTCATAATCAGGCCTGCTCATAACCACTTGATTACGTCCCTGATTCTTGGCTTGATATAAAGCCTCATCTGCCGCCATACGTAGATCCTCAGCATGATCATGACCTGGGTACATACTGATGCCTGCGCTAAAGTTACAGTGAAACTGCTCCTGACCTGAATCAAAGACAATCTTAGAGAAATCCTCACGTAATTCATTGACCAGCGCTTCTGCGGCATCAGCAGTAATATTTCTCAAGACTAACGCAAACTCTTCACCACCATAACGACCAATCACATCGCTATTTCTTAAACGATGTTTAAGCATCCGTGCCAGCGCCACTATGACCTTGTCTCCAGCCATATGGCCGTAAGTGTCATTAATATTTTTAAATTTATCTAAATCGATCATCACCACCGCTAAGCTTTCTTGTTGCCGTACAGCGTTAGCCAATGCTGAAACCAACATTTCTGTGGTGGTGGTGTGATTGTACAAGCCGGTCAGACTGTCTTTAGCCATCAAGCCGCGCAGGGTGCGCATACGTTCTGCACGCAATTTCACTGACGCGACCAATTGATGCGGAATCACGGGCTTAGTGATAAAGCCTTCAACTCCGGCCTGCATCGCGCTAAATTGCTTATCGACATCGGTTTCATTGGATAAAAACACAATAGGCAGTCCAACATAAGCTGGAACCTGACGTACTAAGGCCGCTAACTCAGAACCACTGCACACTGGCATATACATATCGACCAACATTAAATCAGGGCTAAAGTTTTTTAACGCTTCAAAAATCAAGGTTGGGTTATGGATTTGATGAACCACCATACCGGCATTTTGTAGAATCAAGCTGTGATACTCAGCCACCTCAGGTTCATCATCTACAATCAGGATCTGATAAGGCTCTTGGTGCCCATCTTCGATTAACTCATCTAATGCTGCAGCCAAATCCATCGGCCGGGCTGGCTTGGTAAAATAAGCTGAGCAACCGGCGCGTACAGCGCTTAAGCGTGATTCAAATGAATTACTACCCGATAGCACAATGGCGGGTAAGTGTTGCCCTGTTGCATCTTTAATATGGCTCAGTTCATCGGTGCCTGCAGTACGACTCTGCGGAAAGAAAACATCCATAATCACCGCATCAGGGCGACGCGCTAAGACAGCCTGACGAAAGGCCGCCGTTTCAGTAAAGTGTTGGATCTCATAACCAAAACAATGCAATTGATGCGCTAAGTAATCCACCTGCTCAGGTTCATCATCACAAATATAAATCAGCGGCACCGAATCTTTTAAAACAACAACGCTTGTGTGCTCAGGCTCAAGGACTTCTTCAACTGCGAACTGATGCTCGTTTTCTGCATGTGCATAGGCTTGCACTTGAATACTCAAGGCCTGCATCAATACATCCAGCTTGGTGACCCACTGCTCGCGCTGCAGCTCATCCGGCGTATCAAGAAGCTGCATCATCAGCGCTTCGGCTTGCGCTGCAATCACCGACAACTCAAACAAACCAAATGATTTACCTGTTCCATTTAAACTGTGGAAAGCTCGGTGCAAGTCAGAGAGCATGGTCAAGTTATTACACCCATCATCCACTAACATACTGACCTGTGACTTGATCGTATCCATCCGTGCCGGCAGCTGACTAATAAAGCTGGCTCTAAGTTGAGCTATTTTTTTTTGCAGCGGCTGTTGATTGATATTCATATCGATAAAACTCACTACTCTCTGGATGGTAATGCTGACATCACAACATGGATGGCAGCAGGCAGGCGCTCAGGCATATTGAAATCCTTCATCACACAGGCATCCAGTCCTGGTTCTTTTGCTAGCGCTTTTTCAGGCTCATCACCAGTTAATAAAATAAATGGCAGTGTTGAACCCTGCTCTTTAAGCTCACGGTAAAACTCTATACCGCTGATCAAAGGCATATTCAAATCACTGACAATCAGTGCAATTCCCGGCTGCTGATTCAGCACTTCCATGCCCTCTATCGCATTTTCAGCTTGAAACACCTGATAACATTGGTCTTCCAATACAGCGGTGGTCATTTCACCGGCAAATAAGTCATCATCTACTACCAGAATTTGCATATCTATTCTCTTAAGTTGATTACGGATTAATCAAGTAACACTTTTAGTGTGTCGACTAAACTGTTCTGATCAAAACTACCTTTAACGATATAAGCATCAGCGCCCACTTCGATACCGCGGCGGCGATCACTGTCTTTCTCTCTGGAAGTAATGATAATAATTGGCTTATGACGGTAATTATCATCCTCACGTAGACGAGCCGTTAAGGTAAACCCATCCATCACTGGCATTTCCACATCCGTTAACACCGCATCAAAATTCTCAGCCAGTGCTTTTTGTAACCCTTCAGCACCATGTTCAGCCAAGGTGACATGGTAGCCCCAGGCCTCTAAGACATCGCGCTCTATTTCTCGGGTATTGAGCGAGTCATCAACCACCAGAATGCGCTTCTTGGCTTTTTGTGCGTCTGGACTTGCAGCGGCACTGACGGCTTGTCGAGTTTTACGTGCGAGATCGAGCACATAGGGCACATGCAGTAAACTCACTAACTCGTTTTGGCCACGAGTGACCATCCCAGAAATCAATGGCGTACTCCGTAAATGTTCAGGCAGTTGCTGAATCACTAGGTCACGCTCATCAAGTAGTTCATCCACATGCAGTGCGAGCTTTTCTGTATGCACTCGAATCACCAACAAAAGTAATCTTTGCGAGTCACGCTGCACGGTTTTTTTCACTGCGGTGTCGGGCGGCAAATTAAGCAAATCGGCTAATTTCACCACAGGCACAAACTCGTTGCGAATAATCACCGCATTACGATCCGCCACACGGATTAAAGCGCTGGGCTCCACTCTTAAGAGCTCAGTGACATATTGTCCGGTAAAGCCCAACACTTGCGCACCGGCTCGAATCAGTAACACACGCATAATGGCCAGTGATAAAGGCAGGCGCAAGGTAAAGCACGTACCCTCGCCTCGTGCTGTCTGAATACTGATCAGGCCTTGTAACTGATCGACAATAGAGCGCTTGACCACATCCAGTCCGACCCCACGCCCTGAAACGTCAGTAATAATCGCACTGGTGGAGAAACCCGGCAGAAAAATCAAATCGATGATTTGCTGGTCGTTCATATCCTGTAATTGTTCGCTACTGTATAAACCTTTCTTTAAGGTTTTTTCACGAATGGCGTCCACTGATAAACCCACGCCATCATCACGAATGTCCAACACCACCCAGCCTGAATCTAAACGCGCACGAATCTGTAATAATCCTTGCGGTGATTTACCTGATTTTTCACGCTGCTCCGGTGTTTCAATCCCATGATCTAAAGCATTGCGGAGCAAGTGAATAATAGGGTCAGCCAACTGATCAATCATTTGTCGATCCAGCTCGATCTCGCTGCCATAAATGCGACAGTCGACTTGCTTGCCTAATGAGCGTGCCATCTCCCTCACTAAATGCGCTGCGGGATTCAATACAATCGCCAGTGGCAGCATACGCATCTGTAAGGCTCGGTCATGCAGTTCTTGGGTCAAGCTGTCTTGTGATACGACAATATCGCGTATATCACAGGTGAACTGGCGCATGGCTTTAGGCAGCTCTCCTCGCGCTTGATGCTGAAACTGCTGCTCAAGACGACGTGCGGTCGCCACTAACTCATGCATTCCCGCATGGCTGGCGCTGAGCTCGCCCATCAACTTGATTAACTCATCGAGTTTCGTCAGCTTGACCCGCACCGTGTCACTGGTAACAAGTAGCGGAGCGACGCTCTCACTTTGGCTTTCAGGCGCACTCGATGGTTTACCTGCTGCGGGCACAGTTGAGGCTTGCACATCCGTTTCTATAGCCTGACCTTGAGCCAGCGCAGTGAGCTGTTGGCATAACTGACTTTGCGCTGCGCTCAGCTCTACCACCTGTCCGCTTTTATGCAGCTGCTCCACTTGGTCCGATAACGCATCTACGCCTTGGTAGAGTGCATCCATCACCGTGTGATTGACCTGCACCTGCTGCTCACGTAGCGCACTGAGTAAGTCTTCTAAACTGTGCGCCAATTGAGTAATAGGCTCCAGCTTCAGCATACGTGATGAGCCTTTTAGCGTGTGCGCTGAGCGAAACAAGCTGTTGACTTGCTCTGCACTGGCCGCACCATGCTCTAAAGCTGACAAGCCACTGTTTAATTGACCGAGATGATCTTGGGCTTCATCAACAAAGCGTCCAATAAACTTTTTAATATCAAGAGCCATAATTAATCATCCACTTGTGTGGTGTGTAAGGCAACGGTCAGCTGCTTGATATGACGCTGACTTAAAAACTGCGCATCATTGGCGTCCAAAGGTATAGGAATCCAAGTGATGCAGTTATTCTTGACTGCACCGGCGGCAAATATGCGCAACACAGTTTGATAGGATTGAATGGCCGCAGCCCACTGCTCTTCACTGCGTAAGGTATCAGCCAAATAAAAATGTGCCGGCCAACATTCTGGGCAACTGTAAATCACTTTCCTAAGCCACTGACAGGCCTGTGCTGGCTGCTTCTGCCATTTGTACAGCAGACCTTTCATCAGCATGGCATCCACCGACCAAGGCTCAATATTTAAAGCATGATCTAACAGTTGATCCGCCTCAATAAAGGCTTGCTGATTGAGCAGCAACCAACCTTTGAGTAAGCAAGCACCATAATCTTCAGCAATCGGCACTGGAAAACGTTCCAACAGGCGCATGGCTCGGTGTTGTTCGCCGATCGATAACAACTGCTGAATTCTTTCTAAAGCAACGATACGACGGTCTTCAACGCTCTCCGATTCAACCTGAGCATTCAACTCTAGCGAGTGCGCATGGTTAGCAGCAGTGTCCGGCTTTTTAGACGTGACAAGCGAGCTGTGCTGATCATCAATATCAAGTCTTGGATGAGCGGATTTTTGAGTCCAACTGACCGCATGATTGACCGTGGGGCGATAAGCGTCGCCTTTGATAAAGACATACTGACCGGCATGCTCAACCAGTTCAAAGACACCCAGGTCATTGCCCATGGTTTCTGAACTGCCTAAAAACAAAATAGAGTGCTGATTCATCAGTTTATAAAACTTATGCTGAATCAGCTTACGCGTGGCCAAGTCAAAATAAATTGACACATTGCGGAAAAAAATAATGTCATAGTCGACCAACTCAGCAGGAAACTGTGCAGCCAACAAATTCAACTGATAAAAGTTAACCTGCGTGCGGATATGCTCAGCCAATTTATAGCCTTGAACTTGCGGCTGAAAATAACGCTGACGTACGGCACTGTCGACACCACGAAACGAAAACTTTGAATAGACAGCCGCCTGGGCTTTATTGAGTACGTTTTGATCAAGATCGCCAGCATCAATCTGAAACAGCTCAGTGGTTTTTTCACCGTAGATTTCATACAGCGCCATCACTAAGCTATAAGGCTCTTCGCCGGACGAACACCCTGCACTTAAAATACGTACCGGTTGGCCCGGAGTTTTACGCGCTAAAACCTGGGGGATTAACACATCAGTCAGTAATTTAAGCTGCTCGGGCTCACGAAAGAAGTAGGTTTCATTGACGGTCAGCTGGCATACAAGCGCATCAAACTGCTCCTGATCACTGCGCACCAATCGCTCGTATGCATTTAAATCTGCACAGCCGGCCTGCTTGCTATTGTGTTGGAGAATTTTACGTAAACGGTCTTCGGCAATACCCTCAAGCACTAAACCACAATGAGCGTAGATCATTTTCTTAAAGGACAGCAACGACGCACTCATGCATCGCCTCGCGATAACAGCGTGCGTTCATTGGTTCGCGGCAAGCCCACAATCTGTAACATTTCATTGGCAATAGACGCCAATGGAATTTCACGCTGAATCACACCCAGGTTGACCGCCTCAGCATTCATACCGTAAATCACCGAACTGGCTTCATCTTGCGCCAGGGTGATACCGCCTTTGTTATAAATAGCACGCATCCCTTTAGCGCCATCACGGCCCATACCGGTCATAATGATGCCAACGGCTTGCGAACCAAACACATCGGCCACCGAAGTGAGTAGCGCATCGCAACTGGGACGGTAAATATCCTTTGCATTGCGTTGAGTTAATGCCAAGCAGCGCCCAGCCGTGACGGTTAAATCTTGCTCCGGTGGCGATAAATACACACAACTGCTGCGCAATACCTCTCCGTTTTCAGCCACTTTCACCGGTAGCTGACACAAGCCTGATAACCACTGCGCCATGCCATCAATAAAACCATCACTGATATGTTGAGCAATCAGAATCGGTGCTGGAAAATCAATCGGTAACTGTGGCAGCACACTGGCCAGAGCTTGCGGCCCTCCTGTCGAGGAAGCAATCACAAACACCTGCTGTACATCCGAGGGCACTGCACTGGACCGCTGATAGGCGACCGGCGCCACTTGCTCCGGTTCTGCTAGATAACGCTGGCGCATACGAGTGATCACCGATACGCCGGCCAATAAACGCACTTTATCGGCAAAACTCTCAGCTTCTTCCGCGGTATAGCGCGGCTTGGCGATCACTTCTAGCGCGCCCGAACTGATGGCCTGATAGGCTAATTCAGCATCGGACTCATTACTGACCACTAAGATCGGAACAGCCTTGTTGTACATAATCTGCACAATGGCCTCCATGCCACTCATTACTGGCATATTTAAATCCATCGTCACTAGATCAGGGCGCAGCTTTTCAACCAAATCGACTGCTTCTTGGCCATTAGTGGCCTCAGCAATCACTTCGATCCCGTCTTGTCCTGTAAGCAAATCGCGTAAGATATCGCGTGCAACAGGACTATCATCAACGATCAGAACCCGTATCACCTTAGCTGCCATCATTGCTTTCAACTCCCTGATGCTGCGCGACCTATATTACTGGTCTGGCTTCGCCGTTTTAAATTCGCTCACCAACTGATTCAGTTCACCTGACATATGGATCATATCTTCACTGATATCCGTGATGCTGCGTACTGATTGGGCGTTATACATACTGGCATTGGCAATATCACGTAGCGCTGTTACCACTTGGCTGCTGGCTGTTTTCTGTTGGCGTGTCGACATCGAAATCTGCTGCGCCGCACTGCTGGTTTTACTGGCAGCTTGCACCAAGGCATTCAGGTCTTGAGCTGTTTCTGAACTGACCTGCATACCCATCTCAATTGAACTGGCGCCTTTTTCAGAGGTGATCACTAAGCGATTGATGGCATCTTGAATTTCTTGGATACGATCTTCAATTTCATGTGTGGAGTCCGTCACGCTATCGGCTAAACGACGGATCTCACTGGCCACCACAGAAAAACGCTTACCGGACTCACCAGCACTGGACGCCTCTAAGGCTGCGTTAAAGGCAATCAATTTAGTCTGATCAGCCAAGGTATTAATTAAATCCATCACCTTACTGATTTCTTTCGATTTGCGACCCAGTTGCACAATCTCATCAAGGCTGTGTTCACTGTCCTTATGAATTTCCGCCATACGTGACTGCAAATTCTGCATGGCGCCAGCACCTTTCTTACTGCTTTCCAAGGTGATATTGGCCACTTCAACCACCGACTGTGAGTAATCGGCAATTTGGGTTGAAGACGCAGACAGCTCTTCCATGGTCGAGGTGATCTCAGCTACAGAGGATGACATCTCTTCCACCGCTGCCGCCATCGACTGACTGACTTCTTGTTGCTTATCAGTGTTATGACTGACCAAGCCTGCGGTATACGCCAAGTTGTGCGCCGTATCGGTTAAGCGATTGGAACTGTTCTGTACACCATTGATCGCAAAAGATAAGCGCTCTAACAGGCTATTGGTTTGTGCGGCTAATTCACCCAGTTCAGCTTGGTCTGTGGTTTCGACCCGTTGTGATAAATCCAAGGTGCGTGTGATGGTGACAAGTTGGCGCTGGAACAGAGTCAGTGGACGCGTTAACGATATCGCCAACGGATACAGCAGCAGTAAGCTTATAAATAACAGCAACGCACCAATCATTAACGACTGGTACAACAGAGCTTTGATCGGAGCAATAAAGTCACTGCGCGGTACTTCAATCACCAAATAGCTCTGTAAATCAGCAACCCACACGGTACCAATAAACAGCTGCTGACCTTTATAATCAATTTCTTCGATGATGGCATCTTTTTTATCCAGCAGCGCTTGCAGTCGAGGTGTAGCGCTGAGGTTCGACACAAACGAATCCGCCGCACTGACTTGCACATGACCTTGCTGATTGACTAACGATGCTCGACCATTTTTACGAAAGCGGTAAGCATTGATAATCTCTTCCAGATTATTCATATTTAAGCCGATACCCGCCACACTGATCGGATGTCCTGCAGCGTTGTGCTCTATGCTCTTATAACTGATAAACGTTTTCGACTCGCCACCGGTAAAATCATTGTTAATCTGATTGAGCTCATGCGACAAATTGCTGTTGATATAATTAAAATACCAAGCATCTTGATCGACTCCCGGTAAGATTTGTCGCTGTTTTAAGCCGCCCTCTTGCAAGTAATAGTAACGAACATTCTCGCTATCATTGCTGGCTAAAAAAACCGCTTCAGCATCCAACTGCTTGTAGACAACAGCCATCTGTTCTTGCACTAAAGGCAGTTCAGATGCAGGCATACCATTTTTGACCCAACTTTTAATATAGGTATTGGTCGCCAAGCTCTGTGCCGCTTCAATACTCGGCGCCAACTTCAAGGTGACTTCTGCTGACAGCTGCTGCAGCTGTGTCGGCATATCTTGCTCAAGCAAGCGTGTCACTCGGTTTTGCGCATAAAACGTTGATTGCAGTACTAAAGACAGGGTAATCATCAGTGCTAGCAGCACACCAAAAGACAAAAACAAGCGTAAACGCAAAGAAAACTTATTCCAAATGGTGCGCATAATGTATGCCTTGTGCTCTTAAGGATTTATATGGGGGTGAAGCTAACGGTATATGCTCGAAGTAAGCAAGCATAATTGTATAGCACCATTTAGATATAAGCTTTTAAATAGGTCTTCCCAATCGCTTTTTAGCAATCTAAACAGCCTCCATATAGAGCGTGTCGTATCCTACCGATCCATTCTGCACCCGCATTGCCCCCTCCAATACCGCGCAATAGCCACTCCAGCATTTTGATTTAGTCACATCTGGCTATATGATTGCGCCCGTAATGTGAACTCGGTCACATTACGGGCTGTAGTCCCACCTCACTCAAAATATACGACCACTTCATCTCACTTTTATAGGAAACATGAAACCTGTGTTTTTTTTACCTTGTTTAAACAATCAGTACAGAACATTTCTTTTAACGATATTTGTACTGTTTGGCTCATTTGCGCCTATTGCTTACGCCTATGCCAGTGACATTATTTTTGCCTCATGGAATATTCAGCACTTAGGTCACGGTGATCACAAAAAATACACGGGTTTAGCGGCTATCGCAGGCAAGGTTGATTTACTGGCGATACAGGAAGTTATGACTGAGGACGGTGTATTACGACTTAAAAAAGCAGTCGAAAAACATACCGATGAACAATGGAGCTATTTAATCTCGCACCCAGTCGGCACAAAAAGCTATAAAGAAATGTATGCGTTCTTATGGCGCAACTCTGCAGTTGAGTCCGTTCAAAGCCATAAGGTCTACCCAGATAAGGGGGATCGCTTTATTCGCGAACCCTTATCGGCAAAATTCAGATCAAAACATGACGGTAGCGAACTGGCGGTGGGCACAATACATATCCTCTACGGCCAAAGTGTTAAAGACCGAACTCCTGAGATTCAAGCTTTAGCCGACTACTGGCGTTGGATGCAAAAGACTTACCCAAGCACATCCATAGTGGTTGCAGGTGACTTTAATATGCCACCCACCCACGAAGCGTGGAGCGCCTTAAAAAGGTACGCAAAACCTTTAATTACCGAAGGTGCCAGCACCCTCTCTGAAAAAAATGGCAAATATGCCAACCTGTACGACAACATCTGGGTCGACCGCGATACAAAACTAAAAATCAGCCAAGCAGGGATTATTTCATTCCCCAAAATATTAAAGTTAAACCATAAAGATAGCCGTAAACATATGTCTGATCATGCACCCGTCTATATGACGCTTGGCAATGCTAAATTGGATGAAAGCGTAGTCACAATCATCACGCCTGATACGGGCTTCAGCCTGCCAGATACACCGGAAGAAGTTATAAGTCTTATTCTTGCTTTAATGATTGCACTCTTAGCCATTTTTACAGCAAAAAACAAAACCCGCAGACAAAAACTGATGATGGCTTGGAAAGAAATACAAAAGACTGCAAAGAAACAGAAACTCTCTAAATAAACTGTAAAAGCGAAGCCGCAACGAAAAAGCATCTGGACGTAAGATGAAGGTTCTAAGTTGTTGGCTTTGGCTGTTCTCATGAGTAACAGGTAACCCTGACGCTAGAACTGCAACGGGTATCTGCAAACAACCCGTTTTTACGCCCGATAGCAAAAGGCCTTGTGGCTTGCCTGACGTTATATTGACTCAATCAATGCTGCCAAATAGCCATCAAGGCATTTTGCTTTAGTCGCATCTCGCTATATGATTGCGCCAATTAATGTGAACTACGTCACATTTTACTCCCCCTACACCACTCAAAAAACATAAGCCTCTTGGCGACTCAACCCGCCTCTTGGTTTAACGTGTTTTAAGGATTTAATGTGTCTCTACGCTTCACTCGCTCATTCTTGACTGCTTGCGCGCTGTCAGTGGCCACCTTGTTTACATCCTTTGCCTTTGCTGAAGGACCCAAAACATTCGCCCAAGCCAAGGTCGCGCTGAAAAAAAACATCTACTTTGATCAGAACCAAGACGGCGCGCTTGGCACCTTTTACTGTGGTTGTGATTGGGAGTGGGTCGGTAAAACTGGCGGACGTATACAGCCTGAACGCTGCGGTTACGAAATTCGCGTTATACCCACGCGTGGTATACGTACAGAAATTGAGCATGTGGTGCCAGCGAGCTGGCTCGGGCAACAACGTCAATGCTGGCAAAACGGCGGGCGCAGCAACTGCAACAAGACCGACCCAGTGTTTAGCGCCATGGAAGCCAACCTGCATAACATCACCGTTGCCATTGGTGAGCTGAATGCCGACCGTTCCAATTACCGTTTTGGTGCATTACCCAGCACTCCTCTGCAGCATGGCCAATGCCAGAGCAAGGTGGACTTTAAAGCGCGTGTCTTTGAGCCGCGCGATGAAGCTAAAGGCATGGCCGCACGGATTATGATGTATATGCATGATCGCTATAACCTAAGCATGAGCGAGCAACAGCAGCGTCTCTTTATGGCATGGGACAAACAGTTCCCAGTGACCACTTGGGAGCGCGAGCGTGATCGTCGTATTGCTAAGATTATGGGCCACAGTAACGGCTTTGTGACCGGCACCAACACGTGGAGCTTAGGCCATCGCAATAGCGCTGCCGGTGTTGTCAGTGCTGTACCAGCAACAAGCAAAAAAGCGCCAGCCCAACAGAACAGTAAAGCAGGCGTACAGCCCATTCGCGGTAACACCAACAGCAAGATCTATCACCTTGATAACTGCCCTGGCTATAACGCAAGCAAACCTAGCAATATCAAAACGTTCAGCAGCGAAGCTGAAGCGATTAAAGCGGGTTACCGTAAAGCTAAAAACTGCCCTAAAAACAAGTAAGCTAGACCCATAACTGGCTTAGCCCTTAAATAAGGGCAGCCAGTTCATCAGTAGCAAAATTTGCACACAAAACACAGTCAGCGCAAAGATCACCACAAAGCCAATCAACCAAGCCCCACCGCGTACCTGATACGCAGCTTGGCTATAACGTTTGCGTGAAGCGCGCACCAGTAACGCGGGGATCAGCGCCGCCCAAATCGCAGCCATCAATCCGACATAACCCATCACTTTGACAAAGCCGGTTGGGAACACCAAGCACGCGATCAGCGGGGGTAAAAAAGTCACTGCTGCGGTTTTTAAGCGACCCAAGGCGGTATCCGCGAAGCCAAACAAATCACGCAGATAATCAAACAGCCCCAAGGTCACACCTAAAAACGAGCTGGCAATCGCCATAAAGGCAAAGGCATTTAAAAAACGTGCGACTGCATCGGTGGTGACATAGGTATTTAATGCGGCAAGCAAGGCGCTCACATCGCCATCGGCTTCAATCACTGGCGCAAACTCACTGCGCGGTAAGTTGCCTTGCACGGCTAATTGCCACAGCAAATACATAGCCAGCGCTAACAGTGAGCCCCATAAAATACTACGCGCCACGGGTTGAGCCTGCTTATTGTAATAACTGACCAAACTGGGCACATTGCCGTGAAAACCAAAAGATGCCAAACACACCGGCAAAGCCGCCCACGCATAACGCCAATAGCTTTGCTCAGCAGTTGCATGACTATCAAACAACACTATGGGCGTGACACTGTTCAGCAGCGATCCGGTCGAGAGAAAGAAACTGACCAACATGCCCGCCATTAAAATGGTAGCAAAGCGATCCACGACCTTGGTAGAGATCCATACCGAAGTGGCCAGTACCAGTAAAAACACCACCGAAGACCATTCTCGGGAGACCTGCAGAGGCTGATCGGTGAACCAAGCGCTGATATTGATTAAACTGTTTTGCGTCAGCCCACCACCAACAAAAATATACGCATAGGTCAGCGAGTACAGCACAAAAGTCACAGCTAAGCCGGTGACCACACTCCAGCTGGGGCCCAGCAAGCCTCGCACCACCGTATGGAAGCTGGCGCCTTGGGGGAAATGCAGTGTAGCTTCCAGCAGCATCAAACCTGATAGATACATACACAGCCATACATACAACAGCACCACCACAGAGCCAAGAAACCACACGCCTGAGGTTGCGGTTGGATTGGCCAGCATTCCGGCACCAATCGCGGTACCAGCAATAATCATCATGCCGCCAAAACGGGTCGGAGTGTGTCTGCGTACTGTGACTGTCATGGGTGTTCTTTTCGGGAGAGATTGAAGAGGTGCATACCACTGCAGCAGAACGCTACAGCGGTATGTATTACAACATTAATTGAGTTCTGGGAACTGATAGTAAATACGCACCTGACCAATATAGTCGAGCGTCTGTGCCTTATCTTTTAGACGCAGGCATAAGTTGTGTGCAGTCTCATCGGCTTCACTCATCTGCCGTACTAAATCCACATGCACTTTACCGCTTAGATAATGCAACGTGACTGAACCACAATCAGCTGCATCGACTTCGCCATCCCAAGCAGCGCGTAAGTCCGCCAAGACTTCACGTCGCAGTGGTAAGCCTCTGCACAGCAAATCTAACGAATCATCTTCAGGATCAATATGCACCAAAGCATTACTGATATCTTTATCCGACTCAATCAATTTTAAGCGCACATATTCGGCAATCTTATGCCCTTCTGACACACTTAAACGCTCATCAACTTCGATATGTACATCAATCAGATAGCTGCCACCCATCCGGCGACTGCGCAGCATATGCACGCCCTGCACGCCTTCGATATTTTCGATAATACGCTCAATCGCAGCACTGGTTTTAGGCTCCATACCGGTATCCACTAACTCGCGAATGGATGACCAAGCTTGATCCCAACCAATTTTACCAATCATAAAGGCCACGCCCAGTGCAGCAAAGGCATCCAGATAAGGCACACCCATTAAGCTACCTGCTACACCCACCAACACCACGATGGACGAGATCGCGTCTGAGCGGTGATGCCAAGCATTGGCCATCAATAAACCTGATTTATACTCACGTGCGACGCGCATGGTGTACTGATAAAGACCCTCATTGGCAAAAATAGAAATAGCCGCAATTAACAGCACAATAGGGGTGGGCTGTAACAAGGTATCGGGGTTGAGCAACCGCTGTCCAGAATCAATCACGATCCCGACCGCAGTCACGATTAACACCACGCCTAAACCCACGGTAAAGGCTGTTTCAATCCGTGCATGC
Organism: Pseudomonas sp.; assembly: GCA_034006005.1. GTDB lineage: Bacteria > Pseudomonadota > Gammaproteobacteria > Pseudomonadales > Pseudomonadaceae > Denitrificimonas. Next base: position 22,400 of record JAVETP010000032.1, read on the forward strand.
CCGTAGGGGTGCTCTTTATCTGCCGGTTGATTGCTGTATTTGGCGGCAAACCAGACCATTAAGTCTGTGCTTAAATCGGCTAACGAGTGAATCCCATCGGCAATTAACGCATGCGATTGGCCAACAATTCCAAAAAAAACTTTAGCTATCGTCAATGCTAAGTTGACTATTGCTCCCACAACACTGGTATTACGCATAGCCTTATCACGCGCTTGCGAACGCTGCTGAGTATTCATAATCAGTCCTCCATGTGTGTATCAAGCCTATATTGAGCACCCAGAAACACTAAACTGTCAGTCATAATGACCGCTTTAGCCATGATCGGTCTTAGCAGCCCAACACCTTTATCTCCATTGAACGGATCCTCTTATGCGTTCAATGCGCACGCACCTTATCACATGCAGACAATCTACTCCCGCATACAGAGACACTGTCTCTATTTAGCTTATTTATGCTATATTTCGCCGATCTTGATATAGGTCATTTTCATGCACGCTGCTAAAATTTTATACGACTACCCTAAATACTGGGCGGAATGCTTTGGTCCCGCTCCTTTTTTACCGACGTCTCGCGAAGAAATGGATCAGCTGGGCTGGGATTCTTGCGATGTCATTATTGTGACCGGAGACGCTTACGTCGACCACCCTTCATTTGGTATGGCGGTGATTGGTCGCGTGTTGGAAGCTCAAGGTTTCCGCGTGGGCATTATCAGCCAACCTGATTGGCGCGAAAAAGACGACTTTATGCAGTTGGGCGAGCCGAATCTATTCTTCGGTGTTGCCGCCGGCAATATGGACTCAATGATCAACCGCTATACCGCTGATCGCAAAATGCGTTCTGACGACGCTTATACTGCGGGTGGCCAAGCCGGTAAACGTCCAGACCGCGCCAGCTTAGTCTATAGCCAGCGCTGTAAAGAAGCTTACAGTCACGTACCCATTGTCTTAGGTGGCATTGAAGCATCGTTGCGCCGTATTGCTCACTACGACTACTGGCAAGACAGCGTACGCCGCTCGATTCTGATGGACGCGACCGCCGATATCCTGCTGTACGGTAATGCTGAGCGCGCCATCGTTGAAGTGGCGCAACGTCTCTCGCGGGGCGAGTCGATTACTGATATTGATGATATCCGCGGTACGGCCTTTATTCGTCGTAACACACCGACGGACTGGTTTGAGTTGGACTCCACTCGTATTGACCGTCCAGGCCGTGTTGATCGCATTATCAACCCCTATGTGAATACGCAGGACACCGAAGCCTGTGCCGTTGAGCAGCAAGCCGGTCAAACAGCAGAGCACAACGATGTGCAAGTGGTGCAGCTGATGGATCACCCTCTGCTGACGCGTGAACGCACGGTAATTCGGATTCCGTCCTTTGAAAAAGTACGCAACGACCCCGTGCTCTATGCCCACGCTAACCGTGTGCTGCACTTAGAAACCAACCCGGGTAATGCGCGCGCTATCGTTCAGCGTCATGAGAACCAAGATATCTGGCTCAATCCACCACCGATTCCATTGACCACAGATGAAATGGACTATGTGTTTGGCCTGCCTTATGCACGTGTGCCACACCCTAAGTATGGTAAGGAAAAAATTCCCGCCTACGAAACCATTCGTTTCTCAGTCAATATTATGCGTGGCTGTTTTGGCGGCTGTACCTTCTGCTCAATTACTGAGCACGAAGGCCGCATTATTCAGAACCGCTCGCATGAGTCGATTCTGCAAGAAATTGAAGATATGCGTGACAAAGTTCCGGGCTTTACCGGCGTGGTTTCTGACCTCGGTGGGCCAACAGCGAATATGTACCGCTTAGCCTGTAAGACCAAGGAAATTGAAACGGCGTGCCGTAAGCCATCCTGCGTATTCCCGGGTATTTGCCCCAACCTGAACACTGACCACAGTTCTTTGATTGAGCTGTACCGCAAAGCGCGCGCTCTACCCGGCGTGAAAAAAGTGTTGATTGCCTCAGGCCTGCGCTATGACTTGGCGGTGGAATCCCCTGAGTATGTGCGCGAGCTCGTCACTCACCACGTCGGTGGCTACTTAAAAATCGCTCCTGAGCACACCGAGGAAGGCCCGCTTGATCATATGATGAAGCCCGGCATTGGTAGCTACGAGCGTTTCCGTAAGATGTTTGAACGTTTCTCTAAAGAAGCGGGCAAAGAGCAATATTTGATTCCCTACTTTATCGCTGCGCACCCAGGTACCACCGATAAAGATATGCTCAACTTAGCGCTCTGGCTGAAAAGTAATAACTTCCGTGCTGACCAAGTGCAGGCCTTTTACCCTTCACCGATGGCGACCGCAACGGCGATGTACCACTCAGGTAAAAACCCGCTGCGTAAAGTCACTTACAAAAGCCCAGCGATGGAAATTGTAAAAAGCGAAGAGCAGCGCCGTTTGCATAAAGCCTTCTTACGCTATCACGATCCAAAATCATGGGCGCAGATTCATGCAGCACTGATCCGCATGGGCCGTACTGACTTAATTGGTGAAGGTAAACAGCATCTGATCTCTGCCCATCAGCCACAGTCTGATGACTACCGCAGTGCGCGCCGGAAAAACTCGACCCCTGCTAAAGGCGAGAAAGCGGCACGTCCTCTGCTGACTCAGCACACCGGCTTACCGCCGCGCGCCACAGGTGCAGCTGATGATAAACCTCAGTGGCATAAACGTGAGCAAGCCAAAGCAGCCGCTGAAGCTAAGCTGCGTGCTGACAGAAGAAAAAAACCCGAAAGCAAAGGTGGCAAAAGTAAGTCACCGGCGAAACCGCGTTAATTAGACAGCCGATTGCAACGCGCAATGCTTTTACAAGAGAACGCCATGCCTACGATCTGCGGTGTTGACCAACAATTTATATTGCTGGAAAGACCGCGATCGCAGGCATGGCCTGCCTCTACACTGATGTCGTTACGGACGAGCTCTGTAACTCGGCCAGAATCTCAAATGAGCGTAAACGGTCAGCATGCTCATACAAATCACAGGTAAAAATCAGCTCATCGGCTTGGGTGTGTTGCAATAACACCTGCATCTTCTGCTTGATAGTCTCTGCACTGCCAATCATTGCCATACTTAAAAACTCATTCACAGTGTGCTCTTCATTCGGCATCCATAAGCCGCGCATACTTTCGACCGGTGGGCGCAGCAACATACTTTTTCCGCGAATCAAAGCTAGAATCCGCTGATAGGTGGTCGTGGCTAAAAAATCAGCATGCTCATCGGTATCGGCTGCAACCAAGGGCACACCGAGCATCACATACGGCTGAGCTAAAACAGCTGACGGCTTAAAATGACGACGGTACAACTCAATCGCCTGCATCATCATGCGCGGCGCAAAGTGCGAAGCAAAGGCATAGGGTAAGCCTTTCTCTGCAGCAAGTTGCGCACTGAACAAACTAGAGCCTAACAACCAGATGGGGACATGACTGTCCACTCCAGGCATAGCGATCACTTGCTGACCTGCTCGGCGCGGTCCTAAAAACCCTTGCAGCTCAGCCACTTCTGCAGGGAAGTCATCGGCACTGCCACTGCGATCTTTACGCAAGGCGCGCGCAGTCACAGGATCGGTGCCCGGTGCACGACCCAGTCCTAAATCAATACGCCCCGGATATAAGGCTTCCAGGGTACCAAACTGCTCAGCAACCACTAATGGAGGGTGGTTAGGCAGCATAATCCCGCCTGCACCGACACGAATACTCTGTGTGCCGGCAGCCAAATAGCCAATTAATACCGCAGTGGCGGAGCTGACAATGGCATCCATATTGTGATGTTCAGCGACCCAGAAACGGGTAAAGCCTAAGGCTTCAACATGCTGCGCTAAGGCTAAAGAACGCTGCAAAGCAGGCGCTGGGCCTTGATCGGTGTCTTTACGTGATGCTAAATCCAATACAGAAAAAGCCACTTTTTGCTGCTGACTCATACCATTGTTCCTCTTAATTGTATTGCTAAGACGCTATGCAGCCAGCATCACACAAAGGCCATAGGAGTGCTACCATAGCGAGTCATCAAACCTTTGACATGACTCCACCTGATCTGGTGAAGTTTTCTATAGTTAGACGGCCCTACCTGAGTGGATTAGGTCAGGCTTTGCACCCCCTATGAATACGAGTTTTATGCAGAAAAAATATTTAGCTGACCAATCGCTTCCCCGCGCTTTATTTAGCATGACCTGGCCGATGCTCTTTGGTGTGGTTGCCATGATGAGCTTCCAGTTGGTAGACAGTATTTACATCAGTATGCTGGGCATGCAACCACTGGCTGCCCTGGGGTTTTCCTTACCTTTACAGCAACTGCTGACGGGTGTCCAAATTGGTATTGGTATCGCCGCAACAGCACTGATTTCACGAGCGCTCGGTGCCGGCAAGCCTGAACGTGCAAAGTATATGGGTGGACTGGTGGTACTGGCAGGCAGCTGCGTGTCGTTACTGTTATGTGCATTGATTTGGCTGCTGCGTATGCCTGTGCTCAGCGCCCTAGGTGCCAGCCCTGAGCTATTGCCATTTACCGAAAGCTATTGGTTACCTTGGCTGACCAGTGCGTGGATGGCCGCCTTATTATATTTTGCTAATAGCATCTCGCGTGCGAATGGCGATACACGTTTACCCGGCTTTATGATGGTGGTTACCAGCGTGCTCAATATGCTGTTGGATCCATTGTTTATCTTTACTTTTGACTGGGGTTTACCCGGCGCAGCCTATGCCACCATTGTCGCCTGCCTGATCGGCTCATCGATTATGTACTCAAGAATTTTCAAGCGTAAATGGCTGGCATTTGATGCAAAAAAACTTCCAACAGGCCCTGCCCTGCGTGATATTTTTAATACCAGCGCTCCAGCCATGCTCAGTCAATTGATGCCCGGTGCGGCTTCATTATTAGCCACACGCTTAATCGCTGGATTTGGCGCCTCAGCCATTGCTGCCTGGACCTTAGGCAGTCGTTTAGAGTTGTTCTCCATTGTTATTGTATTGGCGTTGACCATGGCTTTACCGCCGATGGTCGGTCGCTTATTGGGCTCACAGCAATTAGAGCGTGTGCATAGCCTAGTGATCACTGCAGTGCGTTTTGTGATTGGCTTACAAGTCGTGGTGGGTTTGTTTTGGATGATCAGTCGCGGGCTGATTGCTCCCGCTTTAGCGCCTAACCAAGAGTCCGAAATATATCTGATGAGCTATATGCTCTGGGTACCCATCAGTTACGCCGCACTTGGCGTCTGTATGCTGATGGTGTCAGTCTCGAATGCGCTGGGGATGCCGATGCGTGCGGTACTGATCTCAACCTTACGCTTATTTGCCTGCTACTTACCAGCCCTATGGCTCGGTGCTACGTTAGCGGGTATGAGCGGCTTATATACCGGAGTGCTGATGGGCAATATCGCCGCGGGACTCGTATCCTGGCAATTGTATAAGCATGGCTTGCGAAATCTACAACAAGCCTAAGCTCAACCAATTAATACGAGCTTAACAAGCAATAAAAAACCCCAAAAAGTCAGTCCAACTTTTTGGGGTCAGTTCATTCAGTAGCGGGTTCTGCAGCAAACAAATATGCTCAGTTACAACGCATCAAGTCCACGCTGCAAATCAGCCTGAATATCAGCAATCTCTTCCAACCCAACTGCTACACGAATCAAACCATCGTGAATACCTGCTTTTTCACGCTCTGCAGCGGGTAAGCGGCCATGCGTGGTGGTGCCTGGATGAGTAATGGTGGTTTTGGTATCGCCTAGGTTTGCGGTGATAGAAATCACGCGAGTGGCATCAATAAAGCGCCATGCTGCGTCCTTACCGCCTTCAACCTCAAAGCTGACCACGGCACCAAATGCACTTTGTTGCTGCTTAGCCAACTCGTGCTGAGGGTGGCTTGGCAAACCGGCATAGTACACTTTTTTGATTTTAGGCTGCTGCTCAAGCCACTGCGCTAACTGTTGAGCACTTTGGCAATGTGCATTCATACGCAGGCGTAAAGTCTCAAGACCTTTTAAAAATACCCAAGCATTAAATGGACTCATAGTTGGGCCCGCGGTACGTAAAAAACCCACCACTTCTTTCATCAACTCAGCGTTACCCAGCACTGCTCCACCGAGGCAACGGCCCTGCCCGTCAATATATTTAGTGGCTGAATGGATCACAATATCCGCACCCAATGCCAATGGTTTTTGCAAAACAGGTGTGCAGAAACAGTTATCAACCATCAACAGTGCATTCGCTGCATGAGCGATTTTACTTAATGCGCGGATATCCGCCAATTCAGCAAGCGGATTGGAAGGTGATTCGATAAAGAAGAGTTTAGTTTTTTCAGTGCAAGCGGCTTGCCAGGCGGCTAAATCGTCAATCTGCACATAGGTGATCTCAATACCAAAGCGCGCACAGTACTTATCAAACAAGCTGACCGTGGCACCAAAAATACTGCGTGAAACAAGAATCTGATCGCCCATACTGCACAGGCTCATCACTGTTGCTAAGATCGCCGACATACCTGATGCGGTTGCTACGCACTTCTCTGCGCCTTCTAATGCAGCTAGGCGCTCTTCAAAGGTGCGTACAGTCGGGTTAGTGTAGCGAGAATAGACGTTGCCATCTCGATCACCAGCAAAGGTTGCGGCAGCATCTGCGGCACTGCGGAACACATAGCTGGATGTGGTGAAAATGGCTTCACTGTGCTCAGATTCAAAGCTACGATGCTGACCTGCACGCACCGCTAAAGTATCAAAGCCCACATCACTGAGATCACTATCGAGTCGACCTGCTTGCCAATCCATCGTCATGACTTGCACCTTATATTTTCAGATTAACTAAATAGAGCATTACTGTTTGAGTATAGGATTGCTTTAAGCGGTGCGTTGAATCAACGGCACCGCTTAAAGCATCACTTCATCAGCTGTTATGCAAATCAATGGTCACTTGTGTCACATGCTGCTCGGTATTTTCAAGGTCTTGGCGCTCACTCTCAATACGTTGCAAGTACTCTTCATCAATATCGCCAGTGACATAGACACCGTCAAATACTGCGCAATCAAATTGATCAATTTTGATTTTTCCACCGCCGACCGAATCGATCAAGTCTTCAAGATCTTGATAAACCAACCAATCTGCACCAATCAAGTCAGCAATCTGCTCAGTGGTACGATTGTGGGCAATCAGCTCATGAACACTGGGCATATCGATGCCATAGACGTTTGGATAACGTACTGCAGGTGCTGCAGAGCAGAAATATACATTTTTTGCGCCGGCTTCACGGGCCATCTGAATAATTTGCTTGCAGGTGGTACCGCGTACAATCGAGTCATCCACCAGCATCACGTTTTTGCCACGGAACTCTAGATCAATAGCGTTGAGTTTTTGGCGTACTGATTTTTTACGCTCAGCTTGGCCAGGCATGATAAAAGTACGACCGATATAACGATTTTTTACAAAGCCTTCGCGATATTTCACGCCCATGCGGTTAGCGAGTTCCAAGGCCGAAGTACGACTGGTATCAGGAATCGGAATCACTACATCAATGTCATGATCTGGGCGTTCGCGTAGAATCTTATCAGCGAGTTTTTCACCCATGCGCAAACGTGCTTTATACACCGAAACACCATCAATAATGGAGTCAGGACGTGCTAAGTACACATGTTCAAAAATGCATGGGCTGAGCACTGGATTCGCCGCACATTGACGTGTGTGCAACTGGCCTTGTTCAGTGATATAAACCGCTTCGCCTGGAGCCAGGTCACGGATCAGCGTAAAGCCCAGCACATCCAATGCCACGCTTTCTGAGGCAATCATATACTCAACGCCTTCAGCGGTGTGACGCTGACCAAAGACAATCGGACGAATACCATTGGGATCACGAAAACCTAAGACACCGTAGCCAGTCACCATTGAGACGACAGCATAACCGCCCTCACAACGCTCATGCACACGGCTGACGGCTGCGAATATATCTTCTTCTGTGGGCTGTAATTTTCCGCGAATGCTCAGCTCATTAGCAAAAACGTTGAGCATCACTTCAGAGTCAGAGTTGGTATTCACATGACGTAAATCAGCTTGGTAAATTTCTTTAGCCAACTGCTTAGCATTGGTTAAGTTACCGTTATGCGCCAAGGTGATGCCGTACGGCGAGTTCACATAAAACGGCTGCGCTTCGGCACTGCTGGAACTGCCTGCAGTGGGGTAACGCACGTGGCCAATACCCACATTCCCAACCAGTTCTTTCATATGACGAGTGCGAAACACATCACGCACTAAGCCATTGTCTTTACGCAGAAACAAACGTCCATTCTTTGATGTCACCATTCCAGCGGCGTCCTGGCCACGGTGTTGAAGTACGGTAAGCGCATCGTAAAGCGCTTGATTAATGTTTGATTTTCCGACAATACCGACAATGCCACACATGTAACGCGACCCC
>JAVETP010000033.1:0-30753 GCA_034006005.1 Pseudomonas sp.
CGCGCGTGGAAAGTTATTGCTGGCGCGGCGTTTAGCGTAATCAAGCTGCTCAATGGCTTGCGTGTAATCACCGACTCGTGAGAAATACTCGGCACGGGCTTCATGTAAGCCAATAATATCATTGGCTAAGCCACGAATCTCAGCCACTTCAAACCAAATGTCCGGATCGTTGGGCCGCTGTTTTAACAGTTGGTTGATGGTCTGTTGGGCACCAGCAATATCCTTCTGTTTTAGCTGAATCTCATATTTTGCGCTGCGTAACGGGAAACTGTTGGGGTGGCGCTGCAGTAAACTATCAACACGTTGATTGGCTTGAGTAAACTGGCTGCGACTGAGATGGATATCGATGGCGGCTAAGTTGTAAATAATGCTATCTGGGGTTTTCTTTAATAAAATATCTAGGTTGCTGAGTGCTTCATCCAGTCGCCGGCTGCGAATTAATGCCAGTACTAAACCGTAGCGTGCCGCTTCAAGATTTGGGTCATCTTCAAGCGTGCTGCGAAAACGTTTGAGGGCTAAGCCAGGTGTCTCTTCAAAGGTCAGCTGCACACGTGCGCGAATCAGTTGATAGTACAGGCTATCAAGAGTGCCTTGACCATTAAACTGCTCAGAGCGATTGCGGGTGTCAGCAATCCTTGATTCAGATACGGGGTGAGTTAGTAAAAACTCCGGCGGCATACGGTCGTAACGGTATTGGCGCATCAGACGCTCAAACATGCTGGGCATGGCACGCGGATCAAAACCGGCTTTCTGTAAATTTAATAAGCCAATACGGTCAGCTTCTTGCTCATTTTGTCTAGAAAAGCGTCGCTGCTCTTGAACAGCCGCAGCTTGTGTCGAGGCAATCGCAGCCATGCCCAAATCGCCACCGCCAGCCGCTGCAGCAATCACCCCAGCGAGCATGGCGGCCATCAATGGCACTTGCATACGTTTTTGTGCTTCTAAGCCGCGGGCAAAGTGGCGTTGTGATAAGTGCGCAAGTTCGTGCGCCATCACTGAGGCGTATTCAGCTTCAGTATGTGCATGCAGGATCAATCCACCATTGACCCCGACAATGCCGCCAGGCGCTGCAAAGGCGTTGAGCTGCGGACTGGCAAGGATAATAAATTCCAAGCGGCGATCATTGAGTTGGCTGTTTTCTGCAAGGCGATAAACACTGGACTCAATATATTCTTTGAGCAAAGGGTCTTCGAGTTGGCGTACCTGACCGCGTAAAATGCTCAGCCAAGCGCGACCCAGTTTATGTTCCTGTTCAGGGGAAATAATGGCCGAGCTAGAGTCGCCTAGAGCAGGCAAGTCAAAGGCTAAAACAGGCTGAGCAAACAGACAGGCCAGCGCTAGTAAAGCAGGGCGTAACACGGTCATAGCACTCTCTTTGCAGAATAAGCAGTTGTATACGCTACAATGCGCGCGGTCAGTGAGCAAGCGTATCAGTAGAAATGATCACGTGCTTAACTCAGACTGCGTTTCTGACTCAATGTTCGCGCTAAGGTGGTGTTTTTTTATGAGTGAAATAAAGTTGCAGCATGATGCTGAAGTGGATGCGCAAGGCTTGGCTTGTCCAATGCCATTATTGAAGGCTAAATTAGCGCTCAATGGCCTACCCATTGGCGCTGTATTAAAGGTGTGGGCCACCGATGCTGGCTCGCAACGTGATTTTCGCTCATTTGCTAAGCTGGCCGGACACAGCCTGCTGCATGAAACAGTTGAGCAGGCTGTGTTTATCTATTGGCTGCGTAAAGACTGCTAACGGGACTTAGTGATTAGCCTGCAGTGCTTGTGCAGCGGCTAATACCTCTGCGGCGTGGCCGGCGACTTTAACTTTGCGCCACTCTTGACGCAGTACGCCGGCGCTATCGATTAAGAAAGTGCTGCGCTCAATGCCTAAGTGCTCTTTACCGTAGAGTTTTTTCAGTTTAATCACATCAAACTGCTTACACAGTGTTTCTTCTGTGTCGCTGATCAGTTCAAAGGGAAAGCTGTGCTTAGCCTTAAAGTTCTCATGCACGCGCAGTGTGTCGCGCGATACACCTAGAATCACTGTGTTAGCGGCGGTGAATTGCTCGTGTAAATCTCTAAAATCTTGGCTCTCTGTGGTGCAGCCAGGTGTATTGTCTTTAGGGTAAAAGTACAGCACCACCTGTTGTCCCGCTAAATCAGCTAATTGAAGGGTTGTCTCGCTGGTGGCAGCAGCGGTGAAGTTTTCGATCGGTTGGTTAAGCATGATTGATCCTCTGGCTTAAGGTGTTTGTGGACGCCAAGGCTCGATTAAAGCATCTAGATTGAGCGCATCAGCAAAGTCTAAAAACTGATCACGTAACCAGTTGATTTGTGTGCTGGCGGGTAGTGTTACAGTAATTGTTGCGTTGAGCATAGTGGTATCGGTTTGCGGGGCTTGATAGGTATCGTAGATGATATTTTCTAAACCGATATTTTGGTCAGCGAAAAACTGACATAACTCTGCAAGGATATCAGGCTGATACAGCGCACTGACATACACGATATAGGGCAGCGCTTGCGGGCGTACTTCTTCATTTTCACTGCGTGTGTGCGTTAGTTGTAGATCATAACGTTTTGCTAATGGCGGTAAGGAACCTTCGAGGCGGGCTAAAGCATCCCAAGTGCCACCTGCTTGAACAATTAATACGCTGTACTGGCCGTGACGTGTTAAGCGACTACTGACAACTGAACAGCGGTTTTCTTGACAAGCACGGCAAATCACGTTTGTCAGTTCAAGAGGATCAAGCCCCATTGCACTGATAAGTACATATTGTTCACGTAAGGGGAGTACAGACATTCAGCATTCCAGAAAGTTAAATTTGGCGTATTTTACGCCGCTAAGAGCACTAGAGTAACTAAAAGATGTCGTAAGTGGAATGCGCAAAGACGCGAGCAGTGCTTGTGCAAGGTCAAAGGCATCAGTAACATTACCATTCTCGTATTTTCTATTCTATTTTTGCAGGAGCGGTTGCATGATTTCGGGCAGTATGGTCGCAATAGTCACGCCCATGGATGCGCAAGGCGCACTTGATTGGCATGCATTAACTGGGTTAGTAGACTTTCATCTGGAAGAAGGAACTGACGCCTTAGTGGTGGTTGGTACGTCGGGTGAGTCCGCTACTTTAAATGTTGAAGAGCACGTTGAGACGATTCGTCGCGTAGTTGAGCAGGTGAATGGCCGCATTCCAGTGATTGCTGGTACCGGTGCTAACTGCACACGCGAAGCAGTCGCATTGACGCGCAATGCAAAAAGCGTCGGTGCTGATGCATGTTTGCTAGTGACACCGTATTACAATAAGCCAACTCAAGAAGGCTTGTACCAGCACTTTAAACACATTGCTGAAGCGGTCGATATACCACAGATTTTGTATAACGTACCCGGACGTACGGTGTGCGATATGCTGGCGGATACCGTTGTACGTTTATCTGCAGTGCCTAATATTATTGGTATTAAAGAAGCTACGGGTGATATTTCGCGCGCTAAAGATATTATCTCGCGCGTGCCCAGTGATTTCTATGTGTTCTCTGGTGATGATGCCACGGCCTATGAATTGATGCTGGCGGGCGGTAAGGGTAATATTTCCGTGACTGCTAATATTGCTCCACGAGCGATGCATGAGTTGTGTCAGTTAGCCATGGCGGGGGATGCGGCTGGAGCTAAGGCGCTCAATGATAAGTTGATGCCGTTGCATGAGAATTTATTTTTAGAAGCCAATCCAATCCCAGTAAAATGGGCACTGTTTGAGATGGGCTTGGTTCAAGCCGGTATCCGCTTACCATTGACTTGGTTCAGTGAGCAGTACCATGACACTTTACGCCAGGCCATGCGTCAGTCCGGTATTTTGAAATAATCTGAGGTTTTAAAACGCATGAAGCGATTTGCTGGAATATGTTTGTTAGCAGTCTCTGCCAGCAGCCTAACGGGCTGTGGTTGGTTATGGGGTCAAGATGGCTATTTTCGTGACCGTGGTGGTGACTATATTGAAGCGCGCCCGACGCCGCCAATGCAGTTGCCTGAGGGTGCGAGAGTAAAACACCTTGATCCTCTGTTACCGATTCCGCATCGTGTCGCTTCTGCAGAGTCGAGCGCTGAGACTAAAGTGCCGCGACCACAACCATTGCCTGTCGGCGCTTTTGTATCTGAATTCAGTGTACAAAAAAGTGGTCCGTTAAGTTGGGGTGTTGTCCAGCGTATTCCTGCGCAGGTGTGGCCGGTAGCGCAGCAGTTTTTTGAAGACAATGGTTTTAAAATTGCAGAAGAACGTCCACATCTAGGTGAGTTTACTACTCAGTGGCATGCGCCAAGTGATCTGAAAGAGAGCTTGGTACGTCAGATTTGGGGCAGTGCACCCGAAGATTTAAATATACGTTTTCGTGTGCGTATTGAGCCTGGCGTGCAGCGCAACAGCAGCGAGATCTTTATCGATCAAGCTCAACGCGATGCGGCAGGAAGAATCGATAGTGCTTGGACTGACAGTACAACAACAGGTGCAGCTGCCGACGGCTTACTATCTGAGTTGAGCATCTATTTGGAGCGCAGCAACGAAAAAGGAGAGTCTTTTTCGTTGCTAGCGAGCAAAACATATGACACGCCAAAACGTGTTGCTTTGGTTGATAGCGGCAATGGCATTCAAACCTTGCGTCTTGACGCCACTTTTGACCGTGCTTGGTCAAGTGTCGGTCGTGCGTTGGTCGCTGCGGATATTCATGTCGATGACCTGAACCGCAGTACCGGTCTGTATTACGTCGATTTAGCGCAAAATGCGAAGCAAGATCAGCCTGGTTTCTTTAAGCGCTTGTTTAGCTCTAAAAAGAAAGCCCCTGCGAAAGAGAGCGCTGAACGCTATATTTTGCGTTTGACCGCGATCAATCAGCAGGTGTTTGTCAGCGTTGAACGTGACCTTGATACCTTAGCTCCAGCTAAAGTGACTGAGCGTATTTTAGAAAAAATACGTACTCATTTAGACTAAACCATTGCCCCGTCAATGATTCAGCAGGCGAAACTCAGATTTCGCCTGCTGTGTTTTAACCATAGGATTTTTTGCAATGAGCAACCAGCCTCAACTGAGCCTAAAGAAACTGTACTCAGGCAAAGTGCGTGACCTGTATGAAATTGATGCACAACGTATGCTGATGGTCGCCAGTGACCGTCTTTCTGCATTTGATGTCATTTTAGAGCAGCCAATTCCAGAAAAAGGCAAGATTCTCACTGAGATCTCTAATTTCTGGTTTGATAAACTGGCGCATCTGATTCCCAATCACTTTACTGGTGATCAGGTCGCAGACGTGGTCAGTGCGCAAGAATTACCACTGGTTGAAGGTCGTGCGGTTGTAGCTAAGCGCCTTAAACCAGTGGCTGTTGAAGCGATTGTGCGGGGTTATTTAGTCGGTTCGGGCTGGAAAGAATATCAAAATAGCGGCACTGTCTGCGGTATTCAATTACCTGCAGGACTGCAAGAAGCACAGAAGTTACCTGAGCCTATTTTCACTCCGTCGACCAAAGCTGAAGTGGGTGACCATGATGAAAATATCAGCTTTGCTCAGTGTGCAGCGATTATCGGTGACGACTTAGCCGCGCAAGTGCGTGATGTCTCGATCGAGCTGTATAAAGCAGCGGTTGAGTATGCAGCCACACGCGGCATTATTATTGCTGATACCAAATTTGAATATGGTTTAGATGCCGATGGCACCTTGACCTTAATGGATGAAGTGTTAACGCCAGATTCTAGCCGTTTTTGGCCAGCAGACAGCTACAAGGTCGGTACTAATCCACCGAGCTTTGATAAGCAGTTTGTGCGTGATTGGTTGGAAAACAGTGGCTGGAATAAAGAAGCACCTGCGCCGGCTATCCCACTGGATGTTGCACAAAAAACAGCGGATAAATACCGCGAAGCGTTACTGCGTTTGACCCAATAAAAGGTCGTCTGCTTAACGCGCTTCAGTTGTTATTTGTTGGTTGAGAAAAGGTTGCTTCATGTCTGCATCATTTGTTCATTTACGTGTACACAGCGAGTTTTCATTGGTCGATGGCTTGGTGCGCATCAAACCTCTGATTAAAGCGGTAAGTGATGCAGGCATGCCCGCTGTAGCCGTAACCGACCAAAGCAATATGAGTTCGTTGGTTAAGTTTTATAGCGCTGCACAAAAAGGCGGTGTTAAGCCCATTTGTGGTGCCGATGTTTGGTTATCCAGTGCCGAAGAAGATGGCCCGCTGACACGCATGACCTTGTTGGTGATGACGCCGCAAGGCTACCGCAATCTAACTGAGCTGATTTCCTTAAGTTTTACTGAGGGACAGCACCACGGTTTAGCCATTGTGCAGCGCGATTGGGTCAAGCAATGGTCTGAAGGCTTAATTGCTTTATCCGGTGCCAAAGAAGGCGAGATTGGTATAGCCCTGCTGGCCGGTGAAACTGCTAAAGCTGAGCAACTGGTCGCTGAGTGGCGCAGTGTGTTTGATCAGCGCTTTTACTTGGAATTACACCGCACCCAACGTCCCAATGATGAAGAGCATGTGCACGCCGCGGTCGCTTTAGCCGCCAGCAGCGGTATTCCTGTCGTCGCCACCAACGATGTACGTTTTCTTAAGCAAGAAGATTATGCTGCGCATGAAACACGCGTCTGTATCGGTGAAGGCCGTGCTTTAGATGATCCACGTCGACCGCGCACGTATTCCGAGCAGCAATATTTAAAAACGCCTGAAGAAATGGCTGAGTTGTTTTCTGATATTCCAGAAGCCTTAGCCAATAGTGTTGAAATTGCTAAGCGTTGTAATATTGAAGTGCAATTGGGTACGCACTTTTTACCTGATTTCCCTGTGCCTGAAGGCATGACCATTGCCGAGTATCTAGAGCATGTGTCCTTTGAGGGCTTAGATGAGCGCTTGTCAGTTACTTTGCCAGAAGACACGCCCGATTACGCCGCTAAACGTAAAGTCTATGATGACCGATTAAGATTTGAGCTGGATATTATTAACCAGATGGGTTTCCCAGGGTACTTCTTAATCGTTATGGATTTTATCCATTGGGCGAAAAACAATGGTGTGCCAGTGGGCCCCGGCCGTGGATCCGGTGCCGGTAGTCTGGTGGCCTATGTGCTGCATATTACCAATATTGACCCACTGCTGTATGACTTGCTCTTTGAGCGTTTTCTGAACCCTGAGCGGGTTTCCATGCCTGACTTTGACGTCGACTTTTGCATGGATGGTCGTGACCGCGTGATTGATTACGTGGCCAATACCTACGGTCGTGAAGCAGTGAGTCAGATTATTACCTTCGGTACTATGGCAGCCAAAGCCGTGGTGCGAGATGTGGCGCGTGTGCAAGGTAAGGCTTATGGTTTAGCCGATCGATTGTCGAAAATGATTCCGTTTGAGCCGGGCATGACCTTGGGTAAGGCTTTTGACGCAGAAGAGCCTTTGCGCGAGTTCTTGGCCATTGATGAAGAAGCGGCTGAAATTTGGGAGATGGCGCTCAAGCTCGAAGGGATTACTCGCGGTACCGGTAAGCACGCTGGTGGTGTGGTGATTGCACCGACCAAGTTGACAGACTTTTCACCGGTATCCTGTGATGAGGACGGTAGTGGTCTAGTCACTCAGTTTGATAAGGATGATGTTGAGTCTGCAGGTCTGGTGAAGTTTGACTTCTTGGGCTTGCGTACGCTGACCATTATCAAATGGGCACTGGAGAATATTAACCGCGACCGCGCCAAAATTGATGAGCCGCCGCTGGATATCGACTTTATTCCGCTGGATGATAAGCCGACCTACTTAATGCTGCAGCGCGCGGAAACCACCGCGGTGTTCCAGCTTGAGTCGCGCGGGATGAAAGAGCTGATTAAAAAGCTCAAGCCTGACTGCTTGGAAGACTTGATTGCATTGGTGGCCTTGTTCCGTCCGGGTCCTTTGCAGTCGGGCATGGTTGATGACTTTATTAACCGTAAGCATGGCCGTGCTGAATTAGCCTATCCACACCCGGATTATCAATATGATGCTTTAGAGCCAGTGCTAGCACCGACTTACGGCATTATTTTGTATCAAGAACAAGTGATGCAAATTGCTCAGGTGATGGCTGGCTACTCGCTCGGTGAAGCCGATATGCTGCGTCGTGCCATGGGTAAAAAACAGCCCGAAGAAATGGCCAAGCAGCGCGGCGGCTTTATTGAAGGGTGTAAGAACAACAATATTGATGAGCATCTATCGGGTAATATTTTTGACCTGGTAGAAAAGTTCGCCGGCTATGGTTTTAACAAGTCGCACTCGGCTGCCTATGGTTTAGTGTCCTACCAAACTGCCTGGCTTAAGCAGCACTACCCACCGCAGTTTATGGCTGCAGTGCTCTCTGCTGATATGGATAACACCGATAAGGTGGTTATTCTGGTGGATGAATGTCGCAGTATGAAATTGCGCTTGGTGGCTCCGGATGTCAATCAGTCCGAGTATAAGTTTACCGTGAACGAAGACGGCCATGTTGTCTATGGCTTAGGTGCCATTAAAGGCGTTGGTGAAGGTCCGGTTGAAGCGATTGTCAGTGCGCGCGGTGACCAGCCATTTAAAGATTTGTTTGATTTCTGTGCGCGTATGGATATGAAACGCGTCAATAAACGCACCTTGTATGCGTTAGTGCGCAGTGGTGCATTGGACCGTATGGGGCCGTATTTTTCCGATCAGTTGGATGAGTATCAAGCCGGTATTGACCGCAACCGTGCCGTGTTACTGGAGGCGATGGAAGAAGCGATTCAGACCGCTGATCAAGCCGCACGCAACCGCGACAGTGGGCATATGGACTTATTTGGCGATATTCTTGCTGAGCAAGATGTTGATATGTATGCGCAGTACCGTAATGCTCGAGAGCTCACCTTAAAAGAGCGTTTAAAAGGTGAGAAAGATACCTTAGGTTTATATCTAACTGGTCATCCGATTGATGAGTATGAGGGTGAAGTGCGTCGCTTTGCTCGTCAGCGTATTGTTGATTTAAGACCGTCACGTGATACACAAACAGTGGCAGGTTTAATTATCAACTTGCGCGTGATGCGCAATAAAAAAGGCGATAAGATGGGTTTTATTACCCTCGATGACCGCTCAGCGCGTATTGAAGCTTCATTATTTGCTGATGCTTTTACTCAAGCGCAATCTTTGCTGCAAACCGATGCGTTGGTTGTAGTGGAAGGCGAGGTTAGTCATGATGATTTTTCCGGTGGTCTGCGTCTGCGCGCGAAACGGGTGATGAGCCTAGAGGAGGCGCGCACCGGTTTAGCGCAAAGTTTACGCCTGAATGTATCTGTCACAGACTTAAGTCGAGACACTCTTGCGCGCTTAAAAGCATTACTATTGCAGTATAAAGGAGCTTGTCCACTGACAATGAGCTACAGCGCTCAGTCAGCTAAGGCTATGCTCGAGTTTTCAGATCAGTGGAAAATTGAGCCCACTGATGACCTAATTCAAGCATTACGTGACCTTTTGGGTCGTGATAACGTCTTTTTGCATTATCGCTAGCATAAGTACGTCGATATGGCGTCGAGTCGAAATGGCTCTGCTGGATAACCTATTTGGTGGTTTGTGCCGTTGTCGAGTGCACAAACCTTAAACATTGCAGCACGGCCTAACCGCCGTAACAGAAAAATGGATGCCCCTGATGAACCCTAGTTTTTTGGATTTTGAACAGCCCATTGCCGATCTTCAGGCAAAAATTGAAGAGTTACGATTGGTAGGCAATGACAATGATTTAAACATTGGTGATGAGATCTCACGCCTGCAAGATAAAAGTAATGCTCTGACTAAAAGTATTTTCTCTAACTTAACCAGCTGGCAGATTGCCCGTATGGCGCGTCACCCACAGCGTCCTTATACACTGGATTATATTGAGCACCTGTTTACCGAGTTTGAAGAGTTGCACGGCGACCGTCACTTCTCTGATGATGCTGCGCTAGTCGGTGGTGTCGCGCGCTTTAACGACAAACCAGTGATGGTGATTGGTCAGCAAAAAGGCCGTGATGTACGTGAAAAAGTTCGTCGCAATTTTGGTATGCCACGTCCTGAAGGCTACCGTAAAGCTTGCCGTTTAATGGAAATGGCTGAGCGCTTTAAAATGCCGATCTTCACCTTTATTGATACCCCGGGTGCGTACCCAGGTATTGACGCTGAAGAGCGTGGCCAAAGTGAAGCCATTGCGTGGAACCTGCGTGTGATGTCACGTTTGAAAACGCCGATTATCTCCACCGTGATTGGTGAAGGTGGTTCAGGTGGTGCGTTGGCGATTGGTGTGTGTGACCGTCTGAATATGCTGCAGTACTCCACCTATGCCGTAATTTCGCCAGAAGGTTGTGCGTCTATTTTGTGGAAAACCGCAGATAAAGCACCCGAAGCTGCAGAAGCTATGGGTATTACTGCAGAACGCTTACAAGGTTTAAAAATTGTTGACCATGTGATTCCTGAGCCACTCGGCGGCGCGCACCGCGATGTGCCAGTCGTGGTTGAGTCGATCCGTGAAACCTTAGCTGCACAGTTGGATGAACTGCAGGCGCTGGATACGGATGAGTTATTGGCGCTGCGCTATAAGAAGCTGATGGGTTTTGGTATCGTTTAATTGCTCCGGCTTCAAATAATGGCGTGTCCTAAGGATTTCCTTGGATGCGCCTTGCAGCCTGTTTTACGAGGCTGTGTCCTATGTTAAATATTGAAAAAAATCTTTTAAGTACGTTGCAGTCGTGGCGTAGCAGTGCATCCTTTTGTGTGGCTTTTTCTGGTGGTATGGATTCCACGGTGCTGCTTTATGCTTTAGCACAGCTGGCGCAACAGCATGTTTTACCGCCGTTGCGCGCGATCTATATTCATCATGGTTTGCAAGAAGCAGCTCAAAGCTGGCCTGCGCATTGTCAAAGTGTTTGTGATGAGCTGCAGATCCCTTTAACTGTGATTGCGGTTGATGTGGCGGCGACTGCCAGTGTTGAGCAGGCGGCTCGGCAAGCTCGTTACGCTGCCTTTGTGCAGCATCTTAAAAGTGATGACGTGCTATTGATGGCGCAACATCAGGACGATCAAGCGGAAACCTTATTATTTCGTTTAATGCGTGGCACTGGAGTGGCGGGCTTGCGTGGCATACCCGTGTCGCGAGACTTATCCTGTGGGCACGTATTACGACCCTTATTAGGCATCAGTCATCAAAAGTTGCTTGAGTATGCCCAGCAGCATCAGTTGCGCTGGATCGAAGACCCCAGCAATGCCACCGATGAGTTTGATCGTAATTATTTACGCCGCCAAGTCATTCCAATGCTGAAATCACGCTGGCCCACGATGCAGCAGAGTTTGCAGCGTACTGCGCAACATATGCATGAGGCGCAACAGCTGCTGGATGAGTTGGCGGCTGATGATTTGCAGCGAGCGCAGATTGAGCCGGTATTGGGTTGGTTAAGTTTGCCGAGCTTAAACTTGGGCGTTATACGCGAGCTGAGTCAGGTGCGACAAAAAAACCTTTTACGCTATTGGCTGACGCCTTTGACCTTATTGCCTGATACAGCACATTGGGCGAGCTGGGATACTTTGCGTGATGCGCAAGTGGATGCGCAGCCGATTTGGCGTCTGGATAGTGGAGCCTTATTGCGCAGTCAAAATAGAGTGTATTGGCTGTCTGAGTTCTGGCTGCAAACGCCGCCAGCCTTGGATTTAACTATAAGCTGTGCGGGGCGTTATGATTTACCTGATAACGGTTACTTGCTAATCCATGGCGATGTTACCGCGCCGTTGCAGGTGCGCTATCGCCAAGGCGCAGAGCGTTTTTTTATCGAGGGCAGGGGGCATCGAGACTTAAAACGATTGTTGCAAGAACAGGCTGTCCCCACTTTTATCCGCTCACGCTTACCCATACTTTTTTTAGCAGAGAAGCCCGTTGCTCTGGCTAATATGCCGGTATTCAGTCATCGTGAGGTAGAGCATTTGACGGTGACTTGGCATTTTTATGAGTCAGAAGGGTGTTGATTCAAGTGCGAATAAAATGCTACAAAGAAAATATGCGGTGGATTGTAGGAAAAAACGCTTTTTAGTGGTTTCTTGGTTTGAGTCATAAACAGCTTTCGCGTAGACTATTCTCCCGTCTATTAGTTGATTAGTGCAGGTGCTTAATTGCTCCTGTCGCGCTTGATTTTTTTATTACATATTTTCAAGCACAGCTTTCAATGCTTATCTTCGGCGGCTTGCCGCTTCACGCAGAATCCAGGGTTATTTATGACGCGCTACATCTTCGTCACAGGCGGTGTTGTTTCTTCATTGGGGAAAGGTATTGCCTCAGCATCATTGGCCGCAATTCTTGAGGCACGTGGCTTAAAAGTCACCCTGCTGAAACTTGATCCGTATATTAACGTTGACCCGGGTACCATGAGCCCGTTTCAGCACGGTGAAGTTTTTGTGACGCACGACGGCGCAGAGACTGACCTTGATTTAGGCCACTACGAGCGCTTTGTGCGCACCACCATGACGCAAAATAACAACTTCACCACCGGTCGAGTGTATGAAGAAGTGTTGCGCCGTGAGCGTCGTGGTGATTACTTGGGTGCAACCATCCAGGTCATTCCACATATCACTGATGAAATTAAGCGCCGTATTATTAAAGGTGCCGGTGATGCCGATGTGGCAATGGTTGAAATCGGTGGAACTGTGGGTGATATCGAATCACAACCTTTCCTCGAAGCCATTCGCCAGTTGCGTGTGGAAGTGGGTGCCAAGCGCGCCATGCTGATGCACCTGACCTTAGTGCCGTATATCGCCACTGCAGGTGAAACTAAAACCAAACCGACGCAGCACTCAGTTAAAGAGTTGCGCTCGATTGGTTTACAGCCTGATGTGTTGGTGTGCCGCTCTGACCGTCCCGTTGATATCGCCTCGCGTCGCAAAATTGCGTTATTTACTAACGTAGAAGAGCGTGCAGTGATCAGCTTGCATGACGTGGATACCATTTACAGAATTCCAGGTATCTTGCACAGCCAAGGTCTAGATGACTTTGTTATGGAGCGCTTCGGTTTAGAATGCGACGGTGCTGACCTGTCTGAGTGGGATCGCGTGATCGATGCCAAGCTCAATCCTAAGCAAGAAGTGACGATTGCCATGGTTGGTAAATACATGGAACTGCTGGATGCCTATAAATCGCTGATTGAAGCAATGAGCCATGCAGGTATCGAAACTAATACTAAAGTGACTTTGCGTTATATCGACTCTGAAGATCTTGAGAATCAAGGTGTTGGTGTGCTTGAAGGCGTTGATGCTGTGTTAGTGCCCGGTGGTTTTGGTCTGCGCGGTGTTGAAGGGAAAATCTTAGCTGTACAATATGCTCGTGAAAACAAAATTCCTTACCTTGGTATTTGCTTAGGTATGCAAGTCGCTGTGATTGAGTTCGCCCGTAATGTCTTAGGCTGGAGCGATGCGAACTCCACAGAGTTTGATAAAAACAGCACGCACCCAGTCGTCGGTTTGATTTCTGAGTGGCAAGATGCGGACGGTAGCGTTGAACAGCGCGGCGAAGATGCTGATATCGGTGGCACCATGCGCTTGGGTGCACAGGAATGTCAGTTGATCCCCGGTACTTTAGTGCATAAAAGCTACGGCAAAGATTCGATCGTTGAGCGTCATCGCCATCGCTATGAAGTGAACAATCAATTATTGCCGCAATTGATCGACGCAGGTTTGAAAGTCTCAGGTCGTTCAGAAAATGGTGCGCTGGTTGAAGTGGTCGAAGTGGCTGATCATCCATGGTTTGTTGCCAGCCAATTCCACCCTGAGTTCACTTCAACACCACGCGATGGCCACCCGTTGTTTAAAAGTTTTGTTGAGGCTGCGTTAGCCTATAAGGCAGATAAAGCATGAGTCAAAAGATCATTCGTGTCGCTGATATCGACATCGCCAACGACAAGCCTTTTGTCTTGTTTGGCGGCATTAATGTGATTGAATCCCGTGATTTAGCCATGCGTGCATGTGAAGAATATGTGCGCGTGACTGAAAAACTGGGTATTCCTTATGTCTTTAAAGCCAGCTTTGATAAGGCCAATCGTTCATCGATCAATTCTTTTCGCGGCCCAGGTCTGGATGAAGGTCTGAAGGTGTTTGAAGAAATCAAACGCACTTTTAATGTTCCGGTGATCACTGATGTGCATGAGCCTTATCAAGCGCAGCCCGTGGCTGAAGTGTGCGATATTATTCAGTTGCCGGCGTTTTTATCACGCCAGACTGATTTAGTTGTGGCTATGGCAAAAACCAATGCTGTGATTAATATCAAAAAGGCCCAGTTTTTAGCGCCGCATGAGATGAAGCATATTCTCACTAAGTGTGAAGAAGCAGGCAATGATCAGTTGATTCTGTGTGAGCGTGGCTCAGCCTTTGGCTATAACAACCTTGTGGTTGATATGCTGGGCTTTGGCATTATGAAGGAATTTGAGTATCCAGTGTTTTTTGATGTAACGCATTCACTGCAAACGCCTGGTGGCCGTGCTGATTCAGCCGGTGGTCGTCGTGCGCAGGTGACTGAATTAGCTAAAGCAGGTATGAGTCAAGGATTAGCGGGTCTGTTTTTAGAAGCCCACCCTGACCCAGATAATGCCAAGTGTGATGGTCCTTGTGCCTTGCGTTTAGATAAGCTGGAGCCGTTTTTAACTCAGCTGAAGCAACTGGACGATTTGATTAAAAGTTTCCCAACAATTGAAACAGCTTAAAGCGATTACTTCACTTTAAGTTTGACTAAGTACAGTACGGAGCGTGCAGAACAATGGCAAAAATTATCGACATCAAAGGTCGTGAAGTCTTAGATTCCCGTGGTAACCCTACAGTTGAAGCTGATGTGACTTTAGAAGGCGGCATTATCGGTAGAGCTTGTGCACCATCCGGCGCATCAACAGGTTCGCGTGAAGCATTGGAATTGCGCGATGGCGATAAAAGTCGTTACTTAGGTAAAGGTGTGCGCAAAGCAGTCGCTATTATCGACGGTCCAATCCGTGAATTGCTGTTAGGCAAAGATGCGACTGACCAAGAAGCACTCGACCGTGCCATGATCGCTTTAGACGGTACTGAGAACAAAGCCTCTTTAGGTGCGAACTCGATTTTAGCCGTATCTCTTGCTGCTGCTAAAGCGGCTGCTCAAGCGAAAGGCATGCCGCTGTATGCGCATATTGCTGAGCTGAATGGCACACCCGGTGTGTACTCGATGCCGGTACCGATGATGAATATCATCAACGGCGGCGAGCATGCGGATAACAACGTTGATATCCAAGAGTTTATGATTCAGCCCGTCGGTGCGAAAACCTTCTCTGACGCATTGCGTATGGGTACTGAAGTCTTTCATCATCTGAAAGCTGTGCTACAAGCACGTGGCTTAAGCACTTCAGTGGGTGATGAAGGTGGTTTTGCACCGAACCTGGCGTCCAACGAAGAAGCTCTGGCTGTGATTGCAGAAGCGGTAGCAAATGCGGGTTACAAGCTCGGTGAAGATATCACTCTGGCATTGGACTGTGCAGCGAGTGAATTCTACAAAGACGGACTGTACGACTTAGCTGGCGAAGGCAAAAAGTTTGATGCTGCAGGTTTTACTGATTACTTGGCGGGTCTAATTGAACGCTTCCCAATTATTTCTGTTGAAGACGGTATCGATGAGTCAGATTGGGCCGGTTGGAAAATTCAGACTGATAAGTTAGGCGATAAAGTTCAATTGGTCGGTGATGATTTATTTGTGACCAATACCAAGATTCTAAAACAAGGTATTGAGACCAAAACGGCGAACTCTATTTTGATTAAATTCAATCAGATTGGTACGTTGACCGAAACGTTAGAAGCCATTCAAATGGCTAAAGCTGCAGACTATAGCGTAGTGATTTCACACCGTAGTGGTGAGACTGAAGACTCTACAATTGCTGACTTAGCTGTGGGTACTGCAGCCGGTCAAATCAAAACGGGTTCATTGTGCCGTTCGGATCGCGTTGCTAAATACAACCAATTGCTGCGTATTGAAGAGCAATTAGCTGGCAAAGCACCGTACCGTGGTCTCGCTGAGTTTCGCGGCTGATTAGTGTCCTCTATAAGTTATAGATACTTATGATGTTGTAAGGGCAGCCATTTTAGCTGCCCTTTTCTATGGAATACCACAATGAAAAAAGAACCTTACTGGTTGCTGATTGTACTGCTCGTTATGCTGGCTGGGCTGCAGTACCGTTTATGGTTAGGGGATGGTGGTATTGCCCAAGCAGCGCAGCTTAAATTGCAAATTTCTGAGCAGAAAGCTGAGAATGAGCGCTTATTTGAGCGTAACCGCGTGATGGATGCGGAAGTACTGGAGCTCAAAAAAGGTATGGAAAGCGTTGAAGAACGAGCCCGTTACGAGCTCGGTATGATCAAGGAAGAGGAAACTCTGTACTTGTTAGCCGAATGACCACTCCAGCGTTTTGGTTAGTAGTGCCTGCGGCAGGCATTGGCAGTCGCATGCAAGCGCAATGCCCCAAACAGTATTTGACTGTTGCTGGTACCACCATTCTTGAGCTGACATTAGCCTGCTTTTTAGAACATCCTGATGTACGTGGCATTGTGGTCGCTTTAGCTGAGCATGATCATTGGTGGCCAACATTGGACTTAGCTACAGATCAGCGAATCCAAACGGTTGTCGGCGGGACTGAGCGTGCAGATTCAGTGCTGAATGCTTTACTGGCCTTAGAGGGCAGTGGCGCACAGGCGAATGACTGGGTGTTAGTGCATGATGCGGCGCGCCCTTTGCTTGAGCGTCAAGACTTAGATCGGTTGCTGCTTGAATTAGCCGATGATGCTGTTGGTGGTTTATTAGCGGTGCCTGCACGTGATACGTTAAAACAGGTGGGTGTCGATGGTCGAGTTGTAAAAACCATTGATCGCAGCGTAATTTGGCATGCGTTAACCCCGCAGATGTTTCGTTTTGGATTGTTGCAGCGAGCTTTAACAGATGCGTTGCAAGCAGGTGTTGCGGTGACGGATGAATCATCCGCTATGGAGTGGGCAGGTTTTGCCCCGCGGCTGATTGAGGGCAGTGCCAGTAATATTAAAATTACCCGTCCTGAAGATTTACAGCTACTGCAAACGCTGCTTCCAACTGATGTTTTAAAATTGGATAGTTAAGACTTCTTGGCCGTTGGGGTAAAAACCTGCCCAGTGACACCGCGTGGTATTTCTTCAATCACGCCGCCTGAGTTTAAAAAAGAAGCGATTTGTAACTCTAATGATTCACTGCTTTGTTGTGCAGTCGGCACGATACGTCTCTGGTTCGAACCTTTTATGCGTGTGTTTGGCATGCTGGTACTCGGCTTTTAAAGAATAGGGTATGTTCGCCAGCCTACACTGATTTACTCAGGCTTTCTGATATATATAGCGCGCACTGTTGGCCCAAGGAATGCAGGTCTCTGCTATGCTTTGTCACTGTAGATATTCTGGAGAGTAAAATGATTAAATCACGCGCTGCGGTTGCCTTTGGTCCAGGTCAACCCTTACAAATTGTTGAAGTCGATGTTGCTCCACCTAAAGCGGGTGAAGTGCTGGTACGTATAGTTGCCAGTGGCGTGTGCCATACCGATGCTTTCACTTTGTCGGGTGATGATCCAGAAGGGATCTTTCCGGCTATTTTAGGCCATGAAGGCGGCGGTATTGTTGAAGCGCTTGGCGAAGGCGTGACCTCACTTGAAGTGGGCGATCATGTTATTCCACTGTACACCGCGGAATGCCGCGTGTGTAAGTTCTGTACCTCGGGTAAAACCAACTTATGCCAATCCGTGCGTGAGACTCAAGGTAAAGGCTTAATGCCTGATGGTACCAGCCGCTTCTCTTACAAAGGTGAGCCCATTTACCACTATATGGGGACTTCGACTTTCTCTGAGTACACCGTCGTGGCTGAAGTATCTTTGGCGAAAGTGCCTAAAGAAGCGCCACTGGAAAAAATCTGCCTATTGGGTTGTGGTGTCACCACCGGTATTGGTGCTGTACTCAATACCGCAAAGGTAGAAGAAGGCGCTACTGTTGCCATCTTTGGTTTAGGTGGCATTGGTTTGGCAGCCATTATTGGCGCAAAAATGGCTAAGGCCAGCCGTATCATTGCCATTGATATCAACCCTGGTAAGTTTGATATTGCTCGCGAGTTGGGTGCCACTGACTGCGTCAATCCAAAAGATTTTGATAAGCCTATCCAGGATGTCATTATTGAAATGACTGATGGTGGTGTGGATTACTCTTTTGAGTGCGTCGGTAATGTTGACTTGATGCGTGCTGCACTTGAGTGCAGTCACAAAGGTTGGGGTGAGTCAGTGATTATTGGTGTAGCCGGTGCCGGTCAAGAAATCAGTACACGTCCGTTCCAGTTAGTGACCGGTCGAGTCTGGCGCGGCAGTGCCTTTGGTGGTGTTAAAGGTCGTACCGAGTTGCCAGCTTATGTCGCAAAAGCGCAAAGTGGCGAGATCCCGCTGGATACCTTTATTACTCATACCATGGGTTTAGAAGATATCAATAAGGCGTTTGATTTGATGCACGAAGGTAAAAGTATTCGTAGCGTTATTCATTTCTAATCAACAACCACAAGCGCTGAGGCTGACTGCTCTGTCAGTTGGCCTCAGCGACTGTCTTTGGAGGTCATGATGTCGTTACAACAATTATCATCACAAAAAGTCTTCGGCGGCCAGCATGTGCGCTATCAGCATAAGTCTGCTGTGCTCAATTGCAGTATGCAATTTGCCGTGTATTTACCACCACAGATTGAACTGGGTCAGCCCTTACCCGTGTTGTATTGGCTCTCAGGTTTAACCTGCACCGATGAAAATTTTATGCAAAAAGCTGGCGCACTAAAAGTCGCCGCTGAATTGGGTTTGATTATCGTCGCACCTGATACCAGTCCGCGCGGCGAAGGTGTGCCGGATGATGCAGAGGGTGCTTGGGACTTTGGTTTAGGAGCGGGCTTTTATATCAATGCCACACAAGCACCATGGTCTGAGCATTACAGCATGTATGACTATGTGGTGGATGAGCTGCCAACATTGATTGAGAAACACTTGCCGGTTTCAGATCAGCGCAGCATCAGTGGTCACTCAATGGGTGGGCATGGTGCATTGATTGCTGCATTACGTGAGCCGCAGCGTTATCAGTCAGTGTCTGCCTTTGCGCCAGTCTGCCAGCCGACCCAGTGTCCTTGGGGTGAGAAAGCGTTTTCTAATTTTCTCGGTACGCAGCGTGAAACCTGGATGGAGTGGGATGCCAGCGCTTTAATGGCGAAAGCCACACAACATCTACCGATGTTAGTGGACCAAGGCGAAGCGGATAGCTTTTTAGTTGAACAGCTGAAGCCGTCGGCATTGCAAGAGGCCGCTGATAGAGCGGGCTACCCTATAACCTTGCGACTGCAGCCGGGCTACGATCACAGCTATTATTTTATCGCCAGTTTTATTGATGAGCACTTACGTTTTCATGCGCAAGCATTGTTCGCCCCTCAAGGCGAATGAGATTTGTGGACTGTGCAGGTGAGCACGGTTAAAACGGTGTAGAATGCCGCTTATTTTTAACAATCAGGTAACAGCATGCGTATAGGTCATGGCTATGATGTACACCGCTTTCAGCCCGGTGATTTTATTACCCTGGGCGGTGTGCAAATTGCTCACAATAAAAGCTTTGTGGCGCACTCCGATGGCGATGTCCTATTGCATGCGCTGACTGATGCGCTATTGGGCGCTGCTGCACTGGGCGATATTGGTCAGCATTTTCCAGATACTGATCCTGCCTATGAAGGCGCGGACAGCCGTGATTTATTACGCAATGTGCTGGCTTTGCTTAAGCAAGCAGGTTGGGCAGTGGGTAATGTGGATACCACTGTGTTAGCGCAAGCGCCAAAAATGGCGCCGCATATTATTTCCATGCGTGAAAATATTGCTGCTGATTTGCAGGTTGCGCTGGATCAAGTCAATGTTAAAGCCACCACCACTGAAAGCTTAGGTTTTGTCGGTCGTGAAGAAGGCATTGCCGCACACGCTGTAGTGATGTTGGTGAAAGCATGAACGAACTTGAGTTGCTCGGCCCTTTGGCCTGGGGTGAACCTTGCGGTAGTGCACAGCTGAAAGCCTGTGCAGAAGATTTTCAGGTGGATGAAGTCTTAGATATTCCTTTATCTGGCAGCGGTGAGCACCTGTGGCTCTGGGTGGAAAAACGCATGCTCAATACTGAGGAAGCCGCGCGCCGCTTAGCTAAAGCTGCGGGTGTCTCATTGCGCCAAGTCAGTTATGCCGGTTTAAAAGATCGCCAAGCCTTAACCCGCCAGTGGTTCAGTATCCATTTGCCCGGTAAAAGCGATCCGCAGCTGAGTGCCGCAGAAGGCGAAGATTTACATATTTTAGATATGCAGCGCCACAGTCGTAAGCTGCAACGTGGCGCGCATTCAGCCAATGGTTTTACCATCCGTTTAACCGATTTAAAAGCCGACCATGCGGCTTTAGAAGAACGCTTGCAGATGATTGCTGCACAGGGTGTACCCAATTATTTTGGTTTACAGCGCTTTGGCGAAAATGGCAATAATGTTCTCGGTGCACTTGAATATGCACAGCGTAAAGAACTGCCCGTGCAACGCAATTTGCGCTCACGTTTATTATCCACGGGCCGCAGTACGATTTTTAATCGTGTGTTGGCGCAGCGTGTGCAAAATAAGACCTGGAATATTGCTCAAGTGGGTGATGTTTTAGCCTTTAGCGGCAGTCGTAGTTTTTTTCTCGCCGGTCCTGAAGAGTGTCATGATCCGCGTTTAGCACAATTGGATGTGCATCCCACCGGTCCTTTATGGGGTGACGGTGAGTTAGTCAGTCAAGGGCAAACATTAGCGGATGAGTTGGCTGTGGCGGCTACTGTGTCAGAGCTGTGTACTTGGTTGGAACGCGCTAATTTGCAGCAAGAGCGTCGTATTTTACGTTTGCCGGTGCGTGACTTAACTTGGACATTTACTGCAGAAGATTGTCTGCAAGTGCATTTTATTTTACCACCGGGTTGTTTTGCCACAGTGGTCTTGCGTGAGCTGGTGGAATTGTTATCGGTGACTGAGGCGGTGCAGGCGTGCGAATTTTAATTGCCAATGATGATGGTGTGAATGCGCCGGGTTTAGCTGCGTTACATCACGCGTTAAGTGATTATGCTCACTGCACTATTATTGCTCCTGAGCAAGATTGCAGTGGGGCCAGTAGCTCGCTGACTTTGGATCGCCCATTGCATCCACAAACCTTAAGTAATGGCTATATCAGCGTCAATGGCACTCCAACCGATTGCGTGCATTTAGGTCTGCATGGTTTGCTGCCTGAAACCATGGACATGGTGGTGGCAGGTATTAACCAAGGTGCTAATCTGGGTGATGATGTTCTGTATTCAGGGACGGTTGCTGCCGCGTTAGAAGGACGTTTTTTACAGCGTCCTTCGTTTGCCTTTTCTTTGCTATCGCGTCAGACGCAAAATTTACCCACTGCAGCATGGTTTGCACGGCGTTTAATTGAAGCCCATGGCGACTTATCTTTACTGCCGCGCACTGTATTTAATGTCAATGTGCCTGATTTACCGCGCAATGAAATTAAAGGCATTAAACTCACGCGCCTTGGGCATCGTGCCCGAGCCGCAGCGCCGGTGCTGACGGTGAATCCACGGGGCAAAAAATGCTATTGGTTAGCATCAGTGGGTGAGGTTGAAGACGGCGAAGAAGGCACTGATTTTCATGCAGTGTCGCAGGGCTATGTGTCGATTACGCCATTGCAATTGGATCGCACTTTTCATCCGCAAATCGATGAGCTGCAACACTGGCTGGAGGATATATTGTGAGTTCTCAGCAGGATGATTTACAACGCTTAGGGATTGGCATGACCTCACAGCGTACGCGTGAGCGCTTGGTTCAGCGTCTGTGTGATGAGGGGCTGAGTCATCCACAGGTCTTGGATGTGATTCGCAATACCCCGCGTCATTTGTTTGTTGATGAGGCGCTAGCGCATCGTGCTTATGAAGATACCGCGCTGCCCATTGGTAATAATCAGACTATTTCTCAGCCCTATATTGTTGGGCATATGACGGAACTGCTATTAGCCGATGGGCGACTGGATAAAGTCTTGGAAATTGGTACCGGCTCAGGTTATCAGACGGCAGTGTTAGCTCAGCTGGTTGAGCGTGTGTTTTCAGTGGA
Organism: Pseudomonas sp.; assembly: GCA_034006005.1. Classification (GTDB taxonomy): domain Bacteria; phylum Pseudomonadota; class Gammaproteobacteria; order Pseudomonadales; family Pseudomonadaceae; genus Denitrificimonas. Next base: position 22,167 of record JAVETP010000033.1, read on the forward strand.
GCGAATTCAGGGGTTACAAGAGCGTGCGAAAGAACGCTTAGCCGCACTTAATTTACGCAATGTAGTCTATCGCTGGGGGGATGGCTGGGAGGGTTGGAATGCGCTGGCACCCTATAATGGCATTATTGTCACCGCTGGCGCTACACAGGTGCCACAAGCGTTGTTGGATCAACTCGCTATAGGTGGTCGCTTAGTGATACCCGTGGGCGAAGATGATGATCAAAAATTGTTATTGATCATTCGTGAGAAAAATGGATTTGTGCAGCGCGCGTTAGATGATGTGCGTTTTGTGCCTCTATTAGCTGGAACCTTAGCGTGAAAAATAAAGTTTTATTATTTGTTAAAGGCATGGCCATGGGTGCCGCCGATGTTGTACCGGGCGTATCCGGTGGTACCGTAGCTTTTATTACCGGTATTTACGATGAGTTGCTGGGTGCCTTATCACGTATTCCTGAGGCCGCATTGCTACTGTTAAAAGGGCAGGTCAAACAGGCTTGGCAGTTGGCCAATGCTAACTTTTTATTGATTTTGTTTTCTGGTGTTTTGCTGAGCATTTTAAGCTTGGCACGGGTGATTACTTGGCTTTTAGAAACGCAGCCGATTGCGCTATGGTCATTTTTCTTTGGTTTGATTTTAGTCTCGTGTTATTTGGTTGGGCGTGATATTCAGCGTTGGCAGATCAGTCGTTGGCTGGCCTTTACTGCGGGAGCCGGTTTTGCTTGGTGGATTACCGTAGCATCGCCCGTCGCATGGGGGCATGATCCACTCAGTTTGTTTTTTGCAGGCGCAATTGCTATTTGTGCAATGATTTTACCGGGTATTTCTGGCAGCTTTATTTTGTTGCTGATGGGTTTATACCCCACTGTTTTGTTGGCTGTAAAACAGTTGGATTTAAGTGTGCTATTGGTGTTTGCCGGAGGCTGTTTGTTGGCTTGTTGGCTTTTGCACGAGTATTACAAGCGGCTTTACAGCGTTTTCGAGATCTGACCTTGGCTTTGCTGACAGGCATTATGTTTGGCTCATTAAATAAAGTTTGGCCATGGAAGCAGACGTTGACATGGCGCACTGATAGCCAAGGTGTTGAGGTGCCGTTGCTTCAAGAAAATATTTTACCGTGGCACTATGCCGATCTATTTCAGAGTGACGCACAGTTGTTATCTGCTGTGCTGTTAATGCTGTGCGGTATTGTCTTAGTGATGGGTATTGAGCGCTACGCAAGTCAATAACTTGAGTGCGCTACTCTAATAAATCGTCCAGGAGTTCGGCGTGAAGCCAGTTCAATTTTTATTATCTGCAACACATACAACCCGTACAAAGTGGCTCTGCTTACTGATGGTCAGCAGTGTGTTGCTCGGATGTTCAGGCACCTCAGGAAAAGCCACTATTGTCGATCGCTCACATGGAGGTAAACAGCGTCAGGCGAATGCTGTGACCAGCGGGCAGCATGTTGTGCAGCGTGGCGATACGTTATATTCCATTGCCTTTCGTTTTGGTTGGGATTGGAAGGCATTGGCTGCACGCAATGGAATTAACGCACCCTATACGATTGTGCCGGGCCAAGTGATTCGTTTCTCGAATGGGTCGAGCGTGCCGGTTATGGCTCAGGCGCCTGTGGCGACTAAAAAGGCTGCGCCGGCACCTGCAGCTCGAGCGAAGCCAGTACCGGTCTCCAAACCTGCGAACCCCATCACAACAACGCAAAAAACTTCTCCACCAGTTGCAGTGGGTCAAAGCGGCAAATGGCTCTGGCCTGCGGCTGGCACGCTGGTTGGCATGTTTTCTTCAAATACCAGTTTGAATAAAGGGATTGATATTGCTGGCACGCTCGGACAACCTATTGTGGCAACCGCTGCTGGCAGCGTTGTGTATGCAGGGAGTGGCTTAAGAGGATACGGTGAGCTGGTGATCATTAAACATGATGACACCTTTATCAGTGCTTACGGCCATAATCGACGTCTGCTGGTGCAGGAAGGACAAGCAGTTAAAGCAGGGCAGCAAATAGCAGAGATGGGTTCAACTGGAACAGAGCAAGTGAAGGTGCACTTTGAAATTCGTCGTCAAGGCAAGCCCGTTGATCCATTGCAGTACTTGCCTAAGCGCTAGCTGATACATCCGACCGATCCAGCAGAAACACGACTGCAGTCATCGCATTAGCGAGAGGCTGCAGTCGACTATCTGACAGGATGTGGGGTGGTTTTTTATGAAAAACAAGGGATTGGTATACGCTCTAAAATATGATTCATCTGCTGAGAGCGAAGAATGCAAGGACGTGCAATCTGACAAGGCAGCATTTCAAGAAGCAAAAAATAACAGTGGCGGGGCTCAGGGGTTAAAAAAGCTAGATACAACGCAAATGTATCTGGATGCCATCGGTATTTCGCCGCTATTGACTGCAGAGCAAGAAGTCACTTATGCGCGCAGTGCTTTACAAGGTGATAATGGCGCTCGCCAGCGCATGATAGAAAGCAATCTGCGTTTAGTTGTGAGTATCGCTAAGCGTTATCAAAATCGTGGTTTAGCATTATTGGATCTGATTGAAGAAGGCAATTTAGGCCTGATTCACGCCGTCAAAAAGTTTGATCCTGAACGCGGTTATCGTTTTTCAACCTATGCCACTTGGTGGATTCGCCAAGCCGTTGAGCGCGGAATTATGAATTGTTCGCGCGTTGTGCGCCTCCCGGTGCATGTCGCTAAAGAAGTGAATGCTTATTTAAGAGCCGTGCGCGAACTGACTCAGCAGCACGGAGAGTTACCCAGTCTGGACAAAACCGCTCAGCATTTGGGCATGCCAGTGGCGCATGTTCAGAAAATGTATGAGTTTAATGAGCGTGCGCTGTCATTGGATGCCACTTATACCGACGATTCTGATATGACTCTGCTGAATATGCTGGTTGATGAAAATCAATGTGATCCAAGTGACTTTATTCAGCGTGATAATTTAGCTGCCAGCATTGATCAATGGGTTTCCGCGTTGAATCAGCGCCATCGTGAAGTTGTGCTGAGGCGCTTTGGTTTGCGCGGTTATGATTGTCAAACCTTGCAAGACATTGGTTATGCCATGGGATTAACACGTGAGCGTGTGCGGCAAATTCAAGTGGATGCTTTAACCCGGCTGCGCCAAGTCTTAGAGGCCAATGGTTTATCCAGCGAGTTATTGTTTAATTTATAAGCCTGATGCAGTCAGCACTCTGCAGTAATGCAGGGCGCGGGCTGGCAATCTCTCAAGGCTTATCCTAAGCGGTTATTTACGCTAAACTGTGTATTACTTATTTTTAAATCAGTAAAAGGAAATCACCATGCAATATGTAACCCCTGATCTTTGTGATGCTTACCCCGAAGTCCAAGTTGTTGAGCCTATGTTTGCAAACTTTGGTGGGCGCGATTCTTTTGGCGGTGAAATTGTGACCGTTAAATGTCATGAAGATAACTCGGTGGTTAAAGCGCAAGTGGCTCAACCTGGTCAGGGTAAAGTGATGGTGGTTGATGGTGGCGGTTCTATGCGTCGTGCATTGTTGGGCGATATGCTTGCTGCCAAAGCTGCAGAAAATGGTTGGGCTGGCATTATTGTTTACGGTTGTGTGCGTGATGTTGATGTCTTAGCGCAAACGGATTTAGGTATTCAAGCGTTAGCCAGTCATCCGATGAAAACGGATAAGCGTGATATTGGTGACTTAAACGTTGTCGTCACCTTTGGCGGTGTGACTTTCCGTCCAGGTGAATATGTTTATGCTGATAATAACGGCATTATTGTGTCGGCAACTGCATTAAGCATGCCGCAGTAATAGGGCGGTTATTGTGAGTCCAAGCATGCAGCATTCCGATCGATTGAGCCAAGGCTTGCTGCATGCTTTTGTTTTAGATGGTAAAGGTTCGGCACGAGCGCTGACTTTCACTCAGTTACCCAGCTTGCAGTTAGCTGAACATGAAAGCCTGTGGCTACATTGGGAGCGCAGTCATCAATATGCTGAACAATGGCTACGTGAGGGCAGTGGCCTCAATGAGTTTGTATGTGATCTTTTACTTGAAGAAAACACGCGACCTCGAGTCCTGCGCTTAGAAAATCAAGAGTTACTGCTGTTTTTGCGGGCGATTAATCTCAATCCTCATTTTGATCCAGAGGATATGATTTCGTTGCGTATTTTTGCCAATGCGCAGCATCTGTACTCGTTGCGTCAGCGCCCTGTGCAGGTGACTGATGAGTTGATTAAGGCCTTTGAAAAAGGTTTTGGTCCGAAAAATATTTCTGAATTATTATTGTTTCTTGCGCAAGGTTTAACCGACCGTATTGAACATACCGTAAGCCAGTTGGCAGATACCGTTGATCAAGAAGAAGAGCGCACCGATAATGATCAACGTTATGCTCCGGCTATTTTACCTTTGCTGCAGGGGCGCAGACGTGCGGCTAATTTGCGCCGTTTTTTAGCTCCGCAGCGCGATGTATTTGCCATGCTTACGCTGAGTCAAGAGGCGTGGTTTATGCCTGAAGATGCCTTGTATTGGAACGAGCTTAATAACCGCCTAACATTGCATCTTGAAGAGTTAGAGTTAACCCGTGAACGTATTGGTTTAGTTTTAGAGACTGAGCAGCGTCGGCGTAATGAGCGCATGGGACACACCATGTATATGCTGGCGATTGTGACTGGGTTCTTCTTGCCTTTAACCTTTGCAACAGGGCTTTTGGGAATTAATGTGGGTGGTATTCCAGGTTCTGAGCATCCTTATGGGTTTTTAATCGCTTGTGCAGTGCTTGGCGTGTTTATCGTGGGCCAATGGTTATTTTTCCGCTGGCTGCGTTGGCTATAATAGAGTGTATATTGACCTGTCTTGATAAGACGAAGCACATAGGATTGACATACAATATGATGCAAGATCCGTTTGAGCAGTCGCTGCGCGATATGCTGAAAGCACCAGAGTCTCAGACGCACGATGCTGTCTCGCTTGATAAAGTACTAAAGAAGGCTAATCGGCAGTTAGGTGCTGGTGCTGTGTTTTCGCTGTTTGGGCGGGCTTTTGAGTCAGTTTTAATTGGCTTAAGCAAAGGCTCAGAGCATGTGAAACCGGTTTCAAATTTATCTGAAAAAAATACTGCAAACAAGGCTGATTAATTATGCAACTTGATTCTTGGACACAAAATCTAGTCGGCGCTATGAGTGGGTTGTGGGTCAAAATAGCTAATTTTATTCCGAATTTATTTGGTGCTTTAATTCTTGTCATCTTAGGTTTTTTGGCGGCTAAGTTGTTGGACACTTTGTTGTCCAAGTTATTAGCTAAAGTAGGCTTGGATCGTTTAATGAGCGGCACAGGTCTGACCAAGTTACTGGCACGTGTTGGTATTAAAGCGCAGGTTTCCACACTGATCGGTAAAATTGTCTACTGGTTTGTGTTGCTGATTTTCTTGGTTTCAGCTGCCGAATCTTTAGGTCTTGAGCGAGTCTCGGCCACATTAGATGTGCTAGCGCTGTACTTGCCGAAAATGTTTGCTGCCGCATTGGTATTGTTGGCGGGTATTTTATTAGCGCAGTTGCTCAATAGTATGGTTAAAGGTGCGGCTGAAGGCGTGCGTTTAGAGTATGCGGCTGGTCTAGGTCGCATCGTGCAAGGCATGGTGATTATTATCAGTGTGTCGGTTGCCATTGGCCAGCTAGAAATCAAAGCTGAACTGCTCAACTATGTTGTGGTGATTGTGCTGCTGACGATTGGCTTAGCCTGTGCATTAGCACTGGGATTGGCCAGTAAGGGCATTGCCAGCCAAATCATTGCTGGCATCTATGTACGCGAACTTTACGAGTTGGGCCAACAGGTTCAAGTCGACGATATTGAAGGGCGTATTGAAGAAATGGGCACAGTGAAAACAATTATAGTCAACGAGAGTGGCGAGTGGTTTTATATTGCTAATCGAGTGTTGCTTGAGCAGAAAGTAATAAGCCGTTAATTTTTAAATAAGATTTACGTAACGATGTACCCTATCGTTGTTCGCAGCATTTATTTTGATAGCTGGTTTGACTTGTTTTGACTGATATAAAAGTGCCTCATCAGCGTTATGTACCCGAAGAACTCAGCGATGAGGAACTTGTGGCGCATGCTAAAAATGAATTATTTCATGTGACGCGTGCTTATGAAGAGTTGATGCGTCGCTACCAACGTACTTTATTTAATGTCTGTGCGCGTTATTTGGGTAATGATCGTGATGCTGATGATGTCAGTCAAGAAATTATGCTGAAAGTCTTGTACGGTCTGAAAAAGTTTGAAGGTAAATCTAAATTTAAAACATGGCTGTACAGTATTACCTATAATGAATGCACTACACAGTATCGAAAGGATCGGCGTAAACGTCGTTTATTTGATGCGCTGAGCTTAAATCCCTTAGATGAAGAGATTGACCCTGAACCCATTGATACTAAAAGCAATGACTTAGATCGCTGGTTGGTGGGTGTCAATGCTATTGATAAAGAGATCATTATTTTACGTTTTGTTGCGGAACTTGAGTTCCAAGATATTGCCAGCATCATGCATTTGGGTCTTAGCGCAACAAAAATGCGTTATAAACGCGCAATAGATCGACTACGCGACAACTTTTCGCATATAATAGTAGACTAAGTGTTTTAAGGTATGTCGAATAATATTATTTGCCGTGCTTGCTAGAAACTAAGAAAAATGACGAGGATCGTATAACATGAAATTGAAAAGCACCTTGGGTTTAGCCATTGGTTCTGTACTAGCTGTTTCTTCTTTGGGCGTATTCGCTCAAGGCCAAGGTGCAGTTGAAGCAGAAGTTTTTGCTAAGCATTACTTTACTGATAGCTACCGTGATATGGAAAACGGTAACCTATTTGGTGGTTCTGTTGGTTACTTCTTAACTGAAGATGTTTCATTGAACCTGTCGTACGGTGAATACCACGATATGCGTTCTGATGATCGTCAAAACGGTGGTTTACGTGGCCGTAAAAACATTAAAGGTAACTTAAGCTCACTTGATGCTGTATACCACTTCGGTACACCAGGTGTAGGCTTACGTCCTTATGTTTCTGCAGGTATGGGTCATCAGAGCATCAGCAACCTGAGTCCACGCACAGGTCGTGATCACACGACTTTTGCAAACATTGGTGCCGGTGCTAAGTACTACGTGACTGAAAACGTATTTGCTAAAGCAAGCGTTGATGGTATGCACGGTTTCGACAACCACCAGTCTGAGTGGATGGCGGGCGTTGGTGTTGGTGTAAACTTTGGTGGTAGCACTAAAGTAGCTCCAGCTCCTTATGTGGAGCCAGTTGCAGCTCCAGTAGAGCCAGTTGTATACGAAGAAGTTGAAGCAGAGTCTGTGCGTGTTGAGCTTGACGTTAAATTTGATTTTGACAAAGCTAACGTTAAACAAGACAGCTACAGCGATATCGAAAACTTAGCTGAGTTCATGAAACAGTACCCACAAACAGCTACAACTGTTGAAGGTCACACTGACTCAGTTGGTAACGCTGCTTACAACCAGAAGTTATCAGAGCGCCGTGCTGGCGCAGTACGTGATACTTTAGTTAACCAGTTTGGCGTAGAAGCTAACCGTGTTAATGCAGTTGGTTACGGTAAAGCGCGTCCAGTTGCTGACAACGCAACAAACGAAGGTCGTGCAATCAACCGTCGTGTAGAAGCGTCAGTAGAAGCACAAGCTCAGTAATTTTCTGAGTTTTAAAAACCCCAGCTAGTCTGGGGTTTTTTTATGCCTGTTGATTAGCTAGATCAATAGCATGCTGCAGATCTAAGAACCTGCGCAGGCTTGTGTTGGGCATGCAATACAATGCTGAATCAATGCCGATAGTTTAGCGGCTGCAAAGAAAAAGCAGTGAAGAGAGTGATGTGCATGCATGGTGTTGCTGAGTTGAAAGCACAACGCAGCTATAGAAAACTGCGTGGGCTTAAGTGTTAGATAACCGCTACGCTGAACGGCGACGGTAGAGCGGCAGGCTTTGATCGTGTGCGGCTTGATAGGTGACTGAGAGTTCTGTGAGACTCTTGAGCGCATCGATAGGGCAGCGATCGGCACGAATCACATAGGCGTCAAAGCCGCAGCGCTGCATAAAAAACAGTTGGTCACGTAATACATCACCAATTGCTCGCACTTCACCGCTATAGGCATAACGCTCACGCAATAAACGTGCACTACTGAAGTGCCTACCATCGTTACAGCCTGGAAAATTCAGCGCAATCACCGCAAAATGGGCAAAATCATCACTGATATCTTCAATGGCTTGGCCTGCTTCAAGCCAAATACCTAAAGGGCTGACGGCTTGCAGCTCGCTTTTGTGCGCTTGCCAGAGTGCCAGTGGAATAATAGCGTGCTCGGTGTCCAGCGCTTCCTGTAGTTGCGTATCAACACTGAGCAATGTCCAGTGATCATCAATCACTTGATTGTTTTTAATGATTGCTTGCATAGACACGCTCCTTAAACTGAGTGATACCAATGCGGTTATAAGTATCAATAAAATGCTCTTCAGGGGTTCGGTTTTCGATATAGACATCAATGATTTTGCTGACGACATCAGGCATCAAATCTTGGGCAAAAGATGGGCCCAGAATTTTACCTAAGGTTGCTGCACGG
>JAVETP010000140.1:0-4650 GCA_034006005.1 Pseudomonas sp.
TCGCTTGACTTGGATGCCTCAATGTCACATAATCCCCAGCGTTGAAACGTCGGGGCGTAGCGCAGCCTGGTAGCGCACATGCATGGGGTGCATGGGGTCGGAGGTTCAAATCCTCTCGCCCCGACCATTAAAAACAACGACTTAGGCCACTCTTAACGGGGTGGCCTTTTTACGTTTTGGGTAATTTGAAATTCCGTGCCCGTTCAGTGCCCGTTTGTTGAAAGTACAACTTTTATTGTTTGCAGATTATTGACTCATTCTCATCGTTGCTGTCTTCAACTAACCCACTGCCATGCACCATCTGCGAAAGGCCACTAAATTTACCGATGCTGCTTTTATCAGTGGATTTCTCGCTTTCAAGCACCAGAAACTCCCACAGACGCAGCGCCTTCTCGATCAGGCTATAGAACGCGGCTCGGAAATAGGTCAGACGCTACAGCGCTATCAGGTACAGGTTTTTATGAGTATGCCCCTGACTCCAGAACTGGATGTGCATATAGATGCAGATCTGCGCAGCGCATTGCTCGGTCTGGCGGAAATAATCATGGAAAACGAAGATGCAAAGCAGCAGCAGTGGCAGGAGATAGTGCGCCTGGGTGAAGGGGTCGAAAACGACCGCCTATCATGCCGCCTTACAGTTGTATAAAGGCAGAGCCCTGCAGAATCTGGGCTTACACATAGCCGCACGCGATACCTTCACCAACGCCCTGCGCCGGAGCAAGGATCGCCCTGTAGAACTCCTAAATGCTCTACGCTATGTACGCTCCCTGACTTACCTGGAGTTGGGCGACAAAAGCCGCGCACGCTAGGTATGGGAAAAGCTCTATGCCAGTGCACTGGATTATGCGGATGTAGCGCAAAAGCTGGGTTTCGATCCGGTCGAATCTTAAAAGAGCAGGAGAGAGAATTAGTTGAGAGGAGAGTCTATGCAGCCGCAAGAAAATCCCATGGGTAAGCGTCTGGAGCAGTTATGTCGCATGATACAAACAGACACACAAGCCCTTGATCTTCTGGATGCTCTCTTAGAGCATGCAACTCAGCATTGCACCCAAGCCATTCATGCCAGCTACAGCAGCAAACCTGGCGCAAATAGCAGCACTACACAGCATGATTTACACCAGAGCCTGCAACGCTACAATCGGCACGTAGAAAACACCACCCCCGCAGCGATACTGCCTCAAGCACTGACCCCAGACTATTCCGGAAATAGTGCAGACCCTGATGATGTGAGCGACTGGGCGGCTGAAGTGGTATTTGCCCTGTACCACGGGCGGCAGCGCTGAATGCTGACGCAAGAGAAGTGAGCATTACTGCGAACCTCATCCCCTAAAAATCCAGCGGGCTCATGGCTTGCTTATTGGTGGTATCAGGAACGGTATGCGTGTAGATCATAGTGGTCTGTAGGTTACTGTGTCCCAGGAGTTTCTGAATCGTGCGGATGTCATAGTTTGCCGCAAGCAGATGACTGGCAAAGCTATGGTGAAAGGTGTGCGCCGTTACGCGCTTGCCAACAATGGATTTCCGCGCGGCCTTGCGAATTGCTTTTTGTACATGGCTCTCATGCAGATGGTAATGCCGATGTTTCGCATCTGCAGCCTTATTACGGTAGGGGAGCAAAGTCAGAGGGGTCAGGTCTTGCAATGCAACATTCCTATGACAACATCTAATCATGTCAAGACCATTACGCATAGAATTTGACGGCGCTTTGTAGCACATCACCGCACGTGGGAAGCGTCAAGAATCTATTTTTTATGGCGATGATGATCGTTATACGTTTCTGCGTGTTCTCGAAAAAAGTAATCGTGCGCTACAATTGGGTTTGCCATGCCTATTGTTTGATGGATAATCACTATCATCTTTTGATTGAAACTCCCGAGGGGAACCTTTCTGCTGGAATGCGGCAACTGAACGGTGTTTATACTCAAACAGTTAATCGTACTTATTCTAAAGTGGGACACGTTTTTCAGGGGCGTTTCAAAGCGTTTGTAGTTGAAAAATAATCCTACCTTCTTGAGCTGTGTCGTTATCTCGTTTTAAATCCGGTTAGGGCTGGAAGTAGAAGACTCACCATTAAAGAAGGTGACTGGCCAATTAATTCTTGGTGGTCAGAATTTCATCGACAGTCTGAAACTTGAAATTATGCACAAAGCGGAGATCAAGGAGTTTTCTCGCCAACAACGACTGGTTGGGAAGCCAAGCCTTCACGAGTTATTTCATGGGGAAAAGGATAATGTGTCACGCAACCAAACAATCAAGCTCGCTCACTTAGATTATGGTTATTCGTTAAAAGAGATTGGTGATCATGTTGGACGGCACTATTCAACCATTAGTCGGATTGTTTCAAGCTAAAATGTTGCAGTGCAAGACCTGACCCCTTTTCTCGTTGCAAACTGGCGATATTGTGATCACCGCTGACATCCCACTCACATGCCGGTGTCTGAATAAAGGTGCGCGCGTAATAGGCACTACCGGAAAACTGTTTACCGAGAGCAATATAGGAGATTGTGTTGCGACGCGGGATTTAATGGCAGAACTGCGTGAATCAGGGGAGATTACCGGCGGGCCACCACCGCTGAAAAAAAGCGATCGAGCGCTTTTCCTGCAGCGCCTCGACGAAGCAGTGCAGACCATCCGCCGTGAACATCCAGACCATACTACCTCAAAGTAACAATTGGACGGGCACTCTGCACCTTTGTTCTCTTTTTGTTTTACCGCAGCAGTGTTTCATGTGTTTCATATATACCAAACGCCAGACCCCGCAGTAGCGGGGCCTGGCGTAGAGAAACTTACCTTCAGCTACGAAGACGATTTGCAAATCCAAGCCCCATGAGTCCAAGTCCCAACAGCACAAACGTGCCCGGTTCGGGAACAGGCACAGTCCCGTTGCCATTGTCGCTGCTGCCGCCGCTGAAGCCGTAACTGCCATAGTCGGTGTGAGAGGTGTCCCCGGTGGCACTGGAGTAGGCAAAGCAATCATTAGAGATGACGTTAGAATCCATGGTCACTGCACCATTTAACGCGATGGCTCTGCCGCACAGGATCGCTGCAGATGTATCCAGGGTGACGCTCTGATCCGCGATGATGTTCCCCGCGAATTCCGTGCCTGTGCCGAGCGTAGCCGAGCTGCCGACCTGCCAATACAGTCCATAATCTGTACTAAAAACGCCATTGACCACATTGACACTCGAGGCGCTTGCCGTTGTGAGCGTAGTTCCGATCTGAAACACCCAGAGTGCATCGGCATTGTTTTGAGCGTCTAGATAGAGTGCTCCTGTCAATTGAGCCGACGAGGAAAATGTATAGACGCCTGGGGTCAGCGGGTTTGAACTATTGTAGTCGCCCAGATCCACGCCACTCAAGTCGCTGGTTGCTGACAGACCTGCAAGCGAATTATATGCAGTGAGAGCATCAAGCTGAGCCTGCTGGGCGACCCCGTCTGTTAGGTGCACAGTTCCCGTCTGGGTGACGCTCCCTCCGCCGGTGTAAGAAGTGCCCGCATAGAGTCCCAAGTCACCCCAGAGGGTGGTGGGACCGGTATTGGTCACCGTAGAGGCACCCAGGACTGCGAAATTCTGTGCCGAACCCAGCATGGGAACTGCCAATGCCGATGAGGCGACACAAAACACCCCCATCACCACTAACGATATAACCAGAGATAGCAGGGGTTTCAACCCGCTGTTATTGGGTGCGTTGCTTCCATGTTTAGAGGTGATGTTCATACTGCCCTCCTTCGAGATTGGCATAATTTGAAACGCTTAGGTTCACAGAACCACGATAGAATTTACTTGACAGACTACTAAAGCAATTATCGTGCCGGTAGTAAATTATTGATATATGTCAAGATGTTGTCACATCCATGCATAACCGAATCGCTGCATCAGGTTAGATGTGTAAATTTTATCGACATTCAATTAATGTTACAATTCGGGCAGGCACTTGTTCCTAAGCGGATGGATCGATGTATAAAGTCAGTTAGGGCAGGGCCTCAGCTTGATCTGTGCTCTGGCGTACTGATCTCTTAGATGAGTAGAGGCGTGCGGAATTGAGGATGGAAGTAGGTATTTGTCTCGTCATTCTTGCATTTCCGCTGCTCTCTGCTTCAATTGCGGGCACACTAAGTGTATAAAACAGTTATTTTTTGACAATAATCAGCTGGTTAGCTTGGTCCGACCCCTGATTCTGCCTCTAAGCTGTTGAGATTCGCTCTCTACTCTACCTTTTTTTTCAACTAATGGCGCAACAGTCGCCTTAGCAGCAGGGTTTCCATATCGCGGCGACCATCGGCTATCACTAAAATATAGACTGCTTCACCTAGGATACGATACAGGATGCGGTAGGGTTTAAAAAATATTTCACGAAATTCACGGATGCCCAGATCGATCAGCTCTGGAGGGAACGCGCCTCGCTGAGGATTTTGTGCCAACTCGGCGACACAGCTTTCAAGCTTATCCAGTACATAATCGGCCTTGCCATCGACATCGCGCTGGTCAATATAGTCGTACAGCTGTTCCAGATCATCCACAGCGTCATCGGTGAACAAAATATTGAATCGTGTCGTGTCAGACATTGCTATTTTTTTCTTTATTACGCAAACGTTTAAATACCGCTGTAGCTGGCTGCACTTTACCTTGGTTAATTTGATTTTCGCCC
>JAVETP010000142.1:0-4636 GCA_034006005.1 Pseudomonas sp.
CTGTTTAACCACTCGACGTGGTAAACCTAAACGTCCCGCAGCACCGAGTAAATCAATGGTAACTTCGTGTGCAGTTTCAGCTGATAATTTAAAAAGTAAACGACGCGATAAATTGTACATAGATAAGTATCAAAACAAATAAAATAGAATGATGTGATTATAGCGGGTTAAGGCAGTCTACGCAGGCTTAATAGCTGACCCTGCTTATTAAACTCCATAATAAAGCTACCAGCGATGCCATCATGAGTTAAGAACGGCTGTAAATGCCGCGCAGGCAGACTGACGGTGCGTCCATCTCGACTGCGAACTATAACGCGCTGCGCCGTGCCTTGGTAAACACGTAAATAGTCCTGCGCAGGTATGCTGATATCAAAAATTAGACTGTGCATGCGAAACCCTAAGGCAAAATCATACAGTGAAAATATTCAGGCCAGTATAGCATGCAGCGCTGAACGCCTTCGCCCTCCTCTACCCATCTCTAAGCAATACATTTTTACAGTCTAGGCTCACAGCTTATTGTGCTACCTGCAAAGTATTGCATATAAAAAAAGACTGTATATAATACCAGTCACTGTATAAAACAACAGAGCATGATTATGTCTAAGCTAACGAAACGTCAGTCAGAGATTTTAACTTTCCTTAAAACCTGGATAGAAGATAACGGTTACCCACCAACTCGCGCTGAAATCGCCAAAGAGCTAGGGTTTAAGTCACCCAACGCAGCCGAAGACCATTTAAAAGCATTGGCACGTAAAGGTGCAATTGAAATGATTCCAGGCGCTTCGCGTGGTTTGAAAATCATTGACACCCGTGACGCGAATGATGTTGCTATTAATGATAATGAGCTGCCAGTGATTGGTCGTGTTGCTGCCGGCGAACCGATTTTTGCTCAGCAACATATTGAAAGCACCTGCCCCGTCAATCCTGATTTATTTAAGCCCCGCGCAGACTATTTACTGCAAGTACGCGGTATGAGCATGAAAGATATCGGCATCCTCGATGGTGATTTACTTGCTGTGCATATCACTAAAGAAGCTACTAACGGTCAGATTGTTGTCGCGCGCATTGATGATGATGTCACGGTCAAACGTTATAAGCGTGAAGGCAGCACAGTCTGGCTACTTCCTGAAAACAGTGACTTTGAACCGATTAAAGTTGATTTAAAAAAGCAGAACTTAACCATCGAAGGTTTAAGTGTCGGCGTTATACGCCGCTAGAGAGGTTTTATGAATCGCCAGACATCATTTAATTCTCAACAGATGCCATTGTTTGAACCGTTGCTCAGTACCGGCAGTTCGGCACTGGCACCCCTATTTGCTGCTCCTATAAAAATAGCTAGCAGGAATACTATTAAAAGCACAGTAGAGCTGTATGATGGTTTAATTAGCGAGATTTCATTGTCAGGTCAAGCGCAACAATGCTTGCAGCTGATCGCTCCAATCTTGCGTGAATTGAGCGAGGGACAACATGATCGTTGGCTCACATTAATATCGCCGCCCAAACACATCACTGCGCAATGGTTGCGTGATGCGGGCTTAAATCGTGAGCGTATATTGGTACTGCGTCCGCGTGGTTTACAGAGCAGTCAAGAATTAGCCTGTGAAGCATTGCGCTTAGGCTGCAGTCATACAATTGTCAGCTGGTTTAACCCACTACCCAGCGCTGCTCGTACGCGTCTAATGGCTGCTGCACATGCAGGTACCAGCCATATTTTAAATATCCGACATACCTTCCCGATCTGATCCTTCCCTTTCAGATCGTTTGCCGCGCTAAGCTTAGGCTAGCGCGGCTTTTTTATGCTCAGGTATAAATTAAAGACTGACTAACAGCTTTTCCCAAGCCTTCACTTCTTTTTTAGAAGCACCACCCAGTAACTCCAGTGCTTGGCGCAAACGAAAACGCGTTAGATCCGGACCTAAAATCTCCATTGCATCCAGCACTGAGACCGAGCTGGCCTGCCCTGTTATGGCTGCAAACATCAACGGCATAATATCGCGCAGCTTAAGCTCAAGCAGCTCACCGGTCGCATTGATGGTCGCGGTAATATCCTCTTTATGCCACTGACGTAAGCTTTCCAGCTTCCACAAAACAATTTGCAGAACTTGACGCACTTGATTGCTATCGAGTTTCTTATGAGCAAATAACTCTGCAGTCAATGGCACTTCGCCTGAGAAGAAAAATCCAGCCAGTGGTGCAATCTGACTTAAAGTTTCCACACGGCCCTGCACATGAGGCGCAATTTGCATCACATAATCAGTATTAAAGGCCCACTGACGTGCCGCATCCGCAAACTGCTCAACGCTGAGTTCACGCAGCCATTGGCCGTTGAGCCAGGATAGCTTTTCCACGTCAAAGATGGGGCCACCGAGGGAGACACGATTGATGTCAAAGTGCTCAATCATTTCATCCAGAGAGAACTTCTCACGCTCATCCGGCATGGACCAACCCATACGACCCAAGTAGTTGAGCATCGCTTGCGGTAAGTAGCCCATACGCTCATAGAAGTTAATCGAGGTGGGGTTCTTACGCTTCGACAGCTTGCTCTTATCTGGGTTACGCAGCAGCGGCATATAGCATAAAACCGGCTGTTCCCAACCAAAGTACTCATACAGCTTGATCAGCTTAGGTGCCGATGGCAGCCACTCTTCACCGCGTAAAACGTGGGTAATACCCATTAAATGGTCATCCACCACGTTGGCTAAAAAGTAGGTGGGCAGACCATCAGCTTTCATTAGAACCTGCATATCCATGCGGTCCCAGCCAATTTCAACATTGCCACGCAACATATCTTTAACAATACAGGTGCCTTCAGTGGGCACTTTCATGCGGATCACATGGGATTCGCCGGCAGCGACACGCTTTTGTGCTTCTGCAGGATCTAAGTGCGCGCACAGACCGTCATAGGCCGGAGTTTGCTTATCCGCCATTTGCTGTGCACGCACTTCATTCAGGCGCTCAGTGCTACAGAAGCATGGGAAGGCATGGCCTTTCTCAACCAAAATATCTGAGTGCTCTTTATAAATAGCAGCACGTTCACTTTGACGGTATGGACCGTGTGGACCACCCACATCTGGACCTTCATCCCACTCAATACCTAACCAGCGCAATGCATCGTAGATTTGCTGCTCTGATTCAGTACTGGAGCGCACTTGGTCAGTGTCTTCAATGCGCAGAATAAACTGACCACCGTGCTGACGAGCGAAGCACATATTAAAGAGCGCGATATAAGCGGTGCCAACGTGCGGATCGCCAGTTGGGGAAGGTGCAATACGGGTACGTACAGTGGTCATTATGGGTACTCAAAACGTAAATATGGATTTTTCAGCGAGTATCTTAGCAAATTCTAAGCCGCTCACTCCAGTTTGACTCAATGGCACGGCGTGACTGGAACTCAATCCAGCCTCCACCTGCAGATTAAATCTCGAGTAGGCGCAAGCGTAAACGCTGAACTTCATCACGCATTTGCGCAGCCGCCTCAAACTCAAGATCGCGGGCCAATTGATACATTTTCTCTTCCAGTTCTTTGATGCGCTTAGTGATTTCTTTGGGTGTACGCGTCAGCTGATCATATTCAGCTGCCTGCTCCGCCGCACGCGCTTGTGCTTTGCGCTTATTACTACGAGAGCCCGGCACCACAGCGCCTTCCATAATATCCTTCACACTTTTCTTCACGCCAACTGGCGTAATATTGTGCAAGGTATTAAAGGCAACCTGCTTTTCACGGCGACGATTGGTTTCATCAATCGCTCGCTCCATGGAACCGGTCATACGGTCAGCATAAAGAATCGCTTTACCGTTCAGATTACGCGCAGCACGGCCAATGGTTTGAATCAACGAGCGTTCGGAACGTAGAAAGCCTTCTTTATCGGCATCGAGAATAGCTACAAGTGAGACTTCGGGCATATCCAAGCCTTCACGCAGCAAGTTAATTCCGACCAGCACATCAAATACCCCCATGCGCAGATCACGAATAATCTCAACCCGCTCAACCGTATCAATATCCGAGTGCAGATATCGCGCACGCACATCATGCTCACCTAAGTAATCCGTTAAATCTTCTGACATACGCTTGGTCAGCGTGGTGACCAATACGCGCTCATCCACTGCAACACGGGCACTGATTTGTGAAAGTAAATCATCCACTTGGGTTAAGGCTGGACGCACTTCAATTTCCGGGTCAATTAAGCCGGTTGGGCGCACCACTTGCTCAACCACCTGCCCTGCATGTTCTGCTTCATAGACACCTGGCGTGGCCGACACAAAAATAGTCTGCGGACTGGCGGCTTCCCACTCATCAAAGCGCATCGGACGGTTATCCAGCGCTGAAGGCAGACGGAAACCATAATTGACCAAGTTCTCTTTACGGGAACGGTCACCTTTATACATCGCGCCAGTTTGCGGTACTGAGACGTGAGATTCATCAATAATCAGTAAGGCATTATCGGGCAAGTAATCATATAAAGTCGGCGGTGGCGCACCGGGCTTACCGCCCGACAAATAGCGTGAGTAGTTTTCAATACCGTTGCAGTAGCCCAACTCTAAAATCATTTCCAGATCAAAGCGCGTGCGCTGCTCTAAACGCTGTGCTTCCACCAATTGATCATTGGTGCGCAAATACTCTAAGCGCTCGGCCAAT
>JAVETP010000143.1:0-4633 GCA_034006005.1 Pseudomonas sp.
AGGCATATCTCTATCAGACGTTAATGGCACATGCGTCATATCAAACAGGCTTTGATCACCCTGATCCAGTTGCGCAAATATATCGCTACTAAAAATATCATCGAGACTGGTCACTTCTTCAGCGTGGACTGATTGTTCTGCTTCGCAAGACTCAACCGTACTATCATCACCTAACTCAATCGCATCTAGGGAAAAAGGCTCACTGGTGCTGTGTGTTGCTGGTGCGTTATTGGTTAGTAGGCTATGTCGGTCGTATGAACTCAATACCGAGTACATGTCCGTATTATCGATATAGCTTTGCAGTCTGCGAGCGAGTAGCTTCTCTGCCAGCTCACCTTCAGCATTTGGTTGACGCCCCTCTTTGTCGATAAAGGCATTCACCTCTTCGAACTTAGACACTTCAAGCGAGGCGCCGCCACTGACTTTTTTAGCTTTAACATTTAAAAGGCCAAACTCATCTGGGCCATTAAAAATATCATCTAATGATAGCTTCTTACGCTCACCATGCTTAATCGACAGCATAGACACCTCCCTATGATTGCTGAGCCTGCGCCTTACGCTCTTGCGCTTTACGCTTGATATAAGCCAGCGCTTCAGCTAAACGCAGCTCATGAACGTCGCTGGAAGACGCTGACGGCTCACGTTTCTTTTCCTTGATAAAGTCGTTGATGCGCGGCCAAAGAATCACAGCCTCTTCCTCGGTCATATTGGTACGCATACCAATAACCGTGTCCTGAATGGTTTTCAAAACAGCGGTTGTTACCGATTTAGAAAGGATTTCATAAGCACCCTGAAACGGATTGACCTCACGTATCAAGTCGATATTCAGGTGTTCAATGTTCACAAATTTATTGCCAATCAGCACAAACTTGCGGTTTTTCTTTGGCTCGTCACCAGATGCAGAAGGCCCACCAGTTATTGGCGCTTTATAATCAGCTGGTTCGTCTGCAATCTCAGCACCAGCCGGTAAATCAGCCTCATCAAATAGGCCGCCTGTAGATTGAATGGCCATAGACGTATAAACCGCATCGGCAACCGTTTGCACCTCGCTTGCATCCATGTCCGGATATAACTTTTCGATCACTTTGGGGATAGCAACCTCCGCAAGCACTTCAGTGTCATCATTACCTGTAATGGCTGGCGCTATCACTTCAGGTGTTTGCAAAATGGCAGCCTTGATGTTGTCCATGTTCTCAAGCGCTTTAACAACCCTGTCTGATACCGGCGCAGAGCTGTCTTCAATAATGACTGTACCCGGCGCAACCATTTCACCTAACTTCATCTTGGAGCGCGGCTTAAAGTTAATCGCTGGCGCTAGTACCTGCTCCATCAATAGCGACACAGTGATGGCTTTAAGCATGTTGTTGACTGAAACTTTTACATCGTCATCTTCGGCATCAGGTTGTGCAATTAAGTTAGTAAACTGCGCATGAGTTTTGCCCTCAGAGTCACGGGTAGCACGACCAATAATCTGCACGATCTCTGTCAGTGATGACCGGTAACCAATTGTTAGAACATGCTCGCACCAAGGCCAGTCAAAGCCTTCTTTTGCCATGCCCAGCGCAATGATAATGTCCATGTCTTCGGCTTTGTTGATACCGCGCAGATAGTTTTGTATCTCAACACGCATTGGGTTGTCATCAACAAGGTCAGCGACTTTTAAGAGCCTACCGTCCTTAGTGCGCACGGTGATGATGCCAGTCTGCATATCCTTTTCAACCACATCGCCAATCACATCGAGAATATGATCCACTTCGGAATACTTGTCCTTGGTGGACTCAACTGAATTGACGTTAGGGATATGGATGATGGTTTTCTTGCTGGTATCCAGCACTTCATGCAACGCTTCGAGGTAACGGCCTGTGTAAAAGTGGTAGCCAATACCCAGTGACTTTAAGAACTGATACCCGTTTAACTGCTCATAGTACGAGTAAGTGACTTGGGTGAACTGCTCTTCATCCTCTGGCAGTAAGATAGGTACTGCATCGCCACGGAAGTACGAGCCGGTCATGGCAACGATGTGCGCATTAGAGCCCTTCATCACGCCGTCAATTAACTCGCCAAGACGATTGTCACCCTCAGCAGAGGTGTGGTGAAACTCATCAATTGCCAGTAGCGCATTGTTAAAATCTGAAGGCTGTAACTTCTGGTAGGCAAAGCGCAATGTGGCGTGGGTACAGACAATGATACTGGCGTGCGGGTCAGCTAAAAAACGAATAAACGCTTCAACCTTTTTGCTCTCGCCACCGGGAATACACAGGTTATAGCTCGGCTGGACAACCCAGTCGGCAAAGAAGCCGTCATCAGTCAGCTTGGTGTCTTTAAACGAGCCACCAATCGACATTTCAGGTACGGCAACAATGACCTTTTTCAAACCTTGTTTATGGAGCTTATCTAGCCCTAAAAACATCAGCGCGCGCGACTTACCTGAGGCTGGTGGCGCTTTAAGTAGTAAGTACTGGGCATCACGTGCCTCATAAGCACGCGCTTGCATTTCACGCATACCCATCGCATTTAGGTTTGAGCTTTTGCCGGTTTGTTTGTAATTAACGGTCAACAATTCATCCATGCTCACTTACTTCCTTTGGTTGTTTTTTGGCTGGCGTTTTACTTTGCTCTGCAGCAATCAGTTTTTCATAACGTGCAAATAGATGCTCAAGGCGCTCTGAAGCATCCCTAAAGGGTCTATCGCGGTAGAGTTTCTCAACAGCTCGGTCTAAGGCTTTGTGGGCCTCCAACAGAGGCTGAGGCATTTTATCGGGATCGTATAGCTGGCCGAGCGTCATGCTGGGGTAGTCTTCACGCACCAACAAGACTTCTTCTGCCAAAGCCTCAATAGCTTTGCGCTGAGGCTTGGAAGCATCAGGCCAAGGGAAAGTGTTGTAAACCAAAGTAGCTGAATAGCGATAATCACTTTTGAGACGACCAGCGACGGTTCTCATCCAGTCGTTGTGAATTTCTGATGTAAGAATGCCGAACTCGTATAAAGAGGCATTAGGAATGACCATGTTTAGGTTAGTTGAGATTATTTCAGCACTCATAAAACCTATAGGTATATAGGGCCTGCGCTCTGAAGATACGCTTGGAACTAAAATGTAACTACCCATATCCGGCTGAGCGTCTTGGACAAAAAGATGGGGTCGATCGCTCCAGTCCCTTGTTGACTTAGCTTTGCTATCACAACGCATTTGGGCGACATTCTCTAAGCGTTTTTTAACCGCAGCAATATTTAATACTGTTTGCGGAGCTTTTTTAAGCCATAGACACCAGCGCTCATCGCCATTTAAGAACTCTTTAGCACCAACGACTCTTCTTATGTAATTGTGTAATTCTGGGTGCTGCAAGCAAAGGTTTTCTTTGTCCGAAACACTCAAAAAAAGATGCCCTCCATCACGCGGCATACTGCCGAAAAGCATTTTAGCCATCCCACTTAAAGGCCTGTTTTGAGGACTTATAGCAAGCTCAGAGCCCTCAATAAGGTACGGTGAGATTTGTGCTACGTAACGGTAGTGATTATCCGCTGAATATAGTTTTGCTTTTTTAGGGCTTACTGCTAACCCTATGATCACAACATGGACACCGGCATTATCCCGTGCATGATTTCGCCAAGAAAAAGCAGGGTAACCGAAAGCAATAGAAACTTTGTTTTTAAAAATTGCAGGCCAAAGTAGTGACACCTGTTCGCCTTGAGCGATAGAGTTAGTAGATACAAAAGCAAGCCTGCTCGAGCTGTCCTTTATATAATCAGCACCTTTATAAAACCAACATCCAACATAATCGATTGTTTTATAATTTTTAAAACCTGAAAAAACAAGCGCCATATCATCTAGCTGTAGATCTGCTCGACTCCCTCTTCCTGAAAAAGGAGGGTTTCCACACGTATATACCTCATACGACTCGCCATGCTCATTTTTTTTCGGGCAAACAGCTTCCCAATCAAGTTGTAAGCTATTACCACAAACAACATGGCCTGAGTCACGTAAAGGTAAAGCTGCTTCAGCATAACCAAACTTAATTTTAAACGCCGTATTCATCTGGTGTTCAGCCAGCCATAAAGACAAGATCGCAATCTCGTGAGCAAAGTCATCAATCTCGATGCCAAAAAACTGAGACAGACGAATCCCCGAGTAATACATGACTGATTGCGCACCGGTTGCGTTCAGGGCGTCAATGATCTCCATCTCCAGCTTACGCAGTTCTTTATAAGCAATAATTAAGAAGTTGCCTGAGCCGCACGCAGGGTCAAAAACTCTTATATTCTGTAAGCGCAGCAGCAACGCCTTGAGTTTGCGCTCATTGCCTTGTGACTTCTCCAGCTCGCTATACAGGTCATCCAAAAATAAAGGCTGTATCACCTTCATAATGTTGGACACAGAGGTGTAGTGCTGCCCTAGGCTGCCACGTTGGTCTGGATCAATCACAGCCTGGAACATGGAGCCGAAAATATCAGGATTGATTTGTGACCAATCCAGTGAGCCGCAATCCAGCAGTATTCTGCGTGCTTTTGCGCCGAACTCTGGTACAGGCTCATCCACGGCAAACAGACCACCGTTTACAAAAGGAAATGCCTGAAAGTGTGACGGCATGGCTTGGCGTTCTGGCGCATTAGCATCTAAGTTAAGCACCGTGAACA
>JAVETP010000144.1:0-4622 GCA_034006005.1 Pseudomonas sp.
CGCGCACTTTACAGCTCCTTTTTATTCAACCAACACAACGTTTAATAAGTGTATCGCTTCAAGCTCAAACAAAAAGTTTCTTTCAACTCTCTCGACACTTTCGCGAAACATAGCACCCTGAAAAGCAAAAACCCCTGAAAATCTCTAGGATAATCAAGGGTTTAGGTGTTTCTTTTTGGTGCCGGGGTCACCCGACAAGTCGAGCTAAACCTTTGATTTATATATGGTTATGTATTTTATAGAATAAAAGGATACATGCAGGGATACAAAGTGTCTTTTGCTAAGGCACTTTCTGCTTATGACTTAAGCCCTCAGACATCTAAACACTAGAGCCAAAAAACATTATTCCAAATCCAATAACCTGCAAGAAAAATGGATTTTTCGCGTTATCCCAGTGCATGATTAAAAAAAGCAAGGATACTGGCGCAATCAATAAGCAACCAATACCCCATGGGATGCTGGTTTTAAATGCTGCAATTAATGTCCCTACACCACCAATAATAAATATGCCTAGACCAACATAGAGTAAAGCCTCCATTTGTATCTTCCCTTAATTAAGTTATTGAATCGCTATTTTATTTACTTTGATATTTTTTATCATTTACCCAGCTATATCGAACTGGGTCATCTGCCAACAAAAACTCTTTCATTTTTTTGCGTTGCGCTTTGTCCGCACGCAATAAAATGCTCTTCAGTTCGGTATCAATACTTCTTTGGCTGGCACCGCGATCTTCGGCTTTTCTATACCATTCATGCCCATCTGTAAGATTGCCTAACTCCATGCTCAAAGCACCTAATAAAGTGCAAGGCTGAAAGTTTTTTGGCTGCAGTTCATGAGCTTTTAAACCAAGCTGGAAAGCTTCGCTACGCTGCCCTAAGTCACGCAGCGCTCCACCATGAGTTGTGCACCAAGCAGAATGTACTTTAGGATTTTTTAAACTCTTACTCGGCACATCCTTAAGTAAATTGACGGCATGCTGAGACTGGTCGCATTTTCTATAGTGCCCACTGGCATTTACAGCGCTCCAGGTGTCGTGTGTACGGCGATACTCACTTGCGTAAAATTTAGCTTCACGCTGGTGGTGAGCATCGCGTAGTGATTTAGAAAAGCATGATTTAGCTTTAGTGTTGAGCCAGACGAAGCTCTCATCGTTTAAGCGCTCACCAGCATCAAAGCTTTGTAATATAGGCATCAGTTCAGATAATAAAGCAGGTGCTATATTGTCTGTGATTGCGTATTTTTTGCGTAAAATATAAGCAGGATCACTTTCAAGGGCAATACGCGCAGCTTCTTCTGCTTCACGCTGGATTCGCAGTTCTTCGACTCTTCTTACATGTGCCAAACGTACTACTTCAGCATCTTTTTCACGTTGCAATCTTTGTTCTTCAGCGCGCTTAATGCTAGCTATACGTTCAGTTTCTATAGCTGCTTCACGCTCAAGTCTGAGTGCTTCGGCTTGCTTAAGCGCCAGTTTTTCTGCCTTTATTTCTGCTATATAAGATTCATAGCTGAGTAATCCTATTGCTAATTTGTACAAGCGAGGATTGCCGTTGCTTTTAAGATATCTAATATCTGCTGCAGGTAATGATAAGCCCTGATAGAGCATGCTTAAGATATTATTAAGTTGTGCGCTCGCGGCATCTTGCTGGTCACTCAGGCGATAATACTGAATAAGCTCATTTGGTGTTTTAGCAACGTAGCCAGGTGCGCTGAGGCTCAGTTCATATAAAGCAGCAGCAGTTTTTAGATTATATTCATACTGCGCGATGCGTATTACTTCATCCGCTTTAAACTGCGCTGCACGTTGAACTTCCCCAGCTTGAAGTTGCTTTTTTTGAGCAATACGATTTATTTCAGTGGTCTTGCGACGTGCTTCTATTTCTGCAATACGTTTTACTTCATAAGCTTCTGCAGCCTTTTTACGCTCTGCTTCACGTGCTTTATGTGCAGCTTTTGCTGCGTCTTGCTGGCGCTTAAACTCTAGCTGCCGCTGAGTTTGCTGAGTTAACCGTTCTATCTCCAGCGCTCGGTGCTTCTCTTTAGCAGCCTGCTCACTAGCCACTAAAGCTGGATCTAAAGCTGCGATATAAGCATCGTACGTTAATTGACCTACTGCAAACTGATGCAATTCATTCAGGTTTAATTTTTGTAAATATTGCAACGACAATTCAGTGAGCGGTTGCTTATGAAATATAGCTTCGAGAATTTTGCTAATGCGAGTGGCTGGAATAAGCGCACCACTAATGTGACTCACACATAAGTAATAAGCTATGTCGTGACGCGAGGGAAGATTTAATTCCATATAAAAAACAATCCTTTTCTTCAGGGAGCCTGGTGTTCTAAGACCTTTTTCCCGTGCTTATTTAAAACTGCTTCTTGCTGACTCATACCTAATATATGGTAGAGACTCAATACGTATTGTGATTAACGGTAATTCAATCTGACCCTAGAATACAGCGCTATTATGCCAATAGTATCTCAATGAATGCTAGCTTTGGGTCTGTCAGCTGACGCTTAAAACATCTCAGCAAGCAGCTGCTCTTGCTTCTTTAATGCTTTAGCAACCTCGCGCAGCTGCGGCCTCTCACCGCCCTTGTATGCATTGCGTGAGGCTTTAACTTGGCCTTCAGCACTATTTGGTCCGGTGCTTTTCTCCCACGGTTTCCACTTCTTGATGAGTTCTGCTTGTCGAGCTCGCCGCTCTGGTGTCCAGCCGTTCGTCATGTTGTGCCTCCAATAGTTCGTTTGGCTCGTTTTGTTTTTTCCGCGTGCGCGTGCGTGCGGTACTGTTGTTGTTTACTTGTACTTGATTGCCGATATTGGCTTGCTTAACAAATGCGACTTGCTTGGGTGCCTTAATATCTCCAAGGGTTTGCAGTGTTGCCCGTGACTGGCTTTGCGCTTTGAGCGCCAGCTTCATGTAACGCTCAAACTTGCCCAATTCATTGCTGGTCATAGCCCGAGTTGCCAAGTGGGCAAACAAGCCATCCAGCGTGTGAGCCTGCGCAACAAGCATGCTCTCTGCTCGTGACATGTCATTGTCATGGATAGCAGCTGATTGCTTCGTCAGTTCGGCCACCATATCTGTCATCTGTGTCGCGCCAAGATTCCTACTCATGCTTATTACGGCGGCGCTCAGGCATTCAGGACTGGTAACAGTGCGCGCCATGGCACGTTCTTCAGTTTCTGTTTCCTGCAGCTGAACTTTTAGATCAAGGTTGATTGTTTTATCCTTCAAAGCCTGCACTCCCATTCTTATACTGATATTGACTTGGTTGGTGGCAACTGCGCATTAACTTAGCGGCATGATGTGGCTCTGTATGCCATAGCTCTCGCAAGTCGACAGGTTCAACTAGTTTGTTTTGCAGAAGGTGCTCTGGTGTTGATTGCAGCAGTCTCGCCACGCGTCCCAGCCAAAGCCATTGCAAGCGCTCTAGCTCTATCAGTACACCTGCCTTGTGATCACGCAGAAGATCCAGCAGATCTGAGGGTGGCTCGTTATTGCACTCCCACTCCAAACAACCAGCATTGGCAGCTAAATGCAGCCCAGAGGCAGCAGCTTTTTCGATAATTGATACAGGGTTCATATACGTCCCCTCTGCACTTTATCCACCAACACAGGCTTTTTAGCCGTCACAAGGTCACAACCCTTACCGTTGCTGGCTTTCACAAGCGTTTCACCCGTCACAGTTTCGAGCTTGTGACGCTTATCAAAATCACGGTAAAGCCCGCCGTTACTGGCTTGTGACGTTGTGTCGTTTAGAATCCCACCTTTTGGAATGTAGCGTTTGAAAGCGTCAGCAAACTGCTCCAGCTTATAACCCTTACCCGTATCAAAACTTTTACGAATGGTGCCTGAGCTGATCTTGTACTCTGTAAGCCGATTAGATAGTTGGCGACTGGTTATAGGCTTACCTCTGTTGTACGTAACCCAAGGTGCTTCTTCATCCTCACAGAGCCCTTCAATCAACTCTCTGGTGAACAACCTGTCTGTTTTTTTATTGTCGAATGTGTCTCGTATATCTCGTAGTAACTCTACGCCAAACGATAAAGTTTCTTCTTCTAAACCGTGAATACTGATAGCAGCATTCCTTGCCTGCTTCAGCCAGCTGGGACCTGCAACTTCTGCAACCTGTAAAAGCGGTTCCCATGCGTCCTGTGCTCGATCATTCAAGCCATCGACCTCATCAGGTATTGAGCTTTTAATTGCTGTTTGATTATCAGCAGTCCAGCGAAGTGTTTTTGCTCTCAAGTCATCCCATAAGGACTCTGGTGTACGTCGTATCTTTTTGGTGTGTTCGTGTGGCTGTTTACGCCTAAGTATGAGCGGAATCGCTCTATCTTCAATTGTGCCAGGCAATTTACCAATACCGCATAGTGCTTTTGCTGCCCAAGTGCTGAACTTCGTAGGCTCGTGATCATCGCCAACACAGCGAACCACAAACGCTGCTGACTTATTAAATCCACTATTGATTATGCCTCTCAAGTCCTCATTATCCCGCATGAATGAATCAGCCTCATCAATAAGGAGCGTAGGCTCCCAGCGTTCGATGCAACGATAAATCGAAGCTGATGAAATACTAGAGGCGGGAATAGCACGGCATGACAAGCGTGTCAGGCA
>JAVETP010000145.1:0-4566 GCA_034006005.1 Pseudomonas sp.
AGCGTGGTGAACTTCCACGATGACTCACCTAACAATGTTGTAAACGCAAGCCAGGTTGGTAACCACGCAATCGATTTCACTACTTTCCTTAACAACGAGATCGATCCGTCTGCCACACCAAACCACCACTCTGCAACTCCTGTTAATGTCACACTGAATAACACGCATACATCACTTGCAGGTTCAGTGGCTGGTACCTCCACCGCATTGGCAAACTCCGTCAACATGCTGAACTTTGACGGCACCGTGGCCAATACAGTGAGCTTTGGAAACCTGACCGCAGCTGACCTTGTCACTGCGTTGAACAACGCACCGGCAGTTGGTATTCCGGTTGTGGGTGGTATTGTTAACTCCACTCTGAATGCAGCCACAAGCACAACCAACCTGATCGGAAATGTTCAGAAACACATCGTGATGGTTCAGAATAATCAGAACCCTGGCGAGTACAAGGTGTTCAACCTGACATCTACAGTCGTAGCTGGCACAACAAGTGGTAAGTTTGACGCTACTAATGCAGAGCTGCTCGGTACCTTGGATTTTGGTAACAGCATCAACTTTGGCCTGGTTGGCAATGATGCCTGGGAAGCTGCGTATGCTGAATTGCTCTCCGTTGCTGATGGCAATGAGCCTGTAGATCCTGATCCAGTAGATCCTGTTTTTAACCTGACTATAGATGCTGATTCTGTTGATGAGGGTGCAACTGCGACCTTTACCATTACTACTGTTAACGATGTAGATTCTGCTGGTGAAAAAGTTGCTTGGAGCATCGGTGGAGAGGATATCACTGAAAGTGATGTTGATGGACCTATGAGCGGCGTTGCTACTATAGGCGCTGACGGTACAGCCGAAATTAATGTTACCTTGGCTGAAGATAAGCTTACAGAAGGACCTGAAACCCTTGTCGTTACACTTGACGGTAAGGGCGTGTCTGACTCGGTTCTTGTGAATGACACAAGTGTTACCGAAGGTGATACTGTAGCTCAGAACATAGCCAATAACGTTACGTATGATGCCTCAACGGGGTCTTTCAACTTTATCCTTGATTTTGACACTTCAGATGTTGTGACGAAGGTCTCTACCATCAATGGCTTTGGCGACGATGATACTCTGACCATCAAGAATGCTCCTGCTGGTACTGAAACACTTATTGAGGCAATGGCTGCCATCAGTGAAGATCTGTTTTACTTCAGAGAAGGTGTATCTGGTACGGATTCCTGGGGTCTTAACTTTGGTGATCAGGGTGCCGCACTGATCGATGATCTTGAAGGCGCTGCAGACTTGGCTGCCCAGTTGGAAGTTCTTGGAACAGCTTTCGGTGAAGATTGGCTGACTATTGCTTAATCAATAATCACTGATTTAATTTGCCTGGGATACGACTCAGCTTTATGGAGTAATATCCCAGGCAAATAGCAGGATTTGTAATACAGTTTTAGAAATACTTGGATAATTTAAAATATCTATAGGAGATAAACATGAGTACAGTTACTGGGATCAATCTGTTGCAAGGAATCCTTGTTGGACAGGGGGTAACATTACTACCTTCGCAACAATCGGATTTAGAAAATGCATTACAAGCTTTAATTGATTCAGGTCAGGATACTGCTTTTGCATTGGCCGATATGTTGAGTGTCAACCCGCAGATAAGTGGTTCTCTTGCGGAAGGAGACTCTCTTGCATTAATTATTAAAGATGCTGTTGAAGTTATTGAAGAAGACGGGGAACCAACTGGTCCGATTACCTTCACGTTGGCTCCTAGTGCGCTTGAAATCCACGAGGGTGAGGCTAACACCTTCACTGTTGAGGCTTCTCGGGCTGTTGATGTTGATACGGTTGTTACGTTTCAGTTGAGTGTAACTGAGCCCGGAGACAGTGCACAGCTTGACGACTTCATCTCAGGTTCTTTTAATGCTAAGCCCGTGACAATCATAGCAGGTGAAACCACAGCTACATTTGATTACACCGCCCTTAACGATGGTGTTCCCGAGCTAAGTGAAAAATACACGGTAATCGCTACCGTCGATGGAGAAGTTATCGACTCCAAGCAAGTTACTATTCTTGATGGTCCCGCTGGTGGCGGTCAGATTTTTACTTTGACTACAGGTATTGACGATGGTCCAGACTATACTGGCGGTGCTGGCGATGATACATTCAAGGCAATTATTGATGATGACGGCACAACTAACAACAGTACCCTGACCCCCCTCGACAGCATCGACGGAGCAGGCGGCACAGCTGATAAATTACAGCTCAATGCCCTGACCGCAGTTACTGCTTTCCCAACAGTAGACATCCAAAACATCAATATTCTTGAGCTAAAAGCAGCTGACGCTTTCGCAGCTGATGTCTCAGACCTTGGTTTCGATGACGTCAACGTCATCTATAATGCTGGTGATCTTGATCTGACCGCAGGAGCAGACACTGCGTTTAATGTTTCCCATTCAGGAGCAAGCGCAACCACAACACTGACCGGTGGCTCCACACAGACTGTAAATGTCGGTTATGGCGATGTAACTCTTACAAAGGCCGCCGATGCCATCTCAGTAACACATACAGCTCAGGTAGATGACATCACGATTGAGGACGGCACCGATGTGACTGTAGTTGCTACCGCAAAAGCAGCTTCTGGTGATATCACAATTGGCGCGACAGACGCAGCTACTGGAGCAGTATCCGTAACCCAGAACCTCAACTCCGCTGCAGCAACCTTTGCAGGCGGTGATATTAAAGTAACAGGCGGCACCACCGTTGATGTAACAGTAAACGGCACCATCACCGCCACAAAGGATTTAGACACTGGAACTCTTACTGCTGGTAAAGTAACAGTAACCAGTGACGGCAATACCACAGACGTTAACATTGTTCAGAACCTGACTGATAACGACTACTCAAAAGATGCAATTGCTGACATTGCAGCTACAGAAGTGGTGACATTCAAAGCATTGGCCAAGGACGCTACTGTAACCGTCGATGGCCTCACCTTCACAGCAGCCAAAGCATTGACCGCAGCAGAAGTAGCTGCAGCTTTCTCTAACCTAGATGAAGAAGGCGCTGCCGGAAGCATAACATCATTTGGTGGAGATATCGTCTCCTCCGGTGGCCCTGTGGTTAACGGTGTATTCACCGGAAGTACCAATGGTGTTTGGACCAGCGGCCCAGCTAATGGCGCCACAGTGGACTTCTCGGCACCTGCTACAACAGGTACATTTGCTGGTACTCTTGCTTCTTCAGTACCAGCTTCTAAACCCACCAACGCCTTCGTCGCTGGTACAGATAACTCTGGTACAGCCGAGTCTGGAGATGTCTCTGTAACATACAGTGCAGTCACCATCGAAGATGATGCAACAACGGCCAGCATTGAAAACATCACCGTAGATGGCTACGCTGTTTCTACCATTGGTGACACTAACAATGTAGATGCCCTAGAGACTCTGTTCCTTGCCAACAGCGCTGGATCAATGACCGTAACCACAGCCGCTGAAGCATTGTCACTGAACGTTGACAACGTTGATAACGACGTAACCCTCACAGCAACTTCAC
The DNA here is from genome assembly GCA_034006005.1 of Pseudomonas sp. Taxonomy (GTDB): domain Bacteria; phylum Pseudomonadota; class Gammaproteobacteria; order Pseudomonadales; family Pseudomonadaceae; genus Denitrificimonas. Next base: position 3,538 of record JAVETP010000145.1, read on the forward strand.
TAACAGATCTTACCTTAAATGCAGAAGGCGCTAATTCAGCATTCAAACTGGAATCAGCAAACACCACAGACCTGACCATCAACGCAGCTGCAGATCTTGATCTTGATGCTACTTCAGATCTCACTGCAGCAAAAAACATCACCGTAGCAGGCGCAGGTGCAGTTGACTTGGGTGGTTTCACTCCTGGCACACTTACGACCCTCAACGCAGCAACCAACACCGGCGGTGTATTCGCTGCAGTAAACGGCACCACCAAAGTAACCGGTGGTGACGGCAACGATTTCATCATTGTTCTCGACACCGCCATCACCAAAGCCATAGACCTTGGCAAAGGCAACGACTATCTCGGTATTTCAGCAGTTACCGCTATAGGAGACGTAGGAGCAGTAACCATCGACGGCGGAGCAGGCACCGACGTTCTGGCCATGAACTCCGCTGCAGCCGCAGGTGCAAATGCAGCCTTCGCAGCTAAGTTTGTAAACTTCGAGATTCTTGAAATTGCTGATCAAGTTGCCCTTGCTGCCAATGTCACAGTTGACCTTGGAGTTCTTAAGTACGACCATGTTGTTACTAATGGCACAACTGGTAACTTTTCGCTTATCCTCGATAAGATGGCAACAGGTGGGACTGTCGAGTTCAAAGGTAGTCAGGATGCAACCTCTACTGGTATCCAAGTCAACGTACTGGACGCCGACACCAACGCCACTGACAGCCTGAACTTCACTATCGCTGCCGACGCCGGTTTAGTAGTAGCAGAAGAAGTAGAAACCATCAACGTTATTGGCGAAGGCAGTATAACACTCGAGAGTGCAGCACTGACCACAGTAAAAGTTGATGGTAGCAACGTTGCTACTTTCGACGTTAACGGTAACCCGTTAACCTACGAAGACATTTCAGTAATCCTTGATACTGACAGCATCAACGTAGCCCTAGTAGACGCCTCAGCATCCAAAGGCGCTTTTACCTTTGACTCCCTAGAAGAAAGCGTTGTAGCCACCGTTATCAAAGGCGGATCAGGCAATGACGAAA
>JAVETP010000034.1:0-29573 GCA_034006005.1 Pseudomonas sp.
AAGTGCTCACAAGGATGGGCGGTGCCGCAGTTAATCACGCTCAGCTCAATACCTTGTTGTTTGCACAGGGTGGCAACCGCAGCGCCGCCGTTGACAAAGTTGCTGAGCATGGCAATGGTGACTGATTGCGGAAAAGCCGAGACCCCTTGTGCAACCACGCCGTGATCGCCAGCAAAGACCAGCATATGCGGCTGGTTAATCTGCGGCTTAACGGTGTTTTGCATCGCTGCTAGATGAATGGCCACCGTTTCTAAACGCCCTAAAGAACCCTGGGGTTTAGTCAGTTGGTTTTGATGCGCTTGTGCCTGTTGCTGTGCGCTTGCAGACAGTTGCGCCGTGGCGTTTAACCACCAGTGATCTTGGGTCATGGGCTTCGCTTAAGTTTTAGAAGGGTCAAGATGCAGCTTGAACTGCAGGGTCGGGCAAGGCCCATAACACTCAGTGGGCGGGTTAAATTCAGCCCGCTGAGTGTTGCACTAGATTAGTGTGTTGTCGGTGTGTGGCGCTCTTGCACCAAGACCCACGGGGCGATGACTACAGCCCAGAGTTCAGGGTCACGCTGAGCATAATCCATAGCGATATCATCACTTAAAATATGTAAGGCTTTTTGCTGCATTAAAGCACTGATCTGTTTCTTATCGTCATTGATCATATATTCGGCAACGGCGACTAAGTCTTGATGGCTGGCGACCCAGAGCACATTACCTTTGGCAAATTGCGGCATCACTTCGGCCCAAGTGATTTGAGCGGTTTCGCCAAGAAGTTGTGCGTATAAGTGACTGATTTCGTTCGACATGTTTTTTCTCGTGGCAAAAGTGGGCATGATAGCCTGACTTGTACGATCCCCCAAGGGTCAATGCTTGAGAGTTCAGTGAATTGGAGAATGTAATGCAAACATCATTACCGCGTTTAGGCTTTGCCGGTATCGGCTTAATGGGTCTGCCGATGTGCCAGCGTTTGTTGGCTGCGGGCTATCCTTTAGTGGTTTGGAATCGTAACCCAGATCAATGTGCGCCGCTGGTTGCGCTGGGCGCCCAGCAGGTGCGTGAGCGTGCTGAACTCTGTGAGCAGGTCGATATTATTTTTCTGTGTCTTGCCGATACGCAGGCGGTCGAAGAGGTGATGTTTGCTGAGCAGGGTATGGCTTATGCAATCCACCCTAAACAGCTGCTGGTGGACTTTTCCAGTATTGAGCCTGCGGCGACGCAAGAGATGGCGCAGCGTTTATTTGATCACAGTGGCGCGCAATGGCTGGATATTCCAGTATCGGGCGGCGTTGTTGGTGCTGAAACCGGCACCTTAGCCATGATGGCCGGTGGTGATGCGCAAGCCTTAGCTGTTGTGATGCCGATACTTGAGCACTTAAGCCAGCGCGTTACGCATATGGGTGCAGTGGGCTCAGGGCAAGTGGCCAAGGTCTGTAATCAAATGCTGGTGGCCTGTAATGCCATGGTGATTGCGGAAGTGGTGGCGCTAGCAGAGCAAGCGGGGGTGGATGCTAAATTATTAGCGCCGGCGCTGGCTGGTGGTTTTGCTGATAGTAAGCCGCTGCAGATTCTAGCGCCGCAAATGGCCGGTCGTGAGTTTGAACCAGTGAAGTGGCATGTGCGCACCTTGCTGAAAGATTTAGATATGGCAGTGAAACTCTCACAGAGTCACACTTCAGCCACACCCATGACAGGTTTAGCCGCCCAGTTAATGCGCACCCATGCGGCGCAAGGGCATTTGGCTGCTGATCCTTCAACCTTGATTAAGCTCTATAGCGGAGATGAGTAATGGAAATTGTTGCTAATTTATCGATGTTATTTACTGAGTTGCCGTTGCTAGAGCGTGTGCGTGCAGCGTCTGCAGCTGGGTTTAATGCGGTGGAAATTCAGTTTCCTTATGATGTGCCCGCCATACAGCTGAAAGAAGAATTGCAGCGCTGCGGCATGCCTTTGGTGCTGATCAATCTGCCTGCAGGGGATCTAATGCAAGGCGGTAATGGCATTGCCTGTGATCCGCAAACGCGGCCAGCTTTTGCTAATGCGTTAGATGAAGCGCTCAGTTACGCCTTGATGGTGCGTCCGCGTATGGTCAATGTGTTGGCCGGACGTTTAGCGGCAGGTGTCTCATGTGGGCGAGCGTTTGCCACATTGGCTGCCAATCTGCGAGAGGCTGCGCAAGCCTTTGATCGACTGGGCATTAAGGTTGTCTGTGAAGCGATTAATCCGTTCGATATGCCAGGCTTTTTGATCAACACCCCGCAGCACTTGCATGAACTCTTAGCCGAAGTGCGTCACGATAACTGTTTTGCGCAATTAGACGTCTATCATATGGCGCGCCAAGGCATCAGTACTGAACAGGCGTTGGCGGTGTTGGGTGATAAAGTGGCGCATGTGCAGTTTGCTGATTATCCGGGGCGTGGCGAGCCGGGTAGTGGTGAATTAGATTTTATGGCCATGCACGACGCGCTGGAAAAAGCCGGTTATCAAGGCGCATTAGCTGCTGAGTACCGTCCCAGTACCACCACGGCAGCCAGTTTATCTTGGCTGCAACACCCTCCTTTTAATCAACCATAAGCTCTTAGAATAGAACCCTATGCCACCTTTAGCCCATCAATCAAAACAAGCGAATAACGCTTGGCGAGTCATGTTTTTACTGTTTTTAGCCAATGTCTTTAACTTCTTTGACCGCGCGGTGCCGAGCATTGTCATGGAGCCGATTCGGCTGGAGTGGAGCTTAAGCGATTTTCAAATTGGTATGTTGGGGACGGCCTTTACGATTGTCTATGCCGTGGCGGGTATTCCCTTGGGGCGTATGGCTGATACCGGCTCGCGTAAGAAAATTATGGGCTGGGGTTTGTTGCTGTGGAGTGGTTTAACCGCAGCGAATGGTGCAGTACAGGGCTTTTGGGGCTTTTTGCTGGCACGTATGGGGGTCGGCATTGGTGAGGCCAGCTACGGGCCTGCGGCGAACTCATTGATTGGCGATATGTTTCCGGCCAATCGCCGCGCCCGCGCTATGGGCATCTTTATGATGGGCTTGCCGGTGGGTTTGTTATTGGCGTTTTTTACCACCGGCTGGATTGTGCAAACCTTTGATAGTTGGCGCGCGCCGTTTTTTATTGCTGCGGTGCCGGGCATTATTCTTGCGCTGTTTATCTTTATGATTCGTGAGCCACAGCGTGGCGCTGCCGAAGTAGTGGCGGTGAATCATGCGCCCATCCTTAAACCCATGCGTAAAGTCTTGGCTACACCGACCATGTGGTGGTTGATGTTGGCGGGGCTCTGCTACAACTTTGCCACCTATGCCAATACCTCGTTTATGGTGCCGATGCTGCAACGTTATTTTGGCCTTGAGCTGACGCAAGCTTCAATGTCGGTGGGGATTATTGTTGGGGTGACCGGTTTGTTTGCTTTGCCCTTGGGCGGCTGGATCGCCGATCGCTTGCATGAACGTGTGCGTAATGGTCGTTTGTTATTTGGTGCGGTGAGTTTGCTGCTGACCAGTGTCTTTACTGGAATCGCTTTAGCGGCAGGTAAGATTGATGCGGCGCTGTTTGTCGGCTTATTTGCCGTGGGTTGGGTGTTCGCCTATAACTTCTATACCTGCGTGTATACTGCGGTACAAGATGTGGTTGAGCCGCGCTTGCGCGCTACAGCGATGGCGTTATTTTTTGCCGGATTGTATTTGCTCGGTGGTGGTTTGGGGCCAGTGATGGTCGGTGGTTTATCCGATCACTTTGCCCAGCAAGCCATGCTCAGTGCCGGTGTCGCGGAGATGAGTGAAGTCTTTCGTGCGATAGGCTTACACAGCGCCATGTATTTAGTACCGGTGGCGATGGCTTTAACCGGTGTGTTTTTGTTGATTGCCATGCGCACCTTTAGCCGTGATGCGCAAAAGATGGCGCAGTCAGCACAATCCGAAGGAGTTGTATGATGTTAGAGAAAATTAAAGCAGCCTTGGCGCCACTTGAGCCAACCTTTTTACAGATCGAAGATGAAAGCCATATGCACAGCATTGGCCCAGAAAGCCACTTTAAGGTGGTGTTGGTCAGTGACGTATTTGCTGATGTGCGCAAAGTGCAGCGTCACCAAAAAGTCTATGGCGCGATTGGTGATTTAATGCAGCAGTTCCATGGTTTAGCCCTGCATACCTATACGCCAGAGGAGTGGGTCACGGTGGAGAATGCACCGAATTCACCTAAATGTATGGGCGGCAGTCTGCACGATAAAAAGTAAGTGCTACTGACTCGTATTGTAGTTATCCGCGCTTAATAAAACGCCCCGCACAGATTGATCGTCTGTGCGGGGCGTTTTGCGTTCTGCTGAGTCTTAAGCTTTAGCTAAAATATCGCGCAGTACATAGGGCAGAATGCCACCGTGACGGTAGTACTCGACCTCAATCGGTGTATCAATGCGTGACAGCACTGGCACCTGTTCAACGCTGCCATCCTTACGGGTGATTTCTAGAATCAGCTCTTGGCGTGGCTGCATATCACTGTCAACACCTAGGATACTGAAGCTTTCCTCGTCAGTAATATTCAGCGAACTGTAGGATGCGCCATCAATGAACTGCAGGGGTAATACGCCCATGCCGACCAGATTGGAGCGGTGAATACGCTCATAGGATTGCGCAATCACGGCTCTAACGCCCATCAGTAGCGTACCTTTAGCTGCCCAGTCGCGACTGGAGCCGGTACCGTATTCTTCACCGGCAAAGATCATTGTGGGAATCTTACGCTGCATATAGTCCATTGCCGCATCGTAAACCGGCACTTGCTTACCATCCAGCAAGGTAAAGCCGCCTTCGATACGTGAGCCATCTTCAGTGGGTGGCAGCATCAGGTTTTTCACCCGAATATTAGCAAAAGTACCGCGAATCATAACGTCGTGATGACCACGGCGTGCGCCATAGGTGTTGAAGTCTGATTGCTGTACATCATGACTGAGTAAGAACTGTCCCGCAGGTGAATCACTGCTAAAGGAACCTGCAGGTGAAATATGGTCAGTGGTGACCGTATCACCCAGCAGCATTAAGGCTCGAGCGTTGGTAATCGGCTCGACTGCGGCCGGTTCCATAGCAAAGTCTGCAAAGAAGGGTGGTTTGGCGATATAGGTGGATTGAGGCCAGTCGTAGACGAGGCCCTTGGCACAGTCAATATCATTCCACAGATCATTGTCTTTAGTGAAGTCACCGTAGCGCTCGCGGAATACCGCAGGGTTCATCGCCTTGCTCAGCAGCGCTTGGATATCGCTGTTACTCGGCCAGATATCTTTTAGATAAACCGGGTTGCCGTCTTGACTGGTGCCCAGCGGCTGTGTGTCCAGGTCAATATTCACTGTGCCGGCCAGAGCAAAGGCCACTACTAAGGGCGGTGATGCTAAGAAGTTAGCGCGAATATTGGGGTGAATGCGTGCTTCAAAGTTGCGGTTACCTGAGAGTACTGCCGCAGCAATAATATCGTTTTCAATAATGGATTGGTTGTACTCAGGTCTTAGATCGCCGGCATTACCGATACAGGTGGTGCAACCAAAGGCAGTCACGCCAAAACCTAATGTTTCCAGACTGCTCATTAGACCTGCCGCTTCGAGGTACTCAGGCACCACGCGTGAACCGGGGGCCAGTGAGGTTTTGATGCGTGGGTGAACAGTTAGCCCCAGTTCAACGGCTTTCTTGGCTAACAAGCCTGCAGCCAGTAAGACGCTAGGGTTTGAGGTGTTGGTGCACGAAGTAATAGCAGCAATCACAATATCGCCATGACCTAGATCGATTGTTTCATCGGTATCGCAATCAATGCTGGGCTTGCTCGGTTTTTTAGGGCTGCTATCAATCATTTCCATTTCGTGCATGGCTAATGGACGCTGTGGTTTCGGCGAGTCCTTATTGACCACAGGGATCAGCGGGCAGCTGGTGCCATAACGCTTAGCTAGATCGTCTGGGTTTTTGTTAAAGCCACCTTTGGCAATACTTTCACTAAAGAGTGAGGTAAAGCTGTTTTGCATATCCGGTAGGGCAATGCGGTCTTGCGGGCGTTTAGGGCCGGCTAAAGACGGGCGCACAGTATCTAAATCCAGCTCAATCACTTGGCTGTAATCAATCTCGCCTTCTTTGGGAATGCCGAACATCTCTTGCGCACGGAAGTAGGCTTCACAGGCTTCAATGTCGATATCTTGACGGCCGGTGCCACGCATATAGTCCAACGTGGTTTCATCCACGGGGAAAAAGCCCATGGTGGCGCCGTACTCTGGAGCCATATTGGATAGGGTGGCGCGGTCAGGCACGCTTAAGTATTCAGCACCTTCGCCAAAGAACTCAACAAATTTACCCACCACTTTTGAGTTGCGCAGCAGTTCGGTGACTGTCAGCACCAAGTCAGTGGCAGTCATGCCTTCGCGCAGCTTGCCCTTCAGATTTACGCCGACCACATCAGGGGTCAGAATATACAGTGGCTGACCGAGCATCGCAGCTTCGGCTTCAATACCACCCACACCCCAACCAACCACGCCGAGGGCGTTAATCATAGTGGTGTGTGAGTCGGTACCGACGAGGGTATCGGGGTAGCTCATGCCATCTTTTTGCTGGATGCCGGGGAATAGGTATTCCAAGTTGACTTGGTGAACGATACCAAAACCTGGTGGCACCACTTTAAAGGTATCAAAGGCTTGCATGCCCCATTTTAAAAATTTATAGCGCTCGCCGTTGCGCTGAAACTCCATTTGCATGTTTTTTTCTAAAGCATCAGGAGAGTTGTAAAAATCCACTTGCACTGAGTGGTCAATCACTAAATCAACCGGCACTAAAGGCTCAATAGCGCTGGCAGGTTTGCCCATATCTTCGGCGATATTACGCATGGCAGCCAGGTCACAGAGCAAAGGCACACCGGTAAAGTCCTGTAGCACCACACGGGCTACGGTAAAGGGTATTTCCTCATTACGCGGCGCATTGGGCTGCCAGTTGGCCAGCTGTTGGATATGTTCAAGGGTGATGCGTTGGTTATCAGCGTTACGAATGAGTGATTCTAAAATAATACGAATGGAAATAGGCAGGCGTGAGACTGACTCAATGCCGATTTCTTTAAGGGCGGGTAGGGAGCAGTACTTCAGCGTTTTACCATTACTTAAAGTAAAAGCATGCTGCAGTTTTTTCGGCTCAAAAGCATGTGATTGCATAGTATTATCCTTTTATTATCTATTGCACACAGGCCTCTACCATAAACCTAAATGCTAGGACATGTACAAGGTGGGCCATAGTCGTGGGGCAGCAATAGCAGGATAAACTTGGATTTAAAAATAAAAAACCGCAGATTTAGTGTGTTTTTAGACTGACAAGTCAGTACTGAAGGACACCTTATATCTGCGGCTCTATAACGCTATTTTATTGACTGCTAGCGGTTATTTTTTCTTGGGCTGGCTGTAAACATCCAATAGCACTTGATCAAGAATGGCTGAGCCACCCCAAGGCTGTGGATGATTGACAATGGCAACCACGGCCCAAGCGTCACCATTAACGTCACGGCTATAGCCAGCAATGGCACGGACGTTTTTCAGTGTTCCTGTTTTGATATGCGCTTGGCCGACCAGCTGGCTGTTGCGCAAGCGGCGGCGCATGGTGCCGTCCATCGCGACAATCGGCAGTGATGAAATAAATTCAGCGGCGTATGGACTTTTCCAAGCCGCTTCAAGCATCTGACCAAGCTGGCGCGCGGTGATGCGTTCTGTACGTGATAAGCCTGAACCGTTATCAACCACTAAACCGTTAGTGAAAATGTTCTTTTTCGCAAAGAAGTTATTGATCACTCGGCGCGCTGCTGCAGCGTCATCGCTGTCACCGGCATTACGAAAACGAGCACCAATGCTTAAAAAGACTTGCTTAGCCATGGTGTTATTACTGTATTTATTAATATCGCGAATCACCTCAACCAAGTCAGGCGAATAAGCACGGACTAGCAGGCGGGCATCTTTGGGTGTTGCGCCCAGCATATCGTTACCTAAGATGGTGCCGCCCATTTCTTGCCAAATACTGCGCACTACACCCGCGGCATAACGCGAGGGGTCGAGCAGGGCCAGATAGTTTTGGCTGCTGCAACCAGGGGCGATATTACCGTTCACGGTTAACGTAAGGGTGTGGCCATCATCTTTTGGAATATAGCCGATCACTGGGTTGTCGCAGTTTTTTGCCGGCTGCAATTTTACATTATTGATGATTTCAATGCTGCCAATCGGTGGCTCCATCATCACTGTAGCGCCGCTTGCTTCGCCGCGTACAATCAAGCGCTGTGATTTAAAGTTAATCAGCAGTGAGTCGGGTTCAACTAAGAAAGGTTTATTTTGATCGTTTTTGTCGTCATCAAACGGAGTGTGTGGTGGTGGCGCAAAGTAATTGCGATCGAGAATCAAGTCACCCGAAATATGACGCACGCCATTGGCACGTAAATCACGCAGCAAGAGCCACAAGCGTTCCATATTAAGCTTAGGGTCACCGCCGCCCTTGAGATAAATATTACCGTCTAGCACGCCATCTTTTAGGGTGCCATCGGTAAAGAACTCGGTTTTCCATTGAAACGTTGGACCCAGCAATTCGAGTGCAGCGTAGGTGGTGACCAGCTTCATGGTTGAGGCGGGGTTAATTAAAACATCAGCGTTCATATACGCACTTTTGCCATGACCACTTAAAGGGATGGTCACAGCAGAGAGTGCTTCACTGTTTATTTTGTTAGCTTTAAGTGCTTTGTCGACGTTGCTAGAGGGCAGGGTTTGAGCCAATGCGCTGGCGCTGCCCAGTAAAGTGGCGAGGCACAGAGCTGAAATACCATAGCGCGTGGTCGGATGTGAAAGAGTAATACTGCTGTGCGGCAAGCAGCGATTGCGCAGGCAGCGTAAAAATGACGTCAGCACGATAACAATACCTTTAAAGAACAACGAATAAATAACAATAATACGCACTATTATGCGCTATTCGTGTAAATGAAAGCAGTGCTGGCGCTTATTTGTTTGCTGAAGGCGTTTTTATAGAGCAAAGCTGCTAATATTCGCCGTCTATTATTGGAGGTGCATTATGGCTACAAATCGTTCGCGTCGTTTACGTAAAAAATTATGTGTTGATGAGTTCCAGGAATTGGGCTTTGAGTTGCAACTGAGCTACCCAGAAGGTACTGACGATGCAGCGGTTGAAGCTTTTTTTGCTGACCTAGTGATTGATGCTATCGAAGGCAACGGTATGGCTCTGATCGGTGGTGAAGAGTTTGCTGTTGTATGTTCAGGCAAACGCGGCTCTGTAACTGAAGAGCAACGTGCACTGGTTGAGGCATGGTTAAAAGGGCGCACAGAAGTGAGCTCGTTTGAAGTCAGCCCATTACTGGATGTCTGGTACCCAGACAATGCAGTCAATCAGGCTTAATTGCTTGAATAAAAAAAGGGGAAGCCGTTATAGCTTCCCCTTTTTTACAACTAAAATTTGAGTTTTAGCTGTTGATGCTATCAACCAGTGCTTTAGCTGGAACCAGCTTGATCACTTTCTTGGCCGCAATTTCAATCGCTGCGCCAGTTTGTGGGTTACGACCCGTGCGTGCTGCACGCTCAGTAACCTTAAGTTTGCCGATACCTGGCAAGGTGATTTCGCCGTCATTATCGAGTGCATCGTTGACAACTGAACTCAGCTGATCAAGTACGTCACGGATATGAGTTTTAGTTGAATCAGTTGATTCTGCGATTTCATTGATCAGTTGATCTTTGCTAAGGGCCATAAGTAACGCTCCAAGGTGAGTAAAGGCAGCAAAGTAACATGATTTTTTGCTGATGCGTAGAGTACTGTTGCACAAAACGACTAAAGTTGCCTTATTTAGCAATAAAACCTGCGTATAGCTGACTTAAACACAGGTTTTTGCCTGAAATATCATAGGTTAATTGCTGTTGTCTTGAGGGTCATCACCGATCAGCGAAAGTAGGGCGTTTTGTTGGCGCTGAGCCAGCTGTCTAAAACGCATCAGCAACTCACGCTCATATTGAGAGATTTCAGGGCTATCAAGACGTAAGTTATCCGAATGCACCTGCTGGCTATCATTCTCTAAACTGTTTTCTAATCGGGCAATAATTTCAGAGTTCATGCTGCGGTGTTGGGTGCGTGCAACCTCTGCAATACGGTCACGCATACCATTAGGTAATCGCACAACAAACTTATCTGCTGTTCGACTTGAGTACACAACGTTTTTTTTCAGGCTCATAAGGTCAACCATTAGAAAGTGCTAAATTATTTTAAGTTTTAAAGTGCTTATGCTCATTTGAATATACTATAAATGAAAGTATTTAGTATTGATTGCACTCAGGCATGGGCACTCAGCGTGCTAATTTATAATAAAACAGCGAGTATCAATGTGCTTTTTGATTTTTAGCATATTAAAGCACAGACAGTAACAAGCTTGTTGAGTTCAATTTACACAATAATATGGCTATCCTGTGCTTTAGCATTGTATATAAATATGGGGGGTATTATGCTGGATGAAGTCTGGTAAAGGATGACGGTGAGACTTAAAATGAGCCGCGTGGTACAGGGATTGAACACAGTCGTGCCTTTTACAAACTAATGAGTACCAGCAACCCAAAGTGGGCGTGTTTGGTTCTTTATGTCCATTATGAGTTTAAAATCATGAATCGTACGTTTTATCAATGGGCTTTGCTGTCAATCTGTTCAGTGCTCGCCGCTTGCTCGTCAAATAAGGTGGCAGATGAAGCTGTCGCTATAGAAAAGAACAGCGTGTCTGCGCAATGGATGAGCGAAAAAGAAGTACTGTTACGCGAGTCCATTAAAGATTCGTCTTTTACCCTTCATCAGCAAGAAGGTGCGTGGGTTATTACTGCCCCTGCGCAGACGTCGTTTAATCCGGATCGCCCTGCTTTATTGCTGCCATCAATGCTTAGACCTATTACACGTATCGCTAAAATGCTTGAAGCGAACCCAGATGTTGCTGTGTTGGTTTTAGGTCATACCGATAGCACCTCTGACAATAAAGCTAATCATCAGCTCAGCGCAGATAGAGCACGGTCAGTAGCCTCTATTTTTCGTTTAAGCGGCTTAAAAGGTGGGCGTATGGTGCACCTAGGCATGGGCAGTTCATATCTGCTTGAAAAGCCAAAAAGCACAGCGCAAAACCATCGCGTGGAAATTATCATCACGCCGCATGTGCAGATGCAAGATATGATGGCTATTTACCACCCTGCTTATGTCCGCCAGCTTGCTTTAAGTCAGTCGAAATAGTTGGGGTTTTATGTTTCTAATCTGGGATAGAGCTAAATGAGTACTGAAAAACTAGCGGATATGCGTCGTAATTACACACGCGACGGTTTGCTTGAAGAACATGCACCAATGGATCCTTTTGCTTTATTTGAGCTATGGTTTTCTGATGCCGTCGCGACTGAGCAGCCGCCTGTTGAGCCTAACTCGATGGTATTGGCCACAGTGGATAGTGCAGGGCAGCCGCATTGCCGAGTGTTGTTGCTTAAAGGTCTGGATCCGCGTGGTTTTGTTTTTTACAGTAACTACAATAGTGCAAAGGGTCAGCAACTCAGTCAGCAACCGGCTGCAGCAATGACTTTTTTTTGGCCCGCTTTAGAGCGACAAATTCGCATCGAAGGTATGGTTGAGCAAGTCAGCGCTGCAGAATCAGACGCGTATTTCAATATGCGTCCTTTGGGCAGTCGTTTGGGTGCTTGGGCATCCGAGCAGAGTCAGCCCATTGCGTCCCGTGATGTGCTTGAAGCCACTCTTGCAGAACTTGAGCAGCGTTATCCTGAAAACTCACAGCCACCACGTCCTGAACACTGGGGTGGATATCGGATATTGCCACAACGTATAGAGTTTTGGCAGGGACGTACCTGTCGTCTGCATGACCGCTTGAATTATCAGTTGCAAGATAATGGCAGTTGGATTCGAGAGCGCTTAGCACCCTAAGCTGTACCAATAGAGCGTGTTTGCGCACGCTCTATTGGTTAAGTTTTGTCCTGTATTATTTTTTCTGCGCCGTACTGTATTGATTGGCTGCGTCCTGCAACCATGCTTCTAGTTGTGCTTTTTTAATTTTCAGCTGGCTGGCTTCTTCGAGTTTTTTCAACATATAGGCTTGCTTGTTGGTATCTTTTTTATCTGCCATTGATAAAGCTAAATCACGATTGGCCCAGCGTTTAATGCGCGCAAAAATCCACCAATGAAAATACAAGCCTGATAAAGTAGCAACGGCAATAATAAAATAATCCATAGGTTCCTCAAGGTTGGTGGTAACATTTAGCCAGTTTAGTGGTCTGTATAGTCAATATAAATTTTATTTAGGAGTATTCAATATGCGCAAGTCTATTGTTTTTGCGGCTACTTTCACAGCGTTGAGTATGCTTTTAAGTGGTTGTGCTTCAAGCCTAACTGGCGACAGCTACTCACGTGCTGATGCGCGTAAAGTGCAGACAGTGCGCATGGGGACTGTTGAGTCATTACGTCCAGTACGCATTGAAGGTACTAAAACTCCAATCGGTGCCGGTGCTGGTACTATCATTGGTGGTGTTGCTGGTAGCACTGTGGGTGGTGGTCGCGGTAGCGCAGTGGCAGCGGTGATTGGTGCGGTTGCTGGTGGTTTAGCCGGTGCTGCCGCTGAAGAAGGTATCACTCGTACGCAAGGTGTTGAAATCACTGTACGTGAAGATGACGGTGCGTTGCGTGCTTATGTGCAGGCAGTAGAGCCCAATCAAGTGTTCCGTGTCGGTCAGCGTGTACGTATTACTAATGTGAACGGTCAGAGCCGTGTTGCACATTAATACTCGCAACTGATTTACGCTGCACATATGCCCTGAACGATGTAAGCATTGTTCGGGGCATTGTGCTTTTTAAGGGTGCTCAATAGCTTAGTTCGCTCTTGTTGGTTTAATTCAGTAACATAATAAGTACAGACATTCGTAGGTTTGTACTGGATAATTGCGTTTTTTGAATCGCGCTGGGTGTCTCCTGTTCGTCCGGCAGAACAATATGGAGGCTGTTGTGATTTTACTAGCGTTGGTTTTTGCACCTTTTCTTGCCGTGATATTGCCCTTTTTGGTCGCGCAACGTGGCCGTACCTGGATTGCTTTAGCAACGGCAGTAGCACCGATGATTGGTTTAGGCTTATTGCTGAGCCAAACCTCTAAGGTGCTGGATGGTGAAGTGATCAGCGTTCAATACGCTTGGATTTCACAGCTGGGTTTGAACTTAAGTTTTCGCCTGGATGGTTTAAGTTTTCTCTTTTCCTTATTGATTCTAGGGATTGGCCTGCTGGTCATTCTCTATTCGCGTTACTACCTGTCTGAACAAGAACGCGTGGCGCGCTTTTTTAGTAGCTTATTGCTCTTTATGGGCTCGATGCTCGGTTTAGTGTTAGCCGGTAACTTGCTGCTGATGCTGATGTTTTGGGAGCTGACCAGCCTTTCTTCGTTCTTGTTGATCGGCTTCTGGAGTCATCAAACTGCAGCACGCCAAGGTTCACGCATGGCCTTAGCCGTGACGGGTGGCGGTGGCTTAGCACTCTTGGCTGGTATTTTAGTGATTGGCCATGTGGTTGGCAGCTATGAGCTGAACGATGTTTTAGCGGCGGGCGATCTATTACGTGCGCACAGTTTATATCCAGTAGCCTTGGTGTTAGTGCTGCTGGGTGTCTTTACTAAGTCAGCGCAGTTTCCGTTCCACTTCTGGTTGCCGCATGCGATGTCAGCGCCAACCCCGGTGTCAGCTTATCTACACTCTGCAACGATGGTGAAAGCCGGCGTGTTTTTATTGGCGCGCTTATACCCTCTGTTGTCAGGCACCGACTGGTGGTTCTATTTAGTGACCTTTACCGGCTTAACCACCTTGTTGGTGGGCGCGGTGACGGCACTCTTTCAACATGACTTAAAAGGGCTTTTGGCCTATTCAACTATCAGTCACTTGGGTCTGATTACCTTACTGTTTGGTTTGGATTCGGATTTAGCGCCAGTGGCGGCGATCTTTCATATTATTAACCACGCCACCTTTAAAGCATCACTGTTTATGGCGGCGGGTATTCTCGATCATGAAACCGGTACGCGCGATATGCGCCGGCTCAATGGTCTGTGGAAGTATATGCCGCACACAGCCATTCTAGCGATGGTGGCTTCGTCAGCCATGGCGGGAGTGCCGTTGCTCAATGGCTTTATCAGTAAAGAAATGTTCTTTTCCGAAACCTTGCACCAGCATTTATTAGGTAGCTTCAGTTGGTTGTTGCCAACTATGGCGACGATTGCCGGGATGTTCTCTGTGGCGTACTCGCTGCGCTTTATTCACGATGTGTTCTTTAATGGCACACCGATTAATTTGCCCAAGTTCCCACCGCATGAACCGCCGCGTTATATGAAAATCCCCGTGGAAGTGCTGGTGTTTTGTTGTTTGCTGGTGGGCGTTTTACCGGCCTGGACGATCAGCTCCTTACTGGCTGTTGCCGCAGAAGCCAGTTTAGGCCATACCTTGCCTGAGTATGATTTGGCGATTTGGCATGGCTTTAATATGCCGTTGTTGATGAGCTTTTTGGCACTGATTGGTGGCGTAATTATTTATGCGCAGCGCGCACCTTTGTTCCGTTGGTATGAGGGCCTGCCCGATATCAATGCGCGGATGATTTTTGAGGGGGGCGTACGCTTCCTCTATGGCTTTATTTCGCGGGTGCTGGCTCGTATCGAAAATGGCTCGCTGCAACGCTATATCAGCCTGCTGTTGATTGCCGTGATTGTGATGCTCACGGTATGGCTGGCGCCGTTGTCACAAGTCACCGGTGAAGTGGCCTTAACCCCAGTTGATCCGCTGACTGCCTTGGGTTTAGGTGTGATGGCTTTGAGTGCATTGCTGACTATGGGCTTTCACCGTCAGCGCTTAACTGCTTTGTTGATGCTCAGTGTGGTCGGGCTGGTGGTGGCGATGGTATTTGCGCGCTTCTCGGCACCGGACTTGGCGTTAACTCAGCTGGTGGTTGAAGTGGTCACTATCTTATTGATGTTGCTGGTGGTGTACTTCTTGCCCGCACAAGCACCGATGGAATCCAGCAGTTTATTGCGTATGCGTGACTATATGATTGCTGCGAGCTGCGCGGTATTGATGGCGGTTTTAACCTTTGCCGTATTAACCCGTCCGTACCAAAGCATTGCTGACTTCTTCTTGGCGAACAGTTTGACCGGTGGTGGCGGTACTAACGTAGTGAACGTGATTCTGGTGGATTTCCGTGGTTTTGATACCTTGGGTGAAATCAGCGTCTTGGCCATTACTGCGATTGCTACGGTCGCCTTGCTGCAAGGAATGAGCTTGCCACGTGCGCGCGTCGATACCAAAGGGCGGGCTTGGTCAACAGAAGCCTATCCAATGGTCTTGGGTATGTTGGCACGCTTGATCTTGCCGCTGGCCTTGCTGGTTTCGATGTTTATTTTCTTGCGCGGCCATAACGAACCGGGCGGTGGCTTTATTGCCGGCCTGATTACCGCTGTGGCGTTGATTTTATTGCAAGTGGCCTACGGTCAAAAATGGGTGCAAAGCCGCATGGGCGTGAGCTTGCCGAAACTTGCAGCAGCTGGGGTCTTGATTGCCGCCGCGACAGGTTTGGCGAGTTTGCCTTTAGGTTATCCATTCTTAACTTCAGCTTTTGCGCATATTAATGTGCCGTTGATTGGCGAGATTGAAGTGGCTTCAGCCATGCTGTTTGATTTGGGCGTGTACTTAACCGTGGTCGGCGGCACCTTGCTGATCTTAAGTGGTTTAGGTGGTGTGGGTCATAGTGTGAAATTGCCGGAGGACGCGTAATGGAGTTATTAGTCGCAATTGCGATTGGGGTGCTGACCTTTAGTGGGGTGTACCTGATTTTACGCGCACGGACCTTTAGTGTGGCGCTGGGACTGACGCTGTTTTCGTATGCAGTCAATCTGTTTCTTTTTTCGATGGGGCGTTTGCATACGGGAAAGCCTGCAGTACTCAGTGATGCCACCAGCTATACCGACCCCGTGCCGCAAGCGTTAGTGCTGACGGCGATTGTGATTGGTTTTGCGATGACTGCATTTGTATTGATTCTGTCGTTGCGTGCGAATACTGAGCTGGGCAGTGATCATGTCGATGGGGTAGAAAAGCCTATACCCGAACCCAAGCCGCGCAAGGTCAAAGGACAGGCTAAACAGATGAAAAAGAAGCGTAACGGAGCAGCCCGATGAATCATATATTGCTGATCCCCGTTTTACTGCCTCTGTTGTGTGGTGCGCTATTGATGCTTGTACCGCGCAGCGCCATCACTATGGCTCGTGTTGTCAGCACGGCCAGTGCGTTGTTGCTGCTGCTATGTGCAGTGTATTTATTACCACAAGCGCACAGCGGACAGATACAAGTCTATACATTAGGCAATTGGTCGGCTCCATTTGGCATTGTTTTGGTATTGGATCGCCTGAGTGCTTTGATGCTGGCAGTGACGGCAGTCTTGTCTGTCTTTGTCACTTTATATGCAGTGCGCGGTGATGATCAGCGTGGTGGCTATTTTCATGCATTGCTGCAGTTTCAGATCGCCGGTATTAATGGTGCGTTCTTAACCGGCGACTTATTTAACCTCTTTGTGTTTTTTGAGATTTTGCTGATTGCTTCCTATGCGTTGCTTTTGCATGGCCTGGGTGCGGCACGTATTCGCGCTGCTTTGCATTATGTGATTTTAAACTTGATTGGTTCAGGTCTGTTTTTAGTGGCCGCCGGATTGTTCTATGGCGTTGCTGGTACGCTGAATATGGTCGATTTAGCCCGCTTTGTTGCGCAGGCTGAGGGCGATCAGTTGTTCTTGCTGGAAGCAGCCGGTGCGCTATTGATGCTGGTGTTTGGTCTTAAGGCTGCCTTTTTACCACTGCATTTTTGGTTGCCACGCGCCTATGCCAGTGCAACCGCGCCGGTGGCTGCGCTATTTGCGGTGATGACCAAGGTGGGTCTGTATGCGATCTTACGCTTTAGCACCTTAGTCTTTGGTGATGAAGCCGGTTCAGCCAGTGGCTTGGGTGTTAACGTGTTGTGGGTGCTGGCGTTATTGACCATGGCGCTGGCTGCTTTAGGCGCTTTTGCCGCCAATAGTTTGGGCAGTTTGCTGGCGTATTTAGTGTTGGTGTCAGTGGGGACCTTGTTGGCAGGGATTGCGGTGGGCTCTGAAGCAACGATCTCGGCCAGCTTGTATTACTTGATCCACAGTACCTGGGTGATTGCTGGCTTGTTTTTGCTGGCGGATATTATTGCTAAGCAGCGTGGTGATCTGGGTGGCGGTCTTAAAGTAGGGCCGCGTTTGCTTAACCCCAATCTATTGGGCGTGTGTTTTTTCCTTGCAGCGATCTCGGTTGCAGGTTTGCCGCCATTCTCAGGTTTCTTCGGTAAGGTCTTATTATTACAGGCGGTATCGGATCATATGGCTTGGCAGTTGTGGAGCGTAGTGCTGGTATCGGGCTTAGTTGGCGTGATTGGCCTCAGCCGTGCGGGTAGCTTAATATTTTGGCGTCATCACAATACCGCCAGTGATGCTGTGCCGATGGATAAAGTCGCCTTTGCAGTAACGGCGTTATTTTTATTAAGTGGTCCATTATTGGTGGTATTTGCTCAGCCGGTGATCACCTACACTGAAGCTGCCGCGGCACAGGTGCTGGATGTACAAAGTTATGTGCAAGCCATGCAGTTGGGAGATGCACCATGAATCGTTCAAAATGGTTGACGCGCCCACTGGGTAGTCTAGGTTTGCTGTTGGTTTGGTTATTATTAGTCGATGACTTTACTTCAGTAGGACACTGGATATTAGGTGGCTTTTTAGCCGTTTTGATCCCGCGCTTCACTGCAAGCTGGTGGCCACGCTTACCGCGTATTCGCAGTTGGAAGCATATGTTTATTTTCAGTCAGCATATGCTTACCGATATTATTGTGGCGAACTTTCATGTGGCCCGTTTAGCCTTGGGCTCCCTAGAAAAACTGCATCCGGTCTGGGTGCAAGTGCCCTATGATTTGGAAGATGATTTGGCTATTTATTTACTGGCGAGCGCTATTTCTTTAGCGCCGGGCACAGTGGCAGCCAGTGTTAATCGTCAAGACTCATTGCTGACGGTGCATGCACTGCATTGCCATGATGAACAGGCGTTGATTGCAGAAATTAAACAGCGTTATGAACAGCCGCTGCTGGAGGTATTCCCATGCTCACCACGGTGATTTATTTAAGTATGCTGATGTTTGGCGTTAGTTTGCTGCTGAATTTTATCAGGTTATTACGCGGTCCAGATGCAGTGGATCGTATCTTGGCTTTGGATACCTTGTATCTGAATGGTTTAGCCTTACTGGTAATGTTTGGCATTTTATTAAGCAGTCGGCTATTTTTTGAAGCGGCGTTACTGATCGCATTATTTGGGTTTTTTAGTACGGTTGTGTTGTGTAAATATTTATTGCGCGGCGATATCATTGAATAAACAAGGGTGAACTGATGTCTGTTTGGATTGAATATAGCGTCGCATTTTTCTTATTGGTGGGCAGTGCCTTTGCGCTGGCTGGATCAATAGGTTTGTATCGTTTTCCTGATTTTTTTACGCGCCTGCATGGACCTGCTAAAGCCACCACTTTAGGTGTGGGGTGTGTGCTGATTGCTTCGATATTGTTTTTCAGTAGTAAGGATGAATCCTTGCATGTGCATGAATTGCTGATAACATTATTCCTGATGCTGAGTGCGCCCGTATCCGCATATATGTTGGCTAAAGCTGCGGTTCAGCAGCAAGTTAAAAGCTTTAATCGCAAAGATTAAAGGGTTAAATATCCGGCGCATGCTAAGTGCGCCAGCAGTGCCGCACCTTGTTTTAGGGCGGTTTTCCAATACACCATAGTGTCGTGTTTGCTCAATACCTGACAAGTCGTATCAGGTGTTGCCCGTTTTGTTACTCAATTTAGAGGCGCCCGTATGCAGTTGTCAGGTCGCGGTGTGGCGATGTCATTTTTCGCTTCATGCATATTCACTATTGTTCCAGCCTATGTGCTGCTATTAGCACCTTTAGATGGCGTGCAGGTTTTTGCTCAGCGTGTGCTGTGGTCATTGCCTGCTGTGTTTGTTTTATTGATGCTGGTGGGACGTGGGCCTGAACTTAAGGCAAATCTGCAGCGCTTAAGGCGCGAACCTTTGTTGGTGGTTGCCTTGTTTGCGGCAGCCGCTTTGATGGGGGTGCAATGGTTTATGTTTGTTTGGGCACCGCTGACAGGGCATATGCTTGATTTGACCTTGGGTTATTTTTTGATGCCTTTAGTACTGGTGTTTGCAGGGCGGCTGTTTTACAACGAACACTTGCGTAAACGACAGCGTATAGCGGTGTTCTTAGCGATCATTGGTATGCTGTATGAATTATGGCGTGTGGGTGGCTTGTCTTGGGTGACAGTGGTATGTGCATTGGGTTATCCACCGTACTTTATGCTGCGACGCTGGATGAGTTTTGATGCCTTTACTGGGTTCTTTTTAGAGATGCTGGTGATGATGCCAGTGGCTATTTATTTAATTGTTAGCTTTGCTCCGCCACAGGCATTTATTGACTCACCGCAATTATGGTATTTATTGCCGGGTTTAGGCTTGTTAAGTACCTTGGCTTTTGCTGCAATGCTCGGCGCCAGTCGCTTGCTACCTTTAGGGTTGCTGGGTATTTTAAGTTATCTTGAGCCGGTTTTATTGTTCTTGTTTAGTGTGTTTTGGATTGGTGAAACAGTTGAGTCTGGGCAGTGGGTCACCTATGTCCCTATTTGGTTGGCGGTCACTTTAGTGATATTTGATAGTTTACGTGTCTTGGTCAAGCAATCTCGACGCATGAACTACCCACCACTTTAGAAGTGGGGGTTTCTTAGGTAATGCACAGACTTGATGCGGTGTTCTGCAACAGCGGTTATGCAAATTGACTAAGCTAACTCCCTTGCACCAAGGGTTCTTTAATTGCTTGCAAGCACCGTAACCCTTCATTGAGGATATTGACACTGGCATTGATATCTCGATCATGGCTCACTTTGCAGCACGGACATTGCCACTGTCTCATAGCTAAGGTGAGTTCACTCTTAGCAAGAACATGGCCACAGCCTGAGCAGGTTTTAGAAGATGGAAACCATCGGTCTATTTTAACGAGCTGTTTGCCGTACCAGTCTGCTTTATAAGTCAGAATTGTGATGAACTTCGACCATGAGCTATCACTGATGGCTTTAGCTAATCTACGATTTTTCACCATGCCTTTGACGTTCAAGTCCTCAATAGCAATCACATCGTGGTTTTTGATGAGATGGAATGAGAGCTTGTGCAAAAAGTCGTTACGGCAATGGGTTATTTTCTCGTACACCTTGGCAACTTTTAAGCGTTGCTTTTGGTAGTTACTGCTTTCAGATAGCTTGCGATGAGCTGCTTTAGCAACTTCTCTGCGCTTGGCTAAAATCTTTTGCTCACGCGCCAGCTTGTGCTCAAGCTTTGCTAGAAACTTAGGGTTAGCAACTTTAGTACCGTCTGATAAAACGATAAAGTCTGTTAATCCTAAATCAATGCCAACATTGCGTTGTGTTTTGGGTAGTGGGTTAGCGATGGTTTCAACCAATACGCTCACAAAGTATCTGCCTGATGGGGTTTTAGATACCGTAGCGCTTTTGATTAATCCATTGATTACACGGTCAATCTTGGCCTTGATAGGGCCAATTTTAGGTAGTTTCACTGAATGACTGGTAACGGCCACCGTACCTTTTTGGTTATTGGTGGTATAGCTGTCTTTAACGCCCTTTTTCTTGAATTTAGGAAACCCAAAGCGGCTCTTGAAGAAACTCTGAAAGGCTTTTTGCAGATCAAGTTGGACGTTGGCCAGCGCTAAACTATCAACCTCTTTAAGCCACTCAAACTCACCTTTATATTGAGCAGGGGTGTTTTTCAGAGTCGTTTTAGTTTTTTCGTAATGTTCGATTTTATCATTGAGCATCTTATTCCAGATAAACCGCGCACAACCAAACGACTTGGCAAAGAACGCTTGCTGCTCAGGGGTTGGATACAGCCTAAACTTGTAGGCTTTTAGGATGTGCTTGCTCATGCTGTATACAATAACAGTAGTTAGCTTTAATGCAAAGGATTCATAAAGCCAGCAAGCTATCGCCTGCACAGCATTCATCCCGCCACCTAAAGAGGTGGGGGATTTCTGCTATAATTTGTTAAATTGCGAAGCTACTTGAAACAGTGCGCCGGCATTGGCAGGATCGGCATGCAGCTTTTGTACATCGCCGATCACTTCACTGACCTGCAAACGGCCTGGCAGTGACTTTGCACTGGCGCGCAACTCAGCCAAACTGGGCATGGTTAAGCGCCCTACCGACCAGCATTGATTGTTGACTGTAGAGCACAGGCGATCATTTTCTAGCGTTAAGTGTTGTTTAACCTGCTCAGGGGACTGCTCAGCAAATCCGGTTAAGCATTGAAACCAGTCCATGTCCACTCCTTGGCAATTGCTGCCGCTCAATCATAAACGCGCCAATACACAACACTAGGTACAACTGTACTAACCAATCAAATCATAGAGATCAGAGTTATTCTCTTGAATAATAAAATCCTCACCGTCCCATTCTGCCTCGCTGGAGGCTAAACGGTATACATCGCCCTGGCCCCATCGTTGCCCGACCAGGTCTTCAATCAGATCCTCAAGTATGACTTTTTCGCCCACTTGTAGATCAGCCGGAATCAAGTAAGCAGCAAAGGGATTTGGAAAGTGATGCGGGTAGTAAAAGGTGAAACCAATAGTCGGCATTCTGCTACGAGTGTGGCGCAAATCGCTTATCACCGAGATTTCTCCTGTCTCTGGATCTTGGAAAACGGCATACTTTGAGCGTATTTTTGGCGATGGTTCCACTTTCTTTAGCAACGGGAAAAACCCAGCACGTGCGCCTTCATTGATCTCGTCTTCGGTGCGTGCAGTACGAATCACCCGTAGATTCTTGCTGTTATCATAATCAATCATGTCTCACCCTTACAATAATATTGTCTTGATCTAAACGTACCCGCAGGCACATATCAGGGTCCTGCTCTACCGCAGTAACCACTTGCTCATAAGTCAGCAGACTAGTATCTGTGACTGATTTCTCACAGTTCTCACACTGGCGAGTGCTGGCTGTTGCGTCACTGCTGCTGAGGCTGCTCCATGTTTTATTGATCGGACACACCAGCTTTTTTAATACGTGGCCATGCATGTCGCGCAATGTGCTGTGTATGGGATCAAACTCCAGTGTTCGTTCCATCACATGTCCCTCCTAGAAAATGTGTCACACCAGTCAAACCAATTGGCAATCAAAGATAGACTAGTGCGTTGGTATCGGACTCAGGCTCAAGGCCAGAGACATCCACCAGTAACTTTTTAAAGGCGATGAGCCGTGCGTTAAACTGCGTATTGACTTGAAAGGTCACACCGCAAGGTCGAAAGTAATCAATTTCCATAATCCCCATGGCGACTTTTAATAACAGGGCTTTTTCACTGGTCATGTCATTGACCAGCACTTCCACTGCGGGTGCATCATCAGGGTGATTGGGCTTTTGCAGTGAATAACCGTCCTTGAAAACCGCCTGTAAACTACTGAGCAGAAAGG
The DNA here is from genome assembly GCA_034006005.1 of Pseudomonas sp. Classification (GTDB taxonomy): domain Bacteria; phylum Pseudomonadota; class Gammaproteobacteria; order Pseudomonadales; family Pseudomonadaceae; genus Denitrificimonas. Next base: position 22,606 of record JAVETP010000034.1, read on the forward strand.
GGCCTATCTTGGGATGCGCAAGCATGCGTTTAGCATCGACGTAATGCGACATAATTATCCTTAATAATGAAAACCTCAACAAAAGCATAACCTACTAATGCGACATATTGCGTCGCAATAGAAATGCAACACTGATTCACTTTCGTAGACCAACAAAAAAAGCATAAGCTCAGGTGTTATTGAGATTTTTTATTGAAACCAATTCATCGAGTACTCCTTGATTTAAGGTGTAATAAGATGCCAAACAGTATATTTAAAGCTGACCCTAACAGTTAAATACGACCCAGTATGTCGCTTAAGAGCTCTTAAAAATAATGCATACACAAAGTCAGCCTTTAATTGCTAATCAATCAGCGTCCAATAACAGCTCCCTTAGGTGTGCCTTTCAGATAGGCGCTATCGCCGTCTACTTCTAACCAGTCACATACAGCTGAATGCTCAGGAAACATCGCTTCCACAACACATAGATCCGTCCATTTATGATTGGTGGATTCATTCATCTTTATATTGAAGCCAAGCTCTTCCCACTCATACAGCGTTGAGTACATGTCGCGTGGATTCATCGCGCCATCTCTAAACAAGTGATCATCAAACCAAACTCGACCACCAATCAAGTTTTTATGGTCAAGCAAACATTGCTCCCAACCACCGGGATATTTCTCTTCAATAGTTTTTCTTGGAACGATTAAATTAATGAATTCAAGCTTTATGGCCATGGTATTAAATCCTTGTCAGGTTCTGTATTCAGTGAGTCGTGATATGAGTACTAACACTATTACTTAAAAACTTAGTCTTGTCCTATCCTCTAAATGCAGCAGCAATTTTGATCTATACAAAGCATTGATTTCCAAACACATTAAGCCTATAAATCATAAGGGTATGTGACTCTTTAAGTCATTAAGCAAGCTCCAAAAAAACAACTATGAGCCTGCTAATCACACAGTGTTAAATCGCACTGTAATAGGAGATCTCTTATGATTAACGTACAGATTTATAGGTACCCCCCTGAAGATGATGCTGCACCCTATATGCAGTCAAAAACTCTACCTGAAGAATTTCGCAATAAAATGGTACTTGATGCTCTGCAGTACCTGCGTGAAGAAGATCCAACGCTAGCTTTTCGGCGCTCATGCCGCGAAGGTGTTTGTGGGTCTGACGGTATGAATATCAATGGCAAAAACTGGCTGGCGTGTATCAAGCCTGTCGCAGAAGCACTCGGCACATCAAACACCTTAATTATCAGACCACTACCTGGGATGCCAGTGATTCGTGATCTTGTGGTCGATCAGTCCCTGTTTTTTCATCACTATGAAAAAATAAAGCCTTGGTTGATCAATGATGATGCAGTTCCAGCGATTGAACGACTGCAAACCCCAGAGCAACGCAAACTCCTTGATGGCTTGTATGAATGCATTCTCTGCGGATGCTGTACCTCGCAATGCCCGTCATGGTGGTGGAATCCTGAGAAATATCGCGGGCCCTCTGCGTTATTGCAATCGTTACGTTTTCTTCTGGATAGCCGTGATCGAGCTCGAATTGAGCGTCTTGGAGAGCTGGAAGATCCGTTTAGCGTGTTTCGTTGCCGCAGTATTGGTAATTGCACTTGGGTCTGTCCAAAAGGACTTAACCCGATGGGTGCCATTGGCAGGATTCGGCTTGAGTTAATGAAAGAATCAACATAGTCATTGCTGTGATTTGTGATCAGCATAAGTCACAGCTTTTCTATCAAAAGCTGCTGGCGGGCATCGATGTAAAATCGCCCTACTCTCCCTATTATTAACCAAGGCAGTAGATTGACGTTGGGGATGTTTAGTTATTTTTCTATTTAACTGTATGATGGTTTAAAGAAAGGTTATGGGCGAGGCTAAAGTATGGACAACGTTATTCTCAAGCAACACTACAGCGAGCTGTGTGAGCAACTCAATCGACTGCAATTTTTGATCTCTGAGCTGGAGCCACAGCATGCGGTAGTCGCGCACATTCCGCCGCTGACAAAAAGCCAAGAGCACGAGCCTTTAAATAAGATCGAGCCGGTGATTTACACGGATCGCAGCGCTGTTGAGCTGGCCGTTAAGGCCTATAAAGACTTGCATACCATTGTTGGTTTATCGCAAAAAAGTGCTCGTAGGATGCCCGGTGTGATTTGGTTTAATACCCTGACAACACCCGGTGCAGCGGATATCGCCGCCTGCGTCGCCGCCATCAATACATCGAAGCTGGCGATTAAGGACTATGTTGTCAGTAACTTTAAAACCGCATCTGAGCGTTTTGAAATTCTGAAGCAAGCCTGCCCTGGCGTGATGACGGTGCATTTATACCGGCTGATTCGCTGCTACCACGAGCAAGACTTAAGATCGGTCAGGTTCACTTGGGCGCAGCAGCAGTCTTTGGTCTATCCCGATAAAGATAAGCTGGCAACTAAGATGCGTCTGGCCATTGAGCAGTCGTCCAACCCAGGTTATATCAATACGCTGTCTGAGCTACTGAAAAATGTCAGCGAAGCGCCCTATGGTTCAATCCGTATTCGTCGCCAAGTTAAGGTGCAGCCGGTGGCGAATATCACTCAATTTAACGGCGCTGCAGGCCCAGTCACTGCCCCACTGCCGATTATTGTGCTGCAGGAGCAAGCTCCTATTATCAAGATGATTGGAGGGTTTGATGCTGAAGTGGCAGCACAACGCAAAAAGCGCTCGGATACTTTAGGGACTATTGAGCTGGGGGTATTTCAGGGGGAGACGATTGAGTTGGTGAACAAGAGGAACTGAGCTGATTAATACGCTTTTCTAGAGCTGCCAAATCATTTAAAAGCACTTCAAAGCTGGGTATATCACCAAAAATCATTTCCTTCATATCAAGATAATCTTTATGCAAGGAAGCCTTATGCTCTATGCGTGGAAGTAGCCTAAAACCTGACGGTTTTGCTGCATCGTAGTTTGCCCAGTTCGCTGGATAAAACTTTTTCTTAAATACAACAACTTCTGCAAGTAAACATGTGTCAGCAAGCGCCTGCTCGGCAACAGCTGTTGCTGCCATACGGTGCACATCATAGTAATGTCGTGCATACCTAGCAGGTAAGCGTTTATCGATTGGACGATGCGCTTCTGCATGAAGAATAGTGGCTTTCTCCCAAAAAGTTCGCTCAGCTTTTATTGTGGGTACCAAAACACTAGGCTGCTCAAATACCAGGGGAAAATACTCTGCTGAGTAACTTTTTATCATGCTACTGCCAAAAGGTAGCATCGCAGCTAACGGTCCAATTTCAAGACGCACTACAGGACGTAAGTAACCAGAAGCAAACAGTGCTGGGTATTCAATATTAATAGTGTGCGGGCCATACTCATCCAACATGGCTTTACAAATGGGCGCAACCACAGCTTGTATCGCAGGCAAAAGCTCTTCGCAAATAACGAGTTGAGCAGCTGTGTTAATTGAGCGATTAAGCTGTTGTTGCTTTGTATTGCTGCGCTCTGCAGTAGGTTCTTGCTCAGTTAAGCTATTCCAGTCGAGTATTAAATCTATATCTTCTGAAAAGCGCTCTATCAATCCATAAGCTTTTGAAAGACTCGTTCCACCTTTAAAACGCAGGCGGTTTGCCCAATGCGGCAAACTAAACAGTTGCTGCAATGTCCAGACAATCCAGAAGTCTTTTTCCGCTGCTGCTGCAGTAATACTCATTCGTGCAGCTGTTTCAGAAAATAATTCAGCTCGTTGTGTCGCCTGTGCCCGCGCTATACGATCCATGTTCAGCATCCTCTGCTAGTAATAACACGCGCTGAATCACTTCCTGTATCCAGCTGGTCACGTACTGAGTGTCTTTAGCGATCACCCGTCGTTGTTTTACACTTTTAAAACCTGCAGCCACTAAATAACCGGCCATCAGGTTTAAATGTTTATCTGTATAACCTTGCTCACCTAAGGTATTCAGTGATTGCACAAGTAGCACACTTTGTGGGTACTTTAGATTGAGATGCGTCAAGGGTGCTTTCTGAAAGCTCAGATTCTGATTTAGTATCTGATAACTGCGAGACTGCCCATCACTTAAGTATAGGTAACGGGTTGGAATTTGGGTTGAAATACCTAAAATATTCAAGGCAGCATTACCTGTAACTTGAATCGTCCAGCCAAACTTACGCGCTAAAGCATGCGCTGCTTGATCCATATCTGGACTTAAGTGCTGCTGCAACAACTGACTGTAGCGTGGATAGTCATATAGTCCGCGAGCAATACGTCGAATGGTGCCTTTAGTGGCCAGCCTAGAAAGCGTTTTATCTATTGAGTCTGCTTCTGCAATCAAACTAAAGTCTTTCCTTGAAAAAGACCACCCCCTACCCTTACCATAAATCTTACTAAGCACTTGATTTACAAGGGTTATATTTGATTTTTTACTCATATATTTGTCCGGAAAACAGAGCTTCTTTCCGGACAATATAGCATGCTAAATATGCCGTAGTCCTTATATTTAAACCCATCAAAATCTGACCCAATATTTTTATTTAATTATGTCTGAAAAATAAAACCACTGAGTTGTCATGACGCTAAGAGTGCATATCAAACGTTTTACATCACTTCCTGCTATCCAAAAAGTTAATCACCACCCGATCCATCCAGCCCCACAAGCGCTGACGAATGCGTTCCAGCAATGGCCTCTGCTGCCACGTCTCTTCGGTCACTTCGATGCTCTGCTCAAAGTCATTGATCAGGCAATTATGCACCTGCTCCAGTAAGCCTCGGTCGCGGGCTTCGAGGTTGCCTTCAAGATTGAAGCGTAAGTTCCAGTGGTCAAAATTACAGGAGCCGATGCTGACCCAATCATCGACCATGACCATTTTCAAGTGCAGAAAGCGTGGCTGGTATTCAAAGATGCGTACGCCTTTGCGCAGCAATGCCGGGTAATAGCGCTGCCCTGCCCAGCGTACCGGGGGTAAATCTGTGTTACGACCGGTGAGCAGCAGGCGTACATCCACGCCCCGCACGGCGGCTTTGCGTAATGCGCGGCGTACCGCCCAAGTCGGTAGAAAATACGGTGTTGCTAACCAAATGGTTTGGTGTGCGCCTTTGAGCGCGCGCAGCAGCGACTTTTGAATATCGCGGTTCTGAGTGGAGGCCGCATAAGCAACGCGGGATTTACCGATATTGGCAAAAGGTAACGCTGGAGTTTTGTGTTTGGCGGTTCTCTCTGGGCTGTTATTTTGTTGCCAAAAGAAGCGCTGAATGCAGCTGCCCCACTGGTTATCAAATAAGGTCTGCCAGTCAGTCACGACTGGGCCTTGCACGCGCACCATCACTTCATGCCACTGGCTGTGCTCATGATCAGGCAGCCAAAACTGATCGGTTAAACCGGTGCCGCCAATATAGGCGGTCTGTCCGTCAACGATTAGCAGTTTACGGTGGTCGCGGTAGAAGTTTTCTAGGCCGCGTGTCCAACGCAATGGATTATAAAAGCGCAGTTCAATCCCTGCTTCCAGCCAATGAGTGCGCTGTACAGGACGAAAATGACGACTACCGAAGCTATCAAATAAACAACGCACGCTCACGCCACGTTGTACTGCAGCGATCAATGCTGCTTCCACTCGATCGGCACTGTAACCACTACTGACCAGATACAGCTCTATATCTATCTGATCTCGCGCTTGTTCGATACGCGCCAGCCAGTCGTTAAAAAATGCGGGGCCATCAATCAAAAGTTCGAATTGGTTACCGGCGCGCCATGGGAAAATCAAACCGGCCATCTTGAATTTTCCTTATGAATAGTGTGGTGGAGCTAAGCTCACAAAAAACGTTATTACCAGCATCAAAGGCAAGTAGCAGTTGAGCTCGCAGCCTTCAAGCACGGGCTCACAATAAATTAATCATAATGTTTTACCACAGATTTCATAAAAAATCCGCGCCGGTGATTAAACACGGCGCGGGTTTTTATCCAACAATAAAGATTAAGGCTTAACGCAGAATCTGCGGATCACCTTTACCAGCTACTGCTGCTGCTTCTTCAATGGTCAACAGCGCTGTGCGTGGCAAGTCTTGCAGGCGCGCGCACGCGGCCAAAACGTTACCCCAACAGGCGCGGTTCACAAACTGCATACCGAACTCATCCAAAGTACCACCACGGTTACGGTAGCCCAGTACGTAGGTGTTGTTGGCGTCAGGCAGAATCGTCCACAAATGACCACGAATCACTTCAGGGCGCATATGCGTGAGCAATACACGCATGCGGAAACGATTGGGGAACAACTGCTCAACTAGCGCATCACTGGCTAGGCTTTCCAGTTCCCAACGGTCGCGTGGTGCACGGAAACGACCCGGCTCTTGCAAGTACACGACGCGGTAGCCCATTTCGGCTTCTTCTAAGCGCTGTGAGGCACGTAAAACCTGCTCTAACTGGTAGCTACCATTGGCAATCAACAGCAGTGGATCAGTGCCTTCAAACTCTTTCACCACAATGGCGCCATCACGGGCCAACTGCTCTGCTTGCTCTTGAGTGAAATAAGCAGGACGGTCACGTTTAGCCGCCACGATGCAGGAAATTTGACCGCGCGCACTGTAAATCTGCGGTAATAGCGCCAGCATACTGTTGTGGTCTGCAGGAAATAACACCCGTGAAACATCACTCATCTCGCCCAATAAGGCTTCACAGAAGGTGGTGTCTTGGTGCGATTGTTGGTTTTTACCATTTTCCCAGGTGTGCGAAGTCGCCACTAATGGCCAGCCTAACCAACCGGCAGGACGACCGATTTCTTTTTGCTGGCGTGCGTAAATCAAGCTTTGGCGCACGGCACCCAGCATTTTCACACAGAAGGCTTCGTAGCTGGCCACCAAGTTCAGTCCGGACTGGTTAGCTAAGCACGCCGAGACCACTGCCTCTTCGTTGAGCGCAGTAATAATCTTGCCATCAACAGCTTCTAAATCACTTTCTGGCTCACTGACGCGGTGACGTAGTGTTTTCAGAACTTCAGTCAGGCGGTTACTGGCCA
>JAVETP010000146.1:0-4498 GCA_034006005.1 Pseudomonas sp.
CAACTGCCCTTCAGCCACCAATGCTTGCCAAGCGGTCAGCGCCGCACAGGGTAGCGTTGCTGCTTCCTCCCACGACAAGTGTGCAGGGCAAGCAACCACGCCATGTTGATCAAGTAGCACATACTCGCTGAGCATACCATCAAGCGGACCACCCAACGGCAGCGCTGCAGCGCAATCGCCTAGCCGCCCTGCTTGCCAGCCCTGCCAGAAGCAACCAATGACGCGATCGCCTACTGAGAATTGCGTTACCGCCGAGCCCACTTCAACCACTTCACCAGCACCATCAGACAGCAAGTTAAATGCATGCTGCGCTTGCCCTTGATAGGTACCCGCGACCATTTCTAAGTCACGGTAGTTGAGTGCCGCCGCTCGCACTTTAATCAGCAGCTGCTTAGGATTGGGACTAGGCCGTGGCAATTCGATCAAACGCAGCATATCGAGGCCAAAAGGTGGGGCTACCTGCCAAGCTTGCATAATTAAACCTCTGCGTTTTGCAAACGCTTAAGACGCCGCCAGAGCGTCGTTGGGCTGATACCTAAGTACTCCGCCGCCATGTTCTTATTGCCGCCAAATAACTGCAGCGCCTTCACGATTTCTTCCTGTTCAACCTGATGCAGATGACCGCCGCTCTCGCTGTCACTTAACGGTGCGTAGAGCTCTGGAACAATCCGCGGCATGGCTTCCAGTAACGCCTGGAACCCCCCATAGAGGTCGTGTGAAACGATCAGCCGCTCAACCACGTTTTCAAGCTGACGCACGTTACCGGGCCAGTGATAACCGCGAAATATAGGATCGACAGCCTTAATCAATGATTCAGAGTCCAATTCAATGCCATAACGCTTGCTTTCACGGTGTACCAAATAGCTGACCAGTAACGGAATATCTTCCACGCGCTCGCGTAACGGCGGAATATGTACACAAAAGGTACTGATCCGGTAATACAAGTCTTCACGAAAACGCCCCGCTTGCACTTCATCCATCAGGTCAACGTTACAGGCTGCGACAAACTTAATACTCAACGGTATTGAACGACGTGCGCCCACCGGACTGACTTCGCGTTCTTGCAAGACACGCAGCAGTTTGGCTTGCTGCGGCAAAGGTAACGAGTTGATTTCATCCATAAAGAAAGTGCCATTATTGGCGCTTTCTAACAGTCCGGATTTACCGCCGCTTTTGGCGCTGGTAAATGCACCATCCGCATAACCAAATAGCTCAGACTCAAATAATTCAGCGGGAATAGCCGCGCAGTTGATCGCGACAAATGGCCCTTTACTGTTAGCGCTAGACACATGCACCTGCCGCGCCGCCAACTCCTTACCCGTACCGGTTTCACCACGAATCAGCACCGTCGCCGGTGTGGCACCATAGACATTTAACTGATGTTGCACTTCAACCATGCGACTGGATTGGTAGACTAACCGCCGATCGTCATCCTGAGGTACAGCCACTGAACTGAGCTGAAAACTGTAAAGAAAACCAATCAGATCACCATTGAGTTCAAAAGGTTGTTTATTGAGACTGCACAAACGGTCCCCCAACAACAAGCCCTCAGCACGCAACACTTGAGCATCAATGACTTTTCTGTCAAGCACGCCAACGAGTCCGCGACGCTTCTGCAGCGTCGGAATCAAAGCACCAGCCGCGGCGTTCCAAGCGACAGCTTTACCATTGCAATTGGTTAACAACTGTGGCTGCTGGCTTTGCTCGAGCAAGAACTGAGCAATCGCGTTTTGTTGCTGTTCTCGCTTGTGCTGACCGGCTTGACGAATGGCTTTGCGCAGCAGGTTACGGCACGACTCGCGCGAATACAGTAGAACTGATTGCAAGCCTGCGTAATCAGCCATATCACAAGCAAAGCTGGAGCCAATCACCACCCCAAAGCCTTCGTCACGCACACTATGAAAAACCTCTTTAGCATGTTCAGCAGTGCTATAGGTATAAGGAACCAACTCAAGACCTTCAAACAGCCCGAACAGGTCAAAACTAATCTCCTGTCGTTGATAAGTCAGCAACAATATTTTTTTAGAAATACGCTGTGCGGTCTGTACCGCATGGATCAAATCAGTACGCTCGACTTCCAACGCTAAGACCGGTATCGGTAAAGTATTCTGCAGATAGAAAGCATTAGCGCCAGCGCTGATAAAAATATCAACCTGCTCACACTCAATCAAATCACGAGCGGCCTTGACCGCATCGTTGAAAACATTATCAATAATAGTGATATGAGCAAGCGACTCAAACTCTGGAATCAAGCTGTGTATCACTTGACTCAGTTTCGAGTTACCTATCAAACAAATCCTGACTCGCTCAGACTCCGCATTATCGAAATTCACGTTTGGATAACCCCTCTTATTTTTATAATAGCTGGGCTAAAAATGAGACTCAGCTACGAAACAGCCAAGCCTCCGTAGGCCGGCGACGATCTTCGTAAGCGCGTATTTGCTCTGCGTATTGCAGGCTTTCACCCACCTCATCGAGCCCTTTAAGTAGACGCTGGCAGCGCCCCTCACCGAGATTAAAACACCATACTCTTGTGCCAACCGAAAGTATTCTCTGCTCAACCTTCACTTGCGCTTGCAAACCAGGCTGGGCCTCAGCCAGATCAAATAATTCATCAATATCACTCTGCTCCAGTTGTAACGGCAACACACCGTTATTGAAGCAGTTATTGAAGAAGATATCACCGAAACTTGGCGCGATAACTACACGTACGCCAAAGTCCCGCAACGCCCATACTGCATGCTCACGACTGGAGCCACAACCAAAGTTAGCCTGCGTTAACACCACACTGCCTTTTCGGTAAGTGGGTTGATTCAAGATGAAATCGGGATTTTCCCGGCGAGCATCTATGGGCGTATCAACTTCACCTGGATCAAGGTAGCGCTCATCATCAAATAAAAACACTCCGAAGCCGTGAGACTCAAGACTCTTCAGGTACTGTTTAGGCAACAAAATATCAGTGTCTATATTCGCACGATTCAAAGGAATAATAGTGCCTTGATGGATAGTCAGCGGCTGCATAATTACAAGCTCCTGAAGTCAGTTAATTCACCCGCCACTGCAGCTGCAGCAGCCATCACCGGCGACATAAGGTGCGTACGCCCTCCCTTGCCCTGGCGTCCCTCAAAATTACGATTGGAGGTCGCCGCACAGCGCTCACCAGGACTGAGTCGATCGGCGTTCATACCCAAACACATCGAGCAACCTGGCGAACGCCATTCAAAGCCGGCATCTTTGAATATACGATCAAGCCCTTCTCGTTCAGCCTGCATTCGCACAAGTCCAGACCCCGGCACGACCAATGCTTGACTAATGCGTCCGTGCACACGACGACCGCGCAACACATCAGCTGCAGCGCGTAAATCCTCAATACGACCGTTAGTACACGAGCCAATAAAAATACGATCCAAGGCCACCCCAGCCAAAAGCTGACCCGGCTGCAGATCCATATAGGCCAGCGCCCGCTCCCAGTCCTGACGCTGCAAGTCATCGCGTGCCATCTCCAAGGAGGGCAATGCACCGCTGATTGGCATGACCATTTCCGGCGATGTTCCCCAAGTCACCTGCGGGACAATGTCGTCCGCTTGGATGACTAATTCACGATCAAATTGCGCATCGACGTCCGACTGCAATGTTGCTCGCCAATAAGCAACAGCCGACGGCCACTGTTCAGTATTCGGTGCCAACGGGCGACCTCGTACATAGTCCTCGGTGACTTGATCGTAACCGATCAAACCAACGCGGGCACCGGCTTCAATGGTCATATTACACAAGGTCATCCGCGCTTCCATCGACAGGCTGTCAATCGCTGAACCGGCATACTCAATGGCATAACCAGTACCACCCGCAGCACCGATCACGCCGATGATATACAAGGCTAAATCTTTAGCACTGATACCTTGCGTCAGTTGCCCCTCAACAAGAATACGGAAATTTTTCAGTTTACGACTGCGCAAGGTTTGCGTCGCTAGCACATGCTCAACTTCGCTACTGCCGATACCATGGGCAAGGGCTGCCAACGCACCATGGGTGGCAGTGTGCGAATCGCCACAAACCAACGTCATACCTGGCAGAGTCATACCCTGCTCAGGCCCCACCACATGCACGATACCCTGACGCGTATCATTGAGTGCAAACAGCGGAATATTGAACTCTCGACTGTTGCTTTCCAGCACCTCAATCTGTTTACGAGCAATGTGATCAGTGATACCCGAAACGCCCTGTTCGCGGCCCAAGGTAGGCACGTTATGATCTGGTGTCGCTAGACTGGTATCGACACGCCAAGGCTTTCTGTTGGCCAGGCGCAGATTGGAAAAACCTTGCGGTGAAGTCACTTCATGCAATAAATGGCGATCGATATACAGCAAGGTAGAACCATCGGGTAAATCTTCAACTCGATGAATATCCCAGAGTTTGTCATAGAGCGTTTGTGCTCTCATGCTGATTACCTCGGCAATTGGTCTGTGATTTTTTGTGTTAATGCCTCGCTGGTGCCCAT
>JAVETP010000035.1:0-29327 GCA_034006005.1 Pseudomonas sp.
CACGCTTCTCAGCCGGTGTTTCTATGGGTACTGGACTGCTCTGCGCCTGTATCTCGGCCAGCTTTATGTTTTTACTGCGCGAACATATTGCCAGTATCTATACCACCGATGCCGCCGTATTAGCGGTGGCAACATCCTTGATTATCTATTCAGCCATCTTTCAGTTTTCCGATGCGATTCAAGTCACAGCGGCTGGTGCTTTACGCGGCTATCAAGATACCCGCCTGACCATGCTGATCACGCTGTTCTCCTACTGGGGTGTAGGCTTACCGATTGGCTATATGTTCGGTCTCAGTGATTACTTTGGGCTGGCAGAGGGCCCAGCAGGTTTATGGCAAGGGCTGATTTTCGGCCTCAGCTGTGCGGCGGTGATGCTGGGCATACGCCTGCATAAAATCGCCCGTCGTGAGATTTATGCACTGGCTTAACCGGCCACCCAGCATAAATACAACACGGCTCACCGTTACTGCGCTAATAGCTTGAGTCTAGGGATCAGTTCAAGCTATTAGGGTAAAAAATAAATAATATAAAACCTTAGCACATGAAACTAAACAGCCCTATAGCACTCTGGTTCATGCGCAAAGCTATAGCGTATGCGGCTTTAGTCAAACAATCCACAATCCCTGTGGATAACTCTGTGCATAACATGCTTATAGATTCTGTTAGCGGCCACTGTACGGGGCTTTGCTACAAACTGATGATTTTTTCACCAACCTTTATAATCCCTTACAAAACAAGCACTTACAAAGTCAATAGGCATATAAGTCGCAGTTACAATCGCTCTCAGCTGAATTTAATAAAACACCTGTATAAATGTGCACAACTTATTTCCGGACGGTAAAAGTGCTACAGATATCAAGGGCATAAGCCGACTTTATTTAAAGTATTTTGCTGCCTTTTGGGTTGACAAATAAATAGACAGCCCAAAAGACAACTCAATTAACGCGATTTAATCTGCATTAGTCCATCGCTGGCACTGAGCGCATGCCAATCCGGACGGTACATCGACTCAATCTGTGCTGGCGGCACCACATAACGACCTGGTGTTACCGCGCGCGCTAAATACAGTAGATGCATGGTTTGCTCTGCAGGTATGGATAGCGCAGCCACATAGCGATCATCGCGGTACTCTTGATGGACAATATCAGCATTGAGCATCGCTTCCTGCCAATCACGCAGCGCCGTACTGGCATTGCTTAAACTGGCTGAGCTTTGCGCTAGGTTTTGATTCTCCAACTCCAGTCCTGCTGGCAGTAAATCCACCAACAAAGCATCTGGTACCGCTTGCGTTGCACGCACGGCTAAATGCACTAGCACTAGATCACCGCTGCGCAAATGGCTCAAGCTTAACCGCTCGCCTTGTGGATTGAAGTACTGACGTTCAATGCTCAACACATCTCCGCCCGCAGCAGGTGCTTGCCTTGGATAACCGGACAACTCTAAACGCTGATAGAGATCGCTGTCACTGGGCGTACTTAAGGTCAGTCCGGCCTGTAACTGTTGAGTATTGAGCAGCAACTGACTGTTCTGTGCTGATAACGCACTATTGTGCGTACCGGCCTGCAAGTGTGCTTGCCAGGTTGTATCTTCGCTACCTAACTGCGCACGGGCGGCCATAAACAACGCGTTGCGCTCTTGCGTTGACAAGCCTTGACGCATATTGAGCTGACTCGCCAAGGTAAACATACGCTCAGTCTGTTCGCTCGGCGCTAAGTCATGCTCTTGTAACAAGGCAAGGATCTGCGCCTGATCACGCAACTCACTGCCGAAGTCAGCCATATACAGCTCATCACTGCGCTGCACATTCAGACCCGCATGCAAAGCTTGCTCAGCTTTGGGCTTATCGCCCATCCACTGCAACGCCAAGGCTAAATGCACCAGTGGCAAACCAGAACGTGCATGCTGACGACGTTCAAATAAGCTGCGTAAGGCGCCTAAGGGTGCACGTTTATCACGTGCTAAAACAAAACCTGCATACGCCTGCACAGCAAAACGCGTACTCTCTGGCGCTTGACTGTAATCACTTTCAATTAAATAGCCTTCTTGTAAGTAGCGCAACACACGTTCTTGCGCAGACTTTAAGGCCGCTGCCGGCACAGCAAAACCTTGCTCGCGAGCACGCAGTAAAAAGTCCGTCACATAGACTGTCGCCCAATACTCTTCCGTACCTTCGGCACTCCACATAGCAAAACTGCCGTTGTAACGCTGCATCGCGACTAAACGCTCAATGCCAAACTCGATCTGCTGACGGCGCTGCTCGGGTGTATCCGTGCTTAATCTGACGCCATCCAATTGTGCATCACTGATATACAACGCCGCCATTAAACCACTGGTGGTTTGCTCAGAGCAGCCATAAGGATAGGCATCCAGTGCCCGTAAATGCTCTGCAATATTTAACGGTGGACGACTGGACACACTGAGCATCGCCTCAAGACCACTGGTTTGATAGCCGGCCAGCGCTTCAGGCGGTAATTGCCATGCTTTGTTGGCATTAATTGCCGCTTGATAACTGCGACGCTCAGCGGGATACGCCGGACGCACACCTATTGTCCATTGACGTGTCAGCGCTGCTAAATCTTCATCAGGCAATTGCATGCCCTGCACCTGCAGATGTAACTCACCTTGGCCAAAACCAGCCAAGGCAGTCACAGGCACATCAATGATTTTACGCTGCTGAGCCGCCAACTCGACTTGGATCTGGCGCGATGCTTCGGCAATGGACAGTAAACCACTGCTGCGCAAGTGCACCGTCACAGTTTGTGCTTGCTCAGTCAGATTATGTAAATCCAAAGCTACCTGACTTTGATCGCCACCGGCTAAAAATCGCGGTGCAGACAGCTCAGCAACCAAAGGTGCAACCACCTCAATCGGCTGCTCAGCCATACCAAACTGATTGTCAGTCCAGGCTTGCGCAGTTAAACGTAAGCGACCATTGAAATCTGGAATATCCAGAGTGATGTCCGCTTCGCCTTGTGCATCTAAGGTGACCGCTGTGCTTTGTAACGCGACAATATTAACGTTGCTGGTGGGCCGCTGACCGCCTTTAGCCAAGTCAGCGTCACCACCAAATAGCATGCGTGCTAAACGCCCCTGACCGCCTTCAATCAACTGCCCATACACATCAAACTGATCAACACGGTAACCCTTGCGCGTAAAAAAACCAGCAAAAGGGTCCGGCGCAGAAAAGTCCGTGATATTTAAAATTCCCACATCCACTGCAGATAACAGAACCTGCACTGGCCCTGCTACCGACTGTCCGTCCATGCCCTGCGCTTTAACTTTAACCGTCAATGGCTGACCTGGACGCATCCGCTCTGGCGCATGCAAACTCACGGCTAACTCTCGTTCTTGACGTTGCAAAGGCAAATGCAATAAACCCACTGCACGCTTGGGCGTAATATGCGCTTGACGCTCGCCAGGGCGCACCACTAAAGCGCTGATATACAGATCATGGCGCAACCAATCACTGGCGATGGGAATATCAATTGTTGTACCTTCAGCCGGTACATTGAGCGGCTGCCACCACAGCGGGCCATCAGCCGACTCAACCAGCACATAACCACTGCCTGCAGCAGGTGCATTAATGGTGACTCGTGCGGTATCACCATTGCTATAAGCCGGTTTATCCAGCGCCAGCTTGACCTGATCCGGACGCACCGCACCACCTAAGGCATTATCTTGCGCCGCATAACCGGCCCAAAAACTCAGACTACTGACCAGTCCAGTGCTCGGGTCTTCCACCTCAACACGGTATGGGCCCCACTGCACTGGAAAACTGAGCTTTGCGGTATTGCCAGCAGCAATGTTGACACTGTGCTCGCTGACCGTAATCATCTTTTTATTATGATGATGGCTCCAGCCGCTGCTATCAGAATAATTCCAATAATAATCACGACGCTCACGAATCAAGCGTACTTTGAGCTGCTCAGCTGCCAGTTTTTCACCCTGTGCGTTGGTTAAAACCAACTCAAATTCAGGCTCACTGTCGGCATCAACATCTTCACCTTGATACACGCCACGCACACCGGGCAATTGCTCAGCAGGCCACACAGCTTGTAGCACTCGGCGCGTCACTGGACGACCGGCTGACTCTAAAATACTGGCCTGCACAATCAAGTTCAGCGGTGATCGGCTCTCTTGCCACTGGCTATCGAGCTGAATCTGCGTCTGGCCTTGCTCGTCGAGCACCAATTCATCTAAATCAATATCTTGACGAATGGACTCATCATCCGCTAGACCAAACTGAAAGCCTGGCAAAGCACTGACAGCATCATGCAAAGGCCGCACATACAGCTGACCGGTAATACGGTTACCTGAAGCCGGTGCGCCATATAAATAACGCCCAGCCACCTCAACCTTTAATGCATCTTGCGGCTTAATCGGTGTGCTATTAGCGTGTAAATCTAAGGCTAAACGCTCAGGCAAAAAGTCTTCCACTAAAATATCGTAGACCTGTTCAATGCCACCGCCTAAATCAAACAGCAACTGCCAGCGTCCTGTCGGTGCATTGGCGCTAATGGGCAGTTGGTATTGATAAAAGCCCTGCGCATCTGCCTCCCAAACAAATTGACGACTGACGTGTTGATCAGGACGGCGTACTTCAACTTTAATCGGCTGCGTTGCGATCTGCTGTCCATCCGCATCGCGCAAAAGACCATTGAGCAATACGGTTTCACCCGGACGGTATAAATCCCGCGGACCAAAGACAAACAACTGCAAAGCCTGCCCTGCTGGGCCTTCGATGGCAAACTCAGCTAAATCCAAACTGGCACTGTTTAAACGTAAAAAGCTGGTGTGCTGACCATGCTGGGCGACCAATACATCAGCCTTATCGGTGACAGGTAACTGCACATGGCCTTGTTTGTCGGTTTTGCCTGAGGCCAATAATTGACCTTCTTTATCGAGCAAGCGTAGATCAATCGCTTCTAAAGCAATGCCATTGGATAAACCTTGAGTAAACACATCCAACTGCTGACGATAGCGGTGCACTGACACACCGATATCACTGATTGAAAATACGGTTGCCGGTTGTGAGTAATTATAAGTGCCCGCCTCGCGCATCACTGCCAAATACACGCCGGCTTCATTGAGCGCTAAAATAGGCTTGATCGGTAACTGCAATGTTTCACGGGTATTGAGCGCAGGGCTGAGTTGAAAACGCGCGCTGTGTACTAAATCGGCTAAAGGTAAAAGCTCGCGAGACTCCCAGGTTTCCAAGCTGCGATTGCGGCCCCATTGCGCTAAAAACTGCGGCAAAGCATTGGCTTTAATACGGAAAAACTCAACATCCACATGCTCAACATTCAGCGCTAAGACTGGCAAGCCCTGGCTGAAGGCCGCCGGTAGCAAAGAACCGCTACTGGCAAAGCCCACTGAGGGTTGTAAATCACGGGTTTCAATTGTCGTGCTGTAATCTTTGGCCAACTGCTGCTGATTAAATGCCATTAAACCGGCATCCACACTGACAATTAAGCTGCGCTTGGGTGGGACATGGCGTAAGCGCAACTCTAATAAATCATCACTTAATTCCCAAGCGCCATCCAGCTTGCCGCTTTTACTGTCGACTGCATGCACTTTTTGCGCAAAGTTTTGTTCAGCTTGCAGTGGCACGGAAAAGGTCAGGCTCAGTACACTGGCGCCGTCCTGCTCAACTTCTGAGGCATCCACCACCTGCAACACTTGATCTTGATAGCGTTCAGCCAATAGCACGGTGTCATTGCGCTGTTGCGGCGCTGGCACAACCTCACTACTTACAATCTGCACTGTTGGTTTAACCTGCGGCTCACTTGAATCACAAGCGGCTAGCATTAAAACCAATAGCGTACCGATAAGTCCTTTGCGCCACATAGACAGCTCCAGCATTGAATAAATGATCAGTGGCTACTATAAACCACTGCAGCACGCCATGCAGCGCGCAACTTAAGAAAAACAAAATACAGCGTAAAACAGTTATGCACACAAGCTGTGGATAACCATGTGCATAATATGTTTGAACATCGCGCAAAGGCCATTGGTAGCACAGCGTGCCGTTTCTGGTCGTTTTTCGATCAACTGCAAACCTATAGTCAATTCAAGCACTTACCTATCGAAAAGCAATCCATAGCCCATATATCATATCGCGTGATATACAATCATCACGCGCGCTATAATTGTGCATATATGGTTTATAAGCGCAGCCAAGGATAACTTCTTATTGAAAGACCTCTTGAGCTTGCTAGAATGCGCCCATGATCTGATAAGGCATCCTATGAAACGATTTAATTTACGCAACGAGATTTTATTGCAGCTGGTTGAATCTGCCCAAGACGGTATTGTTGTGGCAGAAAAAGAAGGTGATGACACCATCTTGGTTTACGTCAATCCAGCTTTTGAGCGATTAACCGGCTATAGCGCTGATGAAATTCTCTATCAGGACTGCCGTTTTTTGCAGGGTGAAGATACCAACCTTGATGCAGTCAAAGTGATTCGCCACGCTATTGATGACCAAGCGCCGGTACGTACGATACTGAAAAATTACCGCAAAGATGGCTCTGTGTTCTGGAACGAACTCAGTGTCACGCCGTTTTATGATGAATTGGATCAAATCACCTACTACATCGGCATTCAAAAAGATGTCACCACGCAAGTGGAGTTATCTTTAGAACTTGAAGCAGCACGTGAGACCATTCAGCGTTTAACTGAACAGCTCACAGACAAGTCATAAGTTCAGCGGTCTAAACCACTGTGAATAGATTCGTAATTCACAGTTAACGCTCGGAGCCTGCAGATCGTCCAAGCTGTCATTGCCCAACACCCAAGTGCGCATTGAAGCGTACTTTTTAAAGCAGGTGCTCCACTGTTCTGTCGCTGCCGCACTATGGTCTACAAACAGCACAGCTTTAATTGCCAAAGGCCGTGCCACGGCTAAGACCTGCTCAAGCGTACCTGAATCGCTCAACTCGATGGCCTGATAACCTTGCTCAAAACAAAACAAGGCCACCAGCTTTACCAGATACTCAGGTGTTTGCGCAGCCTTTTGGATGACAATACGCTGACTGGGTAAAATGGGCTGGCTATAGAGACTGTGTAAACGCACCTGTAAACGCCGACTTAAGCTGCTGTGCCAAAATGCTAATAATACGCTTGAGCTCTCTTGTGCCTGCAAAGTCTGCTCAATTTCAGGCAACAGCATATGTATCGCATTCAAACTGTAGTCAGCAAAGAGACGATCCAGCACACGCTCGAGTGCTTGCACTTGTAACTGCGTCACCGCCGTACAGATATTGGCAAGCAGCGCACTGTAATCACAACTAGGGAGTTGCGCGGCGGTTTGCATCTGACGTGGCGGCGACTCACTGATCACCGCTTTAATCCGACTGATCGGTACGCCTTCGGCCATCAAGCGTAATGTTTCATGTAAGAAATCAATATGCTCTTGGCTGTACAAACGGTGCCCTGATTTGGTACGCACCGGTTCAATTAATTGATAACGGCGCTCCCATGCACGCAGGGTAATCGGATTCACCCCAGTCAACCGAGCCACTTCGCGGATGGGGTACAGTGCGTTCTGGTCGATTGCATCGCTCATTAGACATTATACTCAGTAAGGTTTTTTGATAATAAATCGTATACATAACTTATGCAGCAGCAGGCAATTGTACCGCTGAAGCGCAATTTTGGCGATGCTTTAGCGGCTTACAATCTTAAGCCTTGAATTAAGTCGCGCTTGAGTTGTACGGACAAGGGTTTTTCACCCAGCCAAATACCAAAGTACAGCGCTTTAAACCCTAGTGTTGCAATGCGTACCAACTCACGATCATTGAGTAACAAACGCGTACCCTGCCCCGGTTGAAAATCCAACTGATAGCAATCACCGGCTTGCACCGACTGATAAGCGTTATGCAAACGCTTTACCGCTTCTTGCAGTTCATCCGGCAAGTCCTTAGGCAAGCCCTGTTGCGCACCCTCAATAAAATTATCAACCGAGAGTGGACGCACATAACACAACTCAAGTCGCGCCGATGTATCCTCAGCCAGAGCCCGCTCTAACGTTAGATCTGCTTGGGTGAAAAACGCAGCGTCGTAGACTTTAAACAGCCCCCAACGCGCGACGCCTTCACCGACTTGAGTGATGTTAGCGCTGGCCATATTGCTCAGCGCTAACAGAATAAAGCAGCACAGAATCCTCACGGCTGTGCCTTGCTAAAAAACAATGTCACTTCGCCCACCTTAAAGCCCCACTTAGTGACTGCAGCACGATTGAGCATCACGCCATCGGATTGCAAAAACATCCAGTCATCAAATTTCACATGAATACTGCTGTCCTTGTAAGGTAAGTCCAAAGTGTAGCGCCAGTTAAAGACTGATCCTGCACTGTAGCCTTGAGCTTCACCGATCACATCACCGGCTGTACCGCTGTATTGGTTCTGCGCCAGACGCTTAATCACCCAGACGCGCTGTTCTCTTTCACCGTCGTCATAGACAAAGCGCTCATCCAGCGTCAGCACATCACCCTCAATCGTACCAGTAATATCCACCGTAAAGCGGCGTTTTACTGCGCCTGAACGGTCTTGAAACTGGCCATAGGCTTGAGTTTTACCGGCAAAATAAGTGAACAAATCCAGCTTAGGCTCGGTCTGCGCATAATCTTGTACTTTAGGTGAGCTGCAACCGGCCAACACCAGCACAGTACACAAGGCTAATAGAATTTTACGAATACTCATCACGCATGCTCCAGTGTCAGTTGCACGACATCTGTGGACTGGGTTTCAAAGCCCACACGGCAATAATCAAGGTAATAGCGCCAGATGCGCTGAAAGCGCTGGTCATAGCCCAGTTCAAGTAATTGCTCAGATTGAGTATTAAACGTCTGCTGCCACAGTTGCAAAGTGCGTGCATAGTCTTGACCAAAAGCCAGCTCATTGATCACTTTGAAACCGTGCTCTTGCGCCAGCGCATGCAGTTGCTGCTTAGAGGGCAACAGACCGCCTGGGAAAATAAACATCTGAATAAAATCCACGTCGTCTTGATAGCGTTCAGCACGTAGATCTTCAATAGTGATGACTTGCAAAACAGCTTTACCACCTGTTTTCAGCAGTCGCTTTAGTTGAGTAAAATAATCGTGCCAATACTCTTTACCCACTGCTTCAAACATTTCAATACTGACAATATGATCAAACTGGCCTTGCTGATGACGGTAATCCATCAACTGCAATTGTGCTTGCTGCGCTAAGCCTTGGCGTTGCATACGCTGGTTAGCAAACTCAAGCTGCTCAGTCGACAAGGTAATCCCGGTGACATTGCAGCCTTGTTCAGCAGCACGTTCAGCAAAACCACCCCAGCCACAACCAATCTCAAGAATATGATCGCCTGCTTGCCAATCCAGCTCATCTAAAATGCGCTGATATTTATTAGCTTGCGCCTGCTCCATCGATTGCTCACGCTCGGTAAATAAAGCGCTGGAGTAGCTCATAGTTTTATCCAGCCACAGCTGATAAAAATCATTACCTAGATCATAGTGCGCACTGATATTTTCACGGCTGTTTTCAATCGAGTTGTGATTTTCACGGTGGCGCTTTAAAAAGCGCTGATAAAACCAGCTATAGCCTAAACGTGTATCACTCAGCGCCTGCTCATTGGCTGCGCCTAAGCGCAGCAAGGTATAAAGGCATGGCGTGTCGATTAATTGATCAGCATAGGCTTTAGCAAAGCCCAGCTCACCTTGGCTACTAAATAACCAAATAAACTTGATAGGATTTTTAATCGTCAGCTCTGCATGAGCGCCTGCTTTATTACCGGTAAAGCGACGCTCTTGTTCACCAATACGGACCGTCAATGAACCATATTGAATGCGCTCAAAGGGTAAGTACTTCAGAAACAAAGTCGCTAACTTCGGCGCTTGGGATAAGCCCTGCAACCAGGTGTGTGTGCGCATTAACATAACTCCATCTCAGAATGACTGTATTGAATAGCTTCTAAATGCTTAGGCGTACGGTGAAATTTTCCGCCTTTGATAAAAATCTTTAACGCCCACCAATGAATCAAGCCAATCACTTTGAGCATACTCACTGGTGCAAAACCGACTTGCTTAAGCAGGTGACGATCTGTTAATTCCAGTACTCGCCCTGCTTCACTGGCGCTAAAAAACTCCACACCTTGGCGCGTTTCACGAATACTGGTAAATAATTTCTGCGCTGGCAGCCCTAAACGAAAGTGGTAACGAGCGTCCATATCAATAAAGGGCGAGACATGAAAAATCTTCTCAGCTTGCGCTTGAATGCTTTTACCAACGGGCTCAGTGACTTTCAGCACATAGTGATGCCACTGACCAAAGGTGTTGCTCACTTCAGCAATAATGGCAATCAACTGCTGATCCGCATCGTAGGCGTACCACATCGACAGCGGATTAAAGCTGTAACCCAAAATTCGCGGGTAACACACCAACTCCACGCGCGCTGGGCGTTCAACACCGTACTGGGCTAGAAAGTCATCCGCCCATTGGCGCCACGGCGTGCCATCACGTGGGCCATGATCCTTGTAATTCAAACTGACCAGGTTAAAGCGATTCAGGCTTAACCAGCGCAGCTTTTGGGCTTCTTGCTCTATGCAGTCCAAATCGACCTTAATGCTGAAGGTACGATAGGCAAACCGATACTCCACCGGCTGCTGACGCGCATGCGCGACCTGACTGACATAGAGTGCAGAGCTCATTACGCCTCCCACGGCAAAGCGATTTGCCAAAGTTTTGCTACACGTGCAGCACTGGCTAGGCCATCTTCATGGAAACCATAGCCACCGTAAGCGCCTGCAAACCAGCAGTTTTTTAAGCCTTGAATACCGGGCAAACGTGCTTGTGCTTGCATGGCTTTTGTATCAAAAACTGGGTGCTGATAATCAAGCACTCTCAGCACATGCTCAGCACGCGGCTCAACAATAGGATTGAGCGTGACAAACACATCTTCTTGCGTATTGAGTGGTTGCAACTCATTCATCCAATAGGTCACCGCCACTGCACGCTTAGATTGATACGCCAAGCCACTGAGGTAGTTCCATGACGCCCATGCCAGTTTTTTACTTGGCATTTGTGCAGGGTCAGTATGTAGCCAGGCTTGATTGTATTGATAGGTAAAGCTTTTCAATAAATCAAAGCAGGGCTCCTTCAATAAAGCATGAGCTTCATCGGCATGACAGGCAAAGACCACCTGATCAAACATATGACTTCTGCCATCCGCAGTGCTTAAAACAACCGTATGTTCAGGTCGATTACCTACGGTTATTTCGGTCACACCCTGTTGATATACCGCAAAGGTTTTCAGTGCGATTATTTTTTCTAAATAAGTACGCGCACCGTTAATCACCGTGCGCCATTGCGGCCGCTCATTCACATTGAGCAAGCCGTGATTAGCGAAAAACTGTAAAAAACTCTGCGCAGGAAACTTCAGCATGGTGTCAGTTGGGCATGACCAAATCGCTGCAGCCATTGGCAATAAATAATCGTGCTGCATGGCTTGGCCAAAACCATTTTTGCTCAGGTAATCACCTAGCGTTAGCTCCTGCGGCAAACCTTGTACAAGATCGCTCTTAGCTAATTTATTAAAACGTAAAATATCAGCAATCATGCGCCAGTGGCGTGGCGAAAACAGGTTCTTACGCTGAGCGAACAAGGTATTAAGATTATTGCCTGCATATTCCAAGCGACCCTGATCAATCGATACCGCAAAGCTCATATCAGTTGGATGCGTGGCCACATTTAAATGCTTAAACATTGCTTTAAGCAATGGGTAGTTCGGCTCGTTATAGACAATAAACCCTGTATCCACAGGGGTCTGATCGCCATTGGGCAAAGTAACATCCAAGGTATTGGTATGACCACCCAAAGTCGGATTTTTCTCGAATAAGGTGACGTCATGTTTTTGGCTGAGAAACCATGCGCTGCTGAGGCCGCTGATACCGCTGCCAATCACTGCCACTTTGTAGCGTTTTCGAGGATCGAACATTTTTTCTTACACCTTGCGTGAATTTGCTATATATTATTTATACACAAGTTATACAGATGTACAAGGCGAACCTATGAAAAAAGATATTCAGCAGCAACGTATTTGGATCATCGGTGCCTCGCAAGGCATCGGTTTAGAGCTGGTTAAAAACTGGCTCAAGCAAGGTCATCGTGTGATTGCATCCGCTCGCCAAGCCGAGTCAGCCGCCGATTTATCTCTGCTTAAAAAACGCTATGGCGAACAACTGCAGTGTTTAAATATTGATGTTGCCGATGCACAAGGCTGCGCTGAACAAGCGCAGCGCGCGTGGTCAATCTTCGATGGTTTGGACGTCTGGTTTTATAATGTTGGCGCCTACCAGCCCATGACCTGCAAACAGTGGGACTTTGCTGAATTCTTAAAAATGAACCAAAGTAATTATTTAGGTGTGGTCGCGCTGATCATACCCTTACAAAAATTATTTAATCAGCAAGGTCATGGCCGCTGGGTTTGGAATTCCAGCCTCGCCTCGTACTTTGGTTTGCCCTACGGCGGAGGTTATTCAGCACCCAAAGCTGCACTGGTGAATTTAGCCGAGGCTCTGCAACCTGAATTAGCTGAACAAAATATTCAACTACAGATTATTAACCACGGTTTTGTGCGCACACGTTTAACTGAAAAAAACGCCTTTGCGATGCCCGGTTTGTTAGAACCTGAAGAAGCAGCACAGAAGATTATTCATGCGCTTGATCATAAGAAAAGCTTTGAAATCTGCTTCCCTTGGCATCTGTGTCTGATCCTCAAATTACTTAGATTGATGCCCTACTCTTGGTCATTAGCCCTGACCCGAAAAATGTTAAGGACTGAATAATGTCGTTGATTTCACAGGTACTCGAGCGCTATAAAAAACTGTTTGAAACCTTAAGCATACAAACGGTTGAAGATGACTTTTTGCAGGTGTTCAGTGCTGATGTCTATTTTAAAGACCCTTTTAATGCGGTACGTGGACTGCCGCATATACAACATATTTTCCAGCAGATGTTTGCCACTTTACACACGCCGGAGTTTCGTATTATCGATCTCGCAGGCAGTGAGAACAGCGGCTTTCTAGAATGGCAGCTGACCTTTAAGCTTAAAGAGGAAGGTGAAAAACAGTGTATTCAAGGCGTCAGCAAGATTGAAATCAACCCGCAAGGCCAAGTCTGCAGCCATATTGATTACTGGGATACAGGTGAATATGTGTACTTAAAAGTACCGGTACTGGGCCGCGTGATTGCCATGATTAATAAACGTTTAAGCTGCGAATGAGCAAGCGCACAGCATTCAGCCAACCGCTGATTTATGGGCTAGTGTCTTGGCCGCTGGCGATGCTGGGTATCCCGCTCTATATCTACTTACCCACTTACTACCATCAGATGGGCCTAGAACTGGCTGTGGTGGGCAGCATGCTGCTGTTAGCGCGCATCAGCGATATCTTCACTGACCCGCTGGTGGGCTGGCTGTGTGACATCAGCGGGCGGCGTGGGCACTACGTGCTGATGGTGCTAGGCTGGCTATTACTGCTGGTCGGCCTCTGGCAATTACTCTTACCTGCACAGCCTAATGCTGGCCATTTACTGATATGGGCGATATGGGTGTACTTGGCCTGGACGTTAATCATGATTCCTTACCAAGCCCTGAGTGCGCAGGTCAGCACTCTGCCACATATCAAAACCCATTACACCGCCACCCGCGAAGGTTTTGCTGTGATCGGCGTGATCACTGTGCTGGTACTGCCCTTTTTACTGGATAACAGCCAAGATTATCAGCAACTGTTTAGCCTCTTGTACCCATTGGTGAGCATCAGCCTCACTTTAGCCTTGGGTTTGATGATCTGGCGCTTACGTTTAATCCAACAGACTGCAACACAGCGTCAGCAAGCGCTTGTCAGCTTGGCGACCTTACGTATCATCTGGCGTGATCGCAGCAGTCGCAGCTTACTGCCAGCCTATTTTCTCAACAGCCTCGCCAATGCCTTACCTGCAACCTTGTTTTTACTGTTTGTAGAGCATGTTTTGCAGCTGGCAGATTATATGGGCGTGTTGCTGATGGGCTTTTTTATCAGTGGTATTTTAGCCTTGCCACTCTGGGTATTGCTGGCCAAAAAAATCGGCAAATACTCCGCTTGGCGCGTGTCTATGCTGAGCGCGGGCTTCAGTTTTATTTGGGTGTTCAGCTTAGAGCCTGGAAATCTATGGGGCTTTGCAGCCATCTGCTTGTTTTCTGGTTTAAGTGTAGTCGCCGATGTAGCTTTACCCGCTTCGATTCAAGCCGATATTGCTCAAGACTTAAGCCATAAAAACGGCACGATCAGTGGTTTATTGTTTGCCGTATGGGGCATGCTGACTAAATTCACCTTGGCCTTAGCAGTCGGCTTAGCGCTGCCGATGCTAGGCTGGTTGGGCTGGGAGTCTCAGAGCGCCTTAAGCTTACAGGGCTTATTGTGGTTGTATGCTGGTGTGCCTGTCGTACTGAAACTCATCGCTCTGTACTGGTTGCGTACAGCGCGTTAAAACGACCCTTGGCGCTCACCTCACAGCCTACATCAGCTCCTTTCACTATGAGTAGAGCTAAAACACAACAGGCGCAGCCTCAAAAGAGTGCTGCGCCTGTTGTTGATCACTGATCCAGACTTACCACATTAAATCATCTGGGATCTGGAACGCTGCATACGGATCATCTTCATTGACTTCTTCAGTCTCGATATTAAGCACCACAATGCGTCGCTCATCACGCTCTTGTATTTTCAGCGCCACATCACGGGGAATAATCTCATAACCTTGGCCATGCTTAACAATAGCTAAGCTGCCATTGACCAGCTTATTACGCACCATCGGATTAACAGCAATACGCTTGACCTTTTTATAGTCAACAAAGTTGTAATAATCTTCGCTGTCCAATTTGGGTAAACGCGCCACTTCAATCAGCTGACGAATCTGCGCAACCTGAGCTTTACGCTCAGCGCCTTCTTGCTGCTGGCGATTGAGTTCTTGATCACGCTTGAGCTTTTCCGCCATGGCTTTTAAAGCCGCTTGACGCTGGGTGTCATCAATTTCAACGGCGCCTTTTTTCTCTAGGCGGTGTTGTCTTTTTTGCTCTTTACCGGCTTTTTTGACTTGCTTCTCATTGACCAGTCCGGCTTTAAGCATCTGATCGCGCAAAGATAAACTCATGTGATCCTAAACCTGTCTTCAATTATTTAAAAACACAGCACACTCAGCTGCGCAATTATTGCGGCGTGCTCAGTGCCTGTTTAGCTAAGTTCCAGAAAGCATCTAACTGTGCTTCAGTGCAGTCACTGATCGCCAGACCCTGCTCTTGAGCATGTTGTTCAACATGCTGTAAACGCTCAGAGAATTTGATATTGGCCGCACGTAATGCAGTTTCCGGATTGATATTTAAGTGCCGCGCAACATTGACGGTGGCAAATAATAAATCGCCCAATTCTTCACTGATGGCTGCTTGCTCGCCACTGCTAATCGCCTCACGCACTTCCTGTAATTCTTCGTCAACCTTATCCAGTACCGGCGGCAAACTGCTCCAATCAAAACCCACATTAGAGGCACGCTTTTGAATTTTTAACGCACGGCTTAGCGCTGGCAGGTTCAGCGGAATATCAGCCAAGACACTGACTTTTTGCTCAGGCTCGGCCAACTCCTGACGCTCTTGCTGTTTAATCTCTTCCCAGCGCTCTTTGACCTGCTCAGTGTTCACACCCATGTTTTGCGCTGCGCCATAGAGCTGGCCCTCAGCAAACACATGCGGGTGACGGCGCACCAGCTTTTCAGTAATGCTATGCACCACAGTGGAAAAGTCAAACATCTGCTGTTCATGACCGAGCTGGCTGTAATACACCACCTGAAATAACAAATCGCCTAACTCACCTGGCAGATGAGCAAAGTCTTTACGCTCAATGGCATCTGCCACTTCATAAGCTTCTTCAAGGGTGTGCGGCACAATACTGGCAAAGTCTTGCTGCAAATCCCAAGGGCATCCACCCTCGGGTTCACGCAACCGCGCCATCAAATACAATAAGTCATTTAACTGATACAAAGCTGGCTCGGTCATACTTCAACCTCGTCGACGGGCTCGTCCTCTTGAAACTGTGTGGCATGCAAACGGCTGTAATAGCCATTTTGCGCCAGCAGTTCTTGATGGTTACCACGCTCAACAATCCGACCTTGATCCATCACTAAAATCAGGTCAGCTTTTTCAATGGTCGAGAGACGGTGAGCAATCACAATGGTGGTGCGGCCTTGTACAGCATGATCCAGTGCCGCTTGAATATGGCGCTCAGACTCAGTATCTAAAGCCGATGTTGCTTCATCCAGAATCAATAATGGCGCATCTTTCAATAGCGCTCGAGCAATCGCGATACGCTGACGCTGCCCACCGGATAACAACACACCGTTCTCACCCACTAAAGTCTCGTAACCTTGTGGCATGCGCTCAATAAACTCAGCCGCATAGGCCGCTTCCGAGGCTGCTTTAATCTCATCAAGCGATGCATCTGCTAAATCACCGTAGGCAATATTTTTTGCCACCGTATCGTTAAATAACGATACCTGCTGAGTGACCAAAGCTATATGCCGGCGCAGATTGGTTAAGGTTAATGCTTCGACAGCTGTATCATCCAACAAAATCTGACCCTGCTGATGCTCATAAAAGCGCGGAATCAAGTTCGCCAAGGTGGATTTACCACTGCCAGAGCGCCCCACCAAAGCCACCATCTGGCCTTTTTCTGCGGTAAAACTAATATTTTGTAAGACTGGCGCATCAGTATTGGGGTAGGTAAAGGATAAATCACGTACCTCAAGCTTACCGCTGACCTGGGTTAACTCAAGTGTGCCTTGATCATTCTCAGGATCTTCATCGAGCTGCTCAAAAATACTTTCCGCGCCCGAGACACCCTTTTGAATAGTTGAACTGACTTCAGACAACTGACGGATGGGCTTAGGCAATAAACCCGCCAAAGTAATATAAGCCACCAAATCACCCGGCGAAGAATCACCGCGTAACAGCAAGACCAAAAACAACAGCACTGACATCGCGGTGTAAATCACCAGCTGCAACGACGGCGTATACACGGCGTTGGTTTTAATCATGCGCAGTTGCTTCTCAGTATTGCTCTCACTGGAATTTAAAAAGCGTTTGCGCTCATAGGGTTCCCCACCAAAGCTGCGCACCACACGATAGCTCTGGATGGTTTCCGAAGCAATATGCGTGACATCGCCCATGGCCACTTGAATCTTGCGGCTTTGCTTACGGAATTTTTTACTGGTGCTGCTGACCATCAAAGCAATAATCGGCAGAATCGCCACCATCACCAAGGTCAACTTCCAGTTCATCCACAGCAATGTGGCAAACAAGAACACCACCGTCATGCCTTCGCGCACAATCACTTTAATCGCATCAGTCGCAGCGCCGGTGACCATAGTCACGTTATAGGTGATACGAGAAATCAAATGCCCGGAACTGTGGTTATCAAAGTAACGATTGGGCAAGGTCAGCAAATTATTAAACAGCTGCACACGCAAATCATGCACTAAACCTAGCGACACTTTAGCCAGATAGAAGTTACCTAAAAACGAGCCAATTCCCTGCCAGAGCGCAATCACAACAATCAGCAATGGCACCGCTTGCAATAAGCGCACATCGGCCAACCAGGGCACATTAGGGAATAACACCGCTTCAGGATTAGCCAAGCCATCAACAAAGTACTTCAACACATAGCCGAGCATGGGCGAAGTCGAAGCGAAGATTAAAAACCCGATAATACTGATGATAAACATACCGATATACGGCTTGATATACCCCAGTAAACGAAAATAGATTTTAACCCCAGAAGTGCTAGCACTCTGCTGTTGTTCTGTACTCATAAACTCAAATTCTCAATAATGGGCGGCACATTTTAACATGCCTGCAATCTCTGCGAGATTACCAGCCCAAAGCTTCCTTTAAAAAAGGAATGGTTAATTTACGCTGCGCTTGAAAAGAGGCGGTATCGAGCTGTTCTAAGGTATCGAACAACACCGTCATACTGCGCACTGAGCGGGCTAAAATATAACGTCCCACATCATCCGATAAGCGCAAACCGCGGCGTGATGCCCGCAATTGCAAAGCACGCAATTTCTCATCATCACTGAGCTCATGCAGCTGAAACACCAGCGCTAAGCTAAGACGGGACTGTAAATCAGGTAACTTAATCGGTAGTTTACGTGGCGATGCATCAGCAGCAATCAACAACTGCTTACCGGCATCACGCAGGCGATTAAAAGCATGAAACAGCGCTTCTTCCCAATGCGGCTGCCCCAGAACAGCTTGAATATCATCGAGGCAAACTAAATCGCAGAACTCCACATTATCCAACAACTGTGTGCCGTATTTTGCCAAGTCGGCCAAGGGTAAATACAAGGCACGCCCACCCCGCTCCTCGACACGTAAACAGGCCGCTTGCAGTAAATGACTGCGCCCCGATCCAGCTGCGCCCCAAATATAGAGCAGGCTATCCATCCACTGGTCTTCCGTTTCGCACGCATGCTCAACGTAGCCTAGGGTAACGGCATTGGCGCCGGGATAATAATTGGCAAAGGTAGCATCATCACGCAGACGCATACCCAGTGATAATTGGGTGGGTTTCATGTCGACTCATTTACCGGCTGTTCGCAAACAGGTGTTTGCTGATCCGAAGAAGGGCTAACGGGCGCGCAGCACTCACTTGGCTGCCCATACATATCCGATTCTTTATACAACTCATGCACATGTCGCAGCAGCACCATAATCACCGCAGCAACGGGCAAGGCTAATAATACACCAGTAAAGCCAAACAACTGACCTCCGGCTAAAATTGCAAAAATCACTGCTACAGGATGCAAGCCGATACGATCACCAACAAGTAAAGGCGTTAGCAGCATGCCTTCGAGCATTTGCCCAATACTAAATACTACGACAATACCCAGCAGCGGATACCATTCAACACCGAATTGGAATAAGCCAGCCACCAACGCAGCACTGATACCGACCACAAAGCCCAAGTAAGGCACCAGACTGGCCAAGCCAGCTAATAAGCCAATCAATAAACCCAGCTCTAAACCAATGCTCATTAAACCCACGGCGTAGACAATACCCAGCGCCAGCATCACCAACAATTGACCGCGCATAAAAGCACCTAATACTTCATGGCACTCGCCAAGCAATTGCACCGTCAAAGCTTCTCTTTTACGCGGTAAAAGGCGGCGTATTTTGGCCATTAAAATATCCCAATCGCGTAGCAAATAAAACGTCACTACTGGGATCAGTACCATATTGGCCAACCAGCCTAAAAAGGCCAAACTCGAAGCACTGACTTTGCTTAACAACAGTTGGACAAGATCGGTGGTTTTACCCATATTTTCGCTAAACAATTGTTTAATATTATCTAAGCTGCTGATATCGGTATGAACGCCTAGCTGCACTTGAATCCATGGCACAGCGCTGCTCTGTAACCAATCAATCAACTGCGGGGTTATCTCATAAAGATGCACCAACTGGCGACCGACCATAGGCACTAACACCAGCATCGAGAGCAACATCATCAAACTGAGTAACACAAAAACAAAAACCACACCCAAGGTGCGTGAAAACTTATAGCGCTCTAAAAAATCAACGATCGGGTCACCCATATACGCCAGTAAAATACTGACTAAAAAGGGCGTCAAAATAGGCAACAGCTGATACAAGACCAACAATCCCAGACCCAGTGCCGCTAGCAGCAGCCAACTTTTAAGATTTTGCGCCATAGTATATGTACTCAAAAACTACCAGCTAAAATACAACGTTTGCGCACTAGAGTCGGGATCAGGTAACGCACTTGAATCCTCTGCACTCTGCTCAGCGGTTTCGTGCAATTGCCCTAAAGCCATTTGCGCACGTATTTTCTCAACTCGGCTGCGGACTTGCCATTGTGCATAACCCTGATTCACTTCCTGCAATTGTGCAGCGAAGGGTTCAAGCAAGCGCTCAATTAAAACAAAACGCTCTAAATCCATACCCTGTACACGCACATTAAAGGTTTCGCCTTCACTGGCCTTAATCGCAAAGCGCTCAGCTAAATACTGATTCACTTGAAAAAACACGTTACGAGCTAGAGCATCTTGAGAATCAGCAGTGGACTCACCTTGCTGCAACTCATCTCCCAACCACAACTGCCAATCAGCGGCAAAGTCTTCCTTATCGGCAGACTGCTGAACTAAGAGCACAGCGTCAGCGGTATAACGTTCATCTGAATGGCGTAATTTTTCATTGTTGCGCAGTGGATCACTGCCAATTAATAACTGGTCATTGAGATCACCTAAAGGAAAACGCACTGGAATACCGGCATAATGTGCTGCAGCATACAGTTTTTGCGCATTGGACTGGCCGTCACTGATTAAACGCAGTCCATTTAAATCTTCAATCAACCACCATGCAAGAACCAAAGAACGGTTGCTGCCCCATACAGGTAAATTCGTTTGCGCCAATGCTGCCTGTACAATCTGTGGGTCAAAGTTAACCACAAGGGTGTTGCCCTCATAGTCATAGTGACTGATCAACGCTTGCGGATCGGCTTGATAGTCTGCCAGTGCCGGCGCTTGTGCAGCATCTGCCTGGCCTGTTAAGCGCTGCATTAAGGCCACAAAAGCCTGCTGCAAGCCAATATCACGCTCATCACTTTCTTGGCTCGTCAGTTCTTCTCGAACTTGATACAAACCACTGACAGGCTCAGCATGGCTCATCACCGTTGCTAAGGACATCCATACGGCAACCATGCCTATAAAAAATCGCATTTTTACTCTCTCTAACGGTTGATCCAAGCCCAGTGCTTACCTTAAACAGCCTCGACTCTGACCGCAACTGCTTGTTGAGCAGTGCGACACAGTACGGCTATTAAACCAGCTACTTTCTCATAATGGGTGAATGACTTTAAATTTAAATACCACGCTTGGTCATAATAGAACGCAAAAGCTGCCAACGATTCACTAGCAAAGCAAAAAAGATCATTATACAGCCCAACCATTGCAGCATCGCTAAGCTTTCCCCAAACCAAAACGCAGCAAACAATGCCACCCAGATCGGCTCAAGAACAAGCATCACTGCGCCGCTGGTTTGCGTGGTTAAACTTTGCGCATAAGTTTGCAACCAAAAACGTGCAGCGGTACCCAGCACCGCACTGGATAGCACCCAAACAATCAGCATAGGTGACCATTGCACAGCTTCAGCCTGCCACGACTCAGTAATAAGCGAGGCCAGCAAAGCCACACAACCCACAGTTGTTAAGGCAATAATAGTTAAAGCTAAGGGATCCACCGCGGTCATCTGTACAGCAGCCTGATGCTTTGAAGCATGACGAACAGTAACTGTTGCTGCGCGAGTATTTAAAGTAAAAAACACTGCTAAGCCTACAGCGGAAATCAGATAGAAAATCTGTCCCGAGCTGACAGTAAAGCCATGAGCCAGCGATAATAATGCTACGCCAAATAAGGCTATAGGAAGGGCTAACCAAGTACTGCGTGGTATTGGTTCAGAAAAAAACACACGTGCAACAAAAGGTACCAAGAGCACGCCTAAGCTGGTTAAAAATGCACCTTCACCCATACTGCTGTTATGCGCTAAACCCTGCACCCAAAACAGCATGGCCACACCAAAAACCAGCCCCACGCGCGCGCTGCGCAGAATATGCTCAAAGGTTAATTGACCCAGTTGTCGCGCGCCAATGCAAGCTAGAAAAGCTGCAGCCAATAAAAAGCGCAAACCCATAAACAATAAAGACGGCATCAACATAATGGCTTCTTTAGAAAGCATCCAGCTGATTGCCGAGATTAAAGTCACCACAACTAAGAGCAGATCGGATTGAGTCTCACGCGTCATCATATCGTCTCTGCTGTGGTTAAACGCTTAAAGCAACAAACGCACTAGGACTTATGCGGTCGCGCTAAAAACTCATGGGATTGCATTTCCAGTAAACGACTGAGCGTACGCTGGAACTCAAACTGCAAACGATTACCAACATACAAATCTTTCAGCGGTACTTCAGCAGAAATAATCAATTTGATGCTGCGGTCGTAAAACTCATCCACTAAGTTAATAAAGCGACGAGCAATATCTTCGTTACTGGTATTCATTTGCTCTACGTTCGACAAAATAATCGCGCTGTAGATTTTGCCTAACTCAATATAGTCATTCTGACTGCGTGGACCATCGCACAAGGCACGAAAATCAAACCATGCCACATCATTGGACACTTTACGCGCAACAATGGTTCGGTTCTCTACCGTCAGCGGCTCGTTTTCCAGAATCTTACTGTTTCCCAATAATAAACTGTGAAAGCTTTTTTCCAGCTCTTGCTCAACTGCGTCGCTGAGTGGGTAGTGATACAGCTCAGCTTGTTCCAAAGCACGCAAACGATAGTCAATGCCACTGTCGACGTTAACGATCTCAGTATGCACTTTCAGTAAAGCAATCGCCGGTAAGAATCGCGCGCGCTGTAAACCGTCTTTATAAAGACCGTCAGGCACGATATTTGAGGTTGCTACCAGGCTGACGCCGTTTTTAAACAGCTCTTCCAGTAAACCTGCCAAAATCATTGCATCAGTGATGTCGGTGACAAAGAACTCATCGAAACAAATGACTCGCGCTTCTTTAGCAAAACGCTCAGCCACAATCACCAACGGATTCTTTTCACCATCGAGTGTGCGTAACTCTTCATGCACACGCTTCATAAATCGGTGAAAGTGCGTACGCATTTTCTGCTCAAAGGGCAACGCATCGAAAAATGTATCAACTAAATAAGTTTTGCCGCGCCCTACACCACCCCAAAAATATAAACCTCTAATGGGTTGTGTGGATTTTTTACCTAATAGACGGCCAAACAAACCGCTACTCGGTGGGCCAGTTACTAAGTCGTCATAGAGACGCTGCAAGTGGCGCACAGCATTTTCTTGTGCAGCATCGCGGAAAAAGTCCGGGCGCTGTAAATCCTGTTGATAGCATTCTAGTGGTGTCATGATAAGTGTCGACCCGACAGATAAAACGGGGCAACACTTTAACTACGCAACCTACAATTGGCAATCACCCAAAGGATATATAAGGCCTTAGCCTGCTCGGCGCAGCAGCCAAAAACCGAATCCTGCGCATATTAAAGCCGGTAAAATCACCGCAACAATGGGTGCAAAGCCAAACACTAAACTGGCAGGCCCCAGTAAATCTTGCGCGATACGAAAGACAAATCCGACCACTACACCGGTGAACACACGCTGGCCCAACGTCACGGAACGCAAGGGTCCGAAGACAAATGAAATGGCCATCAACACCAATGCTGCAGTCACCAAGGGTTGTAAAACCTTGACCCAAAAAGCCAGCCAATAGCGGTTAGCATTTAAGCCTTGCTCGTTTAAATAATGCGCATATTGCCACAGACCACTGATCGGTAAGGTATCGGGCTCCATAACAACGGTATTGAGCAGCTCTGGAGTGATTTCTACATCCCAACGCTCACTGGCTGCTTGCGTAATCTGGCTGCTGCGCTCTTTTAATTCAGTATAAACAACATCTTCCAACTGCCAGTAACCCTCTTGATAGAGTGCCTGTTTAGCAAAACTGGAACGTGTCAAACGCTGCTCATCATCAAACACATAACGCGTTACACCAATTAATTGACCGCCCTGCTGCACCGCATTGATATGAATAAACTCATTACCTTGACGGTGCCATAAACCATGTTTAGAACTTTGCGCTTTACCCACTGACTGCGCCAGCGAACGATTGGCTTGCGCCATACTCGAGGTCCAAGGCGCTAAGTACTCACCGATTAACAGCCCGACCAGCATCAGTACCAGCATTGGCTTCATCACGGCCCAAACAATACGACGAATGGAAACACCCGCCGCACGGATTACCGTTAATTCGCTGTTACTGGCCAAACTGCCTAAACCGACCAAACAACCAATCAATGCCGCCATGGGCAACATATCGTACATACGCTGCGGCGCGGTTAAGCCAACATAACTGGCCACATCCAATAGCGTATAAGCGCCACCAATATCATTGAGTTCATCAATAAAGGCGAACAATAAAGCCAGGCCCGTAATCACCCCAAGCACGGCAATAATCGCTACAAAAACACTATGACCAATATAGCGATCAAGCCTACGCATGTTGCGTCTCCTTATTTGCACGCCACTGCGCAATACGCAACTGCAGCCGCTGCCAATACACCAACAGCACACCAATCATTAAAAACAAACCATGCACCGGCCACAAACCTAAGCCAATCGGCAGCTGACCCTTATCCAACGCACTGCGCGCAGCGACTAATAACGCTAAATACGCCATATACAATAAAATAGCCGGCAACAGTTTTAAGAAACGGCCTTGGCGCGGGTTCACGCGTGACAGAGGTACGGCAATTAAAGTAACAATCAGCACTAAAATAGGAAAAGACAAGCGCCACTGCAATTCAGTTTGCATTCGTAATTCTGGATGCCCGATCAATTCGCTGGTTGCCATGGTTTCGCGCTCACCCATTTTAACTTCAACCACGGGCTTGGGCAGCAATACACCATAAGTGTCGTAGTGAATCACGCGGTAATCAGCCTCACCTGGCGTACCGTCGTAACGATAACCATCTTGTAAGATTAAATAACGACTGCCATCTTCTTGAATTTCTTGACGACCGGTTTTCGCCACCAGCACAGTAATAGCTTCATCAGCGTCACTGGCTTGACGTGTTTTACGTTTTTCTGAAATAAACACATTGCGCAGTTCATCACGACCACTGGACAACTCTTGCGTATAGGTCACACGCGAGCCGCCACGCAGTGACTGAAAGCGCCCCGGGACTAAAGTGTCGAACTCGGTTAAAGCGTCTTGCTCATTTAGAATAAGCGCCACACTTTGCACACCTTGCGGCGCCAAGAAAAAGCTCAGCCAGGCACAGATCAGTGCTACAAACAGCGCAGGCACCATAGTGTAGGATAATAAACGCTGCTCACTCATCCCCGTGGCAGTGAGTACTGTCATTTCACTTTCTAAGTACAAGCGCCCATAGGCTAGCAAGATGCCTAGAAAGAGCCCCAAAGGTAAAATCAGCTGTAAAAACCCAGGGATGCGGTAGCCCATAATCATCAGCAACACACCCGGATCGAGCATGCCCTGAGCGGCTTGCGCAAGGTATTTAATAAAGCGGCCGCTCATAATAATCACAAGCAGCACCGCACTGACTGCACTAAAGGCCAGCAAAACTTCTCGGGAAAGATAACGAAAAACTATCAAGTAAGGCTCCGTACTTGTCAAAACTGCCTATCACGGCTCACACTAGTCATACATATTATGGCAGTGTACCTACACGCCGATGCAAACGAACAGTATTATCCTGCATCTATCTATCTTTGTCTTGAGGATCCTTGAGTATGGACTTTATAGTCAGTTCCAATTCAGTTGAAACGCTAAAAACCAGCGCACTTGTCTTAACCGTTAATGAGCAGCTCGAACTCGACAGCCAAGGTCAGTTGATTGACAAACTCTGCGCCGGCGCAATCAGCGCTCACCTCAAAGCAGGTGACATCCAAGGCAAACTCGGTCAAACATTATTACTGCACAACCTCGCGAACCTATCAGCACAACGCGTACTTTTAGTCGGTGTTGGTAAAGACGCTGAACTGTCTGACCGCAATACACGCAAATTGGTCAGTGCAATTTTAAATACGTTCAAAAGTTTATCGATTAAAGATGCGGCATTGGCATTTGCTGATGTTAAGTTTAATGAGCGTGATGCCTACACCAGCGCTCGTCTGGTTGCTGAATGCCTAGCAGATGGCCTGTATGTCTTTGATCAGTTCAAAACTGAAAAAGCACCAACCGTCAACCTCAACACTATCACTTTTGTCTGCACAGCAGCGCAGCAAGAAGCTGTTGAAAAAGCCTGTAAGCAAGGTCAAGCAATTGCTACAGGTATGGCGTTTACGCGCGACTTAGGCAATATGCCGCCGAATATTTGTCACCCTCGCTACCTTGCAGAGCAAGCGCTAGAGCTGAGCAAGCAACATAAAAACCTCAGCGTTGAAGTATTGGAAGAAGAGCAGCTTAAAGAACTCGGCGCTGGTGCTTTATTAGCGGTTGCGCAAGGCAGTGATCAGCCTGCACGTATGATTATTATGAATTACCAAGGCGCTGATGATAAAACCAAACAGCCCTATGTGCTGGTTGGTAAAGGCATCACCTTTGATACCGGCGGTATCAGCCTCAAGCCGGGCGCTGGCATGGATGAAATGAAATACGACATGGGCGGTGCAGCCAGTGTTTTAGGTACGTTTAAAGCTCTGATAGAACTGCAATTACCGATCAACGTGATTGGTGTTCTGTCCTGTGCAGAAAACATGCCCAGCGGTGGCGCAACTCGCCCTGGTGATATCGTCACCACCATGAGCGGCCAAACTGTTGAAATTCTCAACACTGATGCTGAAGGCCGTTTAGTTCTGTGTGACGCCCTTACCTACGTCAAACGTTTCAACCCGCAAGCGGTGGTCAATATTGCCACCTTAACCGGTGCTTGCATCGTTGCCTTAGGCAGTAGCACCAGCGGCCTGATGGGTAACAACCCAGAATTGGTACAGAGCTTACTCAGCGCCGGCAAACAAGCCAGCGATGTCGCTTGGGAATTACCTTTATTTGACGAGTACCAAGAACTGCTCGACAGCCCATTTGCAGATATCGCTAACATTGGTGGCCCAAAAGCGGGTTCCATCACTG
This sequence comes from Pseudomonas sp., assembly GCA_034006005.1. Lineage (GTDB taxonomy): Bacteria > Pseudomonadota > Gammaproteobacteria > Pseudomonadales > Pseudomonadaceae > Denitrificimonas. The sequence continues at coordinate 26,757 of JAVETP010000035.1, forward strand.
CAGGTTGTTTCCTGTCACGCTTTACCAAAGACTACCCATGGGCGCACTTGGATATCGCCGGTACAGCATGGATCAGCGGCGGTAAAGACAAAGGTGCTACCGGTCGTCCAGTGCCCTTGTTGACCCAATACCTATTGGATCGCGCGCAGTGAAAGTAGAGTTTTACGTTGTACCGACTACCCATACGGCGGACCGCTTAAATGCGGCCTGCCGTATGGCACATAAAGCCTGGCGTGCAGGCTTTATTACTTTTATTCGTTGCAGTGATACCGCGCAGCAAGCTGAAGTGGATGATCTGCTCTGGACCTTTCGCCAGCACAGCTTTGTTCCGCATGAACCCTACAGCAGCACAGCACAATCTCCTGTACTGATCGGCATGGATGAGCGCCCTCATTTTGATAATGCGGTATTAATTAATTTAAACCCTACAATTTCAACACATCTCGACTGTTTTACTCGTGTGATTGAGATCGTCAATCAAGAACCTGAGCAGCTCAAAATCAGCCGCCAAAATTTTGTTCTCTATCGCAAGCAAGGCCACCAGCCAGCGCGCGTCGAGCTATAAACCTTCTTTACTGCACTACAGCATGCAATTTAATGCTTTTTCTGCCTCACAACCCTACTCTTTATCCCCTTTCAACCTGTCTTTGCAATCCGATGATGGCCGCTCGGCCTGAAGCCTGATAAAATTGCGCAATTAATCATATTTTTCGCATACTTCGCAAAGGCCCAATTCATGAGCAACAATAAAACCTCTTTAAGCTACAAGGACGCTGGTGTAGATATCGACGCTGGTGAAGCTCTCGTTGAACGCATTAAAGGCGTTGCTAAACGCACTGCACGTCCTGAAGTGCTCGGTGGCCTTGGTGGCTTTGGCGCTTTATGTGAGATTCCTGAAGGCTACCGTCAGCCGGTCTTAGTCTCTGGCACCGATGGTGTGGGTACTAAACTGCGCTTAGCGATCGATCTAAATAAGCACGAAAAAATCGGTATCGATTTAGTAGCCATGTGTGTGAACGACTTGATCGTTAGCGGCGCTGAGCCTTTGTTTTTCCTCGACTACTACGCGACTGGCAAACTCAATGTGGATATCGCCGCACAAGTTGTGACCGGTATTGGCGAAGGTTGTGAGCAAGCAGGTTGTGCGCTGGTTGGCGGTGAAACAGCTGAAATGCCAGGTATGTACAGCGGCGAAGACTACGACCTCGCAGGTTTCTGTGTCGGCGTAGTTGAGAAATCAGAAATCATTGACGGTACAAAAGTAGCCGCTGGCGATGTATTGATTGCCCTGCCTTCATCAGGCCCGCATTCCAATGGTTATTCTTTGATTCGTAAAATCATTGAAGTCGCGAAGGTTGATATCAAAACTGAACAACTCGACGGTCAAGCACTCAGTGACTTGTTGATGGAACCTACGCGTATTTACGTGAAGCCCTTACTCAAGCTGATCAAAGAAACGGGCGCTGTGAAAGCTATGTCTCATATCACCGGTGGCGGCTTGCTGGAAAACATTCCACGTGTATTGCCTGCTAACTCACAAGCGGTGATTGATGTGGCCAGCTGGACCCGCCCTGCAGTGTTTGATTGGCTACAAGCGCACGGTAACGTTGACGAAGTTGAAATGCACCGCGTCTTAAACTGCGGCGTTGGTATGGTGATCTGTGTGGCGGCTGAGCAACAAGCGGCAGTCCTTGAGCACTTAGAAAATGCAGGCGAGAAGCCATGGGTGATGGGTCATATCCAAGCCGCTGGTGAAAGCGCTGAGCGTATCGTTCTTAACAACTTAAAAAGCCATTAATGACTGACTCAACTTTCTGCCATGCAAAACCCTGCAATATCGTTGTCCTGATCTCCGGATCAGGCAGCAACTTACAAGCCATTATGGATGACTTAGCCGATCACCCCACTGCCCGCATCTGCGCAGTGGTGAGTAATCGTGCCGATGCCTATGGCCTAGTGCGCGCTGAACAGGCAGGGATCGCTCAGCATGTGCTTAATCACAAAGAATTTGCCGACCGCTTAGCTTTTGATACAGCTCTAATGGGCGTGATTGATCAGCATCAACCTGATGTGGTGGTGTTGGCGGGTTTTATGCGGATTTTAACGCCTGAGTTTACGCGGCACTATGCGCAGCGCTTGCTGAATATCCACCCTTCTCTACTGCCCAAGCACAAGGGTTTAAATACTCATCAGCGTGCGATTGACGAAGGTGATCAAGAACACGGCTGTAGCGTGCACTTTGTAACTGAGGAACTCGATGGCGGCCCAGTAGTCATACAAGCTGCAGTGCCGATTTCTGCTGGTGAGACTGCCGAGCAGTTAGCACAAAAAGTGCATACCTTAGAGCATCAGATCTATCCGCTGGCAGTACGCTGGTTTGCAGAAAACCGTTTACGCCTCAGCGAGCAAGGTGCTGTATTGGATGGACAACCCTTAGCCAGTTCCGGCTTTCAGTTCAACTCTTAGGAGATACACACCATGCGCCGAGCTCTATTTTTTATTCTGGCCGCATTCAGCCTGCCAGTCAGCGTTATGGCAGCAGAGTTGCAGCCATTCTCCGCAAGTTATACC
>JAVETP010000036.1:0-29119 GCA_034006005.1 Pseudomonas sp.
GCTTCACTGCTATACTTGCTGCTGTTTTTTTTGCAACAAGCTTAGGTTTGGCGTTTTATGCTAAAGACCGTGCGAATACGATTTCAGGGTTAGGTTTGCCTGATCCTGCTGTGTTAGAAGTAAAGGTTAAGCCGCAATCTACGCTTGAAGATATTCCTCAAGTCGAAACACCCGCGGTTGAAGTCGATACAAGTGATGTACCTGCTGTAGATGTAGAGTAATTTTGCCGAGGTGGTGGAATTGGTAGACACGCTACCTTGAGGTGGTAGTGGCCTAAAGGCTGTAGGGGTTCGAGTCCCCTTCTCGGTACCATATAAAAGACGACCTGCTAGCAGTAGCGGGTCGTTTTTATTTGTGTTAACTTGACTGTAATTGCTTGAGGCTGTAATATTCCTCTTCAGATTTAGAGTGCATGAGTTTTGAAATGCTTTTAAATGCCAAGTATTTATATTAAGAGCCCCTGATAAGGGGCTTTTTATTAGGTCTAATAGTTGTTTTCAATTTTATTGATGGGCGTTGTGCCCATTTTTCATTTCTACAGCATGCATTGGAGGTCGGATGACGAGCAAGCTGGAACAGTTGCAGGACATATTGACGCCAGTGATTGAAGCGCTGGGTTATAAGTGCTGGGGTATTGAGTATATTTCTCAAGGCCGCCACTCAGTGCTGCGCGTCTATATCGATCATGAGAACGGAATCTTTATTGAAGATTGCGAAACAGTCAGTCGCCAACTGAGTGCTGTAATGGATGTTGAAGATCCAATCAGTGCTGAGTACACGCTGGAAGTTTCTTCTCCAGGTATGGATCGACCGCTCTTTACCCTTGAGCAGTTTGCTGCTTATGTGGGTGAACAGGTAAGAATTAGGCTGCGTTCTCCAGTAGAAGAACGTCGCAATTTTCAAGGGCTGATTCGATCAGTTGAAGAGCAAGATGTGGTGGTGCAGGTGGATGAATATGAATACCTGTTGCCCATTGATCTGATCGAAAAGGCAAATATACTTCCGAACTTTGAATAAGAATACGGACTCCGCGACTCCTACAGTTTGCGAAAGGCGAGGCATGCGATGAGCAAAGAAATTTTACTGGTTGTTGAATCAGTCTCTAATGAGAAAGGTGTACCACCAGCGTTGATTTTCGAAGCGCTTGAGTTGGCACTAGCAACAGCCACCAAGAAAAACTACGAAGATGAAGTTGATGTGTATGTAGTCATTGACCGCGAGACGGGTGATTATGAAACCTTCCGTCGCTGGACAGTGATTGAAGAGATTGATTTTGACGACCCAGCGCATCAACTAACTATCGACATGGCTGAGAAGCGTGTTGAGAATCCATCTGTTGGTGATGTGATCGAAGAGAAAGTCGAGTCCGTAGCGTTTGGACGTATTGCTGCACAAACTGCCAAGCAAGTGATTGTACAGAAAGTACGTGAGGCTGAGCGCGCGCAAATTGTTGAAGCCTATCGTAGCAAGCTCGGTGAGATTATTTTCGGTACCGTTAAGAAAGTAACTCGCGATAATATTATTGTTGATCTGGGTAATAACGCAGAAGCAATTTTGGCTCGTGAAGATATTATTCCGCGCGAAAATTTCCGTGTAGGTGCGCGTGTACGTGCACTACTACAGGATATTCGCTCAGAAAACCGCGGTCCGCAGTTGATCCTTTCACGTACTGCGCCTGAAATGATTATGGAACTCTTTAATATTGAAGTTCCAGAAATCTCTGAAGGCTTGATCGAAATTATGGCTGCAGCCCGTGATCCGGGTTCGCGTGCTAAAATTGCGGTGCGCTCTAAAGATAAGCGTATTGATCCGCAAGGTGCGTGTATTGGTATGCGTGGTTCACGTGTGCAAGCAGTATCGAGCGAGTTAGGTGGTGAGCGTGTTGATATCGTACTGTGGGATGACAATCCAGCACAGTTTGTGATCAGCGCTATGTCACCGGCTGAAGTGGTTGCCATTATTGTGGATGAAGATTCACATACCATGGATATCGCCGTCGCTGAAGAAAACCTTGCGCAAGCAATTGGTCGTGGCGGTCAAAACGTTCGCCTCGCTTCGCAACTGACTGGCTGGACTCTGAACGTGATGAGCCAAGAAGATATTCAGGCGCGTCAGCAAGAAGAAACCGGTGATTTGTTACAGCTCTTCGTTAGAGACCTTGAAGTTGATGAAGATATCGCACAAGTTCTAGTAGATGAAGGCTTTACCAGTTTGGACGAAGTCGCCTACGTGCCGATGGAAGAAATGTTGAACATTGATGGTTTCGATGAAGAGATTGTTAATGAACTGCGTACGCGTGCGAAAAACTGTTTGTTGACACGCGCAATAGCAACTGAAGAAAAGCTGGCTGATATTCAACCAGCACAAGACTTGCTCGACTTAACGGGCATGAGCAAAGAGCTGGCTGTTGAGCTGGCTGTACGCGGAGTGCTCAGCCGCGAAGACCTAGCAGAGCAGTCGATTGATGACTTGCTCGAAATCGAAGGCATGATTGAAGATCGTGCCGGCAAGCTGATCATGGCCGCCCGCGCCCACTGGTTTGAATAAGCACATTGCGGCTTGAGGAGAGAAGTTCATGACGCAAGTCACGGTTAAAGAACTGGCTAAAGAAGTAAACACGCCAGTAGACAGTCTTTTGCAACAAATGAATAAGGCTGGTCTTGCACATACAAGTGTTGACCAAAAAGTTAGTGAAACAGAGAAACAGACCCTTTTGACTTTTTTAGAGAAAGGCAGTGGTACAAAAACTGAAGGTTCTAAAAAAATTACCTTACAACGTAAAACGACGACAACTTTACGCGCCCCTGGCAGTAAAACGATTAGTGTTGAAGTACGCAAAAAGAAAACTTTTGTAAAGCGTAGCGCAGAAGAAATCGAAGCTGAAAAGCAACAAGATCTTGCTAAGCTGAAAGCAGAACAAAAAGCGAAAAAAGTTGAGCCAGAAAAAGCTCAGCCAACTTCAACACCTGTAGCCAAAGCGAAAACTGAGCCAGTTGTTGAAAAGCGTGCGCCGGAGTCTGCTGTGATTGCAGCCACCGTAGCACCTGCAGCACCAGCAGATATTACTTTGCCTGTTGTTGACGCTGTTACCCCTGCGCAAGACCGCAAGAAGGCCGATGATGTTCGTCGTCCAGTCAAGCGTGCTGATGAAGATGATCGTCGCGAGCGTAAAGCTGCAGCGCCGCGTCCAGCTGCTAAAGGTAAGTCTGGTCGTTCTGAAGATGACCAAGCCCGTCGTGGTGGTCGTAGTCGTGGTAAGGGTAAAAAACGTTCGAATCAGCATGGCTTTAGCAGCCCTGCAGGTCCAGTGATACGTGATGTACATGTCGGTGAGACCATCACTGTTGCTGAGTTAGCAGCGCAGATGTCGGTTAAAGGCGGCGAAGTTGTCAAGTATATGTTTAAACTTGGCTCACCTGTCACCATCAACCAAGTACTCGACCAAGATACAGCAGTATTAATTGCTGAAGATTTAGGTCACCGCGTCAGTCGTGTTAGCGATAACGTGCTTGAAGAGCAGTTTGCTGAATCATTGAAATTTGATGGTGAAGCATTCCACCGTGCGCCAGTTGTTACCGTTATGGGTCACGTTGACCATGGTAAAACTTCGCTGCTTGACTATATCCGTCGTGCCAAGGTTGCAACCGGTGAAGCGGGTGGTATTACTCAGCATATCGGTGCATATCACGTTAAAACCGAAGGTGGCATGATCACTTTCCTTGATACTCCGGGTCACGCTGCGTTTACCGCCATGCGTGCACGTGGTGCCAAGGCGACGGATATCGTGATTCTAGTGGTAGCAGCCGATGATGGCGTGATGCCGCAGACCATTGAAGGTATTCAGCATGCTAAAGCAGCTGGCGTGCCTTTGATTATTGCAGTGAACAAAATTGATAAGCCAGACGCTGATCCAGATCGTATTAAAAATGATCTAGCTGTGCATGGTGTGACACCAGAAGAGTGGGGCGGTGATACGCAGTTTGTTCACGTCTCTGCGAAAGCAGGTACGGGTATCGATGCGTTGCTTGAGTCAGTCTTGTTGCAAGCTGAAGTACTTGAGCTGAGCGCAACACCATCGGCTTCAGGTCGTGGTGTGGTGATTGAATCGCGTCTTGATAAAGGCCGTGGTCCAGTAGCATCAGTCTTAGTGCAGAACGGTACTTTACGCCAAGGCGATATGGTACTAGTCGGCGTTAACTTCGGTCGCGTGCGTGCGATGATGGATGAAAATGGTAAGGCGATTAAAGAAGCCGGTCCATCGATTCCAGTTGAGATCTTAGGTCTTGACGGCACACCAGAAGCCGGTGATGAAGTCACTGTAGTCGTGGATGAGCGTAAAGCTCGCGAAGTTGCTCTGTTCCGTCAAGGTAAGTTCCGCGAAGTTAAACTTGCGCGTGCACATGCTGGTAAGCTTGAGAACATGTTTGAGAACATGGGCCAAGAAGAGAAGAAAGTACTTAATATCGTTATTAAAGCTGACGTGCGCGGTACGCTAGAAGCGTTACGTGGCTCATTGTCTGAGTTGGGTAACGATGAAGTTGAAGTATGCGTGGTGGCTGGCGGTGTAGGTGGTATTAACGAAAGTGATGCCAACTTAGCCCTTGCTTCTAACGCGGTGATCTTTGGTTTCAACGTACGTGCTGATGCTGGTGCGCGTAAGATCGTTGAGCAAGAAAGCCTCGATATGCGCTACTACAACATCATCTACGATATTATCGAAGACGTTAAGAAAGCGCTTTCAGGTCTGCTGGGCAGTGATGTTCGTGAGAATATCCTAGGTACCGCTGAAGTACGTGAAGTCTTCCGCTCGCCTAAGCTTGGTGCGATTGCTGGCTGTATGGTTATTGAAGGACAGGTACACCGTAACCGTCCAATCCGTGTACTGCGTGATGACGTGGTAATCTTTGAAGGCGAGCTGGAATCATTACGCCGCTTTAAAGATGACGTGAGTGAAGTTCGCTCTGGCATGGAATGTGGTATCGGTGTGAAGAGCTACAATGACGTTAAACCTGGTGACAAGATCGAAGTATTCGAGAAGGTTCAGGTCGCACGTACACTGTAATTCATAGTCGTATAGGCAACGGCAAGTGCAATAGGTTGGGGGATTCACTCCAGCTTATTGGGCTTGCCGTTTGCTGCTTATATAGATGAGAATAAAGCTGCTGTAACGCAGCACAAGGTGAAGACAATGGCGAAACAATACAGCCGCACCCAACGTATTGGTGATCAGATTCAGCGTGAGCTGGCGACTTTGATCCCGCAAGAAGTTAGAGATCCGCGTCTGGGCTTTATCACCATTACTGGTGTTGATGTCAGTCGCGATATTAGTCATGCCAAGGTATTCGTTACTGTAATGGGTGAAAATTCACCTGAAGTCATTAAAGAAAACCTTGATGTGCTTAAAGATACTGCCGGTTACTTACGCATGCTATTGGGTAAAGCCATGAAGCTGCGCAGCGTACCCTCATTACACTTCCATTATGATCAGAGTATTACTCGCGGTGCGATGTTATCAGCACTGATTGAGCAAGCTGTGTCTGAAGACCAGCGTAATACTGAGCCAGACGGAGAGTAAAACGTGGTACAGCAGGTTAAACGTAAGCGTCGCAGTGTCAGCGGTATTATTATCTTTGATAAACCCTATGGCTTTAGTTCTAACGGTGCTTTGCAGAAAGTACGTTGGTTGCTGAACTCAGATAAAGGCGGGCATACCGGCAGTCTTGATCCGTTAGCCACGGGCGTTTTGCCCTTGTGCTTTGGTGAGGCGACCAAGTTTTCGCGCTATTTGCTTGATGCTGATAAAGTTTATGAAGCCACCATGCAACTTGGCGTCACCACTAATACGGCTGATGCTGAAGGTGAAGTACTGGAGACCAAGCCAGTCAATGTCACTGCTGCCGATATTGAAGCGGTGCTACCGCAGTTTCGTGGTGTGATTGAGCAAGTGCCTCCGATGTTTTCAGCACTTAAAAAAGATGGCCAGCCGCTGTATAAGTTAGCACGTGCGGGTATTACAGTTGATCGTCCTGCGCGCACAGTGACCATCAATAAGCTTGAACTGTTATCGATCGATGGTGATCAAGCGCGTATTGTCGTGGCCTGTACTAAAGGCACCTATATTCGTAGTTTAGTTGAAGACATTGGTGCTGCTTTAGGTTGTGGTGCGCATGTGGCGCAATTACGCCGCACAGAAGCGGGCCCCTTTGATTTAACTCATGCGGTCACCCTTGAAGAGCTTGAGCGTGTGCATGAAGAGGGCGGTGCTGAAGCGCTAGATGCTTATATGATTGCGATGGACAGCGGCTTGCTGCATTGGCCGATTGTGGAGTTAACAGAACACAGTAGTTTCTTCTGGCTCAATGGCCAACCGGTGCGCGCGCAGAAAGCGCCACTCGAAGGAATGGTGCGAGTGTACAACCACAATGATGAATTTATCGGCGTGGGTGAAATAGATGATGACGGAATGGTTGCGCCCAAGCGCCTAATTCGGTCACAATGAGTTTGTTTTTCCTAGTGCGCTGAAAAAGTCACTGGGAAATATTAAGGTTGGCTGTTGGCAGGCACGGTCATACCTCTTTTTTTGCACGGGATTATCCCGGCCTGTTCACATAAGGAGCCCAACATGGCACTTAGCAATGACGACAAAATCCAGATTATCAATGACTACAAACAAGCTGAAGGTGATACAGGTTCTCCAGAAGTGCAGGTTGCACTTTTGACCTTTAACATCAACAAATTGCAAGGTCACTTTAAAGCCAACGTTAAAGATCACCACTCACGTCGCGGTTTAATCCGTATGGTTAACCAGCGTCGTAAGTTGCTTGATTACCTCAAAGGTAAAGATCTTGGCCGTTACGCGACTTTGATTGGTCGTCTGGGTCTACGTCGTTAAGACGTAAGCTGCAACGTGAAGCTGGGCGTCTGGGGTGCTATGTGTAAATTTATTTATGCAGGTGCTTTGGACCTCCAGCTTTTCGCTTTTCAGGAGCATAGTGGGACGATACCCACACTCTTGCTAGTTTCCCCAAGGTCACATTAGAGAAGGAAGATACCGTGAATCCGGTCATTAAAACGTTTCAATTTGGTGAGTCCACCATTACTTTAGAAACAGGTCGTGTTGCTCGTCAAGCATGCGGCGCTGTATTAGTTAGCGTTAACAACGATGTGACTGTGCTATGTACAGTGGTTGGCGCAAAAAAAGCTGATCCAAGCAAAGACTTTTTCCCATTATCTGTGCATTACCAAGAAAAAACCTATGCTGCAGGTAAAATCCCTGGTGGTTTCTTCAAGCGTGAAGCACGTCCATCTGAGAAAGAAACTCTCACTTCACGTCTGATCGACCGTCCGATCCGTCCGTTATTCCCAGCAGGCTTTAGCAACGAAGTACAAGTGATTTGTACTGTTGTTTCAACTAGCAAGAAAACTGACCCAGATATGGCGGCGATGATCGGTACGTCAGCTGCACTGGCGATCTCAGGTATTCCATTCAACGGCCCAATCGGTTGTGCACGTGTCGGTTACCACCCAGAAACAGGCTACTTGATTAACCCAACCTATGAGCAGCAAGCAGTATCTTGCCTCGACATGGTGGTTGCCGGTACACAAGACGCTGTGTTGATGGTTGAGTCAGAAGCACAAGAGCTGAGCGAAGACCAAATGTTGGGCGCCGTATTATTCGCTCACGAAGAATTCCAAGTTGTGATCCAGGCGATTAAAGAGCTGGCTGCAGAAGTTGGCAAGCCGCGTTGGGATTGGCAGCCAAAAGTAGAAAATACTGAGTTGTTAGCTGCTGTACGTAACCAGTTTGGCGCTGCGATTTCAGATGCTTACACCATCATCGTTAAACAAGACCGTTATGCGAGTCTGGGTGCAATCCGCGAGCAAGCGGTTGCTGCATTAGTCAGTGACGTTGAAGGCCAAGGCCCAACCGCTGCTGAAGTTAAAGATGCATTCGGTGAAATCGAATACCGTACCGTACGTGAGAATATCGTTAACGGTAAGCCGCGTATTGATGGTCGTGATACCAGCACTGTTCGTCCTTTGGCGATCGAAGTGGGCGTATTAGACAAAACTCACGGTTCTGCATTGTTCACCCGTGGTGAAACTCAGGCTTTAGTGGTTGCAACTCTAGGTACTGCGCGTGATGCACAGTTCTTGGATACCCTTGAAGGCGAAAAACGCGATCCATTTATGTTGCACTACAACTTCCCTCCTTACTCTGTAGGTGAGTGCGGTCGTATGGGTGCAACCGGTCGTCGTGAAATCGGTCACGGTCGTTTAGCACGTCGCAGTATCGCTGCTATGTTGCCCAATGCTGATGATTTCCCGTACACCATCCGTGTTGTCTCTGAGATCACTGAATCAAACGGTTCAAGCTCAATGGCTTCTGTGTGTGGTGCTTCTTTAGCACTGATGGATGCTGGCGTACCGATGAAGGCACCGGTTGCTGGTATCGCCATGGGTATGGTTAAAGAAGGCGAGAAGTTCGCAATTCTAACCGATATCTTGGGTGATGAAGACCACCTCGGTGATATGGACTTTAAAGTAGCGGGTACTGCCAATGGCGTAACTGCACTGCAAATGGACATTAAAATCGAAGGTGTGACTGAAGAAATTATGGAATTGGCCTTAAGCCAAGCCCACACAGCACGTATCACTATCCTTGATCAGATGAATCAGGTTCTAGCTATTTCACGTACTGAGTTGTCAGCCAATGCGCCGACCATGATTGCGATGAAGATTGATTCAGACAAGATTCGTGATGTGATCGGTAAAGGTGGTGCAACCATCCGCGCGATCTGTGAAGAAACTGAAGCATCAATTGATATTGAAGATGACGGCTCTATCAAAATCTTTGGTTCAACCAAAGAAGCAGCAGAAGCAGCACGCGAACGCGTACTTAGCATCACTGCTGAAGCTGAAATTGGCAAAATCTACAACGGTAAAGTTGAGCGTATCGTCGACTTTGGTGCGTTTGTTAACATTCTGCCAGGTAAAGATGGTCTAGTGCACATCTCTATGTTGAGCGATGCTCGCGTTGAGAAAGTGACTGATATCCTGACTGAAGGCGAAATGGTTGACGTGCTGGTACTGGACGTTGATAACCGTGGTCGCATCAAGCTGTCTATTAAAGACGTTGCTGCAGCCAAAGCTGAGCTAGCAGGAAAAACAGAGTAAGTTGTAACTTTACTGTGTTAAAAAAGCCGCCTAGTGCGGCTTTTTTTATGCCTGTTTTTTGATTATGGTTCAGTGAAGGCATGCTTGCTTGTTGTAATAAGTTTGCAGTAGCGCTCCTATCTGTTTTTTTATGAGTCAGAATAAGAAGCGTGTTAATAGGATGCTATAAGTGAAGTCAGTTGTTTGTCTGCTTTTGGTGTCCTGTGATTTACAGTTTCTTGGATTTATCCTAAAGCTGAGAGCACCACTTTGCGTACGGTTTTAGCCAGTTGCTGCAGCTTAGGTAAACCGTCGCGTAATAAAGCTTCAGTATTAACTCGCGCCGCATTTGTACTTATGTTGACTGCTCCTAGCAGGTCACCATTAGCTGCGAACACAGGTACTGCAACGGAGCTTAGTCCTAAAGCAAGTTCTTGATCCAGCATTGCATAACCTTGCTCCCGTACTTTAATAATTTCTGCACGTAGAACGTCCACGTTAGTAATTGAAAGCTGAGTGTGAGCTTGCAATTTAACTTTGTTTAAAAATTCTTCAAGCTCTTGCTCTTCAAGTTCTGCAAGCAAAACGCGGCCCATTGAAGTGTATACCGCAGGTAAACGAGTACCCACGGCTAGAGTAATGGCCATTAAACGATGGGGTGCTGCGGAGCGAAATACATAGACCACATCGTCACCGTCTAACACGCTTAGAGAAGATGACTCGCCCAGTTCTGCAGTAATGTCTTGCAAGTAGTGCTGAATCACCGAGCGGTATTGATTCGATGCAAGATAAGCGTGTCCTAGCTGCAGCACTTGAGGAGTTAACTCAAATAATCTCCCGTCACGGCGCACATAACCTAATGCATGCAAAGTGAGTAAAAAGCGTCGAGCTTTAGCTCTATCCATATCGGTTTTTGCAGCGACCTCACTCAGGGTCATGCGCGGTTTTTCAGCATCAAAGGCCATGAAAATTTGCAATCCAGAGGCCAGCGCGCTGACATAGTCGCGATCGCCTAACTGAAGGGCTTGTTTCTCCATTTCTATTCCTCGATATGATATTTGTGATAAGTGAGATCCTAGCATTTGTACATCACTGGCACACTTCCTGCTTGAAATTTTGACTAAAGCATATGTTGAAACTTTAAAGTATAGTGCTTCGGTATGTTCGTGTAGAAAACATATGTTCGCTGTGCGAACTATGGCGTGTAGAATATTAAAGCCAATACATGGCATAGACTGAGCTTCTCTTTTTTCAGGAAACCGTGAGTCAATCTATTTAGGATGGTATGACAGTTGTTATGCGCTAACTAAGTATTGTGGACGGTGATCCTCGAGTTAATCCGAGTGGAGAGTATTGCTCTTAGTCATTCATTTAATAGTTGCTATGCACTATGAGCGCTGCTGGTGTTTGTATTGCTCAAGGCATAGTTACTTTAATCGAGCGTGTTTAAGACACGCATTTAAAAGAAAAACAGCAAGAGAATATTAATATGGAAGCGATAACGAATTTCTCGGTGAAAATAGTACAACGTTACCTGCCCAGTGCTTTTGTGTTGGCCATTCTGCTAACACTGGTAGTGCTAGTGATGGGCGTGACGATAAGCGGACAGTCACCTATGGCTATGGCCAGCTATTGGGGCGGTGGTTTTTCTAAGTTATTTGTATTTGGAATGCAAATGGTATTGGTGCTGATGACAGGCTACGTGCTTGCACTGACACCTGCCGTTCAAGCTGCTCTGAGCGCATTTGCGGATAAAGCGAATACGCCGCGTCAGGCATTGGTGTTGATCATTGTTGTGAGCTTTATCTGTTACTACCTGAACTGGGGGTTCGGAATGGTAGCGGGTGCCATTTTGGCGCGAGAAATGGGAAAGCGCGTCGCTATTCACTTTCCGCTATTGGTCGCAGCTGCTTATGGTGGCGAGCTTGTACGTGGTCCATCAAGCTCAATCCCACTAGTGATTGCAACTCCAGGTCACTTTATGGAAGAGTCTATTGGTATTGTGTCTGTGTCACAGACCTTGTATTCGACTTGGAATATCGTTCTTACTCTGGTGTTACTGTTGCTTTTAATTGGTTTCTTTCTACTTCAGAAACAACCTAAAGATATTATCCTGTTAAAAGATGATGCTGATGAAGAGTTAGATGATCAGCCTATTTCCAAGAAAGATATGAGTCCATCTGATCGTATTGAAAATAGTCGTTGGCCGATCTTTATGCTGGGGCTTTTAGCTGCTGCTTATTTAGTGGGGCAGGTATTAGATACAGGTTTTAGTATCGACTTGAATAATGTGATTCTGTTTTTCTTAAGTGTTGGCTTGCTTTTGCATAAAAGTCCACTTGCTTATATGCGTGCTGCGGGTAAAGCCGTTACAGCAGCTCAAGGTATTATTGTTCAGTTCCCGCTCTATGCAGGTATTGCTGGGATGATGACGGGTTCAGGTTTAGTGGCTGAGTTCTCTGAGGCCATGATTGCTATAGCAACTCCGGAAACATTCCCGCTATTAACATTCTTGTCAGCTGGCGTAATGAATTTTTTCATTCCTTCGGGCGGTGGTCAGTGGGCTATTCAAGGCCCTATTATGATGGAGGCCGCTTATGCTCTAGGAGCAGATCCGGCACAAACTATCATGGCGTTTACTTGGGGTGATGGTTGGACGAATCAGATTCAACCATTTTGGGCGCTGCCATTATTGGGAGTGGCTGGATTGTCGGCCCGAGATATTATGGGCTATTTGCTTGTCTGGTTACTTATTTCTGGAGTGGCTATTGGTGGGACTTTTGTCATTATATCCCAGCTTGGCTAAGGCAAAAATAGTGGTTTTTTGAAGAGCTAAGTTGAGATAGCAGAATAAGCGTAAGTGTGTACTGTTGAAAAAAGCCGCCTTGTGCGGCTTTTTTTATACTTTCAAATAATTGTATTATTAAGTGTGAGCCTGTTAATTAGAGCCTAAGCTTGTGCAAGGAAAATAATACCGATACGAGATCAGCTGGTAAATTATATGATGTTATTTTAGGTCAAACTAAGGAGGGCACATGGAAGTAATGCTCGCGTGGTTGTTACCCGCTGACTTACCCATATGGGCTGCTCTAGCCTTGATTGCTACCGCGTGCTTAACTTCAGCGTTGACCGCAGCGCTGGGGATTGGTGGCGGTGTGTTTTTGCTGGCGGTGTTGAGTATGCTGCTGCCTGCCGCGGCTGTGATTCCATTGCATGGCTTAGTGCAGTTAGGCTCCAATGCTAATCGTGCAGCGCTGACGGCCAAGCATATCCGTTGGCCATCTTTGTATTGGTTTGCACCGGGCGTGCTAGTAGGTGCGCTGCTGGCTAGCGTCTTATTGGTTGAGTTGCCGTCTTGGTTACTGCAATTAAGCATTGCGGGTTTTATTTTATTGCTGTGCTGGGGTCCACCGGTGCCGCAGGTGGCAACCCGTGCGTTGGGTACGTTCTTGGCTGCGACGCTCACCACTTTGCTCAGTCATTTTGTCGGTGCAACCGGGCCTTTGGTCGCGGGGTTTATTAAGCAACAGCAACAAGGGCAACGCCAGGCCACAGTGGCA
Source organism: Pseudomonas sp. (assembly GCA_034006005.1). GTDB lineage: Bacteria > Pseudomonadota > Gammaproteobacteria > Pseudomonadales > Pseudomonadaceae > Denitrificimonas. The sequence goes on from JAVETP010000036.1 coordinate 12,717, forward strand.
ACCTTTGCGGCAGCAATGACCTTGCAACATGCGCCGAAAGTGCTGGTTTACAGTGCTGCTGGGTTTGTTTTTCAAGAATGGTTGGGATTGGCGCTGGCGATGATCCTCGCTGGTGTTGTGGGTACAAAGCTTGGATTAAAGGTCTTGTATAAAACTTCAGATCAGCGCTTTGCTCAAGTATTTAATATCTTGCTGACACTATTAGCGCTGCGCTTAATTTGGCAGGCGCTCAGTTAAGTCTGTTTGTGTCAATTAAATACGTTAAGAGTGACTGCGTTTGCTGAGTGCGCCCGTTATACTGTGGCGCAACGTTATCAGCGCGCTAGGTGCGCTAAGAAACAGTTGTGTGGTCTAGTTCAGATCGTGAGTGATAACCCATTATTTATTAAAGGATGAACATGTTAACCATTTCTGCGGGATCATTGCTTTTGGTTGGGGCGGCGCTTGTTTATCTTGTGGTCGTGGGTGGTGTGTTGTTAAATCGAAGCGCAAATAAGCAAGATGCGTGTATTGCTCGGCCTTTTATCACTATGCTGCAAGTCGGGGTCATCTCCGGTGTCGTGTTTGCAATGGCATCCGTGCCGAGTTATGTCGCGCGCATCGTCAATCCGGAAATTCTGCCATTTATCATGCCATATACGCCGATATTATTTGCAGTCAGTTTTGTGGTGTTTCTTAACAAGCTTGAATCAAAGCGCAGTGGTTGGCATCAGGCTGGAGTGTCATTGTGGTTGGCCGCATTAATCTGTGCCGCATTTATTGTCGCGCAGTTAGTCATACGTGGATTTTTCGCCGGTTGATTTTAGTTTTTTGATAATGGTTTTGCGGTTCTAAGCATATTTCTTGTAATGACGTGTACAATGATTGTATGGGTTTTTGTATAGTCAAAAGCCGGCTATATTCTCAAGTTAAGTACTACGAGGCATTATGTTTAATCAAGCGATTAAGAAAGAACTAGCTGGCTGCAAAAACCAATTGCGCCAATATGAAGAGAAATATAATGCTATTGATAAGTCTCTGGCGCTGATCGAGTTTGAACCCGATGGCACAGTTGTGTTTGCCAATGCTAATTTTCTAGCGGTAACGGGTTATCGTTTGTCAGAGATTAGTCAGCAAAATCATCGTATTTTTTGTCAGCCCAGTGATATCGCAGGTAGTGAATATAAAAAGTTTTGGACACGTTTAGCCGCTGGAGAATTTATCCAAGGTCGATTTTTACGCCTCGATAAAAATAATAACGAAGTGTGGCTAGAAGCCAGTTATACACCTGTTCTAGATGAGCAAGGGCGTGTCACTAGTGTTCTAAAAGTGGCAACTAATATTACCGAACAAGTGCGTGCAGAGTTGGCTGATCACAGTATTATCGCAGCCATTAACCGCTCGATGGCTGTGATTGAGTTTTCTTTACAGGGCGATATCCTGACGGCTAACGATAACTTTTTAAACACTATGGGTTATCGTCTGGATGACATTAAAGGTAAAAATCACCGTATGCTATGCCGTGCTGAATGTATTCAGTCGAATGAGTATGTGCAGTTTTGGGAACGCCTGAATAAAGGTGAGTTTTTCTCTGGGCGCTATATACGTTTGCATAAGTCTGGGCGTATAACCTGGTTGCATGCAACTTATAATCCGGTGTTTGATGAGCAAGGGCGTTTAGTTAAAATTATTAAATTTGCCAGCGATATCACAGCTGAAGTTGAGCAGGAGTTAGCTGAGTCGCAAGCGGCATCCTTTGCGTATGATATATCTGAGAAAACCAATACAAATGCTCAGCATGGCGCGCAAGTTGTACAGAATACTGCAGAAGTTGTGCAAGGTATCGCTGGTGATCTCAATGATGCTGCGGACAGTATTTTGGCTGTGAGTCAACAGTCAGAACAGATCGGCAAAATTGTGCAAACCATTCGAAGTATTGCCGATCAAACTAATCTACTGGCCTTAAACGCTGCGATTGAAGCCGCACGAGCTGGAGAGCAGGGGCGTGGCTTTGCTGTGGTTGCTGACGAGGTGCGCAGCCTTGCAGGACGTACTGCGCAAGCGACCTTGGAAATTGTTGATGTGGTGCAGAAAAATCATGAGCTGGCACAGTCGGCAGTGATGAATATGCAGGCCAGTCGAGTCAAAGTTGAGCAGGGTGTGCAGTTGGCCAGTTAGGCCGGAGACTCTATTGCTGAAATTCGTGATGGCGCAATGCAAGTGGTCGAAGCGATTCGTCAGTTTCGTACGACAATGAATCAGTAATACATGCGCAGCTTTGTTAGCCAGCTTAAGACGATTATCCGTGCGGAAGGCTGTGCTATTTAAGCTGTTGAACAAGAAGTGGCGTCATTTAACAGCAGTAATAAGTGATCAGACATTAAAAAACCCGCATTAAGCGGGTTTTTTAAGTCAGTACATAAATAATTATGTGCTGTTATTTAATTGGTGCCCAGAAGAAGCAACAAATACACTTCCCGCCAAATACAGCCAAGCACCTAAGACCCCTTATTCTATTGGCTTACAGTCCTTTATTGTTCCCGCTAGTTCCTTTACAATACCCCCGAAGCCCCGAAAATTGGGGGTATTATTGGGGGTATTATTGAGCGATACCCCCAGCGCTAGGGGGTATTTATGAGCGAGCAATCAGAAGCGGTAGTAAGACCACAAGCCACAACAGACAAAGCAATCAAGGCCGCAAAACCTGAAGCCAAGGCGTACAAGATGGCGGCAGGCCAAGGCATGTATTTATTGGTTAGTCCGAACGGCTCAAAACTGTGGCGACTGAAGTATCGACACGGCGGAAAAGAAAAGACCCTTAGCTTTGGTGCTTATCCTGAAGTCACACTGGCACAAGCACGGCTAAAGCGTGAGGAGGCGCGCCAGCAGATAGCCGAGGGCATAGACCCTAGCGAGTTACTAAAAGAACAGCGCCAGCAGGCCAAGGCTGAGACGCTAACCTTTGAAGTGGTGGCCGAGCGTTGGTATCACGGCAAGGCAGTATTGGCGCTAAAACCATGGGCACCGGCAACAGCAGATAAGGCGCGCCTATACCTAGAAAAAGACCTTTACCCAGCGATAGGCAATAGACCGATTGCCGATATAACCCGCATGGAGCTAATCAAGTTAAATGAGTCCATTGAGAAGCGCGGCGCATTTGATATAGCCAAAAAGATAAGGCAATGGTTAGGGGCTATTTTTGATGATGCTTACGACAAAGGCGAGATACCCAGCAACCCAGCGCAAAACCTAAAGCCAAGCTATAGAGCCGAGGGCGTGCAGCGCCAGCACCATGCGGCAGTTCAGTTTAACGAGTTACCGGCCATGCTTAGCGCTGTAGATGCAACAGGCAGCCATAAGCTAATCAAGGCGGCTATTCGTTTGCTGATGCTTACAGCAGTTCGCCCCGCTGAGTTACGCCTAGCGCAGTGGTCAGAGTTTGACCTAGATGCTGGCGTGTGGACGATACCCGCAGAGCGCATGAAGATGCGTAGACCGCACAGCGTACCCCTAACGGCGCAGGTGCTTGAATTGCTGGCGCAGATCAAGGCAATAAACCCCGAGGGGCATTTGTTTATTGTTCAAGGTGGCAAGCCCATAAGCGAGAACACCATAAACCAAACGATCAAGTTTGCAGGCTATCGGGGCAGGCATACCGGCCATGGCTTTAGGCATTTGCTGAGCACTGAATTAAACGAGCGCGGTTATAACAGTGACTGGATTGAAGCGCAGTTAGCCCATGCTAGTGAGGACAAGATCAGAGCGACTTACAACAAAGCGCAGTACCTAGAGCAGCGCCGCGGCATGATGCAAGATTGGGCAGACTCGATTGATGCTTTAGCCGCTGGCGCTAATGTGGTGGCGTTCAAGCGCAAGGAGGTCACGGCATGAGTACAGAGCACTGTATTCTTGAGCTGCTAAGGCGTCATATGGCGCATGGCGCCGTAGACGAAGCTACATTACAGAGAATTGCCAGCGGCCTAACAGGCAGACTTAATGATTTAGGTGATGCAGTAAGAAAAGGGGGCGACTCGACCTATAAAATCTTTGCGCGTGAGATTCGCAAAAACAATCTGAGCGAGGTTGAGGGTACGATAAAAGCCGCTGCTTTGTTGTATGAAAGTAGTCTTTGTGGAGAAACAAAACCCCAGCTAAATAAACTTTTATGGGATCTATCAGCGCTCAAGTGTTGGCTGCAATCGCAACCATTAGAGACAGCAGAGACCGGCATTCCGAGAAAGTCACGATTGTACTTGTGCGTTGAGATTATAGTGGCGTGGAAACTGATTAAAAAAACTGATGATATTCCAAGGCGGCAAAAGAACCGCTACGGTGAACCGGCTGGGGAGTTTAATGAGTTTATTGAAGCGCTGCTTTCTATGGCCGGTATATTGTCTGTATGCATAGATGAGCTACATAAATCTATTGAGAATATAGCCAAGAAACTAGAAAGCATGAAAACAGATGAGCCTGAGATTATGACCGCTAACGGCCACCAGCATGGGCTTTGGGGGAAATTACCAACCCAACCATAAAAAAAGCCCCACGTCACAGCGCCAGCTGAACAAACCAACCTATAGCCATTGTTCCCGACAATAACCACAGAGGTTTAAGCAATGGCTAGCACTACCACCACCCCCAACACCCTTATCAAATTACCCATCGTAAAAGGGCGCACCACCCTAAGCACTAGCGAGATTTACCGCCGCATTGAGGCCGGTACGTTCCCAAAACAAATTAGGTTAGGCGCTAAAGCAGTCGCATGGTTAGAGCATGAGGTTAACGCGTGGATTGATGCGCGCATTGCGGAAAGTGTGGAGGTGGCAGAATGAAAACCACATTCACCTTAAACCAGCTAGCTACATTCGCACTCAATCAGCTCTTAAGCGGCACTTGCTTAGATGAGGCTTGCGATAATCTTTCTATTTTTGAGCGATTAGACGACCAAGCAGAAAGTCAGTTTTTTGGATTGGTTGAAGAAAAAGCCAAAGCCTTTGGCATGGTGCTTAATGGCGAGCATTTGCGCCCAATGACCAACCTAGAAGACTTTATCTATCGCACCGAAGCGCCGCTAACAGCGTACACAAGACGCGGACTGCTAACCCTAGAAAGTGGTCAACGGCAGATTAGTTTTGACTTGGACGAAGCCCCAAGGGTAATTACTACGCAACGCATAACAGCAACAGCGATTGGTTTAATTGCGCTTGTTTATTTTCAAGCACAGGGGGCGCACAAATGAAAAAGCGCCCGATCGACCGAAGTAAACCGAACGCTTTAGATGCCTTGCTGAGCGTCGCCATTATAGCAAATAACCCATCGACTCAACAGGCATTTGCTTTGCTGATGCTGTTTACGCTGCGAGGTGCGATGGAATGAATACAGATATTCAGCGCGCACAGAGCGCATTGCAGTACTTGAACGCACACGACCGCCAAGAGTGGTATGAAGCGGCCATGATGCTCAAGTCAGAGTTCGGTGATATTGCCTTTGATAGCTGGAGCGACTGGAGCCAGCAGGCAGATAATTACAAAGCAAGCGATGCAATGTCAGTGTGGAAAAGCTGCAAGCCGTCAGGTGGTTTAAATATCGCTACTTTGTTTTACCGTGCCAAGCAAAACGGATGGATTGATGATTCTAAGCCCGTTATGCCAAGCCCTGCTGAGCTTGCAGCGCGTGCTTTATCGCGCCGTATACAGCAACAGCAAGCTGACAGCGAACGAGAGCACCAGCAGGCTGTGACAGCCGCTAAAGCTGCTTATCTATGGAGTAAGGCGTTATCAGCAAATCCTAATCATCCGTACCTGCAAGCAAAACAGATTAAGCCGTTTGATCTGCGCCAGCGTGGCGCTGCGCTTGTGATTCCAATTGTCGCAAACGGGCAGCTGGTTAACCTGCAATTTATTCAGCCAGACGGTGAAAAGCGTTTCCTTAAAGGTGGTCAGGTAGCTGGCGCTTATGCACCAGTTGGACAGCATGATGATCTGATTTATATCTGCGAAGGTTACGCAACCGGCGCAACTATTCACCAGATGACAGGTAAAGGCGTGCTGTGCGCATTGAATGCCGGTAATTTGATAAGCATTGCACAACAGGCGAGAAAAACCTGCCCAGCTGCGCATATTGTTATCTGTGCTGATAACGATCACCAAGCCACAGAAAATACTGGAGTTGATGCAGCGAGAAAAGCCGCAGCGGTGGTTAATGCTGAGCTTATGATTCCAGAGTTTCCACCAGATCATCATGGCACTGATTGGAACGATTACCACTTGATGATGCAAGGAGGTGCGCAATGAGCATTACAAATCAATTGCAGCCGCGTGGCAAAGTCGAGCAGATCATGCCAGAGCCGCTTGTAGATCAGGCTGAAGCGCCAGCACCTTATCCGATTGATGCATTGCCGCCAATGATGCGCGACGCTATTAAAGGTATAGCTGACCTAGCCCAGTCACCAATTGAGCTTGTCGGTCAGTGTGTACTGGGAGCAGCGTCCTACCTTGCACAGACCCGAGTTGATGCGTGGTCGCATAAGTCCTATCAAATGCCATGCAGCATAAACTCGCTGGCGCTTAATAGGTCAGGTGGCGGCAAATCGTCTGCGCACGATCCAGCATTCAAGCCAATTATGGAAGCTGAAAAAGAAGTCAGTCAGAGCTATTACAAAGAAGTTGCTGAGCTAAATAGCGGTGCTGAAGGTTTAAAGGGTAAGCAGCTAGCACAATATAAAAAAGACAATCCAGCACCACCTGACCCAACTACGATTATTGGCAGTGATGGCAGTATCAGCCGGATCATGGCGAAGTTTGTAGAGGGTACGCCGTCACTATTTTGGAGCACAGACGAAGGCGGTCAAATGCTTGGAGGCCATAGCTTAAAAGCAGATAACCGAGTTGCTGTATTGGGCAGCCTTACCCAGCTATGGGATGCGGGTAAAGGCGAGCGTCTACGTTCAAGCGAAAATGCTGATGCATCCGGCAAGTTTTGGCAGCGGCGCCTTAGTCTGCACTTGATGGCGCAAGAGGTGGCAGTTCGCGATGCACTGACTGACCCAGTAATGAGGGAGCAGGGATTCTTGCCGAGATTCTTATTCTGCGCACCAGCGTCATTGGCCGGAACAAGAATTATGACAGTGGATCGTATGTTCAAAAAGCCTGAAGAATATATCGGCATTGCGGATTATTGGCAGCGACTTAAAGACATTATGCGGGAGCCTGAAAAGATCGAGGACGGCGAAATAAAAGCAGATAGGCTTGATCTTGCCCGTGGCGCACGTTCTCTATGGATGGACTTCTACAATGATGTAGAGCACCAGCAAGGCCGCTTTGGTATGTATGCAGAGTTAACGCCATTCGCCAGTCGTGGCGCTCAAAACGCATTGAGAGTTGCAACAGTCATTGCGCATTTTGAAGGTCGCAACCATGTAGACGAGCAGGCAATGGAAGCTGCGCTCGCTATCGTGGATCACAGCCTGCTGGAGTGGCACCGATACGCCTGCGAAGTTCGCGTAGATAAAGCAACACAAGCTGCAATAGATATGTCGGACTGGCTTGTTAGAGAGGTTAAAGCAGGCAAGTCGAATTGGATGAAGTTCACCCGTAGAGAGTGGAGCCGTAGTGGTTACAACCCGCTACGCAAGGCAGAAAAGCGAGATGAAGCATTAGATATTTTGCTTGATAAAAGTCACTTGTTAACTGGCGACAAAGGCAAGTCGTTCAATCTTAATGCTTTACTGTTAAACCCTGCTGCGACAACTGCGACAATTGCGACAACAGCCGCCAAAGCCAGCAACGGCGATGGGTACAGCAATTTGCAGAGTTGCGACACTGCTGCGACACACTGCGACAAAAATAGCGCCAGCGATGATACGCCGGAAAATGTCGCAACGTGTCGCAATGGTGTCGCAGTTACTGAAGGCGCGCAAAGCCCCACAGATCAAGGCTTACAGGAGAATGTCGCAGAAGTCGCAAATGTCGCACCTGCTGAGCCGTGGGAGGCTACTATATGACCGCCGCCGCAATTATTGAACAGGCGTTACTCAGTGGCGTGATGCTTAGCACTGATGGGCAGAATATAAAGCTCGCAGCCAGTAGGCAGCCAAGCGCTGAATTGCTGGATTCGCTCAAGCACTCAAAGCAACAGATCATCGGTGAACTGGAACGACTGCAACGTCAGTGGCTTGAGCGGGTAGCGCACACCTTGCATAGGCCTCCTGAGTGGCTTTTACAGCACGGCATTATTGATGCAGATGATATGCGCGAGTTATGGCATACAGAGCCAAGGGAGGCAGCCAAGACAGCCAAGACCGGCCTTAACTGGCACTTAGCTAACCACTAACCAACAGCCCCACCTAACCCGTGGGGTTTTTATATCTGCTGCAATCGTCACGGCTAACAATCCACAACCGAAAAGGTGGCAATACGAGAGCGGTAATTCCTGCTAGAGATGATCCGTGTTTGGATCATTCAGAATACGAACTTTCCCGACCGGTTTAGAGATCACCCACAGAGTGTGGTTAGGATTGCACCCCTCCAGCAGTCGCACATTTATGGCAACCGGTTCTAATTCATCGGATCAGTAGAGTTAAAAGCAGGTTCGGTTACAAGAGTTTCACGACCGCCAAAAATACTAAATTCTAACTGGCGGAATTCAGGCCATTAGAAATCAGGTGGCGTTTTGAATAAGCACCCTTTGGCTCAATCAGCCCACAGTTTAATAACCACAGATTGTGGAGGTTGCAGGAAGTCAGAAACCCCACTGATCAGCAAGGTTTTATTGAAGTCACCACGCGCGCTCAAGGTTTTATCGGAGTCATACGCGAGGCAATACCTCCTTATCTTGAATACCCTATATTCAAACAATGCTATAATTGAGCCATATATTCAGCGGGTTTAATTCAATGGCACGACCTAAAACAATCACAGACCAGCAGCGCGCCCAAGTGCTGGAGTTGAAGCGCAAACACTCTTATAACGAGGTGGCTGCAATCACCGGTCTACCACTTGGCACGGTGCGCACTATCGTCAGGCGTTCTGGTGCGTTGTCGGACAACCCAAAGCATCGGCTGATGTTTACCTTGCCTGCAATCAAACACAGCGCCAGCACCCAGCTAGCAGCCTTTGTGATGCCGGTACAGCGCTCAGTCACCGGTGATATTGAGGTTGATGCGGTGCTATGGCTTAGAGAGGTCATTGCAACCGGTGATCCGCTGGCTATTGATACGGCGCAAACAGCAGTGGCTAACATTAAAACGCCATTGGCTGAGATTGAGAGACGCTATACCGACCACTTAATCAAACACAGTAACGGCAATATGTTCTCGACCTTTGCATCATTCAATTTTGCAGATATTGAAGGTCACGTGAAGAAATCCAAAACAACGGCATTGCGCAAGGCTGAGGCGGTGGCAAGGTTCGGTAATGATCCTGATTTAATGACCGAGGCCGAGCGGTGGGTTATCCGTGTGCTGGCTGGCGTGGACGTTGGATTGATGGACAGCGACAGGACAGGCATTGCAGACAGGTTTAAACAGCATCCTGAGCTGATGCCGCATACCTTGGCAGATTGTCTGCATGAGCTTAGTTTCTGGGATGAACTGTATTGGCTCAAACAAGCCGCTGATGCTGATGAGCCTGCTCAAGAGTGTTATGAGCGAGGGTATTTTGTATTTGAACTAATGGCGCAGATCAGACCTCGCAGTCGTGAGGAAGCTACCGCCGTGCTGCAATACATTATCGACGACGAGCGCAAAGACGACGAACACGCTGATGCCATTCTATTTAATTTGGTGAGCTGATGAACAATAAACAAACGGCTCAAATACTGAGCAATCCAGTTGGTAGACCTGCTGGCAGTAAAAACAAACGTACTCTAATCCGTGAGGCGCTTGCAGAGACGTTTGATGGTGGTGAGCATGGCTTCTGGTTATCCGTGGCGACCATGGCCAAAGGTGGCGATACCCAAGCAATGGCTATGCTCGCTAATCGACTTGTACCGGCGCTTAAACCACAAAGTGAGGCCGTTGTATTACCTGAGCCTTTGCAGGGCACTAGCGCAGACATGGCGCGCCAGCTAATACAGTTTGCAGGTGCTGGCGCAATATCCACAAGCACCGCTCAAGAATTACTGAGCGCCTTAGCTGATGTGTTGAAGATTGTTGAAATCACAGAGCTGGAAAAGCGCCTCGCTCAACTTGAGCAATTGCAGGAGATGAAGAAGTGAAACAGACCACAAAGCGTAGCGTTAAATTATATGAAGGTTTAGCACCCAAGCAGCTTGCCGCACTCACACTGCAAAGCATGGCTGATATGAATGCCGAAGAGGTCGATAAGATCCGCGGCGCGGTGCCATGGAAGCAATACAATTGCATTGATGCGGCTTATACCGACTGGCGCGATGCGTTCCATACTGTGGTGCTGGTTTGGTCTGTGGAGTATTGGCGTCAGTGCTTTATATATGCGTCTACATTGAGCCGCTTGCAGAGCCTTACAAGCGCTGCTGATGACCAGCTTGATGATGCCTTTGATTCTATACGCAAACAGCTACAGCAATGCGTTGCGCGCCAGCTTGCCCATAGCAAAGTGCTGTATGACTTATGCAATGCGCATGGGTTTGATTATAACGCGGTGCTTAAGCTGGCAGGCGTACCAGACAGGTGCAACCCATTAGATGATGGCGATATAGACCAAGCATTCTATCAACAGTGGTTTGGTGACTTGAGCGAGTGCTTGCCGCGTCACTGATGCCATTGGTCGGATTGTTCTAAGCAACGGCGAGGGGGTACAAAACAATTTGGGGGTATTATTGGGGGTATCGTAAACCCCTAGAAAGCACAAAGCCCCATGGTTAGGGGCTTTAAGCGTTTTGATTGGTGCCCAGAAGAAGACTCGAACTTCCACGGCCGTAAGGCCACTAGCACCTGAAGCTAGCGTGTCTACCAATTCCACCACCTGGGCATTGAAAACAATACATTACCATTGCTTCCATGGTACAACGTGCATTACATAACGTTGTGGTCGCGAACTATACGACTGAAAAAAGATCTTGTAAACCCCCGTGCGCTAAAAAATCTGTTAAATTAGGCACGTAGTTTGGTGATGTGAACAATTATTTACGTCACCTTTGAATTTTTAAAAAGTAAGGTGAATTTAATTTGACAGCCGATTGGCAATCCCTCGACCCTGAGGCCGCACGTGAAGCGGAAAAATACGACAACCCCATTCCTAGCCGTGAGTTGATTTTACATCACTTAGATGAGCGTGGTGCTCCAGCTGCACGAGAGCAGTTGGCAGCGGAATTCGGTTTAACATCAGAAGAAGATCTTGAAGCATTGCGTCGTCGCTTACGTGCGATGGAGCGTGATGCACAAGTGGTCTATACCCGACGCGGTGCTTATGCGCCCGTTGATAAGCTTGATCTTGTCGTGGGCCGCGTCAGTGGTCACCGTGATGGCTTTGGTTTCTTAATTCCTGATGATGGTGGCGATGATTTATTTTTAAGCCCCACACAGATGCGTTTAGTCTTTGATGGTGACCGTGTTTTAGCTCGCGTAGTGGGCTTTGATAAGCGTGGCCGTCGTGAAGGCTCAATTGCTGAAGTTGCTGAGCGTGCACATGAATCCATTGTCGGCCGCTACAACGAAGAAAACGGTATTGGTTTTGTTCTGCCTGACAATAAGAAAATGCAGCAGGAAGTCTTAGTCAGTCCAGGTCGCGCCGGTGGTGCACAGATTGGTCAGTTGGTTGAAGTAGCGATTACTCACTGGCCGACTCAGCGTTTTCAGGCGCAGGGTAATATCGTTGAAGTACTCGGCGAATATATGGCGCCAGGTATGGAAATTGAGGTTGCATTGCGCAACTACGATATTCCACATGTATGGCCTGATGCTGTGGTTAAAGAAGCGAAGCGCTTTAAAGTTGAAGTTGAAGAGAAAGATAAAGAGCGCCGTGTGGATTTGCGTCATTTGCCTTTTGTCACCATTGATGGTGCCGATGCTCGCGACTTTGATGATGCGGTCTATTGCGAACCACGTACAGGTGGTGATTTAGTCTCCGGCGGCTGGCGTTTATATGTGGCCATTGCTGACGTATCGCATTACGTGAAAGTGGATTCTGCACTGGACCTGGAAGCAGGGTTACGCGGTAACTCGGTGTACTTCCCTGAGCGCGTGATTCCAATGCTGCCAGAGGAATTGTCCAACGGCTTATGCTCACTCAATCCACATGTTGATCGTTTAGCCATGGTGTGTGAGGTTGCGTTATCGCATACCGGTAAAATGATTGGTTATCAGTTCTACGAAGCAGTGATTCAATCACATGCACGTTTAACCTATGACACCGTCAGTGCCATGCTGGAGCGTCCACGCAGTGCAGAAGGCAAGCAGTTGCTCACTGAATATGCTGCTGTTGCGCCGCATGTTAAAGATTTGTACGCCGTTTATAAAGCTTTGCAAAAGCAGCGTCATGTTCGTGGTGCCATTGATTTTGAAACTCGTGAAACACATATCGTGTTTGGTGAGGATCGTAAAATTGCCGAGATTCTGCCGACTGAGCGTAACGATGCGCATAAGTTGATTGAAGAGTGCATGCTGTGTGCCAACGTTGCCATGGCCAGTTTCTTAACGGATCATGAGTTGCCCGGTTTGTACCGTGTGCATGATGGTCCGCCTGCAGAAAAGCTTGAGAAAGTGCGTGGCTTCTTAACTGAGTTAGGTTTAACCCTAAACCGCGGTAAAGGTGATCCAACACCTAAAGACTATTTGGCATTATTAGAAACCGTACGTGATCGTGCAGATTTCCAATTGATCCAAACAGTGATGCTGCGCTCATTAAGTCAAGCGGTCTACAGCCCTGATAATAATGGCCACTTTGGTCTGAACTATGAGGCGTATACGCACTTTACTTCACCGATTCGTCGTTATGCTGACTTGCTCAATCACCGCGCTGTACGCCATGTGATTCGTTCGCGTCAGAAAACGGAGCATGTGCAGCGCGTGGGCGGACGTAGTTTGCCTAAAGCGCAAATTTATCCCTATGAAATGCCGCGTTTAGAAGAAATTGGTGTTGAAGTTTCGCTGACTGAGCGCCGTGCTGATGAAGCAACGCGTGATGTGGTCACTTGGCTCAAATGCGAATTTATGCTTGACCGTGTGGGTGACACTTTTGAAGGTGTGATTACCTCGGTGACAGGTTTCGGTATCTTTGTTGAGTTGACTGATATTTATGTTGAAGGCTTAGTGCACGTTACTGCCTTGCCGGGTGACTACTACCATTTTGATGCTTTGCACCACCGCTTAAGTGGTGAGCGCAGCGGACGTAGTTTCCGTCTGGGCGATAGCGTTGAAGTGATTGTCGCGCGGGTTGACTTGGATGAGCGCAAAATTGACTTTGAAATGAGTCAAGCGGATGCCAATACTGATAAGCGCCCGGTGTCTGCACCAAGTAAAAGCAAATCTGCTGCCGGTAAGAAATCTTCAGCGCCGAAGAAAGGTTCTAAAGCCGCAGATACAACCCCTGCTGCTAAAGCAAAACCTAAAGCTAAGAGCAGCAAGCGTAAAGTGGTGAGCAAGTCGACTAAGGCAGGACATTATGAATGATTTAGAAAACGTCTATGGTGTCCATGCGGTTGAAGCATTACTGCGTCATCACCCAAAACGCGTTAAGCAATTGATTTTAGCCGACGGTCGCAGTGACGATCCGCGTATCCAAGTCTTACGTCAGTTAGCTGATGAGGCGCGCGTGCAAAGCAACACCATTACTCGCAAGGAAATGGATGAGCAGATTAATGGCGTGCACCAAGGTGTAGTCGCGAAAGTCAGCCCCAGTCAAATCTGGGGTGAGCAAATGCTGGATGAGCTGCTCGATCGCCTTGAAGTACCGCCATTGTTGCTGGTGCTCGATGGTGTGACTGATCCGCATAATCTCGGTGCTGTCTTGCGTACTGCCGATGCGGCCGGTGTGCATGCGGTGATTATCCCTAAGGATAAATCAGCCACCCTCAACTCCACCGTGCGTAAAGTGGCTTGTGGTGCCGCTGAAGTTGTGCCTTTGGTTGCCGTAACGAATCTGGCGCGTGCGCTAGCTAAGTTGCAGCAAAAGGGACTGTGGGTTGTGGGTACCGCCGGTGATGCTGAGCAGACTTTGTATCAGCAAGATATGACCGGACCGCTGATCGTGGTGATGGGTGCTGAAGGTACAGGCATGCGCCGTCTCACACGTGAGCATTGTGACTATCTCGTGCATCTGCCGATGCAGGGTACAGTGAGCAGTCTTAACGTTTCTGTGGCTACGGGCGTATGTTTATTTGAAGCACAACGCCAACGCACCCTTAAGAAATAGATTTTTCAGGTTTATCTGACCTTTTATCAGACTAACCTTGCTTAGCGGGGCGTGCTTCTTTAGAATACGCCCCTTGCATTGCGCGTACTACCCATGTGGTTGTTAATGCAAATTTCATCAACTCCTTGTCTGACCGCATGGTGCGGCAGGCTACAACCCGTAAGGAGCATCTATGCGTCATTACGAAATAGTGTTCTTGGTCCACCCGGATCAAAGCGAACAAGTCGGCGGTATGGTTGAGCGTTATACCAAACTGATCGAAGAAGATGGTGGTCAAGTACATCGTCAAGAAGACTGGGGCCGTCGCCAATTAGCTTATGCTATCAACGACATCCATAAAGCTCACTACATCTTGCTCAACGTTGAGTGCAGCAGCAAAGCTTTAGCAGAACTGGAAGACAGTTTCCGCTACAACGATGCCGTATTGCGTAACTTGATCATTCGTCGCGATGAAGCGGTTACTGAACAGTCTGAGATGTTGAAGGCTGAAGAGAACCGTACTGAGCGTCGTGAGCGTCGTGAACGTCCTGAAACTGCCGAAGACACCGAAGAAGATGGTGACGACGACAGTGACAACGATGTTGATGAGTAATCCTAGAGCTTAATTGAGGAGCCACTGTCATGGCACGTTTTTTCCGCCGTCGTAAATTTTGCCGTTTCACAGCTGAAGATGTAAAAGAAATCGATTACAAAGATTTAAATACATTGAAAGCTTACGTATCAGAAACTGGCAAGATTGTACCAAGCCGTATTACTGGCACTAAAGCTAGATATCAGCGCCAATTGTCAACTGCAATCAAACGCGCACGCTTTTTAGCTCTGCTGCCATACACCGACAGTCACACAAATTAATTTTTTGGCTGTACCGTATAAATGGATAGGTTAACGCATGCGTAGACTCGCTGAATATATTATGCGTGGGCGTATGCAGGCCATCTCTGTGGTGGCTTTAGCATCTGCTGTACCCATGATGTTTTGGCTTAGCGCTGCGGCTGTAAGTTTAGTGTTATTAAGGCGTGGCCTAACCGACGCACTTGGTGTGATCGTTTGGGCGTTGTTACCCGCTTTGGTATGGGCCTACTTTGATGAGCCACGACCCTTATTAGGGCTGCTGGGTGCATCAATGATGGCGTATATCTTGCGATCAACAGCGTCTTGGTTAAAAACCTTGCTTGCAAGTGTTTTGATTGGGGTGTTTTTTGCTGGAGTGTTGGGTGTTGCATTTGCTCAGCCCTTAAGTGAAGTGGCAGCAGAGCTCAATGCGATGATGCCAAAAATGCTCTCAGAGCTTTACGAACAGTTATCTGCTGAACAGCAGTTGCAATTGCACAGCTTGATTGTCCCGGTATTAACCGGCTTGATGGCAGCAGTATTGCAAGTATTAAGCTTAATGAGTGTGATTCTTGCACGGTATTGGCAAGCAGCTTTATATAACCCAGGCGGGTTTGCAATCGAGTTTCAACGTTTGCGCCTACCTGCGGTGATTGCGTTCCCCCTAGTGTTTGGCATGTTGTTTGCGCCAAGTCTCGGGATACAAGCTGTCGTGTTAACGCCATTGTGCAGTGTGCCGTTGTTGTTTACAGGCTTAGCTGTGATGCATGGCATAGTGGCTAAATACCGCGTTGGTGGTTTTTGGTTGATTGGTATGTATGTTGGCTTTGTACTGTTTATGCAGCTGATTTATCCGTTTTTAATGGTTATGGCTATTATTGATAGTGTTTTTGATTTTCGTGGTTTACGGTCTCAAAATAATGATTCCGATGCTGCGAACGGTGAACGTTGAAATACAAGAGGTGAGACTCAAATGGAAGTCATCCTGCTAGAAAAAGTCGCAAATCTGGGCGACCTGGGCGACAAAGTAAATGTTAAAGCCGGTTACGGTCGCAACTACTTACTAGTACAAGGTAAAGCAACAGCTGCAACTGCAGCTAACATCGCAACTTTTGAAGCGCGTCGCGCAGAGCTTGAAAAAGCAGCTGCCGAGAAGCGTGCAGAAGCAGAAGCACGCGGTGCTCAGCTGTCTGAGTTAGAAGTGACTATCACTGCTAACACAGGCGAAGAAGGAAAATTGTTCGGTTCTATCGGTACACACGA
>JAVETP010000147.1:0-4433 GCA_034006005.1 Pseudomonas sp.
AGCAAGTGCAAAGGCTCAGGATCAACCGCCAGCTCATCAACATAAAGCGGCGCGTAAGTTCTATCACCTACAACCGAATACAAACCTAGATCCACCACATTGTCGCGAATCATTTGACTGGCCAGCTTTGGCGGAAAAACAGCGCTCCAGTCAAGTACCTTACCATCAGGTTTCTGATTGTCTCGTCCAAAAGCTGCAATGCTATCAGTTGAGCGGAACCGAGTATCAGACGGCTTGAGTCGCGCTGCCCAGCCACTTCCAGCAGTAGACGGATCAAATGCGCATCGCATCGCTTTAAGCGCCTCGTAAGTTTCAAGGCGCTCACATACGTATTTTCTTTCAGTATTTTCTAAAAACGTCTGAATTTTATTTACATGCGACTCATGTGCCGATTCTATGGCAGCAATGCCTGCACCAAGAACAATCGAATCAGACCCCTTAAGCTGTCCTCGAATTGCTTCTCGGCGCTTATTTAATGCTTCTTTTCGGTCCACCTTTGGCAGAGCATCAAGGTGTGTAACTACCAAGATGTATTGCGATTCGATGGCGCAGATATCCCCATAGACATGAGCTTCCTCTTCAAGAATATCTTGGATATCCAAGCCTCTTTTTTTGGCAGCGTTAATCATGCGAGCACGATACTCTAACGCTTGCCCTTTCATACCATCAGGATCGTATTCATAGGACCAATACAGATCAAAACCAGCTGCGCTTTTGTCGTTTGCAGTGGTTTTGAGAAAGCTATTCCATTTTTTTTGCAGCACCGAAAAGTCATGCGGGAAATATTGCCCCATGTAACCATCAATACGGATAACACTTAATAAAGAGCCATTATGCAAAGATAATGCATAGCGGTTTTGAGGGCAGGCTATCGGAAAGTACTGAGTATGGTCCGCCTTAGTCCAAGCCCGTAAATTACTCTTGAAATTATCAATACCATCCATTAATTTGTCTACAATTCCATAAGTCATTTTACATTCCCGCTCTTAGAAAGGTTTTAATTTTTTTAATATCAAATGATGGCATTGTATCAAAGTCGTTTTCCGTAGAAAAAGAAGGCTTAAGCACAACACCCATTTCACCTAGAAACGCAGAAGGCTCATAGATTTTTTCGCTACTTTCTGAACCAGCAAATCGGTATTTATCAGCATGCAAAAAAGTGCATTCTTTGCGCGCTCGCGTCAAAGCAACATAAGCAATCCGACGCTCTTCTTCATAGTGCACAAACCCTGCCTCCTCATCCTCTTCATCGCGGCTTTCCATCGGAAACAAACCATTACTAGCACCGGCAACGATAACCTTGTCCCACTCAAGCCCTTTTGATCTATGAATCGTGCTTAGAGTGACGCTTCCCAAATCAGACTCTGATTGGCGCACCTCTCTCAAAGCAACTTCAAGCATCACCGTTCGCCAGCTCACAGGGTCAGATTCTTCACGCTCAGCTACTTCAGCTGAAATATCGTCAGCCATCATTTCAAGGTGGCTGATTTTTTTATCGCGAAGCTCTTCATCTTTCTCACGGCTAATAATCTTTAAAGTTCCATACGAAGCCCACTCAATAAACTCTTTAGGGTCGTCACACGCCAAAGCCTCAAGACTCATCTCGCTCATCAAGCTTTTAATTGCAGCCATTCCCTTTGGCGGTACACCAGGCAGCTCATCAGGGAGCGTATAAAGCGTCGCCTCCTCGTTGGCTTCTATCCATTCGCAAATGGTATAGCAGCTCATATCCCCAAACCCGTCAATAAATGGCGTTAAGCTTTTTAAAGCAAAAGTGTCTCTTGGATTGGAAGCAAGACGCAGCGCCGAAGTAACCCCTACGACTTCTGCTCTATTGAAGAGAGACATCCCACCAACAACTACGTATGGGACTCCTGAGCGCCTTAACGACTGCTCTAACAACAGCGCCATCCTGTTAGTCCGATAGAGCACCGCAAAGCTATCTGGCCGCTCTCCTGCGTTGATAGCGCCTGCTAACCGAGTAGCAAGAGCATCAGCCATAGCGTAACTGTCACTGTATTGATTTAAATCGGGCAAAACGCCCTCATCGCCACCAGAGAAAGGTGTCTTTGGTAATCGAGTTAGATTACTTTCAATTAGGCGGCTCGCACTATTCACTATCGCTTGGGTAGAGCGGTAATTTTGCTCTAGCTTCAACTGGTCCGCTTTAAAATAGCTTACAAAACGCTTTAAGTTTGTTACGTCCGCCCCGCGCCACCCATAAATTGACTGATCATCATCACCAACACACGTTACCGCGCAATGATCTTGAGCCAAATAACGAATCAACTCAGTTTGAATACGGTTTGAATCCTGCGTTTCATCACACACAACATTGCCAATGCCTGCTTGGACGCTCTTACGATAACTTTCATTCTTTGCCAGCTGAAACAAAGGCAGATACAGCAAATCATCGAAATCAACGCTACTTGTATTGCGCTTAACGGACTCATAGGATCGCAGTGTTGAGTAAGCAAGCTTTGCTTCTGATTCGCTTAGCTTATGAGTATTCGTGAGCCTATCAATTAGCTCTGCTCTGTTATCAGCATTATCGACATTAAAGCCTGCCTGCCTCGCCAAGCTCCATGTGTTCAGCCACTTGAGTGGGTTTAGGCGCTTTTTATCTTCGCTACTTAGATCCTTAGCCGGGGCTAATCCATTTTTACTGGCGATATGGCGAATACTGCGAGCCATATCTGATTCATTAAGAATTGAGAAATCCTTGTTGAGCTTATAAACCTCGGGATTATCACGCATAAGTGATAGTCCAAATGAATGGAAAGTATGGAACATTACCCCGTCCCGCCCTCCCAGCCGCTTAACTCGCTCCTTCATTTCTTTTGCGGCTTTATTTGAAAAAGTAACCATCAGTACATTTTTATCAGTACCGGCATGCACTTTTAGAAGCCGCATCACCCGCTCAGCTATCACCGTGGTTTTGCCCGAACCGGCTCCTGCTATCACTAATAACGAAGAATCAGCAGGATGCTCTACAGCCGCTAACTGCTGAGGATTAAGCTTCATTTTTGCGAGCCTTACACTCTTGAAGAGCTTTATTGTTGACCTCAAGAATACGAGCGTACTCTCTCCTAGCCATCAATCCTTGCATAATTGCAAAAGGCTCACTGTTACCAGCAGCATTATAAAAATCCAGATCTTTCAGGAAAGTAGGGTAAAGCATCGACTCTTCAAGCGCGACTTGAGGAATCAATGCTCTAACAGAAATCGGGCATGCAACCGAAATACGCCCATTCCCGTAACTTAAGATATCCATACCAATACCTGATAAGCGCTCGGCAACGCGCAAGCACTTCATTCTTTCAACTGATTGCATCCATGCTGTCTGTAATGTCTTAGAAGACTTATTAAAGTCATTAGGCTTTCTTGTAAGCCCACTCCAAATGTTTTCGCATAAAAGGCCATAGCTATAGGATACTCGCGCAACTTTTGACCGATTCAAATGCAAACCCGGTCGCGCCCATCCGCCAGCCGTCACAACCTTTAAAATCTCAATATCGCCCGAATAGGCAAGGACAGATAACTCCGGCAATGCACACCACTCACGCTGATTTCTAGCATCATAGCCATTAGCATTGATGCCCTGAGCACCCGCACCATAATTTATTAATCGCCCGACCGTTTCTTCAACTTGATTAATTCTGATATTTGCAAACAAAGGAATTTTATTTTCTTCGGCCCACTGAACAAGGGCGACAGCATCACGACCAGCTGCTGGCAAATTATGAGGAGCAATAACCTGAGCATTCTCGCTTACAGGTAATCCCATCTCTAGTAGTTCATTAGCCCACTCATAGCGGGGCATCCAAAACGAAAAAATATCAGCATGCTCAATTCGTCTGGTGCGCTCTGTGGAGGTATAACGCTGGCAAGCTTGCTCCGCTATTGTAAAAACAGGAGTACCCTTTGGGTGCTCACGGTAGCCGTGCAGCTGGCCTACTGCTTGAGCAAGGCTTGTTGCCGGATACTGAGTTAAGTTCAACTCAACTCTCGCCATTTCAGCGGTTGAGCCAAGTAACTCAGCAAGAAAAGCGGCTTGCTGCTCTAGTGTTAAAGCATCCAGCCCAAGCTCTTGATTGATTTGTGAAATGCGAGTGCGAAAATAACCATCGTGAGCAATCTTTGGGTTTCGATGTAAACCAAGCTCTATAAGATCACCTAGATCTACGTTTGTAATCCATAATGTTTGAGACGGTAAGTCGCTAACTGAAAAAAACTCAAACGTCTGGCCTTGATATTCACAAGCAAAATTACCCTCAGCACTATAGGGCGATTCACCTAAAAATAAAGCGACCCCAATTCTTAACTCGCTCATTCTGAATCCTCATGGTTATTTCGCATTAACGCAGAAGTTTTTTTATCGAGGCCAAAATCCTTTTCAAATTCATCAAAGGTCGCGGCAGATATATAACGCC